>QEVF01000006.1 GCA_003576915.1 Planctomycetota bacterium | reverse complement strand
CACTTGATGCGAGGCGCCGCAAGGCGCCCGTTTCACTTGATGCGAGGCGCCGCAAGGCGCCCGTTTCACTTGATGCGAGGCGCCGCAAGGCGCCCGTTTGAATCGGGCAAGCCGCGTTCAGCGTGCCACCCTCCACTCGCCGGAAGGATTGTTCACGGCCTTGAAGACTCCCGACTCGCTGGCCAGCACCGGCATGGCCAGCGTGATGCCGGCCATGGCCACGCACTCCGCCACGCTGGCAACGCGCGGCATCACGTTGGCCGGTCGCCTCAAGCCCAGCAGCAACGGGCCCAGAGCCGTCGCGTCAGCCGTCACTCGCACCAGTCGGAAAGCGGCGTTGGCCGTGTCCAGATTGGGAAAGATCAGAACGTTGGCCGGGCGGGGCATGCGTTCAGCGCTGACCACGTTGCGGAACTCTTCGGGCGCAAGCGCGATGTCGGCCTGGATTTCTCCGATGGACTCGATGCCGGGATTGCGGGTGTGGAAGAGTTCATAGGCGTCACGGACGCGCTGGGCTTCGGGATCAGGCGATGCGCCGAAGATGTTGTAACTGATGAAAGCCACGCGCGGCGTGACGCCGAGGGCCGCCACGGCCTCCGAGGCCAGGCGGGCGCAGTCTGCCAGTTCTTCCGCCGTGGGCTTGATGACCAGCGTGGTGTCGGCGAAGAACAACACGCGGTCTTTGATGACCATGATGTGCATGCCGAACACACGCCGCACGCCCGGGCGCTTGCGCACGTGTTTGAGCACGCTGGGAACGGTTTCACGGTATACCCGGTCGGCGGCGCTGAGCATGCCGTCCACCATCTGCAGGTCCGTCATCAGGGCAGCGAGCGTGTAGGCATCGAGCTTGGTGCGCGACGCGAACATGCCCTCGTTCTCCTTGAGCCTGGCTTCGAGCGCTTCATGTTCCGGCGGTCTGGCCGGATCAACGATTTCGTAGGTGTCTTCGTCGAATCCTTCCATGGCCGCCTGGATGCGGGCCTTCTCGCCTATCAATACCGGCTTGGCCAGCCCCTCGTTGATGACCTGGTGGGCCACAGCCACGACACGGCGGTCCGTCGCGTCCGGCAGCGCCAGACGCTTGCGCAACTGCTTGGCCTTGGACAGGGCTACGGAAAGCACGGCGCGGCCGGGCTCGGTCTTGCGGCGCAACTGTTCGCGGTATTCCTCAATGTCAATGCGGACACGGGCGACTCCGCTGTCCATGGCGGCCTTGGCCACGGCCGGAGCGACGTAATAGAGCACGCGCGGGTCAAAGGGCTTGGGAATCAGGTAGGTGGGTCCAAAGCTGAATCGCTCGCCGCCGTAGGCGCGCGAGACGCTGTCAGGCACCTCGGCCTTGGCCAGTTTGGCCAGAGCGTAGGTTGCGGCGCGCTTCATGTCTTCGTTGATGGCCCTGGAACGCGTGTCAAGGGCGCCCCGGAAGATGAAGGGGAACCCCAGGACGTTGTTGACCTGGTTGGGAAAGTCGCTGCGGCCCGTGGCCATGAGCACGTCCGGCCGGGCGGCCAGGGCTTCGGGGTAGTCGATTTCCGGGTCCGGATTGGCCATGGCAAAGACGATGGGGTTCTTGGCCATCTTCTTGAGCATCTCGGGTTTGAGCGCCCCCTTCACGCTGAGACCGAGAAACAGGTCTGCACCGTCCATCACATCGCTGAGGTAGCGGCCCTTGACGTCCCGGACAAAGGGCAGCTTGCTCCAGTGCAGCTCGTCGTCGCGCTGCTTGTTGAGTACGCCCTTGGAGTCGCACATGATCACGTTTTCGGCCTTCACGCCCAGGCCGATGATGTAGTTGGTGCAGGCAATGCCTGAAGCACCTGCACCGTTGACTACCACGCGCAGGTCGCCCAGGCGCTTGCCGAGCACCTCACAGGCGTTCAGCAGCGCCGCGCCCGCGATGATGGCCGTGCCGTGCTGGTCATCGTGCATGACCGGGATCTGCATGCGCTCTTTGAGCTTCTGCTCGATCTCGAAGCATTCGGGAGCGCGGATGTCTTCCAGGTTGATGCCGCCGAATGTCGGCTCCAGGCGCGCCACGGTGTCCACGAACTCGTCGATGTCCATGGTGTTGACTTCGATGTCGAACACATCGATGTCGGCGAACTTCTTGAACAGCACGCCCTTGCCTTCCATCACCGGCTTGCTCGCCAGCGCGCCGAGGTTGCCGATGCCCAAAATGGCCGTTCCGTTGGAGACCACAGCCACCAGGTTGCCTCGGGCCGTGTAGCGATAGGCTTCATCGGCGTTGCGGGCAATTTCGCGGCAGGGTTCAGCCACGCCGGGACTGTAGGCGAGGCTGAGGTCGCGCTGCGTCAGCGTCGGTTTCGTCGGAACGACTGCGATCTTCCCTGCGCGGCCGCGCGCGTGGTACTCAAGTGATGCCTGGTAGATGTCGTCTTTGGCCATGGGCCACCCCTGCAGATGAGAGGCGCGGCATCTTCCATTGCCGCGTTGAAAAGTGTAGGGGGCGCCGTTGCGGGCCCCTGAAAAGGCTGGCCTGAAGCAAAGGGTGGCCCTTTCGGGCCACCCGGGCATCCTTGAAAGCTCCCGTGACTACCTGGCGTCTTCGCGTTCGCCCTCGAAGTCGCCCTCCTTGGTTGGGCCGGTGGGCTGTTCAGCCTTGGGCTGCGGCTTGGTCTTGGCGTCCTTGATCTTCTGAAGCGCGACCTCGACGGCCTTTTCAAGCTGCGGGTCCTTGCCTGCGATGCGATCGGCGGGAGTGATGTCCACGGCGATGTCGGGCTTGCAGCCGTTGCGCTCCTGGTTTGAACCGTCCTTGTTGAAGAAGCCGGACATGGGGATGCGCCAGTTGGTGCCGTCCGAAAGGCGGATGTCAAAGGTTCCGATGACGGCGCCCGGTGTCTCAGTGCCAACGATCGTGGCCATGCCAAGGGTCTTCATGGCATGGGGGAAGACTTCGGCGTCGCTGTAGCTGCGCTCATTGATGAGCACGACAATGGGTCGGTCCCAGTAAAGCGTGGGCTGGCCCACCTTCTGTCCTGTGCGCATGCGGATCTCCGCGTAGGGCTTGCGCGAAAGGATATCGATGAGCTGCTGGTGGATGTTGCCGCCCCCGTTATCGCGGACGTCAATCACCAGCGCCTTGCAGGCCTGAACCTGCGGCGTCGCCAGCTCGTTTTGGAACTGCTGGAGGTTGGGGGGCATCATGCCGGCAATGTGGATGTAGGCCACCTGGTTGCTGGAGAGACGGGTGGTAACGCTGCGGTTCTTCAGCACCCACTGCTGGTAGTCCCTTTGCTGCTTCTGCTGCCCGGATTCGGGCGTGATCTTGACCTCGCGGGGATTTTCGCCCTCGGGGTTATCCGCCACCACCAGCGCAATCTCCACACCCGTGGTGCCTTCCAGCAGGGCGTAGGCGTTGTCCTTGGCGGCGATCATCTTGCCGTTGATGCGGAAAATGTAGTCACCTTTGCGGATCCATGCCTTGTCCGCGGGACCCTGGGCGTCCACTTCGTCCACCCTCAGGCGCTGACGCGTGTCGCGGAACACTTCCGGCGTGAGGCTCATGCCCAACAGGCCGGTGTTGAACTGACGCGCCTTGATGGTGCTCGCAAACGCCCCCGAGTGACTGGCGGAGAGTTCACCCACCAT
This sequence comes from Planctomycetota bacterium, assembly GCA_003576915.1. Classification (GTDB taxonomy): domain Bacteria; phylum Planctomycetota; class UBA8742; order UBA2392; family UBA2392; genus UBA2392. Next base: position 141,966 of record QEVF01000006.1, on the reverse strand, counting down.
GCGATTGAGATAGTAAAGATACTCTTCGCGCGTGCCGCAGGCCTCGACGAGCTGCCGGTACTGCTGCACCAGGGCCTCCCAGTCCTTGCCGTGGAACTTGGGATCGTAAAAGCCCTGACCGTAGGCCTGTGCGGCTTCATCAAAGGCCCGCAGCATCTCCTCCTTCTCCGTGATCTCAATGCTGGCGATGAAGGGAATCTGGCGTCCGGCGTTGATCGCCACGGGGGCAGGCGCCAGGTAAAGCTGGCCGCCGCCGCGCGCCGTGCCGCCCACGTAGAAGATGTTGCGGCCGTCGTTGCTGAACTTCCCGTACTGACCCTGGGCCACGGTGACCTCCCCCGAGCCCATGATGTCCGTGACCACGACCGAAGTCTCCACGCTGGTCTGTCCGCGCACAATGCGATTGAACACGATCAACCTGCCGTCGGGAGAGAAGCTGGGGACTTCTTCAATCTCCGTCGAGCCATAGACGCGGCGCTGGTTGCTGCCGTCCGCGTTCATGATCCAGATGTCGGTGTTGCCGCCGCGCGCACTGTCAAAGGCGATCATGCTGCCGTCGGGCGAGAAGCAGGCGTCATCGTCGGACTGGGGGGCGTTGGTGAGCTGAGTGGCGGCGCCGCCCTGGGCGCTGACGATCCAGATGTCGCGGTTGCCGCTGCGCTCGCTGGTGAAGACAAGCCGGGTGCCGTCGGGGCTCCAGCTCATGAAGGCGTCGAGGGCGGGGTCGTTGGTGATCTGCCGCAGGTTCTTGCCGTCCGTTCCTACCACAAAGATGTCCGTATTGCCCTTGACCTCAGCGAAATAGGCGATTTCGCGGCCGTTGGGGGAGATGCGGGGCATCTGCTTGCGATCGGCGTCGCTCGTAAGCTGGCGCGCCTGTCCGCCGTCGGCGCCCATGAGCCAGATCTGCCCGTTGAGTTCAAAGGCGATGGTCTTGCCGTCCGCGCTGATGTCCGCGGAGGCAACGCCGCTGGTGAAGGTGCGCTCAACGCGGCGGGGCCCGGCGGCGTCCTCGCGGATCAGGATGGGGAGCAGCTTGGGTTTGGCGTCCGCCGCCTTCAGGTCCAGCGAGTGAAGGTAGAACTTCCAGACGAAGTATACGGTGCCTTCGTCGGCGCTGAGGCTGTAGTTGCTCATGCCGTCCTGACCCAGGCGCGTGAGCTGGCGCACCTGCTCTGACCCCACGTCCCACACGAACAGCTCGAAGCTTCCCTCCACTTCGCGCGTGAAGTAGAGGCGCTTGCCGTCCTTGCTCAGGCGCGGCTCGCGGGTGTTTCCGTCAAATACGTGCAGGTTTTCGGGCGCCGCGCCAGTGAGCTGGCGGAAGAGGCGGTCGTTGGCCGAGCCCTTGTATTCCTGAACCTTCGAGTCACTGGGACCATCGATGAAATAGAGAGTGGAGCCATCATCAGGTGTGGCGCCGTCGCGGGCTCCGGTCCGCGTGAGGCGTACCTCCGTGCCGCCGTCAAGGCTCAGGCGATAGAGCTCCCACTCGGTCGAAAGGGCCGACTGGAGAATCATGCTCTTGCCGTCGGCCGTGAATCCGCAGGCGACCTCGGGAGCGGCATGAAAGGTCAGGCGGCGCGGGGGCCCGCCATCAATGGGCATGATCCAGATGTCGTAACTTCCGCTGCGGTCGCTGGTGAACACGACGGACTTGCCGTCGGGCGTGACCAGCGGGCGCATGTCGAAGGCCTCGTTCAGCGTCAGGCGCGTGGCTCGGCCGCCGCTCGTGGGCATGGACCAGATGTCTCCGTGAAGAGAGAACACCAGGGTCTGGCCGTCGGGAGATACCGAGGGAAAGCGCGCTCCAGGGGCGCCGTCGGAGGCGCGCAAGGGCGCTACCTTGGTGGCGGGCTTGGCCGGCTGATCGGCGGGACGGGCGGTGCGTTGGGCCGCGAGGCTTGAGGCCAGGCAGGCAAGAACCAGGAAGCTGAGTACCTTCACGATCTGCTCCTCGATAAATCCAGGCTGCGGGCGCAGGGGCCCGCCAGTTGTAAACAGTCCATCCACAACGATGGGGTCGTTAACAATACGGACGATGGACCGAGCCGCGCAGGGTTTTTGCAAAACTGGATGGTCAGTTTCTTTTGGAAATCCCGTGCTACACTCTGCATTAATGCTGTAGAATCATCTCAACATTCAGTTCGGGAAATGTTTGGGCGTTAAGCGGTCCGACACCATGACTAATGGCACCGACTGCCATTTCGTTCTCGTTGTTGACAGCAGCGAGCGCATCCGCGTTCTCATGGCCGACGTCTTGGTGTCGCGCGGCTATGTCGTCCACACCACGGCCAGCGTGGAAGCGGCCCTGGCGCTTGTTACGCAAGTAGCCTTCAGCGTGGTCGTTGTGGGAGCCAGTGAGTTGGCTCGCGGGGCCGGCGACGGCATCAAGAAGTTGTTGGCCCAGCCGGGGATTCTGAGGGCCGTGGTCTTCTACGAGCCTGTAGAGAACTCCGTCACGCCGGACTTCCCCGCAGGCGTGCTTCAGGTGCTGCCGGCCAACAAGCGCAACCAACTGGCCGAGCGCCTGAGATCGGTGATTCCCCCGGCCTCGACACTGCACGACAACTCGAACTTGAGACCCACCAACGGCCACCCTCCGAGCTAAGACGAAGTGTACAGTTTTTACTTGTTTAATCATTTCTTCGCTATTAATAGATTTAGCGTTCAATTGCAGGCTCCCCCGTACAATTCCCCCCTCCTTTCATAGCAGCGTCGATTCGACGCAGGTTTCATAGTCTTGCCTGCGTGCTAGACTCTGGCGCCAAAATTCACGGAGCGGGCATGTCGGCTATTCAGTCGGTTGGAGTGGTGGGTGCGGGGCAGATGGGCAACGGGATTGCGCAGGTCCTGGCGGTCCACGGTATCAAGGTTCACATGCTCGACGTGAGCACCGAGGCCTGCGCCCGCGGCCTCGAGACCATCAGGAAGTCCCTCGCCAAGTTTGTCGAGAAGAAGAAGATCACGCCCGAGCAGCAGCAGGCGGCCCTGGCCAACCTCAGCACGGGAACGGATTACGACGCCCTGGCGGGTGTGCAGTTGGCCATCGAGGCGGCTACGGAGAACGTCGAGGTCAAACACGCGATCTTCGCCAAACTGGACAAAGTCTGCCCGCCGGATGCCATCTTGGCCACCAACACCAGCAGCATCTCGATCACGACGCTGGCCGGTCGCATCAAGGCGCGGGCCCGCAGGTTCATCGGCATGCACTTCATGAATCCGGTGCCCCTCATGGAACTGGTGGAGGTTATCCGGGGGCTGGATACGAGCGACGAAACTTATGCCGCCACCATGGAGCTGGCCAAGCGCGTGGGCAAGACACCCGTGGACTGCAACGACTTCCCCGGTTTCGTCTCCAACCGCATCCTGATGCCCATGATCAACGAGGCTGTCTACTGCCTCATGGAGGGTGTGGCCACCAAGGAGAGCATCGACAGCATCATGAAGCTCGGCATGAACCACCCCATGGGCCCGCTGACCCTGGCGGACCTCATCGGGCTGGATACCTGCCTCGCCATCATGGACGTGCTGCACCGCGATCTGGGCGACGGCAAGTACCGCCCCTGTCCCCTGCTTCGCAAGTATGTGGCGGCCGGGCACCTCGGCCGAAAGACGGGCCAGGGTTTCTATAAGTACTAGGCAGCGGTGCGGAAGCCTCCGATTCAGGCGCAAGCAGGGCCGAATGGTTCGCGGTACAGGAGAAACAGGATGAACGTTCCCCCCGGCTATAACCAGCAGCCCCAGACTCCCCCCGGCTACGGCGGCGCCCCGCCGGGATATGCCCAGCCCGGCAGCTACGTCCCGCCGGGAGCCGTGCCGCCCAGTGCCAGCTACATGCCGCCGCCCCAGCCCCATGGCTTTCGGGGCGCGACTCGCATGATGTTCAACCCCGCGGCTTACCGCCAGCCGGGCACCGGCGCCTTTGGGACCTCTTCGCTGATCGTTTCGATTGTCAGCATCTTCCTCTGCGGTATCCTCAGCCCCATTTCTCTGGTGCTCGGCTTTGTGGGCCTGATTGGTCAGAAGTCGCACAAGGGCGCAGCCTTGGCGGGCGTCATTCTTTCGATCATCCCGGCGGCTTTCTGGATTTTTGTGCTGACCTTTGGAATCCACCACGCCTTCTACGCGGAGAAGTACGCCGCGCAGGCAGGCGGACCGGTGATTGCGGCTCTTGAAGAGTACAAGAAGGACAATGGCGGCAAGGTGCCTGCGACGCTGGATGAACTGGTCAACGCGGGCCTGCTGCCGAATCGATGGGATGCTGCCCTGGATGACCTCGACGCTCCTGTGAAATCCGTGGTGGAGGGCAAGGAGTGGAAGGAATTCCTGCGCTATCAGCCGGTGGGGGGGTCCATGTCGGTGTCGCCTTCCAGCAGCTCGGAACACACGGACGACGACTGGGTCGTGGGCGGGGGCAGCCAGACCGTGACGGTGAGCAACGCCACGCAATACACGCTGCACTTCATTGGTGTAGATGGCAGGTGGGGGACCCCCGATGACACTGAAATCAAACAGAACCCCGACAAGAAGTTCGACCTCGGCCAGTTCGGGCGCGGCAACAATGACACCCTGCGCACACTGACACAGACCAAGCGCGAGCTGCAGGGCACGATCAAGGATCTCAACGCGAAGATTGCGCGGTACACAACGGAGATTCCCAAGGAGGAGAAGCGTCTTCGTGAGTCCGAAGACAAGCTCAAGCAGTTGATTCGCGAAAAGCGGCTCAAGGACCTTGATGCGGTCAAGGCCGATGCCGTAGGCAAGGAGCGCCTGGCCCTGATCGGCGAAACCCGCACGCGCATCACGGCCTACAAGAAGAAGCTGAAGGAACTGACGGATCAGCGCGATATCATCGGCATTCAGGTGGAGCGTATTGAAGGTCAGGAGTCCATGGCCAAAATGGCGGAAAGCAAGGAGGAACTCGGCAAGCTTGCCGAGTTGCTGAAGTCAGCCAAGGGCACGCTCGACAAGGCAGATGACACCTCAGATTTCATGGGCGCGTCGGAACAGCAGCGCGCAGCCGAGGACTGGTACAAGGATAACTTCGGCGGGTAGCCATGGAGCTGACCAAGACCCAGTGGAAGTACATCGCCATTGGCGTGGTGGCCGCGGTGGGGTTCATGTTCCTGCTCGGCCTTCTGTGGGACCTGCTGTGGAAGCTGGCGGGCATTCTGATCGCGGTGGGTCTGATTGCGCTGGGAATCCGGTTCCTGTTTGGCAAGGGGCTGCCGGATTCGCTGATCGACAAGGTGGACAAGGAATAGCCGTCGTGGCGTGCAGATTGCGGCGAGGGTTACGAGCTCGGCGCGTCTTCAGCCATGGCGGCGATCTAAGGGGCGCGGGCCACGCACATGATTGAAGTCAAACACGTCTGCAAGGCCTTCAAACAGTTCCGCGCGGTCTGGGACCTCACGTTCTCCATTGCGCAGGGTGACATCTTCGGTTTCGTCGGGCCCAACGGGGCGGGCAAAACGACGACCATGCGCATGATGGCCACCCTGCTTGACCCCGACTACGGCGATCTGGTCATTGACGGCGTCAGCGTGCTTGACGAACCCGAGACCATACGCCGCATCATCGGCTACATGCCCGATTACATCGGCGTGTACGAAGGCGTCGAGATCGAGGAGTATCTCGAGTTCTTCGCCGCGGCCTACCGCATTGCGCCCGCACGGCGCAAGGGCCTCGTCGACGAGATCATGGAAATCACCGAGCTGACCGAGGTCCGTCACAAGGATGTCGCCACGCTCTCCAAGGGTATGCGACAGCGTCTCTGCCTGGCCAAGACGCTGGTGCATGATCCCAAAGTACTGATTCTTGACGAGCCCGCTGCGGGCCTCGATCCCCGCGCACGCATTGAACTGCGCCTGCTGCTCAAGGAACTGCAGAAACTGGGCAAAACCATCATCATCTCCAGCCACATTCTCACCGAGCTGTCCGACATGTGCAACAGCGTCGGCATCATTGAGCGCGGCCTGCTCCTGAAAGCCGGGCGCATTGACGAGATCCTGGCCGAACAGCGGGGCGCGGCGGGCCAGAAACTCAAGTTGAGGGTGATGGGCTCGCCCGATCCCGCTGTGGTCGTGCTCAAGTCGCTGCCGGACATCGGCGGCGTCGAGATCGAGCGCGACATCATCACGTTCACATTCCTCCAGCCCGAGGCCAGCAATGCCGGCCTGATGCGCGAGCTGCTCAGTCGCGGCGTGCCCATCGTGAGCCTGCAGCAGGAGAGCAGAAATCTGGAGGATATCTTCCTGAACGTGACCAAGGGCGTGATCGCCTGACAGCCCCGCGGGGCAACCATGCGGCGTCAGTCGCGGCGGCGGCGGCGTTCGCGTTCAGCGTTGCTGGTGGAGCCAAAGTCGAAGCTCACCCCGATGATGAGCGCGACGATCTGCAGAATGCCGAACTCCGTGTTGAAGGCCCACACCAGGGCCAGACTGGTGAAGGGCGCAAACAGGATGCCCAGCAGGGGCCACAGCCAGAAGCGGAAGGCTCCCTGCTGAACATAGGGCGTGAAGATCCAGAGCAGGATCAGGGTGAGCCTCGGAAACATCAACCCCAGCACGGCAGTCAGACAACCCATGGTTTCTCCAAAGCGCGGCAGCGCCTGCCGGCGCGCGCCGATGTGAAACGGGCGGGATCGCTCCCGCCCGCTGGTGATTGCCGTTTGCCGCCGCGCGCTTTCAGCTACTCTTCTTCGGCGATGTAGCCCGCGGGAATGTAAACGCGGTCTCCGACCTTGATGCCCTTTTTCTCAAACCAGTCGGCCTCCATCTCGATGGCGAAGCGGGCCGGTGTGCCGGAGTCGTAGGTATCGAGCTTGTGGTCGGGCGTGCCCGGCTCCGGCGCTTTCATGCGATTGTGGATCTTCACGATGACACCCTTGCGGTCCACGTAGGCGATCGAAAGGTCCATCTTGCAGTTCTTCATCCAGTAGCTGAGTTCATCCTGCTCGCTCTTGTAGATGAAAAGCATGCCATGGTCGGGCTTGAGGCTGGTGCGGTACATCAGACCCCGGCGCTGCTCGGCGTCGGTGATCGCAAGCTCGACGTGGGCCTTGCCCTTGGCGCCGGCGGGCCAGCGATTGGTAACGACGGGGTCTTTCTCGCCGTAGAAGGCGATGGCGGGCAGCGAAGGCTTGAGGTCACGCAGCGAATAGGGGAATTTCAGTTCCGCCTTGGTGTCAAAGCCGCGGGCCGCCACAACCGCAAAGCGTCCATGCCTGACATCGCCGGCCTTGATCGGGGCGCTCGATCCGTTGACCACGCGGCGTTCTGCCACGCTGTAGCTGGAGGTGCCGTCGCCGCCGATGAAGAGCAGTTCGACGTCGCCGGACAGCCCCGCGAAATCCAGCGCCACGAAGGAGGCATCGTCGAAGTCCAGGACGTAGCCCTTGCCATCGCGCAAGGCCGGCGCTTCCAGCAGGGCGTTACGGATGGCTGTTTCGCCCCGCACCAGCCGGGTGTTCAGCGGCTTGCCACCGAAATGAATGTCGATGGAGCTGTAGTCGAGCTTCTTCTCCGGCTGGAAATCCATGCCGCCGATGCTGATGCGGCAACGCTCTTCGATGTTGTTCTTCTTGAAGAAGTCGCTGCCTTTGAACAGGGCGAGAAACATGGGTTTCTCCGCGCTTGAGAAGATCGGGCGGTCCAGGTCCCGGGCGTCCTCAGCCTTGATGTTCTCGTAGATGTCGCCCACCACAAGGCTGCGGCGGAAACGGTCCTGCACATACTCCACAAAACAGGCGCAGCAGGTTCCGTCCACTTCCTTGAGCCAGAACGAGGCATAGGTGCTGCCCGTAGGAATCAGGACGCCTTCGCCATCCTTCAACTCGGGCCGGTCCTTCATGCCGCGCGCGACGTCTTCGGGCTCGTCAAGGACCTTCAGGCGCACGAAGGGGGAGTCTTCGGGCTTCTGGTCGTCCTTGCGTTCATTGACGAAGTACATGGTGGCCATTTCGGCCTCGGCCTCGGCGGAGGCCTTGATCAGGTCGGGTTCAGTGGCAATGGCCGCGCCATCGGATATCTTCAGTTTGTCGAAGTCCTCGGGAGTGAGCTGCAGGACGAGGCGGGCACCTTCAACGCGATAGGTCTGGGGGAAGCGCGCCTCGGAAAAGGGCTTCACGCTCTCCACACGCACCACCTTGCCGGCGTCATTGACGAACACCAGCTTTGAGGCCGCGGGGGCGTTGTTGAACTTGAGGCGGGGGGCTTCGTCTGTCTTGGGGTACAGGTAGGCCAACGCCTCGCCCTGTTTGACAGCCAGGCCGTTGCGGCCGCGCCGGCGGTGCATCTCGGACTTCAGCACGAAGCCGCGCAGTTCTGTGCCGTTGACCTTCAGTGCCGCGGATTTCTCAAGGTAGGGCCAGTCCACGATATCCAGCGGCTTTTTGGATTCGCCGCAGGCCGCAAGCGAGAAGCCCAGGACAAGGGCGAGGGCGCAGAGGGTCAGACGTCGCGTCATCGGTACAGCTCCGGAATGGAAATCAGCAGCCACCCGGCACAAGCCGGGGCGGGCCAAAAGGATAGGCATTTGCACGCCAAGGGCAAGCGGCCGATTGAGCCTTGACGCCCGGACGGTCAGCCCACGACCACGTTCACGATCTTGCCCGGCACCGCAATGAGCTTCTTCACCTGCTTGCCGTCGAGCAGTTTCTTCACGGCCTCGCTGGCCAGCGCCGCGGTCTCCAGGGTCTTGGCGTCAGCCTCACGGGCCACGCGAATCGTGCCGCGGACCTTCCCGTTCACCTGCACCGGCAGTTCGATTTCATCGAGGACCAGTGCCGCGGGATCGGCCTTGGGCCAGGGCTGCTCAAAGATGCTGCCCCGACCGCCCAGCGCCTTGTGGGCCTCTTCGGCCGTATGGGGAGCAATGGGTGCGAGCGCGCGATTGAGAACGCTGAATGCTTCGTCCAGCGTATGCCGCGCCGGCAAGGTGGGGTCGGCGGCGCCCTTGACGGCGCCCTCCAGTTTCTCGCTGGTGATGAAGGCCCGGATGTCGTTGACCAGCTCCATGCAGCGGGCAATGACCGTATTGAACGCGTAGCGGCCTTCGTATTCCTGGGTCGACTTCTCGATCAGGGAGTGGGCGGCGTGCCGCAGGGTCTTGGCCGCCGAGCCCAGGCGCTGTTCGGGCGCCATGGGGGGCAGGTTCTCGACCAGGGGCGCGTTGGACAATATGGTCTCGTGCCAGCGCTTGATGAAGCGATGGACGCCCACGATGCCGTTGGGATCCCACACGGAGTCCTGCTCCGCGGGGCCCAGAAACAGCACGCACATGCGCACCGTGTCAGCGCCAAACCGGCGCACCAGCTCCGTGGGGTCGGCGCCGTTGAGCTTGGACTTGGACATTTTCTCGATGCGGCGCGTGGCATCTTCGGCCCTGGCCTTGCCTTGGGCAATCAGTGCCTCAAGCTGCTCGGCCGTCACGTAGCGATTCATGTGCTCGTTCACGACCTTGATGCTCTCGCCCTGGATCAGGCCGTGGGTGAACATGCGCGTGAACGGCTCGTCGTGATCGACCAGGCCGATGTCGTGAAGGAACTTGCAGAAGAAACGGGCGTAGATCAGGTGCAGGATGGCGTGCTCGCGCCCCCCCACATAGAGGTCGACGGGGCACCAGCGCCTGACCTTCGCCGGGTCGAAAATGGCCTGGCTGTTCTTTGCGTCCGTGTAGCGGAACCAGTACCAGCTCGAGTCCACGAAGGTGTCCATCGTGTCCGTGTCGCGGCGGGCGTGCTCGTTGCCGCACTTGGGGCAGCGGGTCTTCTGGAAGGCCGGGTGCAGCGTGAGGGGGGACTGGCCCGTCGGCAGGAAGTCCACGTCGTCGGGCAGCTCCACGGGCAGGTCGCGCTCGGGCACGGGCACAATGCCGCACCTGTCGCAATGAACGACGGGAATGGGGCAGCCCCAGTAACGCTGGCGCGAAATGCCCCAATCCCGCAGCTTGTAGTTGACGACGGGCCCACCCTTGCCGGCCGCTTTGAGATCGGCGGCGATGGCAGCGGTGGCGGCCTGACTGTCGAGACCGCTGTACTTGCCGCTGCTGATCAGGATGCCTTGCTCGGTGAAGGCGGCCCGTTTGACGTCCACGCGCTGGCCGGTGTCGGACTTCTTGCGCTCGGGGGTGGGCTCGATCACCTGCCGGAGGGGAAGGCGGTACTCCTTGGCGAAGTCGTGGTCGCGCTCGTCGTGGGCCGGCACGGCCATGACGGCGCCCGTGCCGTACATCAGCACGTAGTTGGCAATGAACAGGGGCACCTTCTCGCCGTTGAGCGGGTTGACGGCAAACATGCCTGTGGCCACGCCCTCCTTTTCGTCGCCGGAGGCGCGGTCCATTTCCGTCATGCTCAGCGTTTCCTGAATGAAATCATGGATTCGCTTGTGAGTGCGCGTGTCGACCAGTTCAAGGATGCGCTTGACGAGGGGATGTTCCGGCGCAATGGCGACGTAAGTGACGCCATAGACGGTGTCGGCGCGGGTGGTGAACACGGTGAGCGGGACACGGTCGACAGGCTTGCCGTCGGCGCCGGGGGGCGTCAGGGGGCCGGAGCCCGAGGCGCCTTGGCGCAGTTCAACTTCGAAGTCGATGTTGACGCCTTCGCTGCGGCCGATCCAGTTGCGCTGCTGGCTCAATACCAGTTCGGACCAGTTCTTTTCCAGTTGAGAAAGGCCGTTGAGCAGGCGGTCAGCGTATTCTGTGATGCGCAGGAACCAGGCGTCGATCTCGCGCGGCTCTACCTTGGAGCCGCAGCGGAAGCAGCCCTGAAACTCATCGACGTCCCTGACGATGGTCTCGACCTGCTCGTTGGCCAGCACCGTCTTGCAGCTGGGGCACCAGTTCACGCGGGCCTTTTTGCGGTAGGCGACGTTGCGCTCCAGCATCTTCAGGAATATCCACTGCGTCCATTTGTAGTAGTCGGCCCGGCAGGTGAATACTTCGCGCTCCCAGTCGAAGGAGTAGCCAAAGCGGCGCATCTGCTCGCGCATGTGGTCGATGTTGGCGAGCGTGTTGGTTTTGGGGTGTACGTTGCTCTTGCCGGCGCGCACGGCCTCAATCGCTGCGTTCTCAGCGGGCAGGCCAAAGGCATCCCAGCCCATGGGGCAGATGACGTCATGACCGCACATGCGTTTGTAGCGGGCCAATGCGTCGATGATGGTGTAGGGCAGGGCGTGGCCGAAGTGAAGCACGCCGCTGGGGTAGGGAAACATGGACAGGGCGTAGAACTTCTTGCGCGAAGCGTCTGCGCCGGCCGTGGCGGGGTGCTGGGCCCAGTACTTCTGCCAGTGGGCTTCATAGGAGGCGAAGTCAAAGGCGTCATCGGGCTCGACGACGCGCTGCCTGCGTGAACTGCCGCTGGAGGATTTCGACATGACTCTTTTCCCACGCGGGTGTCGCCCGCCCATTCCGGCCAAAAAGCGGCCAGACTGTAAGTTGCTTTCTTTGGAATTACAGGGGCGCGTTTTGTAAGGGCCTGGTTCTGTGCGTTGTGTGCGAAGTGTAAACAAGGCGCCCCGCCGGAGGACTCGGGCGGGGCGCATTCTGAAGAGCCTGGAAACCCTAGTCGGCGGCTGCGGTTTCCTTGTTCTTCGTGACGGCTTCCACCCGGCGGATATCCAGGCGCGCCCCGTTGAAATTGAGCAGCAGCCCGACCTCCAGCTCAAGGTTCTTGAGCAGGGTTCTAAGTCGGCCGTACTCCTCGGGGCGAGTTTCAGGGGTTTCCACGCAGAGGACCAGGATGGCGTTGTCAACGCAGATGTCGCAGCCCAGTTCTCCGATGTTCTGTCCGCGATAGCGGACCTGGACGGGCTTGTCCACCTCGGCCATGAGGCCCAGTTCCCGCAGTTCAAGTTCCAGCGCCCGTGTGTAAAGAACCCGTGTCAGGCCGGGGCCCAACTCGGAATGCACGGCTTTGGCCGCGTTGATCACACGCTGTGTCAACTCCTTGTGCAACATGTGCGCCTCAATCTGCCCCACCCCGTCACGGATGTGCAATCAGGCTAATTGAGTGACGCGTCACGCGCCAGAGGGCGCGTAAAACAGTCACATCCGGGGTCAGGCGGCCAGGCGGCGCTTGTCTTCCTCGCGGCGGGCGGGGCGGTAGTCCACGCGCTTGATGGTGGCCCCCAAAGCCGCAAGCTTCTCGTGGAACTTCTCGTAGCCCCGGTCAATGTGCTCGATCTTGAGTACCTGGGTTTCCCCCTGAGCGGCCAGGCCCATCAGCACCAGACCCGCGCCCGCGCGCAGGTCCGTGCTGGCCGCCGGCGCTCCCGAGAGCTGCTCCACTCCGGTCACGATGCAGGTTGCGTACTGCTTGCGGATGTCGGCGCCCAGTCGTCGGTACTCCGGAACGTGCATGTAGCGCTCGGGGTAGATTTTTTCCTCCACCACCCCGTAGCCCTGGGCGGTGCACAGCACAGACATGAAAGGGCTTTGAAGGTCCGTGGGAAACCCGGGGTAGGGCAGCGTCACCAGGTCCGTGGCCCGCGGGCGGCGCTCGCAGCGCGCGCGCAACGTGTGGTCGTCCACGCGCATGAGTTCAATGCCCATCTCCACGCACTTGTCGAATACCGCCGACAGCACGTCAGGGTCGCAGCGCTCTATGGTGATGTCGCCCCGCGTGATGGCGGCCGCGGCGATGAACGTCCCGCACTCGATGCGGTCGGGGATGATGCTGAAGTCCGTGGCGTGAAGTTCGTTGACGCCATTGATGACCAGCCGTGAAGTGCCGCCCCCGAAAATGCGCGCGCCCATGCTGTTGAGCATGGCGGCCAGATTGGCGATTTCCGGTTCGCAGGCGGCCTGGTCGATGATGGTGACGCCGCTGCCCAGCACCGCCGCGCACATGACGTTGGCCGTGCCCGTCACACTGGGTCCCATGGCGCCGCCCAGATAGACGCGGCCTCCCCGGGGGCGCCCTTTGGCAATCACGTTGCCGCGGTGGAAGCTGACCTCGCTGCCGATGGCCTGGATGCCCTTGACGTGCAGGTCCACCGGGCGCTCACCCAGCGTACACCCGCCCGGCTGGCTGACGTGCGCCTCGCCGCGCCTGGCCAGCAGGGGACCGAGCACACAGAAAGAGGCCCGCATCTCGCTCACCAGTTCGTAGGGCGCCACAACGGGAGACTCATCGACCACGTCGATGACCACCACACCCGGCTCCGGGAAAAGGGAGACGCGGCAGCCCAGGGACTCCAGGATCTCCGCCATGAGGCGCACGTCGCTGAGGTCCGGCACATTGCGCAGCACGGTGGCGCCGCGGGCGAGCAGCGCGGCGGCCATCATGGGCAGGGCGGCGTTCTTGCTTCCAGAGACGGCAACTGCGCCGGCGAGGCGTTGGCCCCCCAGGACGACGTATTTGCTGAGCATAGTGGGTGCGCGCTTTGTACCTGACGCTCTATGGGCGCAGGGCAATAGTCGAAGGGCGAAGACACTTCGCCACTGTCCTATCGGCAAAATGGGGGCCCGGCTGAAGCCGGGCGTTCAATGGATGCCGGCCACGAGGGTGCGTTCAATGCCCGCAAAGTCAGGCAGCACTTCGCATTGGGTGAGGCCCGCCTGGCGCGCAAGTTCCAGGACTTCATCGCCGTGGCCGGCCGCGAATTCCTGCATGTAGAGGCCGCCGGGCATCAGCCGGCGGGCCACCTGAGGAAGGAGGAGGCGGATCTGGTCGAGGCCGCCGGCGCCGCCGAACAGCGCTACATGGGGCTCAAAGTCCCGGACTTCGGGGTGCATGATGGGAGCATAGCCCGTGTCCACGTAGGGCGGATTGGCGACGATAAGCCTGAAGCATGGCCGCGGCGCAATGGCCGACAGCCAGTCGCCGCAGAACAGGGGAAGGCGCCCTGCAACGCCGTGTTTTGCCGCATTCTTGCGCGCGACCCGCAGCGCGCCCAGGCTGATGTCCGCGGCCATCATCTTCAGTCGGCTGAACTCCAGGGCCAGCGTAACCGCGAGCGATCCCGCCCCGGTGCCGAGGTCGATGGCCGGGCCCGCAAAGTCCGGCGGCAGCCGCTTGCGGCACTGATCGATGATGCCTTCGGTTTCCGGCCGGGGTATGAGGGCCTCAGGTTCGCAGATGAATCGCCGCCCGTAGAACTCGCGCCAGCCTGTGATGTACTCCAGGGGTTCGTGCTTGAGGCGGCGCGCCACAAGTTCCTCCAGCTTCCGGGATGTGGGGCCGTCCAGGCTCTGGCCGGCGCGGCCGAGGAGATCGCCTCGCTCACAGCCTAGCGCGTGTGCCGCCAGCAATTCGGCGACGAGGCGTGCGTCATCAATGCCGGCGCGGTCCAGGCGGCGGCGAATATCGAGCAGTTGTTCCTTCAGGGTGATCATGGTGGGCATGGGGCAAGCATAGCGGCCCGTGTGGACCGGATGCCACAAGCGAAGTGTGCGCCGCCAAAATAGTTTCAGTGCGTGCCTGCTAGCGTAATGTGGCGCCAGCGCCCGCTTTGCCAGCGCGCCCACAGCGACAGGCCCAGCAGGCAGATGTACACCACGGCCGCAATCCAGCTTCCCGTGGCGCCCAAGCCGAATTGGGGCAGAAAGTCGACCAGGCCTTCGCCCGGGGCAAACGTGAGCATGTGGGTCAGCGGCACAAAGCCGAACCAGGAGAGTACCAGCAGCATCGCCGCCGGAAACTTCACGTCGCCCGCACCGCGCAGGCAGAACGCGCAGCCCAGGTTTATGGCGTCAAACACCTGATAGAGCGCGGCAATCCACAACAGATGGGCACCCAGGGTCGTCACCTGCTCCACGTTGCCGTCGCCCGTTGCAAAGGGCCTCACGGCGTGGCTGCCGAGCAGGGCCAGCACGCCTCCGACCATGCCCATGTATATGGTGCAGAGCAGGATCACGCGGTTTCCCAGGGTAGCGGCCCAGTCGCGGTCCTTGGCGCCGATGCTCTGACCCACCAGCGTGGTGCCTGCCAGGGCAATGCCTATGGCCGGCATGAAGGACACCGTGGTCAGCATCATGACGATCTGGCTGGCCGCGGCCTCCACGGCGCCGTAGCGTGACAACATGAGCTGGAACATCGTGAAACCGGCGAGATCGGCGGTGGCCGCCGCCCCCATGGGAATGCCCAGCAAGAACACCTGCCAGATCGCGCGAAGGGGCGGGCGCCACAGGCGGTGCGACTCGAACTCGCGCCTCAGATCGGGCGCCAGGAAGATGCCGACCAGCAGCATCAGCCCGACAAGCTGGGCGATATTGGTGGCCCAGGCGGCTCCGGCCACGCCCCACCCCAGTTCGAACATCAGCAACTGGTTGAGCCCGGCGTTGGTGACGGCAATGACCACCGCCGCCACCAGCGTGATGCGCGTGCGCCCCACGCCGTTGAAGAAGCCGGACATGCACCAGACGGCGACCGCCGTCCAGCCGCCCAGCACGCGGGGAAACCAGTATTCCTCGGCGAGGGCCTGGACGGCAGGATCGAGCTTGAAAGGGACAAGAATCCAGTGCCCCAGCACGGCCACGAGCAGGAACGCGGGCGCTGTGCATACGCTGGCGTAGAGGCCGGCCCAGGTGTCGGCCGCGGCCCGGGTTCTTTGGCCGGCGCCGAAGGCCTGGGCAACAAGGGTCTGGACTCCCTGTCCGACGCCGCCCAGGAACAGCACGAACACCAGTACGAGAAAGAAGATGGTGCCTATGGCCGCCAGGGCGTCGACGGAGATGCGTCCCAGGAACCATGTGTCAGTCAGGTTGAGAACGGCCTGCACGCCGGTGTTCAAGAACAACGGCCAGGCCAGATGCACAATGGCCCGCAGGTCAACGCGGCGTCGGCCCTGTGCGTCGATGCGCAGGGCAGGGAGTCTGGAGGGAGGGCAGAGGGTGTCTTGCACGTCCGGCTTTCCTTGAGCCGGGCGCAGGACCCGGCGCTACTTGTAGTTCGTGAAGCTGATGGGAAGGTCGAGGTCCAGTTCGCGCACGGCCTGCTGAACCGCCTGCAGGTCATCAAGCTGCTTGCCCGTGACTCGCACCTGGTCGCCCTGGATGCTTGCCTGAACCTTGAGCTTCTTCTCCTTGATCATCTTCGTGATGATCTTCGCCTTTTCGCTGGTAATGCCCTGCTTGATCTCGAACGTCTGGCGGATGCCGCCCTTCTGGGCCGGCTCCTCAGACTTCAGGTCCAGGGCCTTGGCGCTCACGCCCCGCTTGGCCAGGCGCGTCTTGAAGATGTCGAGCATGGCGTCAAGCACGTATCTCTCGCTGCCCGTGGCGACAATCTTTTTCTCGCCTTTGTTCCACTCCAGCACGGCGGTCTTGCCCTTGAAGTCCCAGCGGTTGCCAATCTCCTTGAGCGCCTGCTGGTAGGCGTTGTCAATCTCGGTCAGGTCGACTTTCGAGACGATGTCAAAACTGTGTTCGGAAGCCATGTCCCTCTCCGCGACGCGGGCCAAGCAATTACCAAACCTGGCGGCCAAATCAACGGGGGGTCATGCCGCGCCCCAGGCGTGGTAGACGAAGCCGGCCGCCACGCACACCGCGGCGAACAACCACCAGCCCAAGCTGCGGGGCTCATGGGTGGAGTCAAAGTGAGAGGCAAGAATCACCGGCCCGTAGGAGGCAAAGCAGGCCACCCGCTCGTTGGAAAAGGGCGAATTGGACAGCACGGCCGCCGCGGCCAGGGCCGACACCAGCACGATGTTCGCGCCGCGCCCCGCCTTGACCCAGCCGGCGGCGATGGCCACCCAGGCCAGGCACCACCAGACGGCGTGGGCCGGCAGGAACTTGCTGGCCACGTCAATGGGTCCCGCCGGTCGCTCCAGAAAGGCCACCAGCCAAACCGCGAGGCCGGCCGCCGTCAGGCGCCAGAGTTCGATCTTGCCGCGAAAGAACCAAAGGTAGGCCCCGGCCGCCACGGGGATCATGGGCAGCGTGGCCAACACAGGAATGCCGTGGCGCGCAGCGATCATGGGCTCGATCCAGGCCTGCAGGGCCTGGGGCACGCGCCCGCCCCAGAGCAGCAGGTTGGAGGCCGCGCCGGCCACGGCGGCGGCAATCATGGCGCCGGCTGCCAGCCGGGATTTCCAGGGGCTGCGGAGGTGAACCCAGGCCAGGGCGCAGGTGACACCGGCCATGTACACCTGGAAGTGCGCTGACAGCGCAAACAAGACGGCCGCCAGCCAGGGCCGCCGCTCCAGGCAGCGCAGCGCCAGGGTCAGCAGCAACATGGAACCGACCAGGGGGTGGGCCCGGACGGCATAGACGATGACCCAGGGGTTGAGCCAGACGATCAGCTCGATGTTGCGTCGCTGGGAGATGGCAAGCCCGGCGCCGAGCGCAAAGCAGGCCAGCGAAATGCAGCGGGCGCCGATCACGGGTTCGGCCCCCAGCTTGGCGGGGATACACCACAGCCAGAGAAAGAAGGCGGGCGCGGTGGCGTAGGGGTTGGTTTCCAGTGCGGGCCAGGTTTCGGCCGCCTTCTGAACGGCGCCACCGTAGAAGAGGATCTCGTCAATGCCCCACTGCGTGGCAAAGGCGGTGTAAGACAAGACGGCGACAAGGACGCCAAGCATTGCCATCATGGCGCGTGGCGACAACTCCGGCCTCGCCTGGAACGAGGCCGCCTGTGGGAGTGGAGCCGGCATCCCGGGTTTTCTATCGCAAATGAACTGGTGGTACAAGGAACGCCGCAAGAAGAAGAAGGCCCCCGCGAATCTCGCGGTGGTGGAGACGCAGCGTGTCGAGAAAGTTGAGCTGCCACAGGAGGGTATGCGCTGCGACGTGTTCCTCCAGCAGCGCAATCCCTGGTATTCGCGCTCACAGCTTGCCAGGACCTTCGATGAGGAGCGTGTGCTGCGCAATGGTGCGCCCTGCCCGCCGGGGCGCAAGCTTCATGCCGGCGACGTGATCACGCTGATCCTGCCGCCGCCCCATGAAGACGTGGAAGAGATGGCGCGCATCCCCTTTGAAGTCGTCTTTGAAGATGACGTGATGTTTGTGGTCAGCAAGCCGCCCCACCTCATCGTTCATCCCACTGGCGGCTACCGCTACACCACTCTGCTCAACGCGCTTCATTACCGTTACAAGAACCCCAACCCCGAGATCACTCCGCGCCTTGTCAATCGCATCGACAAGGAGACCTCGGGCCTGATCATCTGCGGCAAAACCAGCGCGGCCACAGGTCAGCTCAGCCAGGCGCTGGAACAGCGCGAAGTCGTCAAGGATTACCTCGCGCTGGTGGAGGGGCACGTGGTCCACGACCACCAGATCATCGATCTGCCCATCGGCAAGGCCAAGAACACCGAGATAGAGATGCTGCGAGGCATCGACCACGAATCCGGGCAGCCCTCGAAGACGGAAGTCTGGGTCGTGGAACGGCTGGGGCGATTTACCCTGCTGCGCTGCCGGTTGCACACCGGACGCATGCACCAGATCCGTGTCCACATGCAGGCCATCGGCCATGCCCTGGTTTGCGACCACCACTACGGGGTGCGCGACGAACTGCGCCTGAGCGACCTGCGCCCCGATCCGCCGCCTCCGTTCAGGGTGGCCTCGCCCTATGGCTACAATGAAGGTGACACCGATGCGGACGTCACAGAGCGCATCCGCGCCGCCGATACCGCCAAGCGCCACGAATACGAGGCACTGTGCCGGGGAGAGGTCGTTCCCCGTGGAGAACAGGATCGTCTGCTCCTGGGGCGCTGCGCGCTGCACAGCCACTATCTCAAGATGACGCACCCCGTGACCGGACAGCCCCTGGAGCTTACAGCCCCACTGCCTCGGGACATCCTAGGCGCTGTCGAGGCGCTTCGACGTGCGTGAAGTCGCCGGAGCGGCTATCATGGCCTGCCTCTCTCCAGGAGACGCCAATGCGTACGGTAGCCTCGGCCATGACACTGTTGATGCTCTTCACGGTCCTTGCAGCGGCCGAGGAAGCCCCGCCGGCCAAGGCCCATCCGGTCTATCGCCTGCCTGAAGATGGCTCGTTCACGGCCCGCGAAGTCCGAATCGCCCGACCTGGGGACTTCACGCAGATCAAGGTCAAGGAGGACGCCAAGCAGGCTCCCGAGGGCGACTTTGAGATCGCGGGCACGCTCAACGTGCCGGCGCAGGGAAAGGGCCCCTTTCCGGCTGTCTTTTTCGTTTCGGGCTCCGGGCCCCAGGATCGCCACGGTTTTGGCCCCGGGAGCAAACCGGGCACGGCAGGCCTTGACCTGGGGACATGGGAGATTCTTGACGCCCTGGCGCGTGCGGGCTTTGTGGTGCTGCGGGTCGACGACCGGGGCACGGGCGCTACGCCCGTCGGCCCCGCGGGCGTCAGCCCCGTTGAAATTGGATACCAGGCCCTGGTCAGCGATGCGCGCTGCTGCCTTCGCTGGCTCAGGCAGCGGCCGGAGGTGGACGCTCGCAGAGTGTTCGTGGTCGGCCACAGTGAAGGGGGAATCACGGCTCCGCTGCTGGCGGGCGAGGCCGAACTGGGCCTGGCGGGAATTGCCTGCCTCGCCGGCTGCGGCCGCAACTTCTACGACGTGATCTATGAGCAGGTCTCCGAGGCCATGAAGGGCCAGAGCGCCGCCATGCGCGAGGCCAACCTGAAAGTGCAGAAAGAGCTCATGGATGCCATCAAAGGCAGCCGCGAGCCGGACTTCAGCATCGTTCCCAAGGCGCTGTGGACTCGACCTGACGTGGTGGCTTCGCGCAAATGGATGCACGAGCACTTCAACCTCGACACTGAGGCCATGCACAAGCGGGTTGCCTGCCCGGCGTTAGTGGCCAACGGCGAGCGCGACTTTCAGGTCAGCGCCGAGCGCGACGCACGTCTGCTGGCCGCGCGCCTGGCGCAGGGAAAGTGCAGGGATGTGACGCTCCGGATCTACTCGGACCTCGACCACCTGTTCAAGGCCTGCGGCGGGCGTGAGAGCAGCCTGAAGATGTACGAGGAAAAGCGGCCAGTGGATGCCGCATTTCTATCCGATCTGCTGGGGTGGTTGAAGCGACTGGCCGCCTGACTTTCAGCCCGGGCCTCCGCCAGGACCCAAGCGCATGAGACGGATACAACTGTTCATTGCCAGCAGCCTTGACGGCTACATCGCGCGCGGGGACGGCTCCATTGACTGGTTGTTCCACGACGGGGACTACGGCTATCGCCGTTTCATGCGCGGCATCGACACCGTGGTCATGGGGCGCAAGACCTACGAACTCAGCCTGAGCTTCGGGGCCTGGCCTTATCCGGGCTGCCGGGCGTATGTTTTCTCGCGCCGTTTGACCGGTGAGTCAGAGCACGCAACGTTCGTGCGGGGCGACGTCCGGAAGTTCGTGCAGAAGCTTCGTCGCCGCCGCGGCAAGCACATCTGGCTTGTGGGAGGCGCCGGGTTGACGCGGGATTTCACGGCCGCCGGTCTGATCGACGACTTCATCATCTCCGTGCACCCGAGGCTCATCGGCAGCGGCATTCCGCTTTTTCCGCCCAACAGCGCCGACTGGTCGCTGAGGCTGGTGGGCGCGCGCCGCTATCGCAGCGGGCTGGTGCAGCTCCGATATGAACGCGCGGCCACTTGACGGACGCCCGTGCGCGCCTAGCTTGCCGCCCATGCGTTATTGGCTATGGCTTCCGTTGTTGCTGTGCGGCTGTGCGGCCCAGGGGGGGCGCTACAATTCGCAGGTGGATGCCATGTTCCGCGAAACCGGCGGCGGCGAAGGCGTTCTGACGCTAACCCGGCCCGCACTGGTCAATGAGGTCAATGGCGCCTACCAGTTGAACTCCGTGAGTTACCAGACGCGTCGGCAGCTTTCCGGTGACGGAGTGATAGAGCCCGGCGCCCATGCCGTGCTCGCCATTGAGTTCACGGACTTCGGTGACATCTCCGTCTTGCGAACGGATGACAAGGACGTATCTTTGCGCGCCGAGTTGGGGCCTCAGGGCAAGGTGGTGAAAGCCCTCCTGGGCAGTGAGCGCGGCAAGGTCAGTGACGGTTTTGTGGCCTTTGCCAACGACACGTTCAAGGAAGGAACCTGGAAGCTGCTCTATGACGGCCCGGACCTGGTGGTGGGACGGCTGGACCTGAAGTTCGCGAAATACGAAGTGGCGGTCAATTTCCGCGCCGCGCGCAAATGAGGCTGACGTGAGAACACTGTTGCTCGCCCTGTGTTTTGCCCTGCTTTCGGTGGCCGCGCTGGCCTTTGTCAGCGTGTCCAGTGATGCGTCGAGCATCAAAACGCTGCCCAACTTCGAACTCAAGGGCCTGGATGAGTCGGAGCATCGCCTCTCGGACGCCCGATTCAAGGACAAGGTCATTCTGCTGGTGGCGTTTTCCACGTGGCAGGATGTCAGCATCCGGCAGGCGCGTGAGATTCAGGCTTTCCACGTCAAACGCCCCAACGTCGAAATCGTGGCCTTGATCGCCGATGACCTGGCCCTGGCCCGGGACTTCGTCGCCAACGAGAAGCTCACTTTCCCCTGTTACAAGAGCGGCGACGGCCCCCGCGCAGGCCAGAACCTCAACCGCCTGTTTGACACCAAGAAGAACAAGACCTTTCAGCTCAACAAGCTGCCCTTTGTCGTGCTTTGCACCGCCGATCGCAAAGTTGCCTTTGCCCAGGTGGGCCTGACCAGCGAAGCCACCCTCAGTGAGCAGTTGGCCGCAATTCCGTAGAACGGCCCGGAGTCGGTGCGCGCCAACCCGGTGACTTCCCCAGCGAGGTGGCGGCGAACTTGGTCTGAGAAGGCGGCAGCCGGTAGTCCCTTGTTTGGCTTGCGTTTGCACTCGGCTCTAGTTTGAATAGAGGGACGGGAGGACCTCCCGCACCCCCCTCACGTACGCCCCAGGGAAACCTGGCGATGCAAGAGACTCAGTTGAAGGAAGCCAAGGTCTATATGTTGTCCCAGGCGGACGAGTTGCTGATTGCGATCATCCTGAAGAACACGAAAGTGACTCAGGCCCAGGTCGATCAGGCGCTCGCAGATTGTCAGGCTGCCAAGAATGAGGGTCGTGACCTCGACTTGGCCCACGCGATTCTCAACCGCAAGTGGTTGAGCCGCGCGGAGCTTTACAAGCTGGTCAAGGCACGCAATTTCGCGCTGATGCGGCAGGAAGACAAACGCATCGGTCGCCGTGCCTTCCGCAAAGGCTACATCACGAAGACCCAGCTTGATGAGGCGCTGGCCTTCCAGCGCCAGTTGTTCAAGGCGCTGGGGGATATCAAGAGGCTCGAGTCGATCTTGATTGATGACGGGCACATCACTCCCGAGAAAGTGCGCGAGATCTGGGCGGAGTACACCAGCTTCCTCAAGCGTTCCGGCGAACGTCCCGTTGAACCCAAGACCGACCCCAGCCTTTTGAAGCACGGTTAGTCCATCGGCGCCGTTTTCAGTAGGGGCGACCCTTGGGTCGCCCTTACAATTTTAAGCATGCCCAGGCTTTCACACTTCGGCGTTCTCTTCTTCGGCATCGCTCTGTGCCTGGTGGGCGTTCTGTCTCTGCTTTATCGCCCCGCCCGCGAGACTCCGTCCACCCCCGCCCTGAACCACGACGCAACCCCGCGCGAATTGACCGCGGCTGACCTGCCCTCCAACGTGGCGGCCGTGAAGGAACTGGGCGAGAAACTCGTACGCGACTTCAAGTGCAACTACTGCCACCGTACGGACATCACCGCCAGACCTGAACATCCGCGCGCCAATTGCCAGTACTGCCACCAGAATGCCCGACCGTTGATTCCCGACCACCTGGCGCCGCCCCTGGAGCACATTGCCGCGCGTCGCCCCGGGGCCTGGTTGCGGCGTTATCTGCGCTATCCCTACCCCATCCGTATCCACGAGAGCAGCCGCATGCCCGACCTCGGGCTCAGTGACTTCGAGGTCGAGGTGGCGGCCCGTTATCTCGAAAGCCTGGCCCAGGTCTCCCTTCATCCGCTCAATCTCTCGGGGCCGGCGCGCGAGGCCGCACCCGATGCCGCGCGCATGGAACAGGCTGAAGCCCTGGTCAAGCGTTTTACCTGCCGCGTCTGCCACCAGGTGGGGGAGTCCAAACCTGATTTTCTCGAGAATCCGGCGGTGCTGACAACCAATCCCCAGGCCATCTTCGCTCCTGATCTCGGCCAGACATTCAACCGTGTTCGACCGGGCTGGCTGGCCCCGGCCATCAAACAGCCCAGCCACTGGATGCCCTGGTCCGGCATGCCCGACAACGCGGCCATGACTGACGCCGAAGCGGAACTCCTAGCGTGGTGGGTGATGAATTGTGTCCCATCGCCCAGGCCCACGGTCAGCTTTGCGGAGCAGGTCAAGCCAATACTTTTCATGCGCTGCACCAGCTGCCACTACGGCCCTCAACCCAATCCACCCATGAGCGCCAACCCAGAAGGCGGAGCCGGCTGGCTGAATACCTGGACGAAGAAGCCCCGCCGGCTGAGCTTTCACGGAGACACTTCCGTGGAGGTGTACGAGAACATGATGAAGGGAAGCCTGGATGATCTGGGGCGTCGCCGCGCTGTCGTGATTCCCTATGCGGTGAATTCTCCCCTGCTCATGCACCTCAACGGAGGCAAGCACCCTGTGATGCCCTACGGCAAGAATCCCCTGCCGCAGGAAGAGTACCGGATCATCGAGAGCTGGATACTCAGCGGCGCGCGGGGGCCCCGGTTGCAGAGCGGCGTCGAGGTGGCGCCGCCTATCGAGTTCGAGAGCAGGTGACCGCCCCGGCCTTTTGCGGGCAGCATCGTTAAATCAGCCATGACGCAGGCATCCCCGATGCAGCCCAGTCAGCGCTGGCCCCTCTGGCCGCTGCTCTACTGCGTCACGCCCCTGCTTCTGGCCCTGGGTCTTTTGCTGCTCGTCAGGCAGCCCCAGCCGGCCGGCCATCAGCCCCCCGCCCATTCACCTTCGAAGTCCGCCGCCGTGCCCGAACTGGGCCCGGGTGCCACAGACGTCCCGGTCCCTGCCCGCCCGCCGGCCGAAGAGCAGGCGCCAGCGGCTTTTCCTCCTCCCGAGCCCGAAGTCACGACGCCGCAACCCGTCGCCCAGGCGGGCGAGCGCGAAATCGATATCCACATCCGCAACCTCAAGTTCGCCGTTCAGCAGAACAACGGCAAGGGGCACCGGCTCGAGACGCAATGGCTGCAGATGGCCCTGCCGCGCGAGCGTGTGGTCGAGCGACTGGCCCTGGCGGCAGACTCCGAGTCCGACTCGCAGGTGCGGCTGGCCTGGTTCGGCTGCCTGGCAGAACCTGAGGCCGAAGCGGCATGGTCCAGGCGGCACTACGCACGTTGGGCGGGGCGCTTTCTCGGCACAGATCCCCAACTTGAGGCCGGCAATCAGGCCGAGTTCAGTGCCTATGCCCGCGTCCTGTTTTCAGCAGCGCCCCTGGCAGGCGAAGGGTTGGAGCTTGCGAGGAATGCCCTGGCGACGGGCAAGCCGGAGTGGGTGCTTGCCGTGCTGGCCGAGTGCCTTGCCTTTGGCAAGGACGCGGCAGCGCGGGTAGAGCCCCTTTGGCCCGAATTGTCGAAGCTGCTTGAGTCCGGGGCGGGAGCCGAAGCACGCGACCTGCTTTTTGTGGCCTGGAGCCGCCATTTCCGGACCATGGACGGGTTGCTCGCGGCGCTGTCGGACCCGCGCATGCTGGGGTGCGTGCTTGCCCTCCTGAAGTCCGATGCCGCCGGCCGGGGCCTCTTTGGGCCGGAAGACAGCTCCAGGCTGCTGCGCTTTGCCGGCGGGCTGCTTACGCGCAAGGATGCTGAGTCGCTGCAGGCCGATTTGATCCGCGCCCTGGCCGCGATCCTGCCCAACGAACAGGCGGAGATTCGGCCCATCATCGAGGCGGGCTTGACGCGCCGCGACGGCAATCTCGCCGAGTATCTTGCAGCGTTCGGGAAACTGGCGACGAAGCCGGAAGAACTCAAGCGCCTTGCGGAGTTCGCCAACGAGGCGGAACCTGAAGTGGCGCGGGGGGCTGTCAACGGCCTGCGTAACTCCACCGCCCGGGGCGCTGACGACGAACTCCGTGTCATTCTGGCCGCGGGGACGAACAACGGCATCAAAGGCGATGCCCTGGCGGCCCTGCTGGCGCGCAACCCCGACTCCAAGGAGCGGCTGGTCGACGAGTATCTCGGAGAGGATCGACCCGCCGCGCTGCGCGCCATTGCCGTGGCTTACCTGTCGGACAAGCGCTTGGACCGGCTCAAGGAGCTCGGTGAGAGTGACCCCGAGTTGCGGGTGCGCGAGGCAGCCATTCATCGCCTGGGCGCTCTCAAAGACAAGTCCCTCAAGACCTGGTTTACCCGCGTGTCACGCAGCGATTCCTCCGCCGCCTTGCGGCAGCTTGCGCGGAAGTACGCGGCGGAACTTGACTGAAAGGCGAGGCTGCGGCGGCTGTTCCGGTCCTGGCAACGCCGCTATTGTGCCCCCATGGCCGACTGGATTGAACGAGTTCGCGGCGGAGACCGGCGCGCCCTGGCGCGCTCCCTCACCCTTGCGGAAAGCGCAGACCAGGCACTTCTGAGCGCGCTGGATTCGGTCTTCGCGTCCCTGCCAAGGCCAACGCGCATCGGCATCACAGGCCCGCCGGGCGCCGGAAAGAGCACATTGACCAGCGGCTTGATTGCGGCATTTCGCGCCCAGGGCGCCAGGGTCGGAGTGGTCGCCATCGACCCCACTTCCCCGTTTTCCGGAGGCGCCCTGCTGGGAGACCGGCTGCGCATGGCACGACATGCCCTGGACGCAGAGGTGTTTGTGCGATCCATGGCCACAAGGGGACAGTTCGGAGGGCTTTCCGCAGGCACCGAGGACGCATGCGACCTTCTGGCCCTGGCCGGGTTTGACCCTCTGATGGTCGAGACGGTCGGCGTGGGCCAGAGCGAAGTGGACGTTGCCGGGCTGGCCGATACCACGCTGGTCGTCCTGACTCCTGCGGCCGGGGACTCCGTGCAGGCCCTCAAGGCGGGCATCATGGAGATCGCCGACGTGGTTGTGATCAACAAGAGCGACCTGGAGGGCGCGGCGCGCCTCGAGGAAGACGTCAAAGAGGCCCTTGAACTCAGGCCCATGCCGCCGCCTGGCGCCCCTTGCTGGAAGCCGCCCATCGTGCGCACGGTTGCCACCAGCGAGCAGGGCCTTGAGGGCCTGATGGGAGCCATTGCGGATCATCGAGCCCACCTTCAGCGCCATGGCCTCCTGGAAGGCCTTCACTCCCGGCGGCAGGAAAGGCGCTACGAAGAGCTGGCGGGCCAAGGCTTGCTGGCGCGCCTGCATGCCCAGGGCGCGGCCGCCGCGGCATTTGAGCAGCACCGGCGGGCGGTTGCTTCCGGGCAGCTATCGCCGCGCGAGGCGGCACGCAGGCTCATCGAGCAATTGGCCCTGTAGAATCGCCTGCTGAAGGTTCGCGTTGCGGCCCGACGGGTTGGAAGGACACCGATTCCAAAGAACCTGGATCTGTGTAACTGCCGGAAATCTGGCATGTAAGGGATTTGCCCTGAACGCCCAGGACCGGCCTTGGTGGCAGGTTGTCGGGTGGCAGGTGTCGTGTGGGCGCTGAGAGGCGGCAAAATTTTCTTGCGATTTGATGGAACGCGGAGGGGGCTCAATACGTTTAAGAAAGCGAAGGACGCGATCTTTGAAATACGACACGATCCTTAGCACCTGCGGTACCGGATTTCTCTGGTACCCAACCTCTCCCGCGCGCAATGCGCACCCCTTCACCAGAATGGTTCTGCGGCTGACCCCCCCTGATGCCGCGGAACCTGCAACAAAAAGGCTGCCCATCCTCTGGGCAGCCTTTGCTTTTTGGGGCTGTGGGCGGCCAAAGCCGTCAGCGGGACCGGGCTCCCGCCGCGACACGGTCGCTCTCCCGGCTGGACTGCGGCTTTCCGCTCTGGCCCTGCGCCTTGCCCGTCACCTTGCGCAGGTTGCGCTCGGCGGCGATGCGCTCCTGCGCGGCATCCAGAATGAGCTTGAGCAGGTCGGCATAGCGCATGCCGGCAAAGCCGGCCATGTAGTTCATCTTGCCGTCCCAGCACCAGCCGCAGTTGGGATTGGCCTCCAGCAGCTTGATGTTGCCGTGGGCGTCGGCGCGGAAATCAAAACGCGCGTAGTCCCGGCAACCCAGACGCTCGAAGAGGTGCATGGAGTAATCGCCCAGGCGGCGCTTCTGGTCTTCATCCACGCGGGCCTGATGGTGCTTGATTTTCGTCCAGTAGGGCGACTCCGGCAGCCACTTCGACTCGTAGCCCAGAATGGGCGGCAGGTCCTTGGGCAGGCCTGAGTAGTCCACCTCGAGAATGGGCAGCACGCGGCAGCGCAGGCCGGGGTTGCCGACAATGGTCACGCTGTACTCCGGACCTGTCAGGTATTCCTGAATCAGAACGGGGCGCCCGGGGAACTCATCGCGCAGCTTCTTGAGGTAGGCCAGCAGTTCCACGGAGTTGTGGACCACCGCGTCCTTGGTGATGCCGATGCTGGAATCGCCGAAGTTGGGCTTGCAGAGCGCTGGAAAGCTTGAAGGCAAGGTCGCCGCGTTGTCGTCCGGGTCGAAGTAGGTTTCCAACGGCACGGGAATGTCCAGGCTTTCCGCCACGGACCGCACCAGGCTCTTGTTGTAGCACATGCCAAGGCAGGCCGGGCCGGCCCCGGTGTAGGGGATGCCCAGGATCTCGAGCAGGGCCGGAACGTGCAGCTCCATGAACGCATCGTTGTAGTAGCCCTCGTCGCAGAGGTTGAGCACGAATCGCGGCGGGGCATTCTTCAGTTCCTGCAGCAGCGAATTGTGGTGGTTGACGTACTTGAACGTGTAGCCCGGAAGTTCTCCGAGGGCGTCCTTGAGCTTCTCGATGGTCTCCATGTCCTCGGGATTGAACTGGCCGTTCTTCTTCACGGCATCCGGCAGCGAGGGATCGCCCAGCACCACCGTGACCTCCGGAAACAGGATGTCGCCCCTGGGCGCGGCCGCCACCTTCCTTGGCGCCGCTGCCGTGATGAACAGGCGATGGGCCATCATGCCCAGGTCGTGTCCGCGGGTGCTCTCGGCGTTGAGTTCTCCATGGAAGCGTATGCCGGTGAACCCCGCCTCCGTCAGCAGGTCGGTGATGCGCTTGCGGCTGTACAGGCGCTCGCCGTAGAACTGGTCAGCGATGATGCCGCGCTCGGCATGGACCACGACTTCGCGGCTGACCAGGCGCTCGCCGTCGCTGGCGAGGGAGCGTTCGCGGGCGACGAACTGGTCTTCGTCGATCCACTCCCAACTGCGCTTTTCGAAGTGGCTCTTCATCCAGTCGCCGTCCACGAGATCGAGGGCGAGTGTGCCGCCACTGACGAGTACGCGCTTGATGGCGTTGAGAACCAGCAGGTCGTCCTGTACGCGATCGAAGTAGCCAAAGCTGTTGCCCATGAGGCAAACCGTGTGCATCGAGCTTTCAGGCAGCGAGAACTTGCGCGCGTCGCCCTCATGGAAGCTGATGCTGTAGCCCGCGGCCTTGGCCCGCTTGCGGGCCAGCCGGATCAGGTAGCGCGAACGGTCTACTCCGGTGACGTTCTTGAAGCCTCGCCGCGCCAGCTCCAGGGAGTGGCGGCCCTGCCCGCAGCAGAGATCGAGGACCTTGTCGTTGGGTTCAAGGCCTGTGGCCCGCACCAGCAGATCGACTTCCCGCACGGTGTTCTGGTCGTTCTCGACCACGTCGCCGTCGGTCTTGAGGTAGAGGCTGGTAAAGAGAGTCCGCCACCAGTCTGAAGGCAGGTGACGCTCGAGGTCCGGAATCGGTCCCAGAGTGCGAACGGCTGAGGAGCCGTTTGAGGATTTTTTACCCACAGGGAGTGGCCGCTCCAACGGCGATCAGGCGCAGGCAGAGAGGATCATGTTCACTGTCGGCCGGGCCCAAGACTCGCTCAAGGCGCTGACCACGCAGCACCCGGCGATGGTCTGGCATGCTAGCAAGCTCAAGCTTCTTTGAAGAAAAATCCGGCGTGGCGCCCTGAAAGCCTGAATTGGCGGCCTGCCGGGCCAGTCACAATTCAGGACTCGGGAGGTACGCTATGTTCGCCGCGCGGCCAAAGCCCCCGTCAGCCATGACACGTCAGCCTCCTCGGGCCCTTCAAATTCGGCGTTGAACAGCCGCCACTCCCTGCCCGACTTCACGACAATCTTGTGCAGGGTGACATCGACGGACCTGCCTGTCAGCCACGCGCCTAGGGCCGATACCAGCGCCCCCGCCAGGGGGATAATCAGGATCCACAGCAGCCACAGGGCGCTGTTGCTGGTGATGCGGCAACGGCAGGTGACTCTGCAGAGTCCCTCTACATAGTAGACCGTCTGGAACTTCGACAGCGAGATGGCGGCGGACTGTCCAGGTTGCCTGCCCGTCAGGTAAGACCAGTAGGTCTTGAGGTTGTCGGCCGAATCGAGGGGCAGGCCGTGGGGCAGGGAGCCAAATCCGGTGGCTGCGGGCTGCTTGCGCACAAAGCCGTCTTGGTCGGTCTCGCTGACGAGGCCGATGGCGCTGCTCCACTGACGCGAGCCCAATGCATTGAAATAGTGCTGAACGCACTCGTGGGGTTGCAGCGAGCGAGCTCCGAACAAGCCGAGTGCCGCCCGCAGGGCAATCATGGCGCCGCCCACCACAAGAATGACCGCAGCACCCAGCAGGGACGGGTTGTTTCCCATGGCCGTAACCGCCAATGCCAGCATCAGCAGGCCCGTCAGGAGGGCCAGGCCGTTGGCCATCAAATGGGTGCGTACGCGAAGGGATCTCGGCGGCAGCGTGTCCCCGCTTCGGATCCGCGCGAGCTTCTGCGCGGCACGCTCGAGTGCGAGAAGTCGATGCTCAGGCGAGGGCAGGGCCGAGTCGTCACCGAATGGAGTGAGGTACTCCGCGGAGTTGAACGGGTCATGTTGGGCGGAAACCTCGGCCATGGCGGCAGCTCAGCTCGGTTGAAGATCAGCGGCGCATACGGCGGAGACCCGCGGCAAGTCATCACGGGTGAAGTGACCAAGGCAGGCAACTTCGAGCTGCTCCGGACCCTGCAACTCCCCGTCAAAGACCTTCCACAGCCCAGGTGCGATCAGCAGCAGTGGCAGAGAGTCCACGCAGCAGGGCGTTGCAGCGCGGACGACGATGGCCCCGAAGTCGCCGACGGGGCGCTCGGTTTGGACGCCCCGGCGCAGTGCATTGCGGCTGACCTCGGCGTGTGACAGCGCGTCAGCGAGACAGGGACTGAATGGCTCGGGCTGATATGCATGGCCGGTGTGCGTGAGGTTCGTCCCGGTCAAGAGATCTCCCGTGTCGGGGACTTCGTTTGTGCGGACATTCTATAAGTCGTTGTCGCGCTGCATGCACAGGTTACTGAAAAATGCGGGCGAGGCGTTCCGTGTCGCGGTAAGTCGCCGCTGATCACTTGCGGCTGAAGGGAACCTCAAGGGGCTTGGCGTGGCCCGTGGCGGAAACCACGACACGCGCCTTGGCGAGGTCTTCGGTGCGGGCAATGTTCAGCGCCACGTTCATGCTCCAGACCGCCAGGGGGTCACGGGCGGTTACGTGCCTCAGCTCGAACTGGTAATCCCAGTTTTCGGACAGGGGCAGCACGTCGCTGGTGATGGAGAGCGAGTGGGTATAGCTGACCTTGACAAATCCGGCCGCATCCTGACTCAGGACGATCCAGTCCGTATTGGACGCGCCCAGCCGGCAGCGCCCCACCTCTTCCCAGCCTGAAGGCTGAGTGTCGCTGCCGACGACGCGCCGCACCTCCGGCGCGAGCGACTCAAGCCGGACCTCACGTTTGCCCCGCCGTATGACACGCAGTTCGCAATCACTGACCGAAAGGCCTCCGTGAAGCATGAAGCTGGAGGTGAGGGTGGTTTCCGAGCGGATCACGGTCGAGGTGCCGGCGGCCATGCAGGTGGCCACACACGCGGGCTCCGTGCTGAACTCAAACATGGGGGGAGCCTGGACAACGAGCCAGTGCGAGAAGCCATGCGCACTGGTGACTTCGCCCTTGTCGTTCTTGTAGCTCACCACCAGCCTGTAGCGGTTGATGCCCGGCTTCACGCCGCGCAGCCGGACGGAGTAGGGTTCTCCCACCTTGGCGTCGGTGGCTCGAAACGTGGACTGCAGGGTCTCGACCTCTCCCTTCATGTGCAGGTGTTCGATGGCCACCGTCAGGCCCGGCAGCTTCTGCGGCATGGTCTTGACGATGAAGGCCAGGTCGATGCCGCGCCAGATGCGTGCGAGCCAGTCTTTGTAGGTGAGTTCCTGGTCGCACTTGTCGCCAATGAACGCGGCGAAGATGACCGGGCTCTCGGTGCGCATGCCCTCGTATTCGAGCGAGATTCCGTCCTTGGCTTCGCGTTTTTCGAACTCCAGGGACAGGCGCGTTATGGCGACCCCCTGGTCACGGATGGCCTCCTTGACGGAGCGGGGAACTTCCATGGTGACGGGGTCGCCGTAGCTGGAGGTTGTCCTGGCAGGAGGTGTTTCAGCCGTGGGTTTTTCCGGCGCGGGCGCACTATCCTGAGCACTCACGCCGTGAAAAAACACAAACAAAAACATGAGCGCGAGAAGATTCTTCACGATCCACCCCATTCTTTCGTGCAACCTTGAAACGACTATAGGGTATGATGCGGTGGCGTAAACTGGGCTTGGGGAAGAGCGCATGACAGCGCCGGGCGAGCGTTTGGTCACGACGGCCAAGGTCGACAAGGCTGACGCCGTTTCCGAGGCGTGGCAGCAGCAAGTGAGCCCTGATGCCGCCGCCGAAATTGAGCGCGATCTCGCGCTTGAACTGGCCAGGGCCGGCTACGGCACGCCCGCCCCGCCTCCCATCGCAGTGGAGCCGCTGGTCATAGAGCCCGCGCTGGTGCGCGAGTTGACGCGCACGGTTCGCGCCCTATGTGGAATGTTCGAGCAGATCAATCGCATGGCCCTGGCCAACGCGGCCTTCCTGCGCCAGCTCGAGATCTCAAGCCATCACGAAGAACTGCTCAGGCTCGAACCCGATTGCCGCCTCAGTCTGGAATTCGCGCGCCTTGATTTCCTGCCCTTGGCCGGAGGCCCGCGACTGGTGGATGCCGGGCTCGATGCACCCCGGGGCGCCCTGCTGGCCTCCTGCCTTCAACGCCAGTTCCTGGCACACAGCCGCACGCGCGGCACGGCACTGGGCCGCGCCCAGGCCAGCGCGCCGGGCCCGGAACTGCTGGCGGACCTGTTTCTTGCCGTGTGGCAAGAGCGCGGCACGCCCGGCCAGCGTCCCAACATCGCCATCATTGATTGGCGCGAAACCGACGCCCGCCCCGCGCAGGAAAGCCTGTTGGCGGAGTTGCGCCAGCGCGGCTATCTCGCCGAGCGCGTGGACCCGCGCGAGTTCGTGTTCGACCGCGACGCCAGGCAGCTTCGGCGCGGCAAGACAAGGTTTGACCTGATTTATCGGTCGGTAACCGTTCAGGACATTGCGGTCCGCAAGGTACTGCTTTCTGAATTCATCGATGCGGTTGCACGACGGGCGGCAGTGCTGGTCAATCCGTTGCGTGTGCGGCCGGCAAGTTCGCCCCTGGCGCTGGAGGTTCTGACCACGCGCGACTTTGACGGGTTCTTCAGCCCCATGGACTGCGAGATCAAGGCCCGCGTGCTGCCCTGGACTCGCAAGCTTTCGCCCCGCCGCACGGACTTTCATGGCAACACCATTGACCTTCTCAGCTATGTGTCTGACCGCCCGGAGCGATTTGTGCTCAAGGCCGGCAACTCCATGGGCGGCAGCGAGGTTACGCCGGGTGTCATGGTCACGCGCGAGCAGTGGTTGGCACGCATTGAGGAAGGCCTGGGCAGAGGCGACATCGTTCAGGAGTATGTGGATGGTGTTGCGCCTGCCGGCCGCGGGGCCTGTCGCCTGCTGTCGGCCTTCGCTGTGAGGGGCGAATACGCCGGATGTACGGGCTACGTGAGCGAGCTGCCCGTGGTCCATCGCGGCAGCGCCAGGGTGGTCCCGGTGCTGGAAGTCGGGGGGCGCAGCAAGTCCGGTCCCATCGAAGCGGGCCGACCCACGCGCAAGCGCAGGCCCTCCAACGGCATGTCCGGCCACTGACGGGCGTGGGGCTTTGGTTTCGCGCCCGTCCATGCAGGGCGCTAGACTTCCGCTGTGCTCAAGGGCGCCCTCAAGCTGCTGCGAGTTTCCGCTCTGCCATCCGCGCTGGCCGACGTGCTGGGCGGAAGCGCCCTGGCGCTGGCGGCCCTTCCCCATGCCTCCCGCACTCTCTACGTGCAGGAGAAGCTGCCCTGGCTGGTGCTCACCACCATCGGAATTTACCTCGGCGGTATGGGACTCAACGACCTGCTTCACCGCCATAAAGACACTGCACTGAACAAGCCGCGCCCCATGGTGACCGGCGCCATTTCAACGGAGGCCGCCGCGCTCGTCACCGGCCTGCTCTATGCGCTGGGGCTGACGTCTTCAATTTTCGCAGGCTGCGCGACACCGGCCCTCGTGTTGGCCCTCGCCACGCTTGCATACAATGCGCTGGCCCTGGGAAAGGTTGAACGCGGCCAGGTCAGGCTCAGTGCCGTAGCGGCTTTGCTGGGCGTTGCCACCTTGGCGTTTGCGCGCGGCCTGCATGTCCTGCTGCCGCTTTACGCCTTGTCGGGCGGCGAGGGCTCGCCCTTTGGCGTTGTTCCCGTAGTGTTCGCAGCCGTGCTTGCCTACTTCTGGCTGGTGACCCTGGTGTCTCTCTTCGAAGACCGCGGAGGGGGCCGACGGGCCCTTGGGCTCGTACAGGCTGCGCTGCTGCCGGTCACCTTCGCCGTGCCGCTTTGGGCGCTGGTGCAGGGCGACCGCGGCCACCCCCTGATCGAGGACCTGCTGCCGATGGTCATCGCCGCCACGTTGTACCTCTGGCTGTCCTATGCGCTGTTGCGGGCGCGCCAGGAGCCAACGCCGCGCAATCTGGGCCGCTGTGTCGGGCTTGGAATCCGCGGGGAGTGCCTGATGATGGCCGCCATTGCACTCGCCCTGATGCCCCAGGAGCCGGCGTGGGGCGCCGGCGCGATCCTGTGCTATCCCGCGGCCGCGCTGATGTCGAAGTGGGTCAGCCCGACGTAGGAAACGTGAG
This sequence comes from Planctomycetota bacterium, assembly GCA_003576915.1. Taxonomy (GTDB): domain Bacteria; phylum Planctomycetota; class UBA8742; order UBA2392; family UBA2392; genus UBA2392. The sequence continues at coordinate 107,941 of QEVF01000006.1, read as the reverse complement.
CGGAATCCTCATGAAAGCGCGCCCTGACCCGGCGCCGGATGGCCGGGACTGTCAGCTCAAAGTCCAATCTGAATTGTTACGTCGCCGACCGGATGAGCCTGGCAGGTCAGCCGCACGTTGGGGCCCTGGCGCTTGAGCTTCTTGAGAATCAGGCGCTCGGCTTCGGCAGGCGGAGGGAGGTGCTCATGACCCGCGAGCACCTCGACGTTGCAGGTGCCGCAGATGCAGTTGCCGCCGCAGGCATGCATGATGTTCACGCCCGCCATTTCGAGTGCCTCAAGAATCGAGCAACCGGCGGGAATCTCGACGACACGATTGCGATCAGCGATGGTTACGCAGGGCATGCAATCCTTATGTGCGGCAAATCAAGACCTATCGGAGCGAACCGTGAGAACAGTCCGGCGGATTTCTCTCACGGAAGAACTATCCGGGCCCCTCGCTGACACTCGGGGCTATTGAATGCAGACCCGCCGCTGTTTCGGCGTGATAGCTGCTGCGCACGAGCGGGCCGGAATCGACCTTCCTGAAACCCAATGCCAATGCGAGCACCTTCAACTCCGCGAATTCGTCCGGATGAACGTAGCGCACGACTTGCAGATTCTCCGGCGCGGGCTGCAGGTATTGGCCGAGCGTGAGGATGTCGCAGCCCGCTTCGCGCAATTGCTTGATTGCATCGCGGACTTCGCTGATCTCTTCGCCCAGGCCCAGCATCATCCCGCTTTTGGTTATCAAACCCGCCTGCTTGGCGCGCGAAATCACGCGCAGCGACTGCGCGAAATTCGCCTGCGGGCGCACGGGCACGTACAAGCGCGGCACCGTTTCCACGTTGTGATTGAGCACGTCAGGCCGCGCGCGGAACACCATGTCCAGCGCGGCTTCGTTGCCCTGGAAGTCGGGGATCAGCACTTCGATTCCGGTGTGCGGGCAGCGCTCGCGAATGGCGCGAATTGTCGCCACCCAGATGCTTGCGCCGCCATCGGCCAGGTCGTCGCGATTGACGCTCGTGACCACGGCAAACTTGAGTTTCATCGAGGCCACAGCCGCGGCCACACGGCGCGGCTCGTCCAGGTCAAGCTCGCTCGGCCGCCCCGAGAGAATGTTGCAGAAGCCGCACGAGCGTGTGCAAACGTTGCCCAGAATCATGAAGGTGGCGGTGCCCAGAGACCAGCACTCGCCGCGATTGGGGCAAGCGGCAGATTCGCAAACAGTGTGCAATTTCTCGCGCGCAACGATCGCGTCAAGCTCGGCCACGCGCCCGTGGGTGGGTGTCGTCACGCGCAGCCACGCAGGCCGAGGGCCAAGGTTGGTTTTGCCACGCCTGAGTGGGGCTGTTTGCATCGTTACCCGCCGGAGCCTGCGCCCCCAGAGGCCTACTGGCCCTTGAACGCCTTGAAGTGAGCGAGGCTGTCCACGTAGTGGCGGAACTTGTTGACCTTGCCGGCCTCGTTGAAACCCCAGAGGTGCATCTCGACTTCCTTGACCGTCCTGCCGGTGGCAACGACCTTGGCCTCGAGGTCAATCGGCACTGCCACCCACTGATTGTCTCCGAGCAGGGCCAGGGGCTGGAACTTTTTGATTTCTACCTGTCGAAGGGCGCCGAAGAAGCCCTCCACATGCTTCCTTCCCTTGCCCGGTTTGTACCAGGGGATACCGGAATCCTGCGCCCAACCCCATTCCCACTGCACGTCTTCCGCGAGGTGGGCAAGAATTGAAGGCACGTCGCCCTTGGCAAAGGCCGCATAGATGGCCTGAATCGTAGCTATGTGCTGGCTCATGTCAGTCTCCCGAGCGGGCGGAGGGCTTAGCCGCGCCGCTCCAGGCCCGTACTCTTGGTATCGAAGTTCTGGAGCTCCTGCTCGACGCGCATCATGAAGCGGCCGGCGAGCGCGCCGTCGACGATGCGGTGGTCGAAGCTGAGCGACAGGTACACCATGTCGCGGAAGCCCCAGAGATCCTCGGTGACCATGACCGGGCGTTTGACAATCTTGCCCGCGCCCATGATGCCGACTTCCGGCTGGTTGATCAGCGGCATGCCCATGATCGGGCCGAAGCTGCCCACGTTGGTGAGCGTGAACGTGCCGCCGCTCGTGTCGTTCGGAGTCAGGCCGCCATCCTTGGCGCGCTTGCCGAGATCATCAACTGCGCGCGCAATGCCGACCAGATTCAGGTCCTGCGCGTTCTTGATGTTGGGCACGATCAAATCGCCGTTATCAAGCGCCACGGCAAATCCGAAGTTCACGAACTTCTTCACGATGATCTCGTCGCCGTTGATCATCGAGTTCACCATGGGGAACGCCTCCAGCGCGCGGCACGCGGCCCAGATGAAAAAGCTTGTATAGGTCAGGTTGAAGCCGTAGTCGGCTACGAAGCGCTTCTTGATCGCCTCCCGGAACTTGACGATGTTCGTGAGGTCCACTTCGTGAACCTGGCTGACGTGCGCGGCGGTATCGAGCGTGTTGCGCATGGCCTTGACGATGGCCTTGCGCACCGTGCCCATCTTGACCACCTCCACGCGCTTGGGGTCGAGGCCCAACTGCTCCAGTGTGCGCTTGGGGCCAAAGGCGTCGCGGGGCGCGGAGGCAGGGCCCGCCGCGACAGGCGCGGGCGCTGAAGCGGGTGCCGCGGCCTTGCGGGTATCTGGGGCAGGAGCGGCCTTGCGCTGCGCGAGGTAAGCCTCAAGGTCACTCTTGTTGATCCGGCCGTCCTTGCCGCTGCCTTCAAGCTGGCTGATTTCCTCCAGCGAAACGCCGTGCTCCCTGGCCATGGCCCGGACCACGGGGGAATAGAAATTCCTGCCGTCGTGGCGCGGCACAGGCGTGGACCCGCCCGCCGTCACGGCCAAGGGCGCCTTGGCCGGTGCAGACGCGGCAACGTGGGAAGCGACAGGGGCCGGCGCCGCAGTGGGCGCTGCGGCTCTGGCCGGGGCCGGCGCCGAAGCTGAGCCGCCCTGGCCGTCGGTGTCGATACGGGCAATCACCTTGCCTACTTCGACGGTCGCGTCCTTCTCAAAGAGAATGTCCGTCAGTACGCCGGAAGTGGGGGCGGGAACTTCGCTGTCCACCTTGTCGGTGGATATTTCAAGGATGATCTCGTCCTTCTTTACGGCGTCGCCGGGCTTCTTGCGCCAGGTCACGATGGTGGCTTCAGCGATGGACTCGCCCATCTTGGGCATCAACATGTCAACGACTGGCATGACTGCACTCCTGTGATCAGGGCCGCGAAGATACAAGGAAACCGGCCCGAATAAAGCCACTGGCTGGCAGGGATGCGCTGGGGGAAACTCCGCCTAACCGGTCTTTGGCCACAGGGCGTAGATCACTCCTTCGTCCACCTGTACCTCCAGCTTGGAGAGCCTGATGCGCTCATGGAGCAGGCAGGCGCCGCTTTGCACATCGAACTGCCAGTGGTGCCAGGGACAGGTCACGATGCCGCGCCGGATGTCGCCGTCGTGGATGGGGAAGTCCATGTGGGGACAGCGATCTTCGAAGAGGTGAAAGGTCCCGTTGTCATTGAACAGCGCCCAATGGCGGCCCGAGGGGTCCTGAAAGCAGACCCCCCGGCCGGATGGAGGCGCCTGGGCGAAGTCACAGATGCGCACGCGCATCCCGCCAGCATAGCGTCACTTGCGGCACGAGTTCAGTTCGGTGCGTCCAATTGCCGATGGTCCCAGATGGCCTCGCTGATTCGCAGCGGGACCTTGGTACCGGTCTGAGCTGCCATGAACGCCGCTGAAATCAGCTCCCGTCTTGCCAGCTACCAGTCGGGCATGTTCGGCGCTTCCGTTGCGCCCAGGCAGCCCGTGGAGTCTTCACGCCTGTTTGCCGTGGATCTGCGGCTGCCCGAAGGCGACGAGTGGCAGGCCGAGGACATTCTGAAGCTGGCCGCCGAGCGCGGCATGGACTATCGCGCGCTCTATCGCCGCGCCAGCTCCCGCGATGCCGGGGCATTGGGCGAACTGCTGCGGCTGCGTTGTGATGCCACGGCCGCGGAGGGGCATGCCTGGTTCGTGCACGAGTTGCTGGACCTGGTGGGAGACGGGTTCTTCGCCGACACACTGTCGCGCGAAAGCGCGGCCGACTGCGCCTGGGTGGGCGGTCTGCTGCTGTTCAACATGGGCTTTGACCACGGCTACGAAGCCGAAGTGCTGGCGGCGTTCTCGCGCCGCTATCCCCGGACCTACCTTGCCACCGTGGCGGCGTGAGGTTACTCGCGCGCCAGTTTCTGGAGGTTGAGAAGCTCGGCCAGGGCCTGCTCGGGTGTCATACTTGACAGGTCAAGGCCCCGCAGGGCGCGAATGGCGGCGTGCTCGTTGACCGTGAACAGGCTGAGCTGGACGGCTCTTGGCCGCTTGAGCGCGGGCCCTTGGCGCTGGTCGCCCGGCGTCGCGGCCCCGGCCGGGCCGCCCGCGAGTGACGGGCTGTCGGCCTCAAGCCTGGAGAGTATCTCCTTGCCACGCTGCACCACGGCGCTGGGGATCCCCGCGAGCTTGGCCACGTGAATGCCGTAGCTGCGGTCTGCCCCGCCTTCGACGATCTTGTGAAGGAAGATCAGCTCGTCGTTCCACTCGCGCACGGCCACATTCAGGTTTCGGGCGCCGGTGTATTTCTGGGCCAGTTGCGTCAGCTCGTGGTAGTGGGTGGCGAAGACCGTACGAGCCCCCAACTCACCCAGGATGTACTCGGAAATGGCCCAGGCCAGGGACACGCCGTCATAGGTGCTGGTGCCGCGCCCCACTTCGTCCAGCACGATGAGGCTGCGTGCCGTGGCGTGGTTGAGAATGTTGGCTGTCTCCGCCATTTCCACCATGAAGGTGCTGGCGCCCCGACCTATGTCGTCGGCGCTGCCCAGGCGCGTGAAAATCCGGTCGCACAGTCCCACGCGCGCCTCACGCGCCGGAACAAAGCTGCCGGCCTGCGCCAGCAGCACGCACAGGGCTACGGTTCGCACGTAAGTGCTCTTTCCGGCCATGTTGGGTCCCGTGACGATGGCCATGGGGCGGTTTTCGCCCAGCTCGCAGTCGTTGGGCACGACCTTGCCGGCATCCAGCGCGCGCTCCAAAAGCGGGTGCCGCGCTTCGACCAGCCGCAGTTCCCTGCTTTCATCCATGAGCGGCCGCGCCCAACCCCTTGTCTGTGCCACCTGAGCGAGACTGGCCAGAGCATCGAGCATGGCAATCAGGCGGGCGCTGGAGGTCAGCCTGCCGCAGTGGGCGGCGGCCTGCTCTCGCAGGCGCGAAAACAGCTCGGCTTCGAGGGACTGGATGCGGCGCTCGGCGTTGAGGATCTTGGACTCGTAGTCCTTGAGCTCGGGCGTGATGTAGCGCTCGGCGCCCTTGAGCGTCTGCTTCCGGATGTAGTTGGAGGGAATCTTCGCGGCCTGGGCGTGTGTGACCTCGATGTAGTAACCGAACACCGAGTTGTAGCCCACCTTCAGCGACGCAATGCCGCTGCGTCGCGCTTCCTCTTCCTGGAAGCGGGCAATGAAGGCTTTGCCGTCCCGACCCAGGGCGCGCAACTCGTCGAGCTCGGCATGGACCCCTTCCCGGATGGCCCCGCCGTCGCGCACCGCCTGCGGCGGGTCATCGGCCAGTTGGGCCGCGAGTAGGCCACGCAGGTCGTCCAGTGCGTCGAGCGTGTCGCCCGCGTAGGCAAGCAGCGAGCTCTCCGCGCCCGCCGTGGCGTTCTTGATCAGGGGCAGGCGCGCCAGGGCCTCGCGCAGGGAGGCGAGATCGCGGGGCAGCGCCCGGGACGCGCCCACCTTGCCGGCGAGGCGCTCCAAATCCGGCAAACCATCAAGGGCCTCGCGCAGCAGCTTGAGTCGCCGCGGCGTGCGCACCAGTTCTTCGACGGCGGCATGGCGCGCACTGACGCGCCGCAGTTCGGTTTGGGGATTGACGAGCCACGAGCGCAGTTCGCGGGCTCCCATGCTGGTGCAGGTTTCGTCGATGCAGTCGAGCAGGGAACCTTTCCGTTCTCGTCCGCGCAGCGTTGCCACAACTTCCAGGGCGTCCAGGGTTGCGCGGTCCAGGGGCATGACGCTTGCCGGCTCAAATCGCTCCAGGCTGCGCAGGTGGGCCAGCTTGCCGCGCTGGTTTTCCTGCAGGTAACTGAGCAGGGCTCCGGCGGCGGCCAGCTCCATGCCTCCGGAAGCGTCAAAGCCGAAGCCGGCAAGTGTCTGCACGCCGAAATGGGCCTTGAGCACGCTGACTGACCGGGACTCATCGAAGCTGAAGTCGGGTATCGCCGTCAGCGCTGCGGGGGTCAGGGCGCGCAGGGCTTGGAGTTCATCGCGCTCCCTCGACCAGCAGCTTTCGGAAAGCAGCAGTTCAGCGGGCTCCAGACGGGCCAGCGCCGAGGGCAACTCGTCTCGGGACAGTTGCGCGCAGAGGAAGCGGCCTGTGGCCAGTTCAGCCCAGGCCAGGCCGCAGGACTTCCTTGATTGAACCCAGGCCGCGATGATGTTGGCCTTGCGGGCGTCGAGCAGGGAATCCTCCGTCACCGTGCCGGGAGTGATCACCCGCGTGACCTCGCGCCTGACCAGACCCTTGGCCAGGGCGCTGTCTTCGGTCTGTTCGCAAACCACCACGCGCAGCCCCGCCTCAAGCAGGCGGGGCAGGTGTTGATCCAGGGCCCGAAGGGGAAAGCCGGCCATGGGGATGGCCTGCCCGTCGAGCTGCTCTCCGCGCGACGTCAGGGTGATGCCGAGGACACGGGCGATCTCCCTGGCGTCGTCAAAGAAGGTCTCGAAAAAGTCGCCGATCTGGTAGAGAAGCACGGCGTTACCGTGAGCTTCCTTCAGCTCACGGAAGTGTTTCATGGCGGGAGAGTCTTCGCCGCGTGCCATGGCGGCAACTTAGCCAAAACCCGGGTGCATTTGCCAATGCCAAGCGGCAGGGTGGGGGGCAAATGGTGGTTGCCAACGGGCGCGCGCCATCCGAATATCGTGTGCCATGTTCAGGCTCGTTTTTCAGAAGTCCGACCTAGCCCCTCGCGCGATAGGGGCCGCGGTCATTATCGGGCGCAAGGCACCCGCCGATGTGCTGGTGGCCGATGCGACCGTCAGCGCCAGCCATTGCAGGCTTTCGCCCCGAGACGAAGAATCCTGGACCCTCGAGGACCTCAAGAGCACTTCGGGCACGTTCCTTAACGGTCGTCGCGTCAGCCAGGCCGTAGTTCATCCCGGCGATGTGATTACCGTCGGCAAACAGAACATTGTGCTGGAGCTGACCGGCGGGCCCACGGCCACCGAACTCATGCTCGGCGTGGCCACCATGTACAACGCGGCGCCCGTAACGGAGGAAGAGCCTCAGGCCGCGCTGGTGCTGGTTTCCGGCAGCCACCCGGAGCGAGTCACTACATTGAAGAAGGATGTGACCACCATCGGGCGTGGCGCGGACAACGCCATCGTCCTGCGCGATGACACCAAGGCGTCATCGAGCCACGCCATCATTTCGCGGGCGGGCAGCAAATGGTTCATTACCGATGCGGGCAGCATCAATGGCACCAAGGTCAACGGCCAGCGCATTACCGGAGAGACTGCCCTGGCCCATGGTTATCAGGTGGCGGTCGGTGAGCAGGTGTTCCAGTTCGTGATCAAGGGAGCCGAGGCCAGCGAGAAGACCGTTCCCAGCTCCACTCAGGAGCTGCCCCAGCTTCCTGACGGCGAGCAACGGAGCGATAATGCCGGTCTCTTCGCTTCCCACGAAGACTGGCGCCAAACCGACCCCGCACCGGCCGGCGGCAGCGGCCGGCTCGTCCTGGTTCTGATTGTCCTGGTGCTGGCCCTGGTGGGTGTCGCGGGCCTGCTGTGGATGTCGGGCGTGCTCAGGTTCTGACTCGTGGCAAACGGCAGATGAAGCGCGCGCCGCCTTGCGGCCGGTTCTCGGCTTCCATGGCGCCCCCTTGGGCCTGCGCGATCTTGCGGCACAGCGAAAGCCCAAGCCCCGTGCCGCTTGCCTTGGTGGTAAAAAAGGGCGAGAACAGCGAACCCAGACGTTCCGGGGCAATGCCCGGACCCTCGTCTTCGACGGTAATGGTGCAGCACTCGGTCGTGAGGCGGCCCAGGACACGCAGCGTGCCTCCGTCGGGCATGGCCTGCACGGCGTTGGCCAGCAGGTTGAGCACCAGTCGCGAAGTGAGGTCCGGATCCAGCCGCACCTGGCCTTCGTCCACCTCCACGTCCAGCGTAATGGCGCCGTCGCCCATCTCCTGTGCGGCGCAGTTCACCGCGTCCATGATGATGCTGCACAGCGTGACGCCTCGCGCCTGTACCTGCAACTCGCGGCTGTGCAGCAACACGTCGCGCACCACGCGATCAAGCCGCGAGACCACACGGCGGATCTTCTCAACGGTGGCGGCGCCGTCGGCGCTGAGTCCGCACTGGTCCAGCAGGTCGAGGTAGAGCCGGATGCCGCCCAGTGGGTTGCGGATTTCGTGAGCCACTCCCGCCGCAACTTCGCCCAGCGCCGCGAGACGCTCTTTGTGAGCCAGAAGATCGTTCTTGCGGGCGACCTCGGATTGCAGCTCGGAAACGCGGGCCAGCAGTTCGTCGTGGGATTGGCCCAGGCGGGCGAGGGCGAGGTCGTACTGGGCCAGTAGCTCGTGAAAGGTTGCCTGGGATTGAATGCCGGCCACGGGTGCCTCCTCCGTATTTTATATATTTTACATATTATGGTGTCTATGCAAATAGTTCTCGAAAGCGCCGGGGCGGTCATGCGCGGGTCATGTTCCAACCGCCCTGTGCGCAGGCGCTTGACTCATTTCCCGCCCCCGTTAGCATTGCGCCCAAGCCACAAACCTCGGCTCCCCCCGAAGGAGTGCTTTCCCGATGCTGCAGAGCATTCTGCGTCGCGTGGTCGTCATTGCCGCGCTGAGCGTTTCTGTTGTTGCCGCCTTTGTGCTGATGCCGACCTCCGAGCCGACGCTGGCTCAGGCGGGTGACCCGGTTCTGGAAAAGACGCGCGAGGGCCTCAAGCTCTACAAGCGCGGCGACTACCGGGGTGCGATCTCGAAGTTCGACGAGGCTCTGGCCCAGAACCCCACGGACGAACAGGCGCGCATGCTGCGCGACGAGATCAACGAGCAACTGGCTCTGGATTTCGTCAACAACAACATTGCCGACGCGGGCCTCTCGGGCCGTTATTCGCGCTTTGGCAAGTGGGTGTTGGCCGGGCGCAAGAAGGCCGGCTACCCTTCGCGCGAAAACAACGCCGAACAGATCAGCGCGCTCGTGGCCGACTACATGAACGACGCCAACGACGTGCGCAACCTGGAGCGCGCGGCGCAGATCAGGGATCGCTTCGGCGACTTCGCGGTTCCGGAGATCGCTGAGAAGTACATGGGCAGCGAGAGCCAGAGCTACCGCTACCGCTCGCGCGCGTTGCTGGCGACGCTGGGTGCCCAGGCGGTCAACGCCGTCATTCAGTGCATGCAGAGCGAGAACGCCCTGGTGCGTCAGACGGCGGCCCTCGCCCTCTCTGATCTTTCGGACCCCCGCGCCCTGCCTGTACTGGCCAAGCACTTCCAGATGCGCGGCGAGGAAAGCCAGGTGGTGCAGGCCTGCGGATTGGGTGTATCGAAGTTGCGGGCCATGATGCCCGAGCAGGAGCGCAAGATTGAGTCGGCCCGCGAGCTCTGGTTCTTCCAGGCGGAAAGCTACTACCGCAACAATGCGGCGGGGGGCTACTACAAGAACCGCCTGGTGGGCACAACCTACGCCGGCCAGTTGCCGGTGCTGCTGCACGGGACGGATCGCACCTACACTGTATGGAAGTGGGTGGAAGCCGCCGGCGAACGCAAGCTGCTGGGCCAGGAAGTTCCGCTCTGGGCCTATGCCGACGTGCTGGCTGAAGAGTCGGCGCTGCAGGCTTTCGAGCTTGGCCTCACGGCTGCAGGCGGCAATGCCCAGAACGACGCCTTTGTGCGGTCTACGGAGGCCCTGCTTTCGTGCATCCGCATGCACATGTTCATCGAGGCCAAGGCCCGCTACAGCAGCCAGGACCAGGCCGAACGCGCCTTCATTCTCAGCACCATCGGCGTGCGCGGCATGCTGCCCACCTCGCGCGGCCTTGGGCTTGCGGCCTCTACGGGTACCACCCGCCTCTATCTGGCCTTGGAGCGCAGCCTGGCAGACGGTTACCCCGAAGTTTCCGTGGCCCTCTGTGACGCTCTGGCCGAGCAGGATGTAGTGGCCAACATCGGCACCAACACCGCGGCCCCGTTGGTTCGCGCCCTGACAGATCCCGATCGCCGGGTGCGCTATGCGGCGGCCCGGGCCCTGACCCGGCTGGCCCGCGAGAAGGATTTCGGCAACAACGCCATCGTCGAGCAGGTCATGACCACGGCCCTGCAGGAAACGGCCGCGCGCAGTGTGCTGGTCATTGCCGAGGATGAGGCCCTGCGCAACCGCCTGCTCGCCGACCTCGAGAGCATGGGCATCAACGGCGTTGGCGTTCGCACGCTGGAAGACGGTGCGCGCACGGCCACGCTGCAGCCTCTTGTGGATGCCATCATCATTCAGGGAGACCTGGCGCTCTCTCCGACCTACTACTGGGAGCCCCAGAAGGACTCCTTCAAGCGCGAAGCCAACACCCGCCTTGAGACGATCTTTGACCTTCTGGCGGCGGACGTGCGCACCCGGATGATCCCGATCCTGCTGGCATGCAAGCAGGCCGAGATGGACGAGCGCAAGTCGACCCTGGCGCCGGTCATGGCCCGGGCCTCCGAGACTCTGACGGATCAGAGCTTCTTCTCGTACTCGCCCGAGTACGGGACTGATCCTGCGGCCATCAAGGCGGTGCTCCAGAATTTCTGGGACAAGAACCCGGAGGGTGCCAAGGCCAAGACGAACCAACTGGTCGAGTTGGCGGCTCAGGCTCTGGAAAAGCTCAACCCCGGTGCCACCAAGTATGACGTACGCAAGCTGCTGGTGGCACTCTCCGGCGGCCTGCGCCTTGACGGTCGCACCAGTGAAGCCCGTGCAGCCATCTGTCGCGCCATCGGGGCCCTGGTGGCCGACTCGCGCCGCGTTGACGCCGGCTGGGTGCGTACCAACCTGCTGCCCAACTTGATTGACACCCTGAACAGCGAAGATCTGGTGGACGAGCCGGAGGTTCGCACCGCAGCCTGCTTCGCGCTGGGCCAGTGCTTCCACTATCACCCGCAGTCCTTCAACGAGGATGCCTACAAGGCTCTGCTCAAGATGCTGCGCTACGAGATCGCCCTGGACACCATCGAGAACCCGGACCGTCTCGAAGCTGCCATCCGCCGTGTGTCCGACACGCGCAACGAGGCCGGCATGGCGCTTGGTCGTGCTCCGCTCAATGACGCGCAGCGCCTTGAGGTGGCCAAGGCTCAGGCCGTGTTCCCGCACGAGCCCGCTCCCGATCGCCGCACGGCCAAGTAGCTCGATTTGCAGCCTTTCAAACCGCCCGGCCCATGCCGGGCGGTTTTCTTTGCCCTGACCGTGACAACATTCAAAACATAAAAAGAGTAAAATGCGATCGGTCGGCTATCATTTCGTCCATGGCGCAACACGACATACCCCCGCAGGTGCTGGACAACCTTCCCACGCGGAAGGTGAAACCCATCGTCGAGCAGGTGGGACCCCAGGCCGCCATGGCTCAGACACGCGCTGCCGTGGCCCTTTCACTGGGAGACTTGAAGGTCTTCGGCGTGCTGGTTTCTGCATTGGGTGTTGCCGTGGGCCTGGCGGTCATGGCTCTGGCCTTTGGGTGGGGGGCCGCTATGGAGGGCCTCCCGCAGGGGGCGCCGCCGGCCGAAGATCGCCCCCTGGGCCCCGGACTGGGAAAGCTCGCCCCGGCCCCCGGAGAAAATCCCTACGATGCGCGCAACCAGCTTGCCTGTGCGCGGGGGAGCGACCTGCTCAAGGCCGTGGACGCCTATGCCGGCAGCACGCCTTCGGCTCCGCTTCTCATCCAGCCACATGCCGCACCGCGGCAGTGGAAGGAGACCGTGCCACCCAATCGGCCCAGGCCAAGCCAGGAAGTTTACGGGCCCGCAGCGCCGGCTCCGCCGCCCATGGCCGAGGAACCTCCCGTGGCCGTGCAGCAGGAGGAGCTGCCGCCATCGCCGCCAAGCTCTGTCGCTGCGGCGCAGCCGCCCCTGCCCCAGACAGAGGCGCTCAACGAAGATCTGGCCCAGGTGCTTGACGGCAGCCTGGCGCCGCGGTCGCGTTTTGCCGCATGGGCGAGGCTGTCGCCGACGCTGCGCCTCGACACCTCCGGGGCCGAGCTGCTGTTGCTGGCGCAGATGCTCGGAGAGGGGGGCAATCTCCATCTGGAATGGAGCATTGCCGCCCGCCTCCGTGACTTGACGGGTCAAGATTTCGGGCGCGACAAGGCGGCCTGGGTGGCATGGCTGAAGGACCCCAAGCCCCTGGCCGCGCGTTGAAGCGGCCGTCAGACCTCGCTGCGTTCGATGCGGCGGCTTTCCTGCTTGTCTGCCGGCGGCAGCTCCACCACAAAGCGTGCGCCTCCCAGGCGCTCACTGCGTTCCACCCGCACCTGCCCGCCGTGGTTGGACACGACGGTATGCACGATGGAGAGTCCCAGGCCCGTACCCTTGCCGGGCTCCTTGGTCGTGAAAAACGGGTCGAAGATGCGGTCCTTGATTTCATCGGGTACGCCGCTGCCGCTGTCCTCAACGGCGTAATCCACGCCGCCGCGCGCGTTTGCTGTCACACTGACGCGCACCGTGCCGCCCTCGGGCGCGGCATCGGCCGCGTTGATGACGAGGTTCATGAGGACCTGTCCCAGTTCTTCTTCGTTGCCGTAGACCAGGGGAACGTCGGAGGCGATATCCTCCTCGATCTGGATCTTGCGCTTTTCGAGCCGGTGCTTGACCAGGGGCAGGGAGCGGCGGAGAGGCCGCGAGGCCTCAAAGCGCTCGGGCTTCATGTCGCGACGGCGCGAGAAATCGAGGATCTGTTTCATCAGCTCCTCGATGCGGCCCAGGCCTTCCTCAATGAGGCCGATGTAGTCCCGCGCCCGTTCATCGAGGCCCTCGCGCATTTTCAGGCGGCGCGCGGCATTGAGCATACCGGACAGGGGATTGTTCACTTCGTGAGCCAGGCCCGCTGCCAGCGTGCCGGTGGCCGCGAGGCGCTGGGCGATGACCAGTGACTGCTGCTGTTTCTGGATCGTGCGCGTGGCGTCTTTGACCTTGCCCTCGAGATCCTGCTGGTAGGCCTTCAGTTCGGCGAACATGCCGTTGAAGGCGGACACCAGCGTGGCAACTTCGTCTCCGCCCTTGAGCCCCTTGACCTGCAGGCCCGCCGTGCCCTTCACGATCATCTGGGAGTCAGCCAGGACGTTGTCAAGCGGCGCCAGCACAAAGCGCCGCAGCGCAAACGTCAACAGCACAAACACGCCCGTCATGGCCACGCCCAGCGTCACAAAGGCCACGAAGGCCAGGGGGGCCAGGTTGGGCGCCTCGGCATCCGGCAGCACCGGCGCCGGCGCCTGGGCGATGTTCAGGCGCAGGCGCAGCACGCGCGTGCAGCGGCCTTCGGGGTCGGTCTGGCGCGGGTAGGGCAGGAAGAGCACGTCGTCGTGAAACTCCCGCCGCCGCGCGTCAAACACGCGATGGATGGCGGCGCGCTCGTCGGTACTCGGCTGGGCGTTGCTGCCCTCCGGTTTCTGGTGCTGTATCTCGAGCTGACCCTTTTCCAGCGTGATGATGGCCGTTTCACGGATGCCGTTGCCCGGATCCCGCAGTTTGAAAGCGATCTCCGGCTCGGGATAGGCCATGAGTTCCTCGACCCAGGCCAGCACCAGGCTCTCCACGGCGCGCTTGGCCGCCCGCTGCTGCTCCTCGCGGTATTCGCGAAGATTCTTCTCGGTGGCTTCGCGCTGCTTTTCACTTGCGGCTTTGAGGTCGTCGCGCGCGCGCAGGCCCAGCACGAAGAGGGCTGAGGCCAGCAGCAGGGAGGCGGCTACCACGCCAATGGCGATCTTGGTGCGCAGCGACATAGGCCTGCACTTGTATCTGCCCGACAGGGGTTTGCCCACAGTTTAGCAGGCCACGCACCTCAGGGGGATTCAAGCGCCCAGCCGCTTCCGGTCTTGACCACACGCCGCCTCACGCAGAAGAAGCGCTGGCCGGGACTTTCACTGAGGCAAAGGCGCAGCACGCGGCCTTCCAGCGCGGCGAGTTCCGCCTCGCTGAGGGCAAAGCGCGCAGGGCGCGACGCGCCCGCCTCGACCTCGTGGCGGGAGCGCCGTGAGAATCCCGAGCCCTCGCCCAGGACGTCCAGAATCAGCGTTCGCCTCTGATCGCTGGCATTGGCCACGCCGGCCGTCAGGTCCGCCGGTTCCTTGCCCAGGCCCGCGGTTGTCAAGGTCACTTCGTCGAGCCTGATGTCCGCCTGCACGGCGAGGGGGCAGTCATGGCGCGAGGCCACTCGGAATCCTTCCCGCCGCAAGGTCACCCTGAGCGGAAGGACCGCCCGGTCCAGCGGCATGTCGTGCATGGGCCGCAGCCGGAAAGAGAACTTCAGGATCTCTTCGGCCCCGACCTCCGTGCTGCCCAGCAGGAACAGCTCCGCATCGACAGGGCAAAGCGCGCCTTCCCGGTTGCGCAGGCGGGCCTGCGCTGCGCTCAGGCCATGGGGGAGATTCAGCAGGGCCTCGACGCTGACATGCAGGCGGCCGGGATAGTGGTTGCGCAGTTGCAGGGTCACCTCCTGCTCGACGCTCTCCGCCCTCAGGGACTGGCCGCCGTGAATGATGGATGCAAGCGTCTGCAACAGCAGGGGGTCAATGCCGGCTACCAGCCGCATGCCAGCCGCCGCATCCACGGCCAGGTTGCCGTCATCATCCAGCGTGCCAGGCGGCGCATTGCCCGCCAGATCCGGCAGGGTTACGCCGCGGCCCAGGGCCAGGCTGCCGCGCTGCGGGCTGCCCATGAGCGCGGCCAGCAGGCTGCCGTTGTCGGCCTCAAACAGGAAGTGCTCGGCCGGCCACTGCGGAAGCGACAGGGACGAACGCCGCGCGCCCTGAAACAGGCGGGCGGCCTGAATCCACGCCGCCAGCGCAGGCAGCGGTTCGCCGTTGATGTCCACCAGTCCGGCGCCGTCGCCTGCGAGATCGACAGGATTATGGATCAGCACCTGGCCAAAACCCAGGCGGGCCAGGCGGGCGCGCTTCTCAGCAAGGTCGGCTGCAACCTCCCATGCCGTTCCCTCGCGCGGCACCAGCGTCACAAACTGCAGATTGGAGAGCTTGCCCGCGGACAAGGCTCCGCCCTCCAGAAGGTGCTTTGCATTTGCGCGCACCGTGTCGGGTCCGGCACCGAGGACTTCATCCATCCATGAAAGGCGCGAGGCCAGGGGCTCGAGACGCCCCTGCATTTCCGCGGGACTCAAGGCAGCGTCCACTACAAAGTTGAATGCCTCTCCGCGGCGCAGGAGCAGCACCCCGGGCCTGAGCGCCTTGAGGTTGGCGATCTCGTCAGGCGTCAGTGCCTTTCCCGCCAGATCCACGGCTTCTTCCCAGCGGCCCTGAAACGACGCCAGGGCGGGTCGCAGGTCGCGGCCGACCTCAAGCGGCAGTACCAGCGTTGCACGGGGAACCCCGGCGGCAGCCGCCCGGCTTCGGGCCAGGTCGAAGCCCGCGGCGGCGTCGGCAGCCGCATCATCCCAGCGCGCCCCGAGCATGGGCCCCAGTTGCCAGGCCTTGGCCTTCTCGCGCCAGCGTTCCAGCGCGGGCGGCATCTGTTCGCCAAGTGCCGCCCCGGAGAGGGCAAAGGCCTCGCCCCTGGGTCCGGGCAAAACCAGCAGCGTCGAGGTCTGGCCCAGGCCCTCCATGAAGCGTGCTTTGGCGGCGTCAGGTTCCACGCCGGCCTCCAGTGCTACCCAGGAACCCGAAGCCAGGCGCAGCATGCGCCAGGCATCGGGTGAGGGAAGATCGCTGAGACTCAAACCGCTGCCGAGCAGGGCCTCGCGCCGCCCGTCCTGCACGAGAAACCGCGCGCCGTGCTCGAGGCGGGGGCGGCCGGCAGGGTCGAACAACCTGAGATTCACCTGGACCACGCCCGCCCTTGCGAACCGGACTTCAGACGGCACGTTCATGACGCCGCCCTGGTTGCTGGCGCTCTGCCCCGCCAGGGAGGGCGCGAATTCGCCGCCGCGCAGGCTGTCCGTGAAAGACAGCTCGAATCGGAAGCCCTGGCCTGCGGGCAGCCCGCGAACCTGCCAGCGCCAGCTCTCTCCCAGCGTGATGATGTCTGCGGCCGCGCTGTATTCTGCGCCCTGGGCACAGAGCAGCACCACTTGCGGTGACTCCTTCAGCCGCACGTCGTCCAGCCACACGCGGGCCCTGTGTGACGGCTCGGCGCCCTCGACACGCAGGCAGATCCGCACCTGGGCGGCGCCGCCCAGGGGGCCGATATCGGGCAATCGCAGCCGGTCCAGCTTCCAGCCCCGCGTGTCGGAACGGGCGGCTGTCTGCAGCGTGCCCGTTGCGCCGGCGAGGCCGAGGGGGCGGCCTTCATGATCCACGAGTTGCAGCTCGAAGCGAGCCGTCATGCCCTCCATGGACTCGCAGCGCAGCGCCGCTTCGAACTCATAGTCGCGATCCGGCAGCAAGGGCAGGGCGCGGGTGCAGGCCAGCGCGACATTGAACCCGCGCGGCTCCACGCGCAGGCTGCGCCGGCCGCGAAAGACCATCTGTTCGTCCAGTTCGAGCCTGGAGTAGGGCAACATGAGACGCTCCCGGTCCAGCAGGCGCGCCCAGCCCGTGATGCCGCCGTCAGCCGCCGAGCCGGCTTCAAAGCCGTCGTCGAGCCCCTCAGAAATGCGGGTGAGCGTGAGATCGTCAAAGTAAACGGCGCCCTCGCCCAGCACGCTGGAAAGCACCGGGCGCAGCGTGAAGCCGGCCACCCGCGCCGGCACCTGCTCGATGGTCGTGCGCACGGTCAGCCAGCCGCCTTCTCCCTCTTCCGTGGAGGTGTGGGCAGGCGCGCGGGCCGCCGCGCCATCCCTGGCGTTTCGGCCCCAGAGTATTGACGCGTCAAAATCACTGTCCGGCAGCGGGCGGCCTGCGGCGTCGAGTGGAATCACTTCCAGCCAGGCGCTCTGGTGGCCCAAGGTGTTGCGGCGCCCGGGGCCGGTGTTGACGGCCTTCACGCGATAGGAGAATTCGTAGCTGCGGCCGGGCGACAGACCCAGGGGCACGCCGCTCTGGCCCTGGACCACCGTAAGTTCAACGGCGGCGCTGACATGTTCCTTGCGCCGCTGCGCGTCGTAGGCAATGCCGGTGTTCGCCGGGTTGTAACCCAGAGCGGGCTGGAACCCCTGCGCCGGGTCTTTCTCGCGCTGGCGGATCATGGCGGCCAGCCAGCTCAGCTTCGCCTCGCGCGCGGCCGCGCTGCGACGCGCGGCTGCCAATGCCCCCAGGATCGCAGGCGCGCCCCCTGCTGCCCGGTTCCAGGGCCGCTGTCTGAGCAGGGCCTCGCGCAGGGCCGCCGTGGGAGCCCCCGCGGTCAGGGCTTCGGTCACGGCATCCAGATACTGCCGCGCGGCTTCGCGGCCGGAAGCCAATGACTCCAGGGTGCCCTTGACGATGTCGATGGCCTGGTTCAGGGCTGTGGCCCGTGCCGACTCGGCCAGGGCGGCCTCACGTTTGCGCGTTTCCACTTCGGCTTGAAGCGCTTCGGCGCAGAAGGCCACGATGACCAAGTCGTCCAACGCAAGGCCCTCGGCGGCGGCTCCGGCACGCTCCGTGTCGGAGTCGGAGAGGCGATTCAGCAGTTCGCGGGCGTGGCGGCGCGAAATCTCCCGCGCCATCCAGTCGATCTTGGGGGCGAACGCCGGCGCTGCGGCCGCGACCAGCTCCAGTTCAAAGAGCGCGCTGAGCCCCAACTCCCCGATCAAGGCGCGTTCCGGAGCCGTCCACGTGGTGGGGTCTTCGAGGTCCAGGGGCCAGCCTGGTCCCAGGGCCGCAATCGCGGCGCGGGCCTTCTGGTTGATGGTCTCGTGATCCTGCTTCAGGCGCGAGAGCAGCTCGCCGTCGGCCGGGAGCCTCGCCCCCTCTTCCATGACCGCGGCAAACTCCCTTCCCGAGAGCAGCAGCAACGCGCGGCCCGCTCCGTTCCAGCCGCCCGCGGCCGTGCGACTGAGCTTTCCGAGCGCGGAGCGTGCCACGAGACGCAGGACGTCGAGGTGAAGGTGACCTGCGAGGCGGCGCTGGCCGGCCCTGGCGTCGTCCAGCATCGTCAGGGCGGGCCGGCCGATTTCGTGGAGGGTCTGGTCGGGCCACGACCACTTGCGGGTCAGCTTCTCCGCGCGAGGGTAGGTCAGGTCCAGGTCCTTCAGCGCGGCCAGCGTGGCGCGCTGGTAGTTCCAGCGAAAGCCCACGGCGTATTCGCCCGGCTCGTCCAGCACCTCCTGGACTCCGATCTCGGCCAGTTTGCTGTCGGCGGCCAGGAACATGACCGGGGGACTGCTTGAGCGGACTTCCACTTCGCTCGAGGCCAGGGGCAGCCAGACTCCCCGCTGCACGGGGCCGTCAAAGCGCTCCAGATACTCGGTCACACGTTCAACTGCCGGCTCACCGCTCGAAATGGCGAAAACCCTTGGCGCCGGGGGCGCCAGGGCCGATAGGGTCAGCACAAGGGTCAGGGCAATGAGCGGCTTCACGCGCTTTCCGGTTCATCGGTCGCGAGTAAGATGGCACAACGTCACGTATCCCATTCATCGGCAGGCGGGACCGAAAACATGAGCCAAATCCGCCCATGAGCGAAAACGTGCAGCACATCAGCGGCATCGTTGTTCGCGTGCATGGGCGCACCTGCTATGTCGATGCCGGCGGGCGCGAAATCGAGAGCTCGATCCGCGGACGGCTGAAACGGGGTCGCCGCGAATCCCGCAGCCCTGTGGCCGTTGGAGACCAGGTGACCCTGCTGCTGGAAACGGATGAGCGCGGCAGCATCGAGCAGGTAGCCGCGCGGCGCAGCGAACTGCTGCGCCACTCGCCCCACAACGAGCGCATCACCCACGTGATTGCGGCCAATGTCGACCAGATGTTCGCCGTGATCGCCGCGGACAAGCTGGCGGAGAGGCTGCTCGCGCTGGACAAGCTGCTGGCCGCGGGCGTCATGCAGAATCTGAAACCCTGCATCGTCATCAACAAGTGTGATCTTGCCTCGCGCGAGGAGATTGACGCGCTCATGGCGCCCTATGACGCCATGGACCTGGCGCGACACGTGACCAGCGCCCGCACCGGCGAGGGCTTGGAGGATTTGCGGCGCGCATTGGCCGCCCGCGTTTCAGTGTTTGTGGGACCCTCGGGCGTGGGCAAGTCAAGCCTGCTCAACGCCCTGGAGCCGGGCCTGGCGCTGCGTGTGGGTGAAGTGGACCGCCACGGCGAGGGGCGCCACACCACCACCCATGTTGCTCTGCTGAAGGTGGGGGAGGGCCGCGTGGTGGACACTCCTGGCCTGCGGGACTTTGGCCTGACCAACTTCAACCTCGAAGAGCTTTCCCTGTTCTATCCGGATTTTGCGGCATTCCGCGAACAGTGCAAGTTCGCCCTCTGCACCCACCGCCACGAGCCCAAATGTGCTGTGCGCGCGGCCGCAGACTCAGGCCAAATCGATGCCGGCCGCTATGAGCGCTACCTGGCTATCCTGCGCGAGGCCTGGAACGCTAAACAGCGGCGGGAGTATTGACGTTGCGGGTCGTTGAAGCGGTCCGGCGGAGTAGCTGTCAGGTGCGCCCGCTCATGTTGGTGCGCATTGGCAGGCCAGCAACGAGAAGGGCGCAACTTTCGTTGCGCCCCGCACTTGTTTCAGTTGTAACCGCGAACCGCTAACCGCGAGTGGCCACGGACCCTTTCTCCCGAACGCTTTGCCTTCATGAGGAGCGCTCGCTTCGCTCGCCCGGTGTTACACGCCTTTGAATTGCGGCGTGCGCTTTGAGTTGAACGCGTTGAGGCCTTCCTTGGCGTCCTGTGAATCGAACAGGGCCTTTTGCAGTTCGCGTTCGAGCGTCAGGCCGTATTCGAAGCTCATTTCGCTGCCGCTGACCACGCTGCGCTTGATGTTGCCCACCACCTTGGTGGCTTTGTTGGGCAGGGTGAACTGCTTGCAGTAGTCGATCATCTGTTCGCGGAAGCTCTTGGCGTCGCCGTCATAGATGTCGCTGACGATGCCCATATCGTGCGCTTCCTCAAAGCTGAACAGGCGGCCCGAACACATCAGTTCAATGGCGCGGCTGTTGCCCACGATGCGGCACAGGCGCTGGGTGCCGCCCGTGCCGGGCAGCACGCCCAGGTTCACTTCAGGCAGGCCGCAGCGGCCGGAGTCGCGCCGCGCGATGCGGATGTCCGCAGCCATGGCGATTTCAAGGCCGCCACCCACGGTGTGGCCGTTGAGGCCGGCCACCACGAGCTTGGGCGACTGCTCCAGACGGCTGAGGGTCTCGTTGGCGTGGAGGCAGAAGAAGTACTTCCAGTGCGGGTTGCTTTCCTCGAGCATCTTGATGTTGGCGCCGGCGCAGAAGAACTTCTCGCCTTCGCCGGTGATCAGGATGACCGAGATTTCGTCGTCGAAGCGCGCCTCAAGAATGGCCGCGTCCATCTGCCGGAACATCTGGTGGGTGTAGGTGTTGGCCGGCGGATCGGAAAGCTCGATCATGAACACGCCCGGAGCAGGGCGGCTGGTTTTCACGACGGTCATCTTCTCGCGTTCTTTGTCTACGCCGGGCTGCCTGATTGCCATGTCTAGTCCTTTTGTTTTTGAACGGTCATTCAAAATAGCGAAGCCGCGCGATTTCGCAACGGGAATTGCCCCCATTCGCTATGCGTTCGCCGGTTTTCCGCTCACCTTGCTTTCGTGGTCGAGAAGCCACTGTTTGCGCTCAGTGCCGCCGCCGTAACCCGTTAGCTTGCCGTCGGCGCCAATGACCCGGTGGCATGGCACGATGATGCCAATGGGATTGGCCCCGTTGGCCAGACCTACGGCCCGCGAAGCCTTGGGCTTACCCACTCGCGCGGCCACCTGCCCGTAACTGGCCGTCTCGCCGAAGGGAATGTCGCAAAGCCGCGCCCAGACCCTGCGCTGAAACTCCGTGCCCTGCGCGGCCAGTGGAAGTTCAAACTCTCTGCGTCTGCCCGCAAAGTACTCGTTCAGCTGCCGGCGTGCCTGCTCCAGCAAAGGGTGGCCGCGTCTGGCCTGCGCGGGCGGCGCGAAGTCGCCGGTGTCCATGTGAACGCCGGTGATGCCGTCGTCGTTGCAGGTCAGGGTCAGTTTGCCGATGGGGCTGGGCATCTCGATGTAACAGGTCTGGGTCATGGTTGTCCTTGGGGTTGCGGCCCCGAACGCGGGGCCTTCAGCACCGCATCCTGTTTTGCGGCCCTGAATTCGGAGGGCGACTGCCCCAGGGCCTGCCTAAGGGCTGCATTGAACCGACGCAGGCTGGAAAAGCCGCTGGCGAACGCGATGCGGATCAGGGGCAGTTTGGACTGGCGCAACAGGTGTTTGGCGACGGCCATTCTTCGCGACTGCTTCAGTTGCAGCGGTGTGACAGCCAGTTCATCAAGCATGGCGCGTCGCAGATGCCTTGCCGTCACGCCCAGCCGCGCCGCCAGTTCCTCGACGCCGATGGACCAGTTCTTGTGGATCAATTGCGCCGCCCGCCGGGCCAGTCTCGCCTTGGCGTCAACAATGGCGTTGCCGGGGGCGAGATCCGGGCGGCAGCGCAGGCAGGGCATAAATCCCGCGCGTTCGGCTTCGATGGCGGTGGCAAAGAACGAGCAGCGATCGGCCCGGGGCGTTCGCGCGGGGCAAATGGGGCGGCAGTAGATGCGGGTCGATTTCACCCCGACAAAGAACTTGCCGTCAAAGCGGGGGTCATGGGACTTGACGGCGCGATAGCAGGCGTCTGCATCAAGCATGGCGGCGTCATAATAGAAAGCGGCGCGACATGCGCGCCGTTTTCGGACCTGACAATGAGTAAGCCCACGGCCCGGCCTATACCACCGCGCGCAGGATCTGTGACCGTCGCTCAATCCTTCATGGCGTCTTCGAGGGCCTTCTTGCGTTCCTTTTCGCGCTCGGCCTCGATCTCTTCGGGGGTCTTCTCTTTCTTCGGTTCCGGCTTCTTGTCGCTGGTCACCGGCCCCTTGGAGTCCGGTTTGGGCCGGGCACCTTTGCTCTTGCCCAGCCAGAGCGTGAGGTGGTCACGTTCGAGACCGAGGATGATGACCCAGTGGGCCGTGCACCATGCGGGGCCGAGGTCGCGGTCATTGTTCTTGCCCAGCGTCGCGCTTTCATCCGTGGGACGTGCCGTGAAGGTGTTGTCCGGCATGCGCAGCATGGTGCACTCCTGGCGCTGTGTCTCCCAGAAGGCCTCCCAGATTTTGCCACCCTCGCGCCGACAGGCCAGGGCTGCCGCCAGCCAGTGCATCATGGGGCTCACGTGGCCATCCTTGATCTTGCGCAGGTTGGCGGCCGTGAAGCCGACCATGGGCTTGTAATAGGGGTGGTCGGTACGGCCCAGTGCCGCGAACGCGGCTACGGCGCCGGCCGTGCGGCCTACGTCTCCCATGCCGACCTGGCCCGGTTTTGTTGAATAGCCCACGCCGGGGCCGCCACCGCCGCACTTCTGGATGTATGCAAGTGCCTTGTCGATGCGCGATTTGTCCACGTCAATGCCGAGCGCCTGGATGCCGCCCAAGGCCGAGAGGACGTAATTCGAGACGATTTCCAGTTCCAGGTACCCCAGGGCATTGGGGCCGCCGGGGCCGTGGGCCCAGCCGCCGCTGTCTTCCATGTTCTTGAGTATGGTGTCGCGTACCCAGATCAGTTTCTCGCGTGCGCCCTTGACCGGGCTGAGCAACTCGACCTGGGCGAGGAACATCCCTCCGTAGCCGAGCCCCCAATTGGTCTGGTTCCAGTTCCCGCCTCCGCCGCCACCCATGGCGCCAAAGCCGCCTTCCTGCCCGATGTTTGCGATCACGAACTGGGCGGCCTTCTTCACGTTGGCGGCGTATGTCCCCTTCTCTGCGGTGTTCCCACAGGCCACAAAGGCGAGGCCGCACAGTGCCGTCATGCAAACCTGGCCGTTGACGGCCGAGAGGTGGCACTCCCAGGAGCCATCGCCCTGTTGCCGCCTGGCAAGCCAGGCAAGTGCATCGTCCACGATACGGTCACGCATTTTGCCGCCCGGGAAGGCTTTGGCTTCCTTGCCGAAGGCCGTGAGCGTGACCTCGATTTCGCTGGTCTTGCCGCCGCGCTCGACACTCAGCTTCAGCTTGGCCGATTTGGCCTGGGCCTCCGCCTCTTCGATGGCCAGGCCCAGCTCCAGATAGGGGTCAACTTTGAAGGCCTTGCCCGCCGCGCCGGTGATGCAGTCGCCCTGGGCGAGGCCGCCCTTTTCGCCGGGGGCGCCCGCTACAAGACTCGTGACCTTCAGGCCAGGGGGCCGGGACTCCAGAGTAGCCTTGCCCCCGATAGGTCCCAGGTTGTAATGATCAGGTTCGCTCTTGGGAAAGCCGGGCAACTGTCCCGGCGGCCGGCCCTGTGCCTCCACGGCCCATTGCGGCGAGTAGGAAGCCGCCCCCAAAAGCGCGGCGGCAGAAAGCGCAAGCAGGGCATGACGCGCACGAATCATGCGTGGGCTCCGAGTCCCGAATCAAGGTCGTAACCGGCGTGCCCAGTGCGCCGCCGAGAATAGTGAAACAATGGGTGCTTTCCTAACACCGAAATTCCATGCCGGCAGCGTGCCCGTCCGGTCCAGGCAGAGCGTTGCATCGAGCCGGGACTGCCGCCACAATAGGTCACGCGTAGGACGGTCCCGGTTTCCCACCTTTCCCCGACACCTTAGCGCGGCCTGCCGCGCCCGGGAGCCTTGAATGAAACTCCGCGCGTTGCTGTTGTGGTCGCTGGCCCTGACCATTTCGGTGTTCATGCTTGCCTGCGGCGGCGGGGGAGACCCGCCGGGCGGGGGCAACCAGCCCCCGGGGCTGCGAGTTGACATCACGCCGCAGACGGTGCAGGTGGCGTTTGGCGGGACCTTTCAGTTTACGGCCGTGGTGCAGAATGCGACGGTGCCGGGCGTGACGTGGACGGTGCCGGGCGGCATCTCCCACGGCATCATCAGTTCGACGACGGGCCTGTATCAGGCGCCGGCAGCCATGCCCGCCACCCCGCCCATCAAGGTCAGGGCGACCAGCAACCAGGATTCGACGATTTTTGCGGAAGCCACGGTTTCGCTTTACATCGCCCCGGTGCCCGGGACCTTTCCCATCGATCTGACGGTGGGAACACGCACGCTGTGGACCAGCACCTCCGTGCCTGTTACTTCGGGCGTACCCATGAGCAAAGGCCTTTGCCCCAATGAGAATACACTGCGCGTGCAAACGGCCGCGGGCGTAGACGTGCCGGCCCAGTTCCGGGTGCTCTCACGCTGGAGCGACAACTCTGTGCGCTGGGTGCTGGTGGATTTCATGGCCAACACGGCCACGGGTGGCGGCGCCTACCGGCTCAACAACGGCGGAAGCGGCAGCGCGACCGGCACGGCGTTGAACGTGAACAACAGCGCTGCAGCGATTACCGTCAACACCGGCGTGCTGAGTTTCACGGTCAGCAAGACCGCCTTTCGCCTGTTTGAGAGTGTGTTGATCGACCGTGACGGCGGAGGCGCCGTCAACGACGAATGCCTGAACACGGCGGCCCTGCGCGGCGTCGTGGTGTCCGACAGTTCGACGGACTACCTGATGAATCAGATTGCGCCGGACAGCATCATGGTCGAGGAACAGGGGCCTCTGCGGGTCTGTCTGCGCGTGGAGGGTCGCCATCGAGCCGCGCCCGCGGGCTCAGACAAGCTGCGCTACGTGGTGCGCATTCATGCGTGGAACAATCTGCCCTACATCAAGGTCGTTTACAGCTTCAAGAACATGCAGAACCACGGCATGACGAACGCGGGCCCTGCCTCTGAAGCGGCCCAGTTGGCCAGCCATACGGATGCGGATTCCGTCGCCCTGGAGTTGCCCCTGGCCTTTGGCGGTTCGCCCACGGCCATGTTTGTGGGAGATTCCACGACCCATCAGGGGTCCTTGACGGCGTCCCAGAGCGCCACGCTGCTTCAGAATTACGCGGGCACCTATGACCCCACGGACGGCGAGAATCTGCCCCAGCCGGGCGCCTACGTGCCGGGAACCGGAGACGGCAGCGGCGACACCCTGACCAATGCCTGGCCCACGAGTAACGACACCCAGATCAGCTATTCAGTGCTGGGCGGCGTCATTACGGGCGCAGGCGCCAAGGCGCCCGGCGCCATGCAGATGGCCTTCAGCGCATCACCCAACAATCTGAGGGTGACGGCCGCTGTCCGCGACTTCTGGCAGCAGTATCCCAAGGCCCTCCACGCCCAGGCCGACGGCCTGATGCGCCTGGATTTCTGGCCCGCCGGCACCTGGAAGATGCAGGCCTTCGAGGGCGTGATGAAAACCCACGAAGTGATGCTCTCTTTCGAACGCCTGACGGGCGTGCTGGGCGGGGCAGCCACGCAACTGGCCAACCTGATCAACGATGCTCCCTTTGCCGCCTGTACGCCCACCCATTACCGTGCCAGCCAGGCCTTTGGCCATATCGGCATCACCAATTCCACCTTTACGGCCGTCAACCGTTTCCAGCCAGCCTACCAGAGCTACATCACGCCCTATCTTTCCGAAGTACAGCGCCACTTCACGGACATCCTGGGGGATCGCGCCAGCGGAAACGGGACCGCCGCGGGCCACGAGTACGGATTCTGGAACTTCGGCGACGGCAAGAACGAAGACGGCAATGGTTCCTGGGACAACCAGGATTTTGGCGTGGCACGGGCCTGCTTTGTCTGGTTCGCCGCCAGCGGCTATCGGGAGATGTTGGGCTTCGGTGACGCGGCCCTGCGCCACTACCGCGACATCAACGTGATTCACAGTGATGTCGGCCGCCGCTTCAATTACAGCGAGGCCGGCAATCCCGCCGTGGGCAACTACGGCGGCAACAGCCAGACCACGCAGATCGGCAAGTCGCGGTTTACGCCCAACAACAAGCAGCACGATCTGGGGAACTACCACTTCGGGTCCCACAACATCGAGTCCCTCAAAGGTGAAATGCTGGGCGATCATTACCTGCTGTTCGGCGACGGCCTGTCCCTGGAGGTGCTGCAGGAGGTCTATCTGTTCACGCGCGGCACGCTCAAGCGTCATCTCGATGCGGCCTCGGGCGGGCAGGACAACACGTTCACCTGTCCCACGAACTGGCTGTCGAACGGGTTGTTCACGGCGGTGAGCTACTTCCTGTGTACGGGATCGGCGGATGCGCAGAACCTGGTGAACTATCTGGTTGCGCGCATCCGGGCGAGGCAGACGGCCATTGAGCCCAACGACCCCAACGGCGTGGGATTTCCTGACACTTCGGGCAACTTCCGCGCCTGGCTCGTGGGGCATCTGACGGAGGCCCTGGAGTATCACCGCTGGGTGATGGAGGACGTGTCGGTGGACTCCAATCTGGCCACGGCCATGAGCTGGCTGCTGGGGACCAACGCCGGCGTCTACCTTGGCAATCCTCCGGCCAGCATCCCGGGCGCCTTTGCGGAGCTGCCTTTCGGTACGACGGATTTCGGCAGTGTCAATCTGCTGTTGGGGGCAGGCTACACCGGAGCTTTGCGGGCCACCAACGATCCCCAGTGGCGCATTCGCGCCTCGAACCTGATTGTGCGACAGACAACCGACCTCCAGGCCCAGGCTGACAGCGCGATTCGTCACAAGACCTTTGCCCAACGCTTCAGGGCGGGCCCGGCCATGCTGGCGGTTTTTGAATAGGCGTTCAGGAACGGGCCCTTGGCGGGGCCCGCGCTTTTGGCGCGCCTTCACGCTATCCGTGTCGGGTTTCGGCGCTATAAATAATGATTCAGGCGTGACGCGCCGCATGGACGTGTCGCATGCCTGTTTCGGAGTCATGAATGGCCCGTCCGCCCGAGCCGAAATCCCTCGTCGGTTACACCATCGGTAAGTGTGTGCTGCAACGCATTTGCGGGCGCGGGGCCATGGGCACGGTGTATCAGGGCATGCACACCGGCCTCGACATTGACGTGGCGGTCAAGGTGCTTCCGCCGCACCTGGCCTCCAACGGCAGCCTGGTGCAGCGCTTTCTGCGAGAGGCCAAGCTGGCGGCCAAGCTGAATCACGCAAACACGGTGCGTGTCTATGACGTCGGCGAGGAGTCCGGCTACTACTACCTTGTGATGGAGTTCGTCAAGGGCAACGACGCCCTGGACCTGATCAAGACCCACGGCCCCCTCGACGCCGCTACCGTGGCCGACATCGGGGCGGGCGCCGCCAAGGCCCTGGCTCACGCTCATGCCAACGGCGTTGTTCACCGCGACATCAAGCCGGCCAACCTCATGCTGCCGGAGTCAGGGGGCGTGAAAGTCGCCGATTTCGGATTGGCGCGCGCGACGGCAAGTGACAGCGGCCTGACCATGACCGGCGCCATCATGGGCACGCCGGACTACATGGCGCCTGAGCAGGCCCAGGGCAAGCCCGCGGGCGCCGCCGCGGATGCCTACAGCCTCGGCGGCACCCTGTTTCACCTGTTCGTCGGGCGGCCGCCCTTTTCCGCCAGCACTCCCATGGCCGTGGCGCTGCAGCACGTCACAAGCCGAATCACCGTGCCCCAAGAGCGCCTCAAGACGCCCGCGGATCGCGGCCTTGCCCAGATCATCCACGACCTCACCGAGAAGGAGCCCGAAGGCCGCCTCGTGGATATGAATGTCGTGGCTGAGCGTCTGGCCGGCATAGCGCGCATGAGCCGCAACACCACCCAGAAGCTCATGAGTGAAGGCGCGACGCTGTTTGCCACCGCCGGCTTTCGCATTGATACGCGCGCCATCGAGAAGGCCAAGGCCGATGCCCTGGCCGAGATGCACGCCATGGCTGAGGTCGATTCGCCCTCGGCCGCGCCAACCAAGCCCGGGACACGCCCGCCCGCACCGCCCAACCCGATGCTTGACGAGTTGCGCAAGGTGGGCGCACAGGTACGCAGCCAGACCAAGAATCTGGCCGCCGAAGGTGGACCGGCCGGCCTCACCCAGGACCTGGCGGACCTCACGCCGGAGATGGTGCGTGAAGCCAAGGCGCGCGCGCGCCGCTCCTCGGGGGCTATTCCGGCCCTGCCGCGCGAGGCGGGTGAGCCCTCCAAGCGCTCCTCAGGGCGCCTTCCGCCCATCACGGATGACCTGCCGGCGTCGGCCTCGCGCCGCACAAAGGTGGCCGCCGGCTCGGACATGGACGACGCGGGCTGGCAGGAGTATTCGGCGAAGTCCTTCCCTACCTTTGAGCGCAAGGCCATCGCCGATGGTTCCGCTGCCCGCCCCGTGGACGCTGTGCCCGCGCCCTGGGAGGGCGGCTCATCCAAACAGCCCTCGGGCGCGACGCGCATGGACATCACGCCCGCGAGTACGCGGCAGCCCTACCGCAAGCGGTCTTCGTCCAGCGGCATCGGCATTCTGCTTGTGCTGCTGCTCATCGGCGGCGGCGCCTTTGCGGGCTGGTATTTCTACCTGCGGGATCGCAAGGGTGGCCCCGGCACCGGACCCGGAGAGGTGGCCGCGGTCAACCTGAAGTCCCAGGACTTCCAGGCTCAGAAGGCTGACACCCGGGTCTACGCTGTGGCGTCTCTGCGAGACGGCAAGGGCCTGCTGACCGCGGGAATGGACGGTTCGCTGCACCTGTGGCGCGTCCCCTTTGACAAGCCCGTTGCCACCTATACCAATACGGCCAACCCCGTACTGCATGTTGCCCCCGACGACGAGGGCGGCTCGCTGGTGGCTGTGGGAGCCGCCGACGGCACGGTCATGCTGCTCGACGCCGAGACACTCAAGGTCAACAATCCCCAGGTTTTCAAAGCTCCGGGATTGACCAGCCTGCTCTGGCCCAAGTACGGCGTCGTGGGCGGCGACGACAAAGGCAAACTCTGGAAGTCTGACCGGCCCGGCGTGCCGGTCTCGAAATCAGGCGCGCGCATCAATGCGCTGGCGCGCAAAGGTGGTGAACTCTACGTGGCCACGGCCGCCGGGGAGTTGGTGGTGCTGGGCCTCAACGGCCTGGCCGAGACCAGCCGCCTCAATCTTTCCGAGGGCGCAGCGGACAGCCTGGCGGCGTCCGACAAGGGCGTGTTCGCTGTTCTGAAGGATCACCTGCGCGTCGTCACGGCCAACGGTCTGGCCCCCGGCGGCATTCCGGTCAGCGGCAAGGCCCTGTCCTTCACGGGAGATGACGGATTGCTCGTGGTGGCGCAAGGCGCCGGCGTGGCCTACATCGATCCTCTGTCGCTCAAAGTGGTCGGCACCTTTGCACTGCCGACGGGTGCCACCATCAGTTCCCTGGGGCCGGCCTTCGGCGTCTATGGCTCGGGAGTCGGCACGGCCCAGGGAAGGCTGTTCCACCTGACACACCAACCCTAGTCCCATGGCGGACCTCTTCGGGAACAAGCCCGCGGCCATCGATCTGCGCTCCCTGCCTCTGGCCGAGCGCATGCGCCCCGCCGCCATTGAAGAAATCGTGGGCCAGCGACATCTGCTGGCCGATGGGGGGGCCCTGGCCCGTGGAGACGCCGCCCTCCGCAACATGATTCTCTGGGGGCCGCCGGGAAGCGGAAAGACCACGCTGGCCCGGCTTCTGGCGGCGCGCAGCGGTCAGCAGTTTGAAACTCTTTCCGCCATCAGCGCCGGGGTCAAGGAAGTCCGCGAAGTCATCGAGCGTGCCTCGACGCGCCGGTCCGGCACCGGGCGCGGCACGGTCGTGTTCATCGACGAAATTCACCGCTTCAACAAGTCGCAGCAGGACGCCCTGCTGCATGCCAGTGAAAACGGCACCATCGTGCTCATTGGCGCCACCACCGAGAACCCCAGCTTTGAAGTAAATTCGGCGCTGCTCTCGCGCTGCGTGGTCCACGTGCTCCAGCCTCTGGAGGAAGCTGACCTCGGCGTCGTGCTGGACCGCGCCCTGGCCGATCACGGACGCGGCCTGGCCCTGGAGGGAGTTACGCTGAGCGAAGAGGCGCGGCAGCTTCTGATACAGGACGCCGGCGGCGATGCGCGACGCATGCTGACGGTTCTGGAAATCGCGGCGGACGGGCTGGCGGGAAAGGCCCCGCAGGCGCGCCGCCTTGAGGTTGATCAGGTCCGCCGCGCCCTGGGCCGGCGCGTGTTGCGCCATGACAAGAAGGGCGAGTCCCATTACGACCTCGCCAGCGCCATGATCAAGAGCGTGCGGGGCTCCGACCCCGATGCGGCCATTTACTACGCCATGCGCCTGCTCGAGGGCGGCGAGGACGTGAACTTCGTGGCGCGGCGTCTGGCCATTCTGGCGAGTGAAGATATCGGCAATGCCGACCCCAGCGCCCTTTCCCTTGCCGCCGCGGCCATTCAGGTGGTGAACCACATCGGCATGCCCGAAGCCCGCTACACGCTGTGCCAACTGGCCGCCTATCTTGCGCTTGCGCCCAAGTCCAACGCCGCCGCCACCGCCATGGGCAAGGCCGCTGAAATCATTGCACGCACGGGCGAACTGCCCGTGCCCCTCAAACTGAGAAACGCTCCGACGGGCCTGATGAAGCAACTCGGCTATGGCGCGGACTACCGCTACGCCCATGACGCGCCCGATGCTTTCTCCGCCGAGACCTACCTCCCTGACTCCATCGCGGGAACCCGCCTGTATGAACCTACGGAGCGCGGCTACGAGGCGCGGCTCCGGGAGCGCCTCGAAGCGTTGCGGCGCAAGGTCGATCTGGCGCAGGAGAAGCGCCACGAGGCCTGAGCGGTCAACGCCGGACCATCTCCGCCCAGAGTTCGTGGCCTTTTCGCCGCTCGATGCTGTGCGGCGTGACTTCGAGGCGGCGGATGTGAAAGCGGGCAGCAAATGCCTTGAGCACGTCCTCGCGTGTGGTGTCAAAGGGCGGCCCGCCGGAGCGCCCATGGTTGTAGAAGCAACCCACCAGCATGCCGGCCGGCTTCAGTATCGCCTGGCACATCGCCGCGTACTCGTCTCGCCTGGCGGGCTCGATAGCGACGAAGCTGGTGTACTCATAGACGTAGTCGAAGGCGCCCTGCTCGGTCCTTGGGAGGTCAAAGAAATCCGCCTGCACGAAGGTCAGCCTGCCCTGCTTTGTTTCGTGGCCGGCCTGCCGCGCCCGTTCAATGGCCAGGGGCGCGAAGTCATAGCCCCAGGCATCGAAACCGGCCTGTGCAAACAGCGCGGCGTCGTGCCCATAGCCGCAACCCAGCACAGCCACGCGCCCGGGCCGGGGGCGCTCTGCCTTGAGCCAATGGGCCAGAGGCGGCGCGGCGTGGCCCAGCGTCCAGCCCGGATGTTCAGGCTGGGAGTAGATGTCGTTCCAATATCGGGATTGGCTGACGTCGTTCATGTTCGATCCTGGTGTTGCTCCGCGCCCATTGCACTGCGTGGTCGGGGAGAAACACGATAACATGGAACACGATGGCACCTTTGACCCTTGAGCAGGTTCTGCACGTGGCGGCCGAGTACAACCGGCAGATATCGCCTTTGCAGGTGCTGATTTACGTCCCGACGCTGCTGGTGTTCGTCCTTCTGATCCGGGGCACGCGTCAGGATACCAGCCGCGGCGTGCTGCTGTTGCTGGCTTCGCAATGGGGCATTGTGGGGGTGCTGTTTTTTCTGCTGCACCTCGCCAAAGTTCACGTGCTGGGCTATGCGGGGGCGGCGTTCTTTGTGGCCAGCGCCGTGTACTATGCGGCCCTGGCTTCGCGCCCCTTTCCGCCTCAGTTCCACTGGAAGCCCGACTCGCAGAGCTGGCTTTCCGTCACGGCGCTGGCCTTCGGCATCTTTGGCTATCCCGCCTTGAGTTACGCGCTGGGCCGCGGCTATCCCGCCACTCTGACTTACGGGCTCATGCCGGGATCGGTTGCCGTGCTGTCATTGGGCGTGCTCCTGGCCGCAAGGCCGGCTCCGCGGCTGTTGTTGCTCGTGCCTCCCCTGCTGTGGATCATGACCGCCCCCCTCAGCATCTGGCAGTGGGGGCTGTGGGAGGATGCCGCGCTTCCCCTGCTCGGCGTCATGGGTGTGGCGGGTTCGCTGATCTGGCGCTCGCGTCTGGCCGGGCTTGAGGTCAAAGACACCGTGCGGTTTGATTTCTGAGCACTACTTGAGGCGGTGCTTGTTGGCCGAGTAGAGGTCGGCCTTGATTTCCTGCATCAAGTCCAGCAATACGCGCTCTCCCGGCGCGCCGCGCAAGGCCAGGGTCATTTCGTCTCGGGCCTGCTTGAGCAGGTCGGCGGCCTGCCCCTGCTTGCTGCTCCAATCGCGGTGATTGGGGGCGACCTCTGACATCAGGGCCCTGGCGCGGGCGTAAAGGCCGCGCGCACTGCTCACGCGCTCGCGTACATCCTGGGGCAGGTGAGCGAACTCGTCGTCCTGGGGCAGCGAAGGCGCCTGGGTACCGGGATGCCTGGGTTCCTCCCGCACTTCATCGCTTGCGGGGGCAACCGGAAGGTCCGTCGGCGGGCGGAAGCTGGCCGGCAGGCCCGCGCCGTCATAACGCCGGTCTATGTCCAGCGTCTCCAGCGGATCGCGCGGCACGGTTTCCACGTAGGCGCCCGTCAGCAGCGTGCGGCCAAAGGGCTGCTCGAGGGCAACGGGGCGCGCCAGTTGAATGACGGGCAGCGCCGGCGGTGCCGCAGTGTTGAGCTGGACGGCGGCCACCGTGGCCGGCTCGGGACCGTTGCCGCTGGCGGGGCCGCCGCTCAGCAGGCCGCTGAGCGAGATCCAGGCTCCGGCCAGGGCGCCCAGTACGATGAGGGTGTTTCTCGTCCAGCTGATGGGTCTCAGCCGCGCGCGCCGCTTCTCTTCCTGGATGATGTTGAAGACCTGGTTGGCCATGGCGATTGCCTATGCCTGCAGCGCGTAAACAGCGACACCGCCCTCACGCCCGCAGGTCGCCATCATCTTTCCGTCCGGAGAAAACGCCACGCCGGAGACGCCTTTGGGGTGGTCGCTGAAAGTGGCGACCTCCTCCCAGTCCGGCAGGCTGCGCAGCACAAGGATCTTGTCTTCTCCGGCGCTGGCCACCAGCTTGCCGTCGGAGGAGAAGGCGATGGACCAGATCAGACTGGAGTGATTGCGCACCTTGAGTGTGCGCTCAAATCCGGGCAGCTCGTAGACACGGATCGTGGTGTCGTCGCTGCCCGTCAGCAGGTAGCGGCCCTCGGGAGAGAAGGCCAGGCTGGTGATGGTGCCGCGATGCCCTTTGAGTTCGACCAGGGTCTCGCCGCGCATCAGGTCCCATACCACCACGCTCTGGTTGAGCGTTCCGCTGGCCAGCAGCAGTCCATCGGGAGAAAAGGACAGCGCGGCAATGCCTCCGCCGCGCACCTCGGTCACCGGCTCAAAGGTTGCAGCGTCCCACAGAATGGCGAGTTGGTCGGCGCCGCTGGAGGCCAGGAAGTTGCCGTCAGGTGAAAAGCGTACGGCAATCACCGGCTGCTCGTGGCCGCGGATCACGTTGAGCTCACGCCAGTTGCGCGTATCCCAGATACGCACCGTGTTGTCGCCGCTGCCCGTGGCCAGAAGCTTGCCGTTGGGGCTGTAGTGGACCGATTTCACCCACTGGCTGTGACCGCCGAGAGATACCACACGCTTGAGCCGGCGCGCATCCCAGATCTGGGTGCTGCCGTCGTCGCCGGCGGTGGCGAAATTCTGGCCATCGGGAGAAAAGGCCACGGAATGCAGGCGCCCCTGCTTGCTGTCCATCAGCTTCACGCGCAGCCAACGGCCGCGTTTGCCGTCCACGGCGCTTTCGACGGCGGCGAACACCGGCGCGGCCTGGGGCTGTGATTGCGACTCCTGCCGGGTCTGCCCCGCGTTCTGCAGGGCCGTGCGCATGTCCGCGGCGCTGGCGTAGCGGGCGTCGGCGCGGTACTTCAGGCCGCGGTCCGTGAAACCGTCCACCCAGGCCGGCAGTTCCGGCCTGAGCACGCTGGGCGGGTCATAGCTGCCCACGGGCAGCAGGCCTGTCAGCATTTCGTAGAAAATCACGGCGCAGGCGTAGAGGTCAGCCCGGGCATCCACGCGGGCGGCGTCCTTGGCTTGTTCCGGTGCCATGTAGCCGGTCGTGCCCATGGCCACTTCGGTCATGGTGGCGTTGCTGACTTCGAAGTTCTTGGCAATGCCGAAGTCGAGAATCTTGACCTGGAAGTCCGGAGACTTCATATCGCCGTAGAACATGACGTTCTCCGGCTTGATGTCGCGGTGCACCGTCACCTGGTGCGCGGCCTCCAGCGCGTCCAGCATGCGCGTGAGAATTGCCACCGCCATCTCCAGCGCAATCGGCGTCCCAGCGTTGTCGCTTTCGGTGATCAGCTTGCGCAGCACCGTGCCCGGAAAAAACTCCATGGCGATGTGCCAGCGCTTGTTCCATTCAAATATGTCGTGGGTGGCAATGATGCCGGGATGGCGGATCTTGCGCGCGATGCGCCCTTCGCTCTTGAAGCGCTCGACCAGATCTTCGTTGTCGATGAGTTGCGGGTTGATGACCTTGAGGCAGCAGGGTTCGTCGTCGTTCTGCATGTCACGGCAGAGCAGCACCGTGCCCATGCCGCCGCGCCCCAGTTCGCGCTCGACGCGGTAGCGGTTCAGCACGACAGTGCCGGGGTCGTAACTGACGTTGGCGGCCGCCAGGGGCTTGCCCGCTTCCTTGAGGCCGAGTTCATCGGTATTGGCTTTGGTGATTTTCAGGGTGCCGCCCATGCCCGCGCCGCAGTTGATGCAGAAGCGGGCGTTGTCCGGGTTTTCGGTCTTGCAGACGGGGCAGTTCTGAATGCCGGTTTCGGGCATAGGCCCGTCAGTATATTGACCCGGAACGGGAGCGCCACCATTGCCGCAAACCCTTCCGGCACGTATTCTTGCGCTTTCGGCCCCGGGCCGCGCCCGGCAAGCTGTTGAAGAAGCGGCCCCAGTGCCACTCTTTCAACAGCCTGCCGGAGGCTGCGCGGCGGAGGCCGTAGAAGGCGACTATGGCGACCGTATTGGCCCGTTATTCGTTGCTCCGGCTGCACGAATACTTCCGTGTGCCCGACAACCTCCCCGTCAAAGTGGGAGACATGGTCGTTCTGCGCACCAAGCGCGGCACGGAGACAGGTCAGGTCAAGTCACTGCCCCAGGACCGTAAACTCAATCCCGAGGAAACCATCGCCGGCGAAGTCCTGCGCAAAATGACGCAGGAAGATGCCGCGCGCCAGCGCGAGCTCAAAGCCACGGACAACAAGCCGGTCATCCGTACCTGCCGCAGGCTCGTGCAGCAGCACAAGCTGGCGATGCGGGTGATCGCCGTCGAGCGCCTGCTGGTGAGCGACAAACTGATCGTGTATTTCGAAAGCGAGGACCGGCTGGATTTTCGGGATCTGGTCAAGGACGTGAACCGCGAACTGAACACCCGCGTAGAGCTGCGGCAGGTGGGGGCCCGCGACGCGGCACGCCTGACGGGCGACGTTGGGGTGTGCGGGCAGGAACTCTGCTGCGTGAGCTACATTGTCGATTTCGTGCCCGTGAGCATGAAGATGGCAAAGAACCAGCGCGCGAGCCTGGACCCCAACAAGATTTCCGGCATGTGCGGCCGCCTCAAGTGCTGCCTGAAGTACGAAGACGACCTGTACACCGAGTTGCAGAAGAACGTGCCCCTCGAGGGGCAGCCCTGCAAGTGCGAAGGCCATGACTGTACGGCGTGCAACGTGGACATTCTGGGCCAGAAGGTGACGGTGGATTTCGGCGACGGCAAGCGTGAGGTCCGAGACGTCAAGGACATCACCTTTGACGCAAGCTGGACTGAGAAGGACGTGCGGCGCTACCAGAAAGAAGTCTGGGCCAAGCGCGAAGAGGAGAGGCAGAAGAGGCTTGCGGCCGGCGAGCGTCGGGCGCGTGAACGCACGGAGTCCCGTGAGCGCCGCGCCAGACAGCAGGCCGAGCATCCGCAGCGCCGCGCGGCCGACCGCCGCAAGGTCGAAGACGCGGCTCCCAACGACGTTCCTGCCGGCGCGGCCCCGGCACCGGAACTCATCCAGGCAGGAGACTCCGCCCCGCTGCCGCCCGTGGCGCCGCCAGCGGACGAGCGGCCTGTGGTGAGTGAGAGCGGCCGCCTTCCCCCGCCCGACGACCCCCAGCCGGACCCGAAGGCCTGAGTCAGCCTGTTGCCTTGACGCAGCACTTGCCCGATACTGCCTGCCATTGAGGCCGGAGCGACGCCGCCAACGCCATGACGCACGAACACACACCGATTTACATCACGACGCCGCTCTACTACGTCAATGACGAGCTCCACATCGGCCACGCCACGACGACGATCTATGCCGACGCGCTGGCGCGGTTCTGGCGGGCCTGCGGGCGTCCCGTACTGTTCTTGACGGGAAGCGATGAACACGGACAGAAGATCTACAAGGCGGCGCAGGAGAAGGGCACCGATCCCAAGAGCTTTGCCGACAACATCGTCAGCAAGTTCTACGAACTGTGGGAGCGGCTCGACATCACCTATGACGTCTTCATCCGCACGACAGACAGCTTCCATGAGCGGGCCGTGCAGGAGCTGTTCAGACGCGCCAGGGACCTGGGTTTCGTCTACAAGGGTGTGTTCAAGAGCCTCTATTGCGTGGGCTGTGAGACCTACAAGACCGAGAAGGACCTCCTCAACGGTCGCTGCCCGGACCATCCCAACCTCAAACTTGAACAGCTCGAGGAAGAGAACTGGTTCTTCAAGCTTTCCGCCTTCACGGACAAACTGACACAACTGCTCAATGACGGCAGCGGCCGCGTGCTGCCCCCCAGTCGTGCCAACGAGATCCTGGGCAAGCTGCGCGAAGGCCTGAGCGACGTGTCGATTTCCCGCACGAAGTTTGACTGGGGCGTGCGCATGCCCGGCGATGAGGCCCACGTCATCTGGGTCTGGTTTGACGCCCTGATCAACTACATCAGCGCCCTGGGCTGGCCTGATGCGCCGGGCCTGCCCACGCGGGACCTTGAAGGCCGCTCACGGCACGATGCGCCCACGCCCGCCGGATTTGCCCCGTTTCCTCACTGGTGGCCCCATTCTGTTCACCTCGTGGGCAAGGAAATACTCTGGCACCACAGCGTGGTGTGGTGGTCCATGTTGATGGGCGCAGGCCTGGAGCCGCCCTGCCGCGTCTTTGCCCACGCCTGGTGGACAGTCGAGGGCCAGAAGATGAGCAAGACCATCGGCAACGTGATCCGCCCCCTGGACTATGTCGAGAAATACGGGCGCGACGCCTTGCGCTACTACGTGCTCAAGGCAGGGCCAAGCAAGGAAGACGCCGACTGGCGTCAGGCGGACTTCATCGCCCGTTACAACGCTGATCTCGCCAATGGCCTGGGCAACCTGGTCAACCGCGCCCTGAACATGCTGCACAAGTACTTCGAAGGGCGGGTGCCCGCCGAAACCAGCTTCGCCGACGCATCCCTTGAGGGTGCGCGCCAGGGCCTGATCACGCTGGCCCAGGGTCTGGAGAAGAAGCTGCTTGAACGCATGAGCGCCTTTGACATGGGCGACGCTCTGGAAGCGATCTGGGAAATCGTGCGCAAGGCCAACCAGTTCGTGGACGAGAGCAAGCCCTTCAAGCTGGCCAAGGACCCCGCCCGCGCCAAGGACCTCGCGGCGGCCATGTATGCCGTGTGCGAAATCTGCCGCCTGCTCGGCGCGGCCGTCGAACCTTTCCTGCCCGATACGGGCGCTCGCATCCGGGAACAGTTGGCGCTCAAGGAGCGTTCCCTACTGGAGGGCGTGGGTTTGACCGCCATGATTTCCAAGCTGGAGGGTCAGCCACGTCAGAGCAAGCAGGCGGCGCCCCAGGCGCTTCTGCACGAGAGCCTGCGCTGGGGCCAGCTCCGGGGAGGGCACGTGATCGGCACCCCCGCCCCTCTGTTCGCTCGTATCGAGACCGCTGCAGAGGACAAGAAGTAGCCATGTCCAAGGAATCCCAGCAGACTCCGGATTGGGGCCCCAGCGACCCCGAGGCTGCCATCATCGAAATCAGGCGCAAGGACCCGCGTTACGCCGCCGACGCCTACCGCTTCGCCTTCGAGGGTCTGGACTACACCCTGCGCAGGTACCTCAAGCTCGAGACGCCGCGCCATGTCACAGGTCCCGAGTTGTGCGAAGGCATGCGGCGCCTGGCGCTCGAGCAGTTCGGCTTCATGGCCTATGACGTCTGGAAGAGCTGGGGCATCCACTGCACGCGCGACCTGGGCCAGATCATTTTCAACCTCGTGGACGCCAAACTCCTGCGCGCCACCGACGAGGACCGGATCGAGGATTTTACCGACGTCTTCGATCTCAAGGAGGCACTGGTCGAGGGCTTCAGCTTCAACCCGCCTGAGTGATCAGCGCCGGGCCGCCTGCTTCACGAAGTCCGGGCCCAGGAGGGCCGCCAGGACCGCCTCGACATTCACCGCAGTTTCCCTGGTGGTGTCGGCCGCCAGCAGGTTCAACCCCTCTGCCTGATCGACGGGCTCATAGCGCGCCCGAGCCTGCGCCAGCAGATCCTCCGTGGCGTCGCTGACTCTTGCCGCGTCCTGAGCGCGGCGGCGCATGCGCGCGCGCACGACATCATCGGGCGCGTCACAGTGCACAAAGAGCAGGGAGGTGGTTGCGGCCTTGAGCGCCGCGCGCTCTTGGGCGCGGCCGAACTGCGCATCCACGATGACCCCCGATCCCGGCGGAGCGCTGGACCGGCGTATCAGCTCCGCGTAGACCTGGCGCGTGACTTCGGGCCCGTAGGCTGACGCTCCGAGGCGCTGGGTGGGGGGCACGCCGGCCAACTCCTTGCGAATGACGTCGCTCGAAAGCGCGGGCCAGCCAAGATGCGCGGCCAAAGCCGACGCCAGGGTGCTCTTGCCGCAGCCCATGATGCCGGCGACGGCGATGACATGGGGCTCTTGGGCGTGGAAGTCAGCCAGGGCGAAGTAATGGGTGGCCAGGCGTCGGGCCTCGGCCCTGGCCTCCCTGCCGACTTCGGGTTCGTCGAGCTGCAGGGCCGTCACCTTGCCCATGACGCAGGCAAAGTGGCACTGGTAGTAGCGCCGCAGGGCGGGCGAGAACTCGTCGCGGGCGGCCAGGCGATAGCGCTCAAACACCTGGGCAGCGAGGGCGAATTGCCCCAGAGATTCCAGCCCCGTGGCGAGGAAGGCGACTTCCGCCAGGGTGTCCAGGTAGCGCCACTGGGTCCCGAACTCGATGCAGTCGGTGATGAGCGGGGTTCCGTCCGGCTCAAAGGCGATGTTGCCGGGCTTGAGGTCGCCGTGGCCGTCGCGGATGCGGCCGTCCTTCACGCGTTGCTCAAACAACGGCTTGAGCGCATCGAAGCGGCCTCGAAGCAGCTCGTCCAGCCGCTTGAAGCGTGCGACGTCCATGCAGCGCCGTGTGAAGCGCTCGCATTCGGCGATGTTGGCCACCGTGTTGCGGGCCAGGCTCTGGGGCAGACCCGCCGCGGCCACCTCCGGGGTGGGGGGCTGGTGGTATAGCGAGCGCACGACGCGGTCCACGATGGCGTGGATGCCCGCGGCCGGGACGCGGCCCTGGCAGATCCGCGCGAGAAGCCAGGCGTCATCAGCGATGCGCCGCATGCAAAGCGCATAGTCCACCACCTCGCTGTCGGGCGTCGGCAACTGGCCGGGCTCGACCACTTCAGAAAAACGCAACTGTCCGCCGCCGCTTCGCACCTCGCAGACGCCAAGGTAGGCGGCGGGTGAAAAGCGGCGGTTGAGGCGGACCTCCTCCTGCACGAAGTGGCGCCGCAAGGCGGCCGTGGAGTAATCGAGAAAGGGAAACTTGACGGGCTTCTTGAGCTTGTAGGCGCGATTGCCGGTCAGCACGACGATGTTGGCGTGAGTCTGAATCACGCGTTCAGCCTCGGCAAAGGGCAGGCCGGTGAAGTGCGGTGAGTCGGCAGTTGACATGGCGTAATTGTCGGTTGCCGGCCCGCCCTTGTCGAATGACTTCGGGGCGCTGAAGAGCGGCGCCAAAGCAAAGAGGACGGGCAAGCCCGTCCTCTTTGGCTGAGGCGATAGATTGTTACTTGCCGCCCGTGGCCCAGGGCTGGCGCAGTTCCTCGTCGTTGAGGTCTACCACGCGGGCGTGGATGACAATGACGAGGTTGAACTGTTCCTTGCTGCGGCCCTGACGGCGGAAGAGCACGCCCAGCAGCGGAATGTCGCTGAGCAGCGGCACGCCGCTTTCGCGCCAGACGTCGCGCACGGTCTTGAGGCCGGCGATGACAACCGCGCCGCCGTCGGGCACGCGCACCGTCGTCTGGACGGTCTGCACCTTGATCTCGGGAATCTGGATCGTGACGGCGCTGGTCGGGCCCAGCGTCGTGGTGAAGGTGGGGATGGGCAGCAGCAGGTCCGCGATTGTGGGCTGCACTTCGATGGTGATGAAGCGGCGGTCATTGCTGACCGTGGGCTTCACGTCCAGCACCATGCCGTCCAGAATCGTGTCGACGACCGGGTTGGCGATGGCCGCGCTGGTCGAGGTGCCGATTTCGAAGTCACGGATGTAGGGAATCTGATTGACGATGGTGATGTTGGCGCGCTGCGTGTTGAAAGCGCTGAGGCGCGGCGCGGTCAGCAGGCGGGCCTTACGGCGCTTCTGCACGGCCGAAATCACGGCGTTGATCTGCGTGAGGTTGAAGAAGTAGGCGAACTGCATGGCAAAACCGCCCGCCGGGCTGAGCTGGTTGCCCAGGGCGTTGTCATAGATGTGCTCAAAGCGGCCGCGGATGTCCTGGTTGAAGTTCACGGGCGGGTTGTTGGGGTCCTGGTTGTTGAAGAAGATACCGCTGCTGGGGTTGGCCGGGGCAATGCCGCCGGCGTTGTTGTCGAACTGGCCGCCAGCGTTGTCCTCAACGCCCGTGCGCACGTCTTCGAGGTCGGTGGCCGCCTGGTTGGGCACCTGGGCTGGGCCGCCGTTGCCGCGGAAGTCGATGCCGAAGTCCGTCAGGTAGTCGTCTTCGACGCTGATGAAGCGCACTTCCATGTGCACCATCAGGCCGGCGATCTTGCGCAGCTCGTTGAGGAAGTCGCGCAGCTCGGCCTGGACCGCCGGGGTGTGCGTGGCCACAAGCTGGCCGCCGAAGAACTTGATGGAGAAGGGCGCGTCCCACTGGCCCTTGGCCACGGCCTCAGTGACCAGCTCTTCGATACGCTCGATGTCCAGCGTCTTTTCGCTTTCGTCAGGGTAGGTGATGCTGGGACCGCCGCCCTGGTCGTCCTGGGCCTTGAGTCGGATGGAGGGGCCCACGAACTCCGAAATGTTGAAGGTCAGGTCGCGCACGTCGTGTACCCGTGTCACGAGCTGTGAGGCGTCAATGGTGTCGCCTTCACCCACGATGAACAGCACGCCATCCTTGTAGGTGGTGGTGAGCTGCAGGTCGGTCAGGATGATCTTGAGGGCGCTTCCGACCGGAATGTTGTCCAGGGCAATGGTTACCTGCTCCTGGCCCTTGCCGGACTTGACATCCTTGTCCATCACGATGTTGATGTTCGCCTTCTTGCGGATGTCCACGACCACGTTCTCGAAGGTCTCTTCCTCATAGTTCATGGGGATGATCTTCGAGGCGAGGATGTTCTCCGTCTGCTGGATCTTGGGGTCCAGGCTGACGTTTTCCGTGCCCTTGCGCTGGCGGATGCGCTCTGCCAGCAGGCCCGTCGGATAGGTGACGATGCGGGTCTGGGGCACCATGGCCTCGCGCATTTCGCGCAGGGCGGTGTAGTAGCCCACGATGCGGTTGTTGAAGCTGTCGCGGTTGAGCTGAATCAGGCGCTGGTCCGCCAGGTCGCGCTTGAGTTCTTCCGCCTTGCGGAACTGCGGATCGAGGTAAAGGATGCGATCGATGATTTCTTCCGCGCTCTTGAAGCGGCGCAGTTCCAACAGGTAGATCACCTGGCGGTACAACTCCAGGATTTCTTCCTTCTTGCGGTCTTCCTGGGACTGGGCGTCCAAGGCGGCCATGCGGCGCTCCGTCTCGATGGCTTCGTCCTCGAGGCGCTTGCGCTCCTTCTGCTGCTCCACGCGCGCCTGGCGCAGGCCGGCGCGGGCGACTCCCTCATACTTCTGCTGCATCTCGGCGCTGTAGGGCATGAACTTCAGCAGCCGCAGCAGCTTTTCCCACTCCGCGGCCGCGTCGCCCCAGTTGGCGCCGCGCTCGGCCGCCTTGGCGCGGTCGTAGGTCCGGGATGCCTCGATTTCGTATTCCTGCTGGGCGGACTTCGGAATGGCGTCAAAGGCCGGTGCGCCTCCGCTGCTCTTGGAAAGCATCATGCGGACTTCTTCGAGCATTCCCTTGACCTCGGCGTCAGGATTGCCCGGATTGAGTTCCATGGCGCGCACGAGGTACTCTTCCGCGTCTTCCAGGCGCCCTTCCTGCCGGGCCACGGCTGCGCGGTCCTTGAGCCAGCGCAGTTCCACTTCGCGACGACGCTCGTGGTCAAAGACCTTCCGGTCGTCGGGCTTGGCCTGGCCCTTGGCGCTGTCCGCCACGGCATCCGAGGCGCTGCCTTTGACCTCGCGCTTGCCCTCGGGCTCGGCGGCGGCAGCCTCTTCGCGCCCTTCGGCGCGGCTGTGATTGACGCTCTCCTTGCCGGTGTCGCGCTCCGCGCCCTCCTTGGGCTGGAACGGCATCACACTGCAAGCTGAGACAACGATGAAGGCCGACGCAATGGAAAACACGGTCAGCAGGTTCCGAAGTGTCAACATGGAGCGCTGTCCTCACCTTGGTTCTGGCGGTGCGCCAACGCAGGGAACGCGGCAGCACTGCCTACCAGGGGAAACAAGGGATCAACAAATGCCTGCGGGGGAGAAAAGTAGGGTAGCCAAGGGGGAAGGGCCGTCAAGAACGAAAAGGCCCCGGTTCCCAAACTCAACCCGCCATGGCGCGGTTGTGACAAATGGCAGGGTCAGGATCGCGGCGACGCCAGTGCAACGTTCACAGCCGCCCCGGCTCCGGCGACTTGGCCTTGGGCAAGCAGTGCGGCATCGCGGCGCCTCAGCCGGCGCTCGATCAATGTGATGAACAGGGGCATGGCGAGGGCAAAGGCGATGGACAGCCAGCCCGCAAGTTCCACGCCGGCCAGACTCTTGTCCGGCAGTTCGTAGAGAATGAACGAGGAGGACACGGCTGCCAGGGCCAGGCTGATGTGCTGGACGGCGCTTTGGGCGCTCATGAATCCCGCACGCTCCTGGGGGCGGGGAATGCGCGAATCCAGGGTGCGCGAGGGAACACCCCGCAGCGAGCCGCTGCCCATGAATCCGACAAAGAAGCCCATGACGCTGAGCCAGGGCTGGTAGTTCACGAAGCCCGCGTAGACTACAAAGGCCATCAGAAACGCACCGGCCCAACTCATGGCTGTCGCGCCGATCCTGTCGGTCAGGCGCCCGCATACCTGCATCAGCGCAAGGCTGGCCAGGCCGCCAATCATGTAAAGGGGGCCCAGGGTGCTGAACTGGTAGTCCATGCCGAGGCCGGCCACCCAATCCGTGAGCCAGGCTTCGCCCTGGTAGCCGAGGTTGAACACGACATAGGGCGGAATGCTGGGAATCAGCAGGAAGGCGCTGATCATCATGCAGGTCATGGCCGCAAACGCCAGCAATGGCAGGGGCCGGAAGAAAATCTCCCGAGCCGAGGCGCGAGGCATACCCGCGGCACGGAAGT
This sequence comes from Planctomycetota bacterium, assembly GCA_003576915.1. Classification (GTDB taxonomy): domain Bacteria; phylum Planctomycetota; class UBA8742; order UBA2392; family UBA2392; genus UBA2392. The sequence goes on along the minus strand of QEVF01000006.1, from coordinate 64,192 downwards.
GAAGCTTCATGGGCGGCAAGAGCCAGAGCGCCCCGGCGCTGGTGAGAAGGCCCATGGCGGACACGGCGAAAAAGGGCGCGCGCCAGTCAAACACGTGGGCGACTTCCAGGGCGATGGGAACTCCGAAGATGCTCGCCACGGAAAACGCGGTCATCACCGTGGCCAGGGCCCTGCCCCGCCGCTCCACGGGGATGACGTCTGAGACGATGGCCAGGGCGAGGGAAGTAGCGGGCCCACCGAAGACTCCCGCGAGCACACGGGCTCCCAGCAGGGTCTCAAAGTTCACGGCCAGGCCGCCCAGGGCCGTTGCGGCCACGAGGCCTGCCATGGCAAAGGCCAGGGCGATGCGCCTGTCAAAGCGATCGAGAAAGAACGAGCCAATGATGCCGGAAACCGCCCCCGCAAAGGTGTAACTGCCCGCAATGAGCCCAAGCTGGTTGGTGGGAATGGCCAGGGACCTGGCAAAGTCCGGGCCCAGGGGCATGACGATCATGAACTCGAGAATGTTGATGAACTGGATGGCCGCGATCAGCAGCACGATCACACGTTCAGACGGACGTTTCATCGCGGCTTTCAGCTACATGTTCTCGAGGCTCGGGTCCAGGGTCTCGAAGCGGCGCCCGAAGAACCGCAGAAGCACTTCCACTTCAAGCAGCGTCAAAAGCCCGCCGACCACCCCGCCGGCGAACACCAGGGCCATGGCGGTCGCCAGCCCGGAGGGCGCCACCAGCACGCCCGCCGCCATCAGCACCGCCGCCGCCGAGCCGGGGACGGCCAGCAGCAACGACAGCATTATCAAACGAAGGAAGGCCATGAGCATATTCCGGCCCATCAGTTCCACCCCGCCGCTTCCCGGGGCCTGTGCCACCCAGGAAGGCATGAGTACGGCCGCCCCGTTTTCAATGGCGAAGGACATCGCTGCCACCGGTGGCAGGAAAGACGCGGAAGTCGCAATGATCGTGACACGCCAGGGCGCGTGCAATCCTTCAGTGGTCCTGATCAGCAACATGGCCGCGGTGACGATTCCCACGAGGGCTGCGCCCACAAGCAGGGCGCTGCCATAGACCTCTCCCCGCAGGATGTCGCGGCCCCGCACGGGCAGCGACTTCAGGTAATCCAGCCGGTGCAACTCGCTGCGCAGGTCATTGCGCAGCATCTGGGGGCCGGCGATTACCAGCATGATTGTCAGCACTGAAAACGTCGAAATCACCATCACGTCAACGATCTCCGGCCGGTCGCTGCTGAATACGATGACACCAAAGAGGATGGCCAGCCCCAGCAGCGGAAAGATCAGGCGGGCGGAGACACCGCGCGTCTGGCCCACGAGCGCTTTCCATAGCATGGCCCGCCAGACCGGACCCTGCTCGGCAAGCCTCAGTCGTGAAGGCTTCACCGTCTGAATCTGGGCCAGCTTCATGGAACTCATGCCGCCGCGGCGGAAGGCCTCGAGCCTGCGGCCCGCGTTCTGGGCCAGTTCAAGGGCTGACTCCTCAAACGGTGTGTTGAGCCGCGTGGCGAACTGGTCAAAACCCAGCATCATGGCCAGTGCCACCCCCGCGCCCATGGCGAACCCAGGCCAATCCGTGGCTGCCGGCATCTGCGCCAGCTGGCGCAAGGGCCAGAGCATGGCGCCTGCCAGCCCGTCGTTGAACAGATGGGAGAGCCAGTCAGGGATTTCGCGGAACTGCCGAAGGGACGGCGGCGGAGTGAAGTTGGGCGCAAAGGCCGCCGCCACGGCCAGCGCCAGCATGATGCCAGGGATGCGCAGGCTCAGGCCGCGGACGCCAAGACTCTTGAGTTTGCCCGCAAACAGCGCCGCGGCAATGCCATTGAGAAACATGACGTTGACGATGAGCCAGGTTCCCAGGGCGGCGAAGATCGCGTTGAGTTCTTCGCGCTTGAGGGCAAGCGCACCTGCCACCAGGGCCATGAACAGCGTGGCCGGTTGTGCACGCAGCCAGCGGTAGCGGATGATCTGGGCGCGCGACAGGGGCGCAGTGCAAAGCTGCATGACCTCCGCCTCGCTCATCATCAAGGTGGCGTGGTTGGGGGCGAGTATCCAGCCCGTGACCGTGAAGAACAGCAGGCCGGCCCCCGCCAGAGCGCGGATGGTCGGCGCGAAGTCGGCGACTTCCGGCGCGCGCGCTCCCCGGCCCAGGCCCGGCATGCCGAATACAAACCAGAAGTAGGCCAGACCCGCCAAAGTCGGCAACAGGTAGCGCGGCTGTTTGAGACGCGCCAGCCGGTGCTTCACGGAGTTGAACGTGGTCCGCGCCACGAGATAGAGCAGCGCGGACCGGGTCATGGCGTGGGCGGGCTGGCGGATGTTTCGGGCGCGGCGACCATGCGGCCCGAGGCGGTGGCGGATGTTTCGTAGCCTGTGGCCCGCATGAAGATCTCCTCGAGGTCGGCACGGCCCTGAAGGTCAGGCACCGCAGCCTGAATCTCGGCGATGGTTCCATGCAGCAGTTTCTGGCCCTGCTGCAGCAGCAGAATGCGCGTGGCGATGGCTTCAACGAGATTCAGCAGGTGGCTGGAGATGATGATGGCCGCGCCCGCCGCCGCGCGTTTGCGGATGCTCTCCTTGATGCGCCGAATGGCGACGGGATCAAGTCCCGTCAGGGGTTCGTCAAACATGATGGCGCGGGGCTCGTGAATCAGCCCGCAGGCAATGGCCAGCTTCTGTTTCATGCCGCGCGAAAGCGTGTTGGGCAGGGCATCTTCCTTGCCGGCGAGTTCCAGCTCTTCAAGCAGCGCCCGGGCTCTGGTTTTGGGGTCCTTGACTCCGTAAAGCCTTGCCACAAAGGCCAGGTGCTCGCGGACGGTAAGGTATTCAAACAGGCGCGGCTCGTCGGGAATGAAGGCCAGTTCCTGCTTGGCGCCCACGGGATCAAGTTGCACGTCGCGCCCGCAGATCAGAACACGGCCTGCGGTGGGGGGGATGATGCCGGTGATGCAGCGCATGGTGGTGGTTTTGCCCGCGCCGTTGGGGCCCACGAGCCCCAGGACTTCGCCCGGCGGTACGGAGAAGGTCAGGCCCCGCACGGCTTCGTGACTCTCGTAGGTCTTGCGCAGGTCCACGACTTCGATCATGGGCACAACATAGCAGAGATGGGGGCCGCCGCGAGCCCGCAATGGGGTTGCATTCGTCGCCTTGGGCGCTAACTTCGCGCTCAACCCGAGGCGGCTGTTCCTATGCGTTACCGTGCCATCAATGTGTTCGAGTCCCGCAACCAGGTTGTGGTGGAGTATCAGGCCATTCCCAGCTTCTTTGAGATGCTGCTGGGCATGCAGCCCACGGTTTCCATGGCGCGCGGCAAGGACCGCGACTGGGTGGAGGAGCGCGCCCAGTCCCTGAACCAGTTGACGGAGCACCGCCTGCGCGGTCCCATCGTGGACTTTCTTGAAGCCACCTACCATGCCTTCAAGAAGACGGCCGTTGCCGCCTGAAGCCGGGCCCGAATTGCCTGACCCCCTTGGGCCATGCCGCGCATTTCCGGTATGTGAATGCGACACTCATGGCAGAGGAAATCGACCTAACTGAGCTGGTGCGCCGGCATCAGGCTTCGGTTTGGCGCTACCTGCGCTTTCTGGGTTGTCCGGAGGCCCTGGCCGATGACCTGACCCAGGAGACCTTCCTCAAGCTGCTTGAACACCCGCCGGAGCAGCGCAGCCGCTCCCAGACTTCAGCGTGGCTGCGCACCGTGGCCCGCAACCACTACCTCATGGCCCTGCGGCGCAATTCAAAACTTGAGTCCGTCGGGAACATCGACGAGCTGGATGCAGCCTGGGAGTCGGCCGAAGGCGACGACGAGGGCGAACGCTATCGCCTGGCCTTGCGGGAGTGCCTGAAAACCCTGGCCGGGCGCGCGCGCCGCGCCATCGATCTTCAATATTCCAGCGCGGCGTCCCGCGCGGACATCGCCCGTTCTCTGGGCATGGATCCTGAGGGTGCCAAAACGCTGCTGCGTCGCGCCCGGGAGCACCTGCGCCAATGCATCGAAAAGAGGCTGCGTCCATGAGTGAACAGGCCCGGGATCGTTACCTAGATGCCGCGTTGCGCGAGGTGGTGGGACAGGAGGCGGCGCCCGACCTGTCGGGCCGTATTCTTGCCGCGGCGCAGAGGCAGCAGCCCCAAAGGCCGCGCCGCAGTCGCAGCCTGCCGGCCGCCGGGAGACGCATGGGCGTTGGGCCGGTGCGCCGCAGTTCAGCCACCGGACCTTTGCTGGCGGCCCTGCTGGTCCTGGCGGCCTTTGCCGCGGTGATCATAGCCATGAACCAGCCGCGCCTCGCGCCTGCTCCCGAGGGCGGGGCGAAGGCCAATGCCCCTGTCCTTGCGCCGAACCTGCAGGAACCAGCGGAGATTGTGCCCGCGCCCGAAGTTCCCCCGGCCAAGGCGTCGCCCGAACCTGAGGCTCCGCTACCGGACCTGCCCGCCGACCCGAGGCCAAGGCCCCAACCCCCGGCACGGGAAGAAAAGCCGCCCGCGGAGGTGCCGCCTCAGCCGCCTGCCAGGGCGCCGGAGGGCGAGGTGCGGCGTCCGGAATCCACCGAGCCCCCCAGGAGCGAGGAACGGCCGGCGCCTGAGGCGGAGTTGCCGCGAGCCGTCGTAGCTACTGTAAAGGAAGTTGGCCGCAAGAATGGCCTCAAGTTGCGCTATGCGGAGTCGGAGGAGTGGCGCGTCGTCGAAGCCGGCGAACAGCTCCGGGCGGGTGCCCGCCTGCGGACCACGGGGCAGGCCGATTTGATTCTGGTTTCGGGCGCGCTGGCGCGATTCGACGGCGAGATAGCGCTGGGCAGCGAAGAACAGGGACTGGAACTCATCGACGAAAGCCTGTTCCTCGACAATCTGGACCTGCCTCGAGTGACGGTATCCGCCTCTGCCCTGAGCGTTGTCACGGCCGGCATGGTCCTCTTTGAGGCGGGCAGGAACTCATTGTCAATCTCCTGCCTCCAGGGCCAGGTGGAATCCCCCGGAGGCTTGGTGGGCGCTGGGAAGTCTGCCACCCTGACCGCCAAGGGGCTTTCCCGTGCGTCCGCCACCAGCCTGGAAGCGCTGGCCCGCAAACACGCCATGTTGCGCGGCTTGCCCCAGCGCCTGCTGTGGCGTGAGGACTTTGAGCAGGTCCCCCCTGAGCGTCGCCACAAAGGAGAGGTCATTGACGGGGTGGGGCGCGGTGAGGGAACGGAGGCCGGGGTGTCCGTTTACCTTGGCCAGCCCCAGCGCCTGCGCAAAGGCGACGTGCTGCGCATGAGGCTGCGGGTCAGTCGCGCCCCGGAAGAATTGCTGCTGCAAATGGGCACGGCGGAAGACGGCAACTACCGCTGTTCGTTCAAGGCGGCCCGCGTCGGCGAGTGGATGGAAATGGAGTTGCCCCTGACGGACCTGTTTCGGACGCTGGACAAGACAACGCCCATCCGCATCGGGTTCACCTTCAAGAACTTCCAGGTCTGGGCCTCAGACCCCAGGGGCAGCCGCGTCGAGGTGGACTGGGCAGAGATCGTGCGCCGCCCGTCGGACGAGTAAACCAGCTCGAAGGCAGGGAGTTGGCGGGAGGGCGGCCGGTCCCTGTGTCATGGGCAATTCATTGTCCGTTGGAATCTGAATCGTTGGTGAGAAGATCACCTCGGGCCGTACTATAGTTCATAGGCTCCGGCGTCCGAGGTGTCTGCATGCATGCGATATTCGTGTCGGCCCGTGTCGTGACTTTGCTGTCCGTGGTGACCTTGCTGCTGGCCGGCTGCGGCGGCGGGAGTTCCGGGGGCGGCGGGGGTGGCGGCGGTTCAACGACCAGCCTGCCAATCGCTGAGTTCACGGCTTCTCCCCTTACCGTACAGGTCGGAAGCCCGGTGCAGTTTACGGACGGTTCCACGGGCGCCACTGGCTGGCAGTGGGACTTCAACAGCGATGGCACGCCCGAAGACTACGGCCAGAACCCCAGCCACGTCTACACGGCGCCCGGCATCTACGATGTCACCCTACAGGTGTCTAACGCCGCCGGCATCAACACCCGTCTGCGCATGGCTTACATCACGGTGACGCCCCCTCCGCCGGTCGCGGAGTTCGTGGCTTCGCCTACCACCGTAACCCTGGGTAGTTCAGTGCAGTTCACCGACCAGTCCACGAACGCCACGGCCTGGTCGTGGGACTTCAACAATGACGGCACGGCCGACAGCGCGGCTCAGAATCCTGCTCACGTTTACAGCGCGGCCGGCACCTACACCGTGGTGCTGACGGCCAGCAACAGTGGCGGAAGCAACGTACGCACCCGCACGGCGTATATTACGGTCAATACTCCGCCCTCGACGACGGTTGACATTGATGTGGACACAGACCGCAACGGGTCCGTGGACAACGCGGCCGACGAGGCGGGCGAGGAGACCTGGTCCACGACGCGGGGCGCTGTCTTCTACTGGAACATCGACGACGACGACAACAACGCGCAGCTTGATCATTCTGACACGGCGGTGAATGGTGCGTCCGACGCGCTTGATCTCGCGCGCATCGTGATTCGCCAGATGAGCGGAGCGCCTTCCGGCGGCAGTGTCACCATCAACGTGACGCCCGCCGCAGCGCAGAGTAACGTCCGGATTTTCCAGAACAACGGAGGCACCTGGACCTCCGTGTATTCAACGGGCGGCAGCTTCACCCTGCCCGTGGCCGCGGTCCAGGCGGCCGACATTGAGCTGGGCATTGAGTGTCGTGGCCGCCTCAGCTCAAGCTGGGACGGTATTGTGTTTCTTACCCTGGACGTGCGCGATGCCGCCAGCGTCAGCCTTGGCACGGACCAGGTGCGCCTGCGTTGTGCGCCGCCCATCATGAACACCAACCTGTGGGTGGCCGACCGCTATTACATCGTAAGCATCACGAGCGGCACCTCGAACAACACCGCGGCGCGTACCACGATTCAGGCCTTGTGCAACTCCGCCGGCATCACGTACCAGGAAGTGCCGGGCTCCAGCTACAGCAACGATCGCTGGCTGCAGGACAGCAGCGAGCCCATGACCGTGCTCCTGCCTTCCGCCGGCGGTAGGCGCCGCGTGGACAGTGTGCTCCAGCTTGCCCGCTACCGTGCCGTCGATGCCTGGTGCCAGAACATTCTCTGGGATCCGGACTTTGACTTCATCCAGCGCTTTGCCAGCACGCAGGTTTCGCAGAACTACGGCGGCAACCTTGAAGTCGTGCCGCCTCACAACAACGGCACCACGAACTACCCCTGGGGGCGCATTATCACCGGGGGGCCTTCGACCTTGCTGGGCTCCACCACCACAGACAACACCGCCATGGACTCGCTGTACAAGCAGTTCTTCACGGCCTGCTCCCTGCAAGGGCCCTCGCTCGAAATTCCGGCGACCTGGTTGGCCGTGGGCCACGTGGACGAGTTTCTCGCGTTCGTGCCTGCGCCCAGCCGCGCCCGGGGGTGGGCCGTCGCCTTTGCCTCGCCCACTCTGGCCCGCAACATCCTTCAAACCGTACAGAGTTCCGGCGGCGGCAACCTTACCGTCTTTGCGGGCCGCACCACCAACGGCTGGCAGACGACAGTCAATGCCATTCTCGGTGATGCCGCGCTGATGACGTACAACACCAACGCCCAGGCCAAGCTCGACACCATCAAGCAACAGCTCATCACCCAGTGCGGGCTGACGGCCGCCGACTTCGTCGAGTTGCCGGTGCTGTTTGAAAACGTCGGAAGCAACTATGCCGCGGCCCTCAACCCCGGCGTGACGAACCTGGTTTCACTGCCCCTGGCCAACGGCACCACCCATCTGGTGGTGCCGGATCCTGAAGGGCCGGACCAGCCGACCGATGTCTGGGCGGCCGCCACCAAGACGGCCCTAGAGGCGCTGGGCACGGCCTCCAACCCGGTGCAGGTGACCTTTGTTGACGTCTTCTACTCCTACCACGACCTGTTGGGCGAGATTCACTGCGGCACGAACAACGTGCGCACTCCCCCCGCCGGAAACTGGTGGGACTAGGGCCGGTCGCCTCTCCAGACCCCAAGCCAAAGAGAACCAGCCATGTTCAGCCACCGATTCATCGCTGCCGTCAGTCTTGGCCTCCTTGCCTTCTTTGCCGCGCCTCAGGCTGCCTGGGCCTTGGAGCCCGCTTCCCTGCCGGTGGCGGAGTTCAACGAGCCGGCGCTGCTGGAAGCGCTTGACGAACTCGCCGCCGTCAAGGCGGGCGACGCCAGGACCTGGCGTGAGAAGCGTGCTGCGGTGCTGGCTTTCGGCAGCGATGCTCTTGCGGCCCTGGAGCACGCCGCAAAGGACGAGCATTGGACGCGGGACCGTTACACGCGCGCTTTGGCCGCTGAAATCTGCCGACTTCGCATCAGTCAGCCCGAATTGGCCCAGAGCGTGGACCAGCCCCGCGGCATCGACCCCGAGGTTTACCGTCAGTTCCGTCACGGCAAGCCCTCCTGCCACCGCGACTTCGCCCACGCCGGAACTTCCATTGTGCCCCTGCTGCTGGAGGCCCTGGTGTTCACACTGCCTGAGCGCAAGTTCAGCGGCGGCGAGGCTGGCCAGCTGGAACGCGAAACGCTCCTGGCGGCCCTGGTGCAGGTTCCGGGCGAGAAGTCTGACGGCCGGGCCCGTTTCGTGCTTGAGGACGTTCTGAAGAGCGGCAGCCACAGCGACGGGCTGCGCGCGTTGGCCGCCGTGAGTTACGCCCAGTGCGCGGGGGCAGAGGGCCTGACTCTTCTTGATGACGTTGTCGGCAGTGCCGCGACGCCCCTGAAAGTCCGCGAGGGCGCGGCCATGGCCTTGGGTTGGATGGCCGACGTCAAGGCCCTGGCCTCCATCCGGTCCCGCCTCGAGAGTGCCGGACTTGGCGGAGAGGGTGAAGAGGCCGTGGCCCTTCGCAGAGCGTTGATCGTTGCGCTGGGAACCCTCGGCAACAGCGGCGGATGGCAGGCACGGGGGGCCGAAAAGGCTGAAATCGCCCGTGAAATACGCGCCGGCAGCGCGGCATTGCTTGTGGCCTGCCTGCGCAACTTTCCGGCGGACGTCGAGTTCATCTCAAGCGCGCTGTGTGTCGTGGCGTGGAAGGACAGCCTGGGCGAGGTGCGCAAGCTGGCGGAGGACGCATCAGGCGCCGAAGCCGTGCGCAAGGCCGCCCGGCAGGTTCTGCCCCTGCTGGAGATGGCCGTGGCCCGCGAGAAGTAGGATTTTTCAGGGCTTGGCGAGTGAGGCGGCTCCTTGCGGGGCCGCCTTTTTCGTGAAGGCGCGCATGCGAAGCTCGTCGTCACTGTAGGGGGTGCCGGAGCGGTTGCTGCGCCAGCAATAGAAGAACATGACAAGGCCGAAGAGAATCAGCCCTACGCAGAGGGCCTGACCCATGGTGAGCTGTAGGGCATGCAGCACGCGGGCGCTGAAATTGCTCAGTCCCTCGGCGGAGGGGTTGAGGTGAGGGTCGGGCTCGCGCAGGAACTCCACGGGGAAACGGTAAACGCCATAAAACACGCACAGCAGCGAGGCCAGCATGCCCGGCTTGCGGCAATAGCGCCTGAAAAAGATGAGCGTGAACCAGAGCAAAAGCCCTTCCAGCAGCATCTGCAAGAGCTGGCTCGGGTAACGCCCCGGCACAAAGGGCTCGACCCTGGCCCAGACGTCCGGCGCCACCGGCAGTGGGCTGTGGTCGCGCCAGGTGTCTGAAGGCACCTGGCGTGCAATCAGGGTCAGCGCCTCGGGGTCCGTGGGGAACTTCATGGCGTACCATGGAAGACGTGACCCGTCATAGATGGCGCGTCCGGCTTCATCGGTGATGACGCGGCCGTAGAGATCCCCCCCCACGAAGTTTCCAAAGCGAACGCAGGCGATGCCGAAGGGCATGAACTGGGTGCAGCCGTCCATGACGTTGAAAAAGTTCTGCCTGCGGTAGCGTGAAAACAGCAGCACGGCAAGGGTCACGCCGATGAGCCCCCCGTGAAAACTCATGCCGCCGTCCCACACCCGGAAGACATTGACCAGGCGCTCCGACCACGGCTGATCGCTCAGGAACGTGTAGTCGAACTGATAGAACAGGATCTCGCCCAGGCGGCCGCCGGCGAACACACCGATGACCCCGACGATCATGTAGTTCACCACGTCATCGGCCGCAATGCGCAAATAGCCGCGCTTTTGCATGAACCAGAGCGCGGCATAACCAAAGGCGAAGCTGATGACGTAAGTGAGGCCATACCAGCGCAGGGCTGCGTTGGGCAGCAGCCAGGTGAGGTCAATGACGACCGGATTCCAATTGGGAAACTCGAGGTAGCCGAGCATGTGCCGATTGTGTTTCCGCCAGGCGGAATGTGCACTTCAAAGTTCGGGCCAATCGTCCGGTGCCAAAGCGCCCCATTGAGTCCGCACAGGTCAAGTCTATCTTGTCCCATGCTGAGTACAGGTCGCACCTTCTCCGGTGTTTCGTACGGTTTGTATGAAATCTCCGCAACCTTTTGGATGTGGGGGGTTCGATGCTGTGCTGCTGGCAATAGGGGCTGAGGCCGGGGGGACCGGCCCAACAACGAAAGAGGAGACAATGCGTAAGCTTTTTGGATGGGCGTTTGCCGCCGCGGTAGCCATGGGTCTGGCCAGCCATACGAGCCAACCCTTGGAGGCGCAGATGATGATGGCGCCGAAGTTTCCGAACTATGAACTCATAGGCAGCAAGAAGGTCGATTTCGGGGCGGACAAGGACACGATTGACGTCACCGCCAAGGAAGGCCGCTTCAACAGCATCATGCTGTCCGTCGATGACGGCGAGTTGGTCATGCACGACATCAAGATCGAGTTCGGCAACGGCGAAAGTTTCTCGCCGGAGGTGCGCGCCGAGTTCCAGGAGGGTTCGCGCTCACGCCAGATCGACCTGCCTGGCGAAGCCCGCATCATCAAGGAAATCACCTTCAAGTACCGCTCCAAGCTCAAGCGCGGCAAGGCCACCATTGAGGTCTACGGCAAGGGCCCCGGAACGGCGGGGAGCAAGGACTTCGAGGACAAACCCCTGCAGTACAAGGGTTTTGAGCACCTTGGCACGCGCCGCGTCGACTTCCTGGCCGACAAGGACACGATTGAGGTGGGCGCCAGGGATGGCCGTTTCACGGGCGCGCTGATCACCTGCGAAGACGGTGAAGTGGAGATGTGGGACATCAAGTTCACCTTCGGCAATGATGAAACCTGGTCGCCGGAGGCGCGGGCGGAGTTCAAGGAGGGGTCGCGCTCGCGCAACTTTGATTTCCCCGGCGATGCCCGCGTGATCAAGAGCGTGACGTTCAAGTACAAGAGCCGCATCCGTGACGGCAAGGCCACCATCCGCCTCTACGGCAAGCAGGGCGCGGGACAGCCTACGCCCAAGGAACCCAAAGACCGCTTCCCGGGCTGGGAACACCTGGGTTCGCGCAAGGTGGACTTCATCGCCGACAAGGACACCCTGAACTGCGAAGGCGAAGGGCTCTTCAGTTCCTTCCGCGTTGAAGTGGAGGAGGGCAACCTTGAGATGTGGGATATCGAGGTGACCTTCGCCAACGGCGACAAGCACGAGGTCAAGACGCGACTGGAATTTGACGAGAACACGCGCAGCCGCGACATTGACCTGCCGGGCAAGTCCCGCCGCATCCAGAAGATCGTGTTCAAGTACAAGAGCAAGATCAAGGGCGGCGAGGGTCGCGCCACCATCAACGTGTACGGCAAAAAGGCCTGAGTTCTTCACTTCGGGGGCGCGCCTGGCGCGCCCCTTCAATCACTCTTTGAGGAGACGCAATGACTGCACGATGGGCGGTGCTGCTGGTGCTTTGCCTCGGCCTGGTGGCGGGGTGCGGCAAGAACACGGTGAAGGAAGAAGTGCGCGACGACATGCGCGATGCCCGGGCCGACGCGATGTCCGGCTGGGACAAGCTGGGCGAACGCTGGGTGAACTACAAGGCCGGGGCGGACCGGGACACGATCATGGTGACGGCGTCGGAGGGGCGCTTTTCGCGCATAGCCCTGAAGTGCGAGCACAGCGGACTGGAGCTTTTCGACGTGGAGGTGACGTTCGGCGACGGCGACAAGTTCTCGCCGCGCACGCGCCTGATCTTCACGGAAGACACGCGCTCGCGCGTGATTGACCTGCCGGGCGGGCAGCGGGTGATCCGCAAGGTGGAGTTCCGCTACAAGAATCTGCCCCGCGGCGGCCGCGCCCAGTTGGAACTCTGGGGAAAGTAGGCCCGGTGGAGGCAGGCCCGGGATCTCCTTTACACGTCCTGGTGTCAACAGGCAGTGGGACGCCGTGGTGGAGATGACGGCGTTTGAGCTGATCCTCCGGCGGGGGTGTGGCGGCGCCTTCGGGCGGCAACCATGACCAACAAGACGAGGCCGACGTGCATCAGCGGCGTCCAAGGAGTTCCGTCCCCGGTTGAACATCCACCTCCACCACCGGCTTCGCCGCTGAAGCCGCCGATGGATGTACTCTGGCCCCGGGCGGTCCAGTTGTAGGGATTCTCATTGGGGTCATCGTTGGCAATGCTGACGGAGAAGCTGAAGGATTGGGCGGTCAGCGGCGTCACCACAAATACCAGTGTGGTGCTGCTGCCCGCAGGGACGACAGCGTTGGGTTGCGCTGTGACAGCTACGGTGCAATTTGATGCTCCAGTGACAGATACGGGCAAGGTGAGGTTCAGCGGGGCGTTGCCTGTGTTGGCGATGCTGTAGGTGAGCGTCAGGGGACTGCCGCTGACGCCATCGCCGATGTCATCGTCGCCGCCGTCGTATACCACCACGCTCGCGGTCACCTGGTCCCGCGTGACGCCGATTTCGGGAGCTGCTGTGCCATTGCCGGACACAGTCCACTGGTACGGGTTTTCGTCGGTGTCGTTGCTGTCGAAGCTGATTTGAAAGTCAAACGGGCCGTTGGCGAGAACGGTGAAGGTGATCTCAACGAGCGTCGTGCCCTGCGCAGCCACCGTGGCGGACGGAGAAATGGTGACTGATGCGATCACATTGCTGCCCGGGGTGACAACCACAAGTTGCGGCGCGCCATTGAGGATCAGGGCGGCCGTGCCGCTGTTTTCAATGGTGTAGGTCACGGTGTGAGGCACGGTGGCCGCTAGCGCGCCCTGGGTGTCAACGGAACCGTCGGCGATGGCAAGCGATCCTCGCCAAACGTCGCACTCGGGGAGTGGAGGAGGCGTTGCGGTGCCGGCGATGGTCCAGTCGTACGGGTTCTCGTTGGAGTCGTTGTTAGTGAAGCTGACGCTGCAGGAAAAGGGGCCCGCCCCCAAGGCCGTGAGTTCGATGACAAGGAGGTCCGTCGCTCCGCCTGCGATGCTGACGGCGGGCATGACGACAATGGTGGCGCTGCAATTGGAAGCTGTGGCGCCCACGACCATGGCGCCAAGCGTGAGGGTGCTGTGCTGCACGGTGTTGGCAATGACGTAGGAGAGCGTCACCGGAACGCCTACCGTCGATGCGCCCAAGGTGTCGACGCTGCCGTCGGCCACGGCCGTGCCGCGGTAGACATCGCACTCCGGTGGAGGAGCCACAGCCGTACCGGTGACGGTCAGGTCGTAGGGGTCTTCGTCCGGGTCGTTGTTCCACAACGACCAGGTGAATGACCAGACGCCGGGCGCCGCTGGTACGACCTCCATGGCAAAAGTGACGTTGTACCCCGGTCCCACGATGGCCGGAGGCTGCGTCGTAACGACCGCCGAACAATTGACAGTGGAGGCGGGTGCCGCCAGGGGTGTAGTAAGCGACAGGCTGTACGCGGATCTGTTTCTGACGGTGTAAGTCAAAGTCAGGGGCGTGCCCGGCGAAGTGGCTCCGACAAAATCGGTACCTCCGTCTGCCAATACCGCTCCGTTGGGTCGCTCCACCTGAATCTCCGGAATGGAAGGCAAGGCGAGGGCCGCACCTGTAACAGCGAAGGAGTAGGGGGATTCATTGAGGTCTCCTGTGGAGCAGGTGAACACGAAGCTGTAGGTGCCAGGACTGGTGGGAGTCACACTGAACACCAGTGCCGCGTAGGTACCGGGGGCTGTAGCGGCCGGCAACGGGCCGGTACCGGAGAGGGTCGCTGAGCAGTTGGACATGTTGCTTATGACCGGCGAGTTAGCGCTCAAGACGACGGATCCGAAGTTGCACCAGTACAGCCTGACGGCTTGCGTGCTGCCGGTCTTGGCTGTAAAGGGCACGTTGTAGGTTGTGCCGTTGGCGATTTCGCCCGAGGTTGCGTACTGGCTGTTGTTTGCGCCGAAGTCCAGCAGGGCCGCCTCGGCCGTGGTCGGCACGCCAAATTCAATGGACCAGGTCACCAGCGTGCCGGAAACGCCGGGTGTGTCGTCGATAATGGCCAAGCGCCACGACCCATTGGCACCCATGAAGTAGATTGCCGTGCCGAAGAGGTGCTGGCCTTCGGGAGTGAACAGTCCTGTGGCCGGGGCGGTCGCAGACGTGATGGGTGTTGCCGACGCCGTGGGGTCAAAGTTGTTGTCGCCCCTGACGACGAACTGAGTGCCGGTGTAGTTCGCGCCGCCGCCCATGTTGTCGGTGCTCAGTTCAATGACGCCCGCGCCAATCGCGGTTGCTTGCGACGTTGCCGATATCACGCCGCCGGGCCAGTTGACGCCGGGTGGAAGGAGGAATATGTCCAGGTGGTCGCAGGCCCCGTGGGTGATGGTCAGGGTCACGCGCATGCGGGGATAGAGGGAGCCCGTGGAGACTCCGGACACCGCAATGGCGCTTTCTACGCCGTTGGAAGGGGTGTCGGGAATGGCGACGGCGCCACTGCTTGTGAAAGTTTGGGCACGGGCCGAAGTCACGAAGAGATTCAGAATGGCACAGAGTGCAACAAGCCAGGCAAGCCTCATGGGGTTCTCCGGTTGGTGGTTCTCGGCGTCTGCCGCCGCTTACCATAGGTACCCATAAATGCGATGAAGTGGAAACACATGATGTTGAACTTGCTTGCGTTTTTGCGATAATGCCTTCCATGCTCCCCGGAATTGCGAGCCCACCATGGCTGCACAACAGGCCCTCTCCGCACGCTTCCAGGAGCTTCTGAAAACGCACTCTCAGTCGGAAGTTGCCCGCAAGACGGGATACTCCCTGTCCAACGTCAACCGCTATGCCTCCGGTACGAAACTGCCCGGAGACTTCTGTGGCGCGCTGGTTCAAGGCCTGGGTGTCAATCCAGCCTGGTTGCTCACGGGCGAGGGCGCGCCCTACATGGCGGATATTTCCGCCGGTACCCAGCGCATGGCAGGCAACATGCTTGAGCTGGTCGAGGCCATGAACGCCGTCGCGCGGATGCGGCTGGGCGCCCTGCAGGGCAAGCACCACCTGCGCGTGCTGCGGGAACTCAACGACGCGCTGGTCCGGTACGAGGAACTGCGCAAGCGGCTTAACGAGCACAGCCGACCGATTTTCCGGCAGTTGCTCAACGATCTGGACTCTGCGTTACGCAAGTTCGACCTCGAGCGCGTTACCGACCTGCGCAAAGCGGCTACGCAAGTGGCGCGCCTTTGTGACGACGAAGGTCTGACGCGTCGCCTTATGGAGACATCGGCACGGGCGGAGTTTCTGGCTCGAAACGCGGATGGCGCACTGGCATTTCAGCGCAAACTGGCCCTCTCCAGCCTGATCAACTCACGTGAGATAAGCGACGAGGACTGCGACGTGATTCGCCGTTACTGCGTGACGTTGCGCGGGCAGGGGCGGCTGCGTGAGGCGTTTCGCGTGTGCTCGGCGGCGTTGGAGCTCGCGCGCGATCGCGAGGAGTCGGAGGTCTTTCACGATCTCGCGTTTCTGCGAGGACGCATACTGGCGGGCCTGGGGGAGTTGCGCGAGGGTTTGGTCCAGATGCAGGCTCACGCGCCGCTGCTGGGGGAGCGGCGCAGGTCAAGCGCTTACCCCGCCCTCTTGCGCGCTCTGCTTTTGGCGGGGCTCATGGCACCCATGGCCGGCTTTGAGTTCGCTCCCGACCTGTATGCGCCTGGTGCAGTTTCTCCCGCCACCACAGCGGAAATTCTGCTGGAGTTTGCCTGCCTGCGCGCCGATGCCGCCCTGCTGCGACGCGCGCTGAAGTTTGCCGAGGACCTCCCGGGCCGGACACCCCGCGAGATGTTGCCCGTGCTCGCTTGGCCCCGCGCTATTCTCAGGGCCCTTGAACGCCAGGCCCGTGGTGCCGACTGGCAGTCCGTCGCCCCGGCATTCGCTTCCAGAGCGCGGGCTACAGGTCTGGTTCCGGCCCTCGAAGCGCAGTTCCATTCACTGCGCGGTGACAAGCGTCGAGCCTGGACGTGCCATCAGGCCGCACAGCAGTACCTGGACACATTGCCTCGGCACATCACGCTTGATCTCCTCTGGCTTGCCATTCACCACCGCAATGCGCTTGGTTTGCTTGCCGTCGAATCCGGGGACCCCGAGGTTCTCGCCTTGCGCGCACGCTCCGCGCAATGGCTTTCCGAGCACGTCCGTCGAGGATTCATCGCCTTTGCGCCCTGATACACCAACGGGCCAAGGGGGCAAAGTACCCTCTTGGCCGTCAGTCATCGGCGTTCCGTGCGCCAGAATCCGAGTGCTACGACAGCTTCATGGGCACGGGGTTCTTGGGGTCCGTGTAGTCGTAGAAGCCCTTGCCCGTCTTGCGGCCATGCAGGCCGGCGAGATGCATCTTCTTGAGCAGCGGCGGCGCCGCATAGCGATCAGACTTGAACTCTTCAAACATGTTCACGCTGATGTGGTAGGTCGTGTCAATGCCCACGAAGTCAAGCAGCTCCAGCGGGCCCATGGGGTAGCCGCACCCCAGTTTCATGCCCGTGTCGATGTCACGGATGGAGGCCACGCCGTTCTCGACCAGGCGGATGGCGTCAAACAGGTAGGGCACCAGCAGCACGTTGACGACAAAGCCGCAGGTGTCCTTGGCGATGATGCTGGTCTTGCCGACCTTCTCGGCAAAACCCTTGAGTTCGCCGAGCGTCGCTTCGCTGGTCAGCACGCCACGGATGACCTCCACGAGTTTCATCACCGGCACGGGGTTGAAGAAATGCAGGCCGGCAAACTTGTCGGCGCGCTTGGTGACGCTGGCCAGTTCCGTGATCGAAATGTTGCTGGTATTCGTGCACAGGATGGCGCCCGGCTTGCACAGGGCGTCCAGTTGCTTGAACAGGTCCTGCTTCTGCGTCTTGTCCTCGATGATGGCCTCAATAACGAGGTCGGCATCCTTGCAGTCTTCGAGGCGTGTGGTGAACTGCAGGCAGCCCAGGGCCTGGGCCATGGCGATCTGGGCCTGGGTGGGGTCCTGCTTGTCTTTCTCGATGGCGCGCTGCATCGCCTTGGCCAGGGACGCCTGGACGCGTTCTGCGCCCTTCTTCAGGAAGTCCTCGCTGACCTCGCGCACCACGGTCTTCAACCCGGCCTTGGCGCAGATTTCCGCAATGCCGCTGCCCATGAGGCCGCAGCCGATGACCGCCACTTTCGCAATTGCCATGATTCGTCTCCGTGCTTGAACGGCCCTGGGGGCCGTCATGTCCGCTATCCGCTCCGCGCGTGAGGATAGCTTGGGCCGCGCCGTGCGCAAACGCGGGGCTGTCGCCCCGGCGCTAAATCCACAATCCCCTGCGCGAACATCCCCAAGGCCATGTCGCCCCTACCCATGGCCGAGCCAAGGCGCTAGGATTCGCCCATCCTTGACGGGGGAAAACCATGCAGCGTCCACTCATCGTCGTTGACGTCCAGCGCGGCAACATCACCGAGTACAACCGCTTCATCCCGGGCGGCATTGCCAGCATCGTGAAGGCGCAGCTCTTTGACCCCATCATCTTCACTCGTTACGTGAACACCCCAGACAGCCCCGCGCGCCGCCTGCTTGAGAGCAAGTTCATGACGGAGGTGGGCGAGGCGGGCATGGCCCCCGAGATCTCGGAGGTCATGGGCAACGTGCCGCCCCTGACTGAGTACGGCACTGTCAATCTGGGCGAAAACTGGGGCGCCAGGCGCTACCTGATCACCAAGAACATCTACACGGCCTTCACACCCGACCTCGAAGAGCTGCTCTCGCAGCTCGAACTTGACAATACCGGCCTCTACATCGTCGGCGCTGACACTGAAACCAGCGTCCTCAAGACCGCCGTGGACTGCTTCGAGCGCGGCATCGAGCCCATTGTGTTCAGTCAGTTCTGCGGAAGCCACCGCGGCCTGGGATACCACGAGAAGGCCATCGACATCCTCAAGGAGCTCATTGGCGAGTCGCGTGTGATCAAGGACTACATGCCCCTGCGCCAGCGCTGGGAGCGCGCCAAAAAGGGCTGAGCCATCGTCACGGTGGTTTCGGGCGCGGCGATGTTCACCGCGCCCTTGTCTTTGGCGCCCTGCCAGTAAACTGGCAAGGGCGTGCCGGAGGGCCGACAGCGCCTGCCCCAAGCCGGATTTCCGAACCATCGGCCCCTGGATGCGTCACAATGATGGTGCGGGGGATTCTGCCCCCGCAGTCACAGGGGGAAATGCCATGTTCAAGACCATCAAACTTGCCGCGATTGCCCTTCTGGCCGCGCCGGTGCTTCTGCTCAGCGCCTGCCACGACGGTTGGGAGGAAGAAGAGGATTACGATCCGGATTTCGACTATGTGAACTACGTGCCGTCCGGCGGTGTCAGCTTCGGGACCTTCAACCAGTTCGAGCACGACTTCTCGACCCAGGACATCGACAGTTTTGCGGACAAGGACGGCTTCACGCTGTCCCTGGTCCAGCAAAGCACAGTCATGATCAGCGTGACCTCGGGCGGGTCACTTGACCCCTGGGTGGACCTGTACACGGGCGGATTCCAGTTCCTGATCGGCGACAACAACGGTGGCCCCGGAGCCTACGCAGTGATCGTCACTGAACTTCAGGCGGGCAGCTACGTGATTGTGGTGGGCGGAGTCGGTGACAGCCAGGGCATGTACGACCTGGACATCGTGGTGGGTTCGCTGGGCGGTCTGGACTTCGGCGTGCTGGCGCGTCACACCCTCTACACAGACAGCGGTGGCTACATCAATGACCCCACGGACATGGACAGCTACTTCTTCACTTTGACCAGCGACACCGCCGTGGACCTGGCCATGATCTGGGTCAGCGGCAACTTTGACGGCAATATCCAGCTGGTAGACCAGTACGGGCAGGAAGTCCTCTTCCTTGACCCCGCGGGGCTGGCCGATCCTGTGGTCACCAACCTGAACCTCACCGCCGGCAACTACATGCTGGTCTGCGCGGCAGGCACGGGATACGGCAGCTATATCGTTGAGATTGACGTGAAGTAAGCCGCGGCAAGCGAACAAGCGCCGGCCCACGGGGCCGGCGCTTGTGTTTGTTTCGCCAAGGCTTGATTTGTGACCCATGCCCGCGTAACGAAGAGGCCATGGAGCCCAAAGAACGCACTTCGCAGGCGCTGGCAAAAGCTGCCCAGGGAGATCTCTCGGCGGCGGCCGAAGCTCTCAACGAGATCTGCCAGGAGTTCCGCGAATTCGGGCCGGCCTACACCGCCCATGCCCTGGTGTTCCTGATGGCCGGTGACACCGCCCAGGCCATGACCGACCTGGACGCCGCCGACTGGGCCAATCAGGAGTACGGCACCCCCGAACAGCTCGCACAAGGCCGCCAGTTGCGGCTGGTTTCCCATGCCGTGCGCAGCATCTATGGCGGCCAGAAAGAGCAGGATGCCTGCCGCGCTGTGTGTGAGGAGCTGCGCAAGAACACCCTGCCCTTGACGATCTGGCTGCTGCCGGCGATCTGTTATGAGTGGGCGTGGCGCGAAGCGGACGCGCAGAAGTGGATTGACTCGCTGGTGAAGGTCAAGGACCTCAAGGGGGCCTGGAGCCAGTACTGGCAGAAGAGCGCAGGCTGGACCAGCTTTCTGGTCAAGAACCCGGACCTGCGCGAGCTCGCGCCCGTTCACTTTGCGCGGCATCTGAGGGCCAAGCGCGAGGGCGACAACTCCGGTGCGGCCAAGCACCTCAAACGCCTCCAGGACGTGGCCCAGCCGCTGGATGCCTGGGCCGTTTTGGCCCAGTACGCCTCGGGCGCGGCCACCGTGGATACTGTCTGAAAACCAAGGCGCAAAGGGAGGGGACTCCCTTTGCGCCGGAAGGACTCACGAAGGCCTTTAGGCCGCCTTCTCGAAGCTGCGTTTGACCGGCTTGGTGACCTTGCCGGCCTGCACGCAGCTTGAGCACACCGTGATGCGCTTGATGGCGCCGTTTACCACGGCGCGCATGCGGTGAACATTGGGGCGGAACATGCGGTTGTTGCGCGCAATGACGCGGCTACCGACGCCGCCGAGCTTCTTGGCCAAGCCGCGCCTGCGGATGCTTCCGCCGGCCACCACCTTCTTGCCACAGATTTCGCACTGCCTGGACATGACCATCTCCGTCAATTGGAGCGGCAAAGGGTAGAACGGCAAAGCAAGCCGTCAAGGAGGGGCTTGGCCGAGCGAAGGCCGCTGTCGAACCTGGACTACCAGGTTTCATATGCGCAAAGGCGCGCCAGTGGCTCCATGAGGACTTGGACTCGTCAGTGCTAGAAGAGGCGTATCTCGCCTCGAGCCACTGCGATCCCGATCATCAGTGGGATTCCTCCAAGAAACAACAGCAGAAATCTACCGTACAGACTGCTGGCGGAGATCGCGTTGGGCGAGTTGTTCAAACGAAATGACACGAATCCGATGCGTGACTGCAAGCTCGCTGGCAGCAGCGCATTCAGTACTGCATAACCGCCCCCGAACACCGTGACGCCTATGAATGCGTAGCTGGCGAGCCACTTCCAGTCAGACAATTCGGCGAGGTGCATGGTTGCTCCCTGCTCAGATTTCGGACCATAGCGATGCCGAGGTCAGGGGCGGCCGCTTAGTGCGAGAGAACCATAGATCGAGCTTCCCTGCCACCTGCCTTCTAAATCGACCTGGCCTGAGCATTGGTCCAAAATAGTAACTTTTGTCCTTGGGAGGCAAATGGGCCAAGCTTGCCGCCGACATGCTGCACGCCATGCTGCTGTAACAGGACTGAGCGTCGTTAACTGTCTGGGTTCGGGAAACCTGACCACAGAAGGCGTGCCGTCGGCCAGATTTCTGCGCGCATTGGACTCCGAGGCCCAAAGTCGCAGTGGGGTGCTTGCGCAGTCGCTTACGGCGAAGTCAAGAACGAGAGGCTCGCCGCCGAAGCGATCTGGGAGAGGCGGAGTCGGCCGCCTTTGATCTCGACAATGACCAGAGGCGCTGCTGGATCATAGGCATTCGACGCTGGGACATCCTCATGGCTGGAGGACGACTGGGTTGTAAGGACATGCGGCGGAAGAGTCGGCTCGTCGTTCGCGCCACGATGCAACAACCCTCCAGGTTAGCCCGTTGATGCGCCCGTTGCGCAGAATGAAGCCAACGGACCAGGTGTTTTGCGCAAGAACCCATGCCCAGCATGCGTGCGCCTCTCCACTCTGGGGCTTCATTACTATCGACGAACATGCAGTCGACCAGCGCCTTTCTGGTGGCCGTCTAGGCATCCGATAGTCCCGCGCTGGTTCAAGAATTCAACGAGGCCCGCATCACGCAGTACCTGGAGCTGCTGGCGGATATTGTCCTCAAAGTGATTGTTTCCCGGGTGCAAAGAGGCGAGTTCAGCACGGAATGAGTACACGTCCTGCAGGCGGAACTCCTTTCGTCCCGGTCTTCGCAGGCCTTGGAGTACGTCGTTGGGCCATCCGTCTGGGATTGAGCCCGTTTGAAGTTGATTCGTGTTGTTCAGGTCAAACGCCTGCTTGATTCCGCCAGCTTCGCCAGTATCGCGTCGCGGACTTGCTCGGGGGCAAGCTCGCGGACCTCGACGTGCAGCACGTTCTCGCCCTTGATGCGCGCATAGCGCTTTCTGAGGCCCTGCTGGAAGCGCAGCTTCTCTGTCGTCTGCGGGCCGTCGCCGTCCTTGAACATGTACACCTGGCTCTTCTGCCGCGTCCAGCGCTGGCCAATTCCCTTGGTGCGCTTGACCGTGCGCGCCAGCCCGAACCTGGGCGCGATGTCAAGGATGACAAGCAGGTCAGGCCTGGGGTGCCAGCCATCGTGGCGGGCCATGATTTCCTTGTCCGCAATCCCCATCTGTCCCTGGTAAACGAGCGTCGAGTACATGCTGCGGTCCTGGATGACGACTTTGCCGGCTTCCAGCGCCGGACGCACCACAGTGTCAATGTGAACCCGGCGGTCCGCCACAAACAGACCTAGCCACTCCTGGGCCGTGGTCTTGATGCGCTTGTCAGAAAGGCGCTCGCGAATCAGCTTGCCGCAGGGGGCATTGGTCGGCTCGCCGGTAAGCACGACCTCGCGGCCGGCGGCGCGCAGGGAGTCAGCCACCAAGCGCGCCACGGTGCTCTTGCCCGTGCCGTCGATGCCTTCAAGGATGATGTAGAGGCCGGCCATGGATGTGGAGATTGTGTTTGAGAGAGGAAGAGATCGCAGCAGCCGGGGGCAATCGTCAGAAGCATGATTGCTTTTACCATCTCGCCATCTCTCGAACACTCCATCGCCCGGCCGTCATTACCACCCCGAGCCGAAGTGCTTGCGGCGCTTGCGAGGGAGCCTTGGCGCGTTGGGATCATCGCTTGGCGGCGGGCTCGGCGGCAAGTTGGTGTGGGCTCCCGGCATGCCGTAGCCATGCAGGTTGGGCAGGCGCTTTTTGACTACAAGCGCGCCGCCGCTCTTGTTCACGCGCAGGGGCGCCGCCGGCGCACCGCTGTCAAAGAGTCCGGGCAGTTTGCCCGTGCGGAGCAGGTGTTCGATGTCGCTGACCACCTGTCCGGCACTGGCAGGCCGGTCTTCCGGGCGCTTGGCCATCATCGTGAACATCAGCGTGCAGACGCTGTCGCTGAGGTCCGGCCGGAAGTTTTTGGGGTGCGGCGGGGGCTCATGGATGTGCCGGTACATCACCACTTCCGGCGGCCCCTCAAAAGGCACGCGCCCCGTCAGCACGAAGAACAGCGTCACGCCCAGGGAGTAGATGTCCGCGCGGGTGTCAATGTCGCTGCGGCCCATGGCCTGCTCGGGCGAGATGTAGTTGGGCGTGCCCACTGCCATGCCCTTGCTCTGGCCCACGTCGCCCTCGACGCGCATCTTTGCCAGCCCAAGGTCCAGCAGCTTGGCCACGCGCTCGCGGGTGACCATGATGTTGTCGGGCTTGATGTCACGGTGCACAAGCGAGTGCTTCTCGGCGTGCTCCAGCGCCTTGGACACCTGCACAATGACCTCAAGGGCCTGGCGTTCGTCCATGGGTCCCCGTTCCTTCACCAGCTGGTGCAGCGTCTTGCCCTCCACGTACTCCATGGCGAAGTAGGACAGCCCGCCGACTTCACCGGCGTCGATGCCCACGATGACGTTGGGGTGGTTCAGCCGCGCGCTGGCCCGGGCTTCCTGAAGGAATCGCGCCTTGATCGTGGGATTGGCCGCCAGCTCAGGCTGCAACACCTTGATGGCCACGAAGCGCTCCATGCGCAACTGCCTGGCCTTGAACACGGCGCCCATGGCGCCCTGGCCCAGCTTCTCCACGATCTGGTAGCCGGGGATCTTGTTTCCGAACTGAAACACCTGCTGATAGCTCTTGACACGGTCGATCCCGGCCTTGTCGAGGTAGCCGCGCTCGAGCAGGATCTGGCCCAGGAGGGTCACGCGCTGGCCCTTGGTCATCTGCATGCGCTGGATGTTCACGCATTCCTGAATCTGGGCCGCGGTGACCAGCTTGAGATTCAGGGCGGCCTGGCCAAAGGAGATGCGGGGGCTCTCATCGCCATTGATCAAGGGCGGCTTCTCGACCTCTGCGGGGTCCATGTCCTGAGTTTCTTCCAGAGGGCTTATGGGCGCGCTGGAAGGTGCCGGGGCCCGGACGGGGGCAACGTTGCCTCGCAGTTCCGTTTCCTCGCCCGGCGGCGTGAGGCTGACGGTGGGGATGGCAGGCTTGGCCGGGGCGAAGGCGTCGCTCTTTGGCACCGTCATGGGCCTGGGCGGCTGTGCCGGAGCCGGCGGCTTGGGAATGTGCTGCACGGGCGAAGACGGCGCGACACGATGGGGCGGCATCGTGGGCGCCTCGCTCGCCTTGACCCCGCGTGAAAACGGTCTGAGCGGGCCCGAATCGCTGGGCTTGGGGCTGACCTTCTCGGTAATCGGGACTCCCTGCCGCGCCTGCATGGACTCCCGCGTGGTGCGTTCCGTGGGGCGGGTGGAGATTTCATCGGCTTTGGGCGCCTGACGGGCGGCCTGACGCGCGGCCAGGATGGCGGCCTCCTTGGCCGCGGCAATCTCCTCCGGCGTGCGCTGGCGCGGGGCGGCGGGCGTGGAAATGGCGCGTGCGGGTGCGGGTGCGGGTGCGGGTGCAGCGGGCGCCGGAGCCGCGGGCGCTGCCGTCGGCCTGTCGGTCAGGTCCGTGACGGTGTCCGAATCTGCGGCGGGCTGCACAGAAATGCTGCCATTGGAAACCTGCTTGTCCGTTCCCGGCATGCGGCGTTGCGGCAACGCGGGCTCAGCGCGGCGCGTGATGCGGCCTTCGGGCGCCTTGACGGGGTAAGAGGGCCGCACGTGGGCGGTACTCTTGTCAGGCTTTCCCGCGCCGGATTGCGCGCCTTCGGTGCCGTCTTCCTCCGGAAAGCGGCAGGGTGTCATGCCACGCAGGTTGAACACGTTTGGCCTCAAGAACCTCAGGCCGCGAGTATAGGAAATGCAGCATTGCCGCGGCTAGCTTCCCTGCAAAATCAGCGGTCCTGCCTCAGTGGGGTGACGGAAATCGCGCCCCTGAAACGCCATTGGGCGTTGTCCCACCCCGCCAAAGGCCGGGTCTCAGTCTCGGCGCCACGCAAAGCAGCGTCACGGCCTCGATAGGCGCTGGCTTCGAGCCACCAGTCAAGCACCAGGGCCTGGCCATCGTCGAGGCTGGTCTGGCCGCGTCGTGCCCGCGCCGCGAAGTTGCGGAACATTTCGCCGGCGATGCTGCCGGCCCTCAGTTCGTAGGCAACCGGCTTGGTCTTCAGGGGCTGGGAGTCGGGTTCGTCCACCATCCAGGCGCCATACTCCACCCGCGCAGGCGCCTGGCGCGGCAGCAGGCGCGGGCCGGGACCGTCGAGGTTGACGGTCCAAACCAGGGAGTTGCCTTCAGGCATGGGCGCCGTCACAAAGCTGCGCCGGGAGGCGACATCCCCCACGATCAGCTCGACCTCGCTGGCCTCGATGGTCAGGGGCGGGCCGGGTTGCAGCGCGGCAGGCCAGGCGACGGCCAGGGCGGCCAGCACCACGCAGATGGCGCCCGGCCAGGCCCGTTTGGAAAGTCTGGCCGCCAGCACGGGTCCCAGCAGTGACGCCAGCAGCAGCAAGCCGCATAGCGCGAAAAACAGCGGCGGCGCCGAAGGTTCGTGGGGCGGCAGCGGCACCAGCCAGCCGCGCGCGTGGGGTTCGGAAACGGCGCGTGACGGCGCAGGGCCGGAGGGGGGCGTCGGGGCCCCCTGCCAGCGGTGGTCACGCAATGCGGCCGTCAAGGCCAGGCCAGGCTGTGGCGCCGCGAGCAAGGAAGCGTGCCGGACACGATAGACTGCCCCGGCGCCGCAGTACTGGCGGGAGAAGGCGACATCGCCCAGCACCAGGGTCGTCGGGGCCGATGCTTTGGGAGGCGCAAAGTGGTCCGTGGTGAGAATGGCGCCGCCGAGGCTGGCAAAGTCGCTGAGGGCTTGGGCCAGCCCCGCGGGCCAGGCGGCCGAACCGGGATTGAACAGCAGCACGGCGTCGTAGCCGTCAAGCATGCGCCAGTCGCTGAAGGCTTCGCTGTCCGTGAAGAAGTCGCAGGGCCATTCGTCGCCCGGCTTCAGGGCATCGCGCGCGGCTGCGGGGTCCGGGGCGAACACGGCGGTGTAGTGTCGCCCGTAGGAAGGCAATTGCGGCCGCGCGGGCATGGGGGGCGTGAACTCGGCGCTGGCCCCGCCGATGGTGACGCGCACGAAGCTGCCCGCCCCGACAAACCAGGGGATGCGGGCTTCGGTGGCGCCGGTCCCCGAGACGTTGACCTGACGTGTCAAGACTACGCCGGGGCTGACGGACTCGATCAGCGCACCGGTCGCCCCCGGCGGCGCCTCGAACACCAGACGCAGAGGGGCAAAGCAGCCGGGCCTCGCGCGCGGGGCGCTGAGCAGGCCGCTGCGCGCGGCATCAATGGCCTGGGCAGGCGCGGCGGCGGCGCAGAGCATCAGCAGGGCCAGAACCGGCGCACGCGGCATCATGGCTGGGACCCTTGACGTGTCAATATGGCCGCGGCGAGCCAGCATGTCGCGGCCAGGGCGACCAGGGGCCAGTACTCGAGCTCCGTCCAGGCGCCGTCGGGGAAGGCGGCCAGCAGCCAGTGGGGCGAAAGCGGCCTGAGGTGCAGCAGGCTGCGCTGGGCGTACTCGAGCGCGAAGTAGTGCCACAGCGCAGGCAGGGCGGCGACGGACAGCCAGATCAGCCGCAGGCGCAACTCCCAGGGGCCGCCAAGCCTGGATTGCAGGGCATGCCCCAGCGCGCTGACGCCAAATGCCGCCGCCCAGCAGGCCAGCGCCAGCCCGCGCGCCTTCAGCACGACCTCAGGCTGTGCCCGGTAGGCAAAACACAGCAGGGCAGCCGAAGACGCGGCGGCACAGGCCAGGAGCCAGGCGCCCTGCATGAACAGGGCACGGCGGCTGTCCGGGCGCCTCGGGCCGGGCAGCAGCAGGGTCAGGGCCAGCTCGATGTGGAGCAGGGCCAGCAGCAGTGCCTTGCCGGAATCAAGGCCGAGGTCGGCTCGCCAGGGAGCCGCCGACAAAATGGCCCCGAACGCCAGCAGCGCAAACACGACAACGGCGGGCAGAAAGCGGTCGGGAAACATGGGGCGCAGGGTCCCGCGGCGGGGGGCTTCTGTCAAAGGAGAAAGCGCCGTCCCGTGACGCCGGTCGCCCAGTGGCGCCCGCAAAGACACGCTTTGAGCCGCGGGGGTTAATGGCTTAGTATGCGGCGGATTCACGACACCGAGAGACACCATGACGACGCATCCTTTGTTTCTTGCGGGCGCGGAAGTGACGACGCCAAGTACGTTCCGCCACCGCAACACTTATGACCACCAGGACCTGGGCGAGGTGTGCCTGGCAGGCCGCAACGATGCCGCCGCGGCACTCTCCGCGGCGTCCCACGCGCGTTCCAGGATGGCGCGTCTGTCTTCGGGCGCGAGGGAGTCCGTGCTGCGCCGCGTGGCCGAGCAGATTCATGCGCGCCAGGAGGAACTGGCCCACATCATCACGGCCGAGACGGGCAAGCCCGTCAGCCTTTCGCGGGGCGAAGTGCAGCGCTCGGTCAGCACCTTTGAGATCGCCGCGGAAGAAGCCAAGCGCAACGTCGGTGAAGTCGTGGCCCTGGACACGCTGCCCAGTTCCGAGGGACGCCTGGGGCTGGTCAAGCGCTTTCCGCGAGGCGCAGTTGTTGCCATTACCCCGTTCAATTTTCCCATCAATCTGGTGGCTCACAAAGTGGCGCCCGCCATCGCAGCCGGGTGTCCTGTGATTCTCAAGCCCGCGCCGCAGGCCGTGCTCACGGCGCTGATGCTGGGCCGCATCCTCGCGGGTCTCGGCCTGCCGGAGGGTGCCTTTTCGATTCTGCCCTGTGCCAACGACGTGGCCGAGTCGCTGGTGCGCGACGACCGGGCGGCCGTGGTCAGTTTCACGGGCAGCGCGAGAGTAGGCTGGCAACTGGCCGCCGTGGCCGGCCGCAAGCGCCTGCTGCTGGAGCTGGGCGGAAACGCCGCCGTGATTGTCGAGCCCGACGCCGACCTCGAGGTCGCGGCCCAGCGCATCGTGACCGGAGCCTTTGCCAATGCCGGGCAGGTTTGCATCAAGGTCCAGCGCGTCTTCGCCCACGAAAAAATCGCGGACAAGCTTCTGGCGCGGCTGCTTGAACTGACGGCCCGCGTGGGTGTGGGTGATCCGGCCCACGAAGACGTGCTGGTGGGCCCGCTGATTGACGAAGCCGCGGCCCTGCGCGTTGAAAGCTGGGTGCAGGAAGCGGTGAGGCAGGGCGCCAACGTGCTGTGCGGCGGAGCGCGCGACGGCCAGTTCTACCGTCCCACCTGGCTTACAGACGTGCCGGAGACGACCAAAGTCTGCTGTGAGGAAGTCTTTGGTCCCGTGACGGTGTTTGCGCGCTATCACGATTTTGAAGCGGCGCTGGCGGCTGCCAACTCCAGTGAGTTCGGGCTGCAGGCCGGAGTGTTCACGCGCTCGCTGCCCCTGGCGCTTCAGGCCTTTGAGACGCTCGAAGTAGGCGGGGTGATACTCAACGACGTGCCCACCTATCGCGTGGACCAGATGCCCTATGGCGGCATCAAGGGCTCGGGGCTGGGGCGGGAGGGCCCCAAGTACGCCATTGAGGCCTTCACAGAGCCGCGTCTGCTGGTTATCAAGACCTGAACATGGCCATCACCTACCTCGTGGACCTTGCCTGTCGCGTGAAGCCGCATGTGCGCGCTTCCAAGATGCTTCGCCTGCTCTATCAGCGCGACCGGGCCAATGAGGCCCTGAACAAGGCGCGCCGAAAGGACCCGGGGGTGCCGGCCGATGGCGTGAGGGTCAACCTCACGGTCAAGGATCGCGCGGGCAAGGCCTCCCTGGCCGTCACCACGGCCGCCGAGATTCTCGCCCGCTTCGAAGAGCTGGATCGCCATGCCCCGCTCTGTGAGCAATGCCCCGCCCGTGTGGGGGCCCACGCCTTTGGCTGCCGGGGCGAGATCCACCTGCCCATCAGCCTGCGGGGGGAGGCCTGGCTCATGGGCCTGATCCATGGCGCGGCCGAGGACCCCACGCCCAAGCTGCTGCTCAACTATCTGGCCAGCAACGGCGTGGTGGGCCACCGGGTGGCGGAGATGCGCCGCGTGCCCGACATCTTCTTCGAGAGCCGCAAGGCGCTGACGCGCCGCTACGGCTCGGGCGGCAAGCTCAGCGTGAACCAGGTGTTCGAGCTGCTCTTCATGACGGAAACCATCAGCGCGCGCCACGCCCGCTTCCTGCTGGGCGTCTTTGACCTTTATGCGGCGGGTCTGCCCCTGGATCGGCCCATCTCGGACTTCGCCGATCTGCGCGTGTTTGAGCACCGTGAAGGGGACCGGCCCGTGGCGCGCAACGGCCTGCGCGCCGTCTCCCAGAGGGACGACGACGCCACCATCCGCGAATACAAGGCGTTCTTTCAGGCCATGTTCCTGGCCTGCGAGTTGGGCTGCGACCTGAAGGTCTCGCTCTGATTCAGCGCAGGCTCAAAACGCGCAGGGCCTGTTCGTGCACGAAGAACAGCTCCTGATCCGAGCACGCCACCGAAAGGAAGTCGCGCTGCGGCGAGGCCGGCTCGACCGAAAGCAGCCGGCGGCCGCTGGCCGCGTCAAAAAAAGCCAGCACCCCATCGGCTTCAAGCACCGCCAACAGGCTTCCGCCAAACATCAGGCCGACAAAGCGCGGGGGCGCATCGAGGCTGATGTGCAGTTCCAGGGCCGGAGGCTGGGCGCGGGCCACGACGATTTCGTTGAGTGTGGTCGAGGCCACGACGGCGCCCCTGGCGTCGATGGCGGCCGGGCCCCTTGTGCTGCGCTTGAGGTCCTGCAGGCGGCCCTCGCGCACCTGGGCCAGATACAGACTGCCGCCGCAGTTGAGCAAAGCGACTTCGGCTTCGGCCGCGGCCCAGGCAGCGTCCGGCTCTACGCCTGCGGGCAGGGCCAGTTCATGCTGCTGGCCGCCGGGGCTCAGAAGCAGCAGTCTGCGTCCGGCGGGCTTGAGCAGGGCGGCCCCCGAAGCAAAGGCGCAAAGCAGGCGGCCCGAAGCGTTGAAGCGCGACGCGCCCACGGAAACTTCGGCGCCCCGCACGCCGCAGGCGTGGCGTCCGGCCGGCTGCGCCTGCGTCAGGGCCGTCGTTGCGATCCAGCTTCGCAGCGCAGCCGGCCACACTCCCAGGGCCTCGCAGGCAAAGCCCTGACTGGTGGCCGTGGCCTCCTGGGGGTGGCGGGCCACGTACTGGCCGCGCCGATGCAGCTCCGGCTCAAAGCGGCAGGAAAACGCGCCGTCGGCCGTAAGCCCCAGCGTGAACACTCCCGCACGCGCGACAAACACCGGCGCCTCGTCGGCGCCGAGCCGATAGGAGGCCAGCGCATGGCCGCGCGGGTCATACTCATAGATGCGCCCCAGGGAGTCGGCCAGGCAAAGTGTGCCGTCGGGAAAGAACTGGATGCCGGCCACCGAGGCCCAGGGCCCCTCCAGGGCGTGGCGCTTCACGCTGCTGCCCTCGCCGCACTCCAAGATGGCCAGCCCTTCGTTGCCCTCGGCCGCCACAAACACCAGCGCCCCCAGCACCAGGCAGGCGGCGCGGCGCAGAGGCGATGGCGCAAGCCGCGTCTGGCGATGCTCGGTGGGGGAGCGGATTTCCCAGAGGGAGCCGTCAGCGGTGACGGCCAGCAGCGGGCGCGCGGCGTCATCAAGGGGGGCAAAGGCGCGCACCCGCTCATCCAGTCGCACCTCGATCAGGGGGCTGTCCGGACGGGCGGTGTCCAGCAGGCGCAGGGTGCCGAGCTCATCGAGCAGGGCCAGGCGAGCCCCCGACGGGCTCAACTGTGCCAGGCGTACCCCGGCAGCCTGCCGCGCCGTCTGCCAGTTCGCGGGCGTGGCCAGGCGGCAGACCGCCAGCAGGCCTGAGGCGTAACCCGCCACGAGACACTCGGCGCTCAGCGCCAGGGCGGAAGGCTGGCCCGCCTGTGCGGGGTGAGCGATGAGGGCCTGGAGGCGGCCCTCGCGCAGGTTGAAGATTTCGATGTGCGCCGCGCGCGCCACGGCCAGCAGGGCGCCGTTCTGGCTCACGGCGGCGGCGAAGAACGCGGCCTTCTCCACCGGCGGCGCGAGCGGGCTTGACGCGTCAAGCAGCGCCCAGCGGGCCAGGGGCGCGTAAGGGCCGGCGCCGTAGCGCTCGGCCTCCTCCAGCAGCGCGCGACCCCGGGCGCGGCCCGCAGCCCCCGCCTGGGCTTCATCGAGCGCCAGTTGCAGCAGCGCCAGGCCGAGGTCGCGGCTGCGCCGGGATTCGCGCTCGCCTGACTCGGCCAGGGCAGCCCGCAACTCCCCCAGGGTCTGATCGTGGCGGGCGCGGTCGGAGTCGTTGCGCTGGCGGCTCTGGCGCAGGGCCAGGTTGAGGTCCTCGCCCTCCTGGCGAGCCGAGAGCAGTTCGTCCTGCTGCCGGTGGTACTCCACGAGCATGCCTACGGCCAGCATGGTCATGGCCGCGAAGAACGCGATGAAGACATAGCGCTCGAACTTCAGGCGCGCGGCCAGGCGGGGAGTGCCGTCTGGCGGGGGGCTGTTGGGGCGGACTGCCGCCATGGAAGTGTGCCTCAATTCATGCCGGACGATTACAGCTACCTTGCGGCGCGCGCCGACATTATCATGCTTGGGCTGTCCGGGCTGGGACAGTCCATGGCGGAAACCCTTTGGGGGGCAGCAGGGATGCCTTGGGCATCCTCAGGATGAAAGCCAGTCACTCCATGCTCATTCTCATGAAGGCCAAAGCCACGCCCCTTCAGGTTGAAGCCGTGGCCCGTATGGTGATTGAAGCCGGGCTCAATGTCGAAAAGAGCAACGGCTCGGGTCCCGTGATGTTCAGCGTCCACGCCCCGCATTCGGCGCCCTCGAAACTGACCGACGAAGAGGTGCGCAAGCTGCCCGGCGTCGATCGCATCGCCCACATCCGCACGGCCTACAAGCTCTCCAGCCGGGAGTTCCAGCCGGCGGACACGGTGGTCAGTGTCGGCGGCGTCAAGATCGGCGGCAGGAACCTGGCCGTGATCGCGGGACCCTGCAGCTTTGAGTCGCTCGATCAGGGTCTGGAGATCGCCCGCGCCCTGAAAAAGGCCGGCGTTTCAATCATGCGCGGCGGCATCTTCAAGCCGCGCACCAGCCCCTTTTCCTTCCAGGGCCTGCGCGACAAGGGCGTCAGCCTTCTGGATGAGATCCGCGGGCAGACCGGGCTGTGCTTCGTCACGGAGGCCGTGGATGAACGCAGCTTCGATCTGCTGGAAGACCACGCCGACATGCTCCAGATCGGGGCGCGCAACATGCAGAACTTCGAACTGCTGCGCCGCGCCGGGCGCTCCCGGAAGCCCGTGCTGCTCAAGCGCGGCATGAGCGCGACGCTGGACGAACTGCTCATGGCGGCGGACTACATTCTGGCCGGGGGAAACCGCCAGGTCGTGCTGTGCGAGCGGGGTATCAAGAGTTTTGCGCACCACCTGCGGCACACCCTGGACCTGGGCATCGTGCCGGTGCTCAAGAACGTGAGCCACCTGCCGGTCATTGTGGATCCCAGCCACGGCACGGGCGATGCGCGCTATGTGGGGCCCATGGCGCTGGCGGCCGCGGCCGGCGGCGCCGATGGCGTGATGCTGGAGGTCCACAACGACCCCACCCACGCCCTGAGTGACGGCGCCCAGGCCCTGGACCTGAAGTCCTTTGCCCAACTGGCGCCGCGCATGCAGGCGGTGTTCAAGGCGGCGCATTCGGGGTGATGCCGCGCCATGACCCAGTTCCTGCTGTCATTTGACACGGATTACAGGGCTTCGGTGCTGGAGCTGCTGCGCGCGACGAAGGGCGTGAGGCTGGTTTCGGCGCCGGCCGCGGACGGCACGGTGCGCATCGAGATCAAGGCGCCCAACCTCGACGACGAGACGACGCTGCTGCGCAGCGTCGAGGAGATTCCGGGCGTGCTGGACGTGAGGGTTCAGCGCCACTGAAGGCGGGCGCGTCACTTCGGCGTTTCCTGCTCGACGATGTCCGTCACGCGCACGCAGAAGTTGCCGTTGAGCACCAGCACCTCGCCGTGAGCCACGAGCTTGTCATTGACCAGAATGTCCAGGGGCTCGCCCGCCAGCCGGTCCAGCTCGACGACGGAACCCTGCCCCAGGCGCAGGATTTCCTCGACAGTCAGCCGCGCCCTGCCCAGCAGCACCTGCACGCGCACGTTCACGTTTTCCAGCAGCGCGATGTCGTGGCTCTGCGCAGAGGCCGGCGCGGGCTCAATGCTTTCAAAGTCGGGCTTCTGCGCCGGGACCTCGGCGGCCTTGGGCGGCGCGGGCGGCAACTCCCGGGCCAGCGCCATCATGACCGCCGGCACGTCCACTTTGGCGGCCCCGGCCGCGGGAGCCTGCAGTAGTTCCTCGCTCATGGTTCACCCGCTGATGGAAAGGTTCTGGACCAGAACTTCGCGCACGTACTCCCTGCCTTCGCGCGCATACAGTTCATTGAGGTGTTTGCGCAGCGCGGCGCCGAACTCCCGCGCGAAGTTGCGCTCGGCCACCTGGCGCGCGCTGTAGCCGCGCAGAAGTTCTTCGGCCTGATAGGAGATGGCGGCCTTGAAGTTGGCCTGTTCGAGCTCGGGGCGCAGTTTGGCGTCGTGTTCGCCGAAGTCGAGCAGCAGGTTGAAACTGACGGTGCGCATGCCGCCTTCCTGGTCGGGGATGGCGACCTGCACGCGCTCAATGATGCCGTAGGCGCGGGCGCCCTGGCCCTTGCCCTTGTCCAGGCCTGCGCTCGTGGCGCTGGGCGCCGAGGCGAACAGAAGAACACCGCCCAGCCCCAGCCCGATCGTCACCAGCCATACGGCCACCATGATGATCAGGCCCGTGCGGCTCCAAAGCGGTTCCTTGCCCTTGGCGACGGGTTTCTCTTCGGACTTGCCGGCCTGGGCTTCCTTGCCGGCCTTGGGCGGCTGTGCGACGGCGGTTGCCATGGGGTCCTCCATGAGTTATCGGTCCATCACCACTTCACCGGTCACCACGATTTCCACGGTGCGCCCGCTGTCCGGGCCCCCGTAGGTGAACACGAAGTTGCCGGCGTCGTTGCTGCGCTCGAACATCTCTTCGGCGGGCAGGCGCCGCTCGTCGCCGGCGATCTCGCGGAGCCGGCGCCGGGACACGCCCGAGGCCTCCAGGAACCCGGCCACCACTTCGGCGCGCCTGGCGGCCAGCTCGTCGCGAGACTGGATCAGCACCATCGCGCTTTCCTTCAGCCCGGCCCCGCCGCTTTGCGGCGTGAACGTTTCCATGGGCGTGGCCAGCACCCGCACCGCCGTGCCGTCGGCCAGTTGCACGGTCTGAAGCACGGCTTCGAACTGGGTGGCGTTTTCGTCGGCGGATACGCGCCCCGTGACGTAGACGACATTGACGCTGTCTTTCAGTTTCTGGGCCAGGGCGGCCAAACGCCGCTTGCCCTCGGGCGTGAGCTGGACCTTGAAGCGCTCAAAAAACTGGGTCTCGGAGAACTTGACGATGTAGCTGTCGCGGTGGCTGGTAACGGTGATTTCTTCGCCGGCGAGGCTTTGCTGGTAGCCGCCGTCCGGGGTCTTCTTGCGCAGAGACGAGGCCCGCACGATCTGCACGAAGAAGGCCTCCGTCGAGCTGGGGTCGAGCTTGGTGGGGATGTTTGCGCCCACGCCCAGCGTCGAGTTGACGCTGCCCAGCACCTCGGCGAACTTGACCGTGTCAAAGGACGCCATGCTGACCAGCAGCACGAAGAAGGTCAGCAGCAGCGTGGTCAGGTCGCTCCAGGATGTGAGCCAGACCGGCGCGGGAGGCGGGCAATTGCACTTGTGCTTGGCCACGGTCAGGCCTCCTCGTCGCTGCCGCGCAACTGAGGTGCGAGGAAGACCAGCAGCCGGCTCTTGAGCGCGCGGGGATTCTCGCCCGCCTGAATACCCAGCACGCCCTGAATGATGATGCGTTTGTTGAGCTCTTCCTCTTCGTGCCGAATGGCGAGCTTGGTGGCGGCCGGAGCGAACAGGAGGTTGGCGATGCAGGCGCCGTAGAACGTCGTGATCAGGGCAATGGCCATGTTGGGGCCGATGGCCTTGGGGTCGCTCATGTTCTTGAGCATGGCTACCAGGCCGATCAGGGTGCCCAGCATGCCAAAGGCCGGGCCCATGCCCGCGATGGTGTCAAACACGCGCTTGCCGCCGCTGTGGCGCGAGCCCATGCTCTCAAGTTCGGCCTCCATGGAGGCCTCGATCTGCTCGCGATCCATGCCGTCCACGGCATAGCGCAGGCCGCGCCGCAGGAAAGGGTCGTCGCCGGGTTCCATGGCGTGCTCAATGGAAAGCAAGCCGTTGCGGCGCGCGGTGTCGGAGTAGTGGACAATCTTCTCGATCAGCTCAAAGGTGTTGTTGCTGGGCGACTTGACACTGCGCATGAACAGCGGCACCAGCCGCTTGATGTCGGAAATGGGATGGGCTATGGCCAGGGCCGCCAGGGTGCCGCCCACCACAATGAAGATGGAGGGCGCGTCCACGAAGTCCATCAGCGCGCTGGGCGCCCACCCGCCGCCAATCAGAATCGATACCACAATGCAGATGGTGCCGAACACAAGACCAAAGAGAGTGGCGAGGTCCATGGCTAGTAGCTCGCTGGGTCAGGCATGACTCGAAGGGCGCGGTGGTAGGCAATCACCCGCTGGAGCACTTCATCCATCGACTCGCGCACCATCACGCGGTTGCGCGTGGTCAGCACCAGCACGGTGTCGGGCGTGGCCTCCACGGACTCGATCAGGTCGGCATTGACCAGAAATGGTGTTCCGTTGAGTTTGGTGACACGGATCAAGGCCCGCCTCCCTGCGCACAGAAGTGAAAAGTAGCAAAACTATAAAACATGTAAACAAGAAAAACGCTAAAATCCACCCCGCGCGCGGCACGCCCCGTTGCCGCTATGATGGGTGCAAACGTGGAGTCCGCTGCCATGCTTGAACAGGCCCGTCAGATCAGTGAATGGCTCGTCACCACCCGGCGCGAGCTGCATCAACACCCCGAGCTGTCGTTGCAGGAGAAGCAGACAGCCGCGCGTTGTGCCGGTGTGCTCGAAGGAATGGGGCTGAGGGTGCGGCGCAATCTCTGGGGCGAAGGCTTCATCGCCGATCTCGATGTTCCCGGCGCGCGGCAGCGCGTGGCCCTGCGCGCGGATATGGATGCCCTGCCCATCACGGAGCTGAACGAAGTGCCGTGGCGCAGCGCCCACGCGGGCGTGGCCCACATGTGCGGGCACGACACCCACATGACCTGCGCCCTGGGGGCCGCGAAGCTGCTGCTGGCCGCAAAAGACCGCCTCAAGCGCAACGTGCGCTTCATCTTTCAGCCCAGCGAGGAAACGCCTCCGGGCGGTGCACTGGGGCTGATTGAACGGGGCTGCCTCGAAGGAGTCGATGAAGTCTACGGCCTCCACAACAACCCCCAGCTTGAGGTCGGTCAGGTGGCCACCCGCACGGGGGCCTTGACGGCCGCGGCGGACAGCTTCCGTATCACGCTGACGGGCAGGGGCGGCCACGCATCGCGGCCCCATGAGACCATCGACCCCCTACCCGCTGCCTGCGCTCTGGTGCTGCAATTGCAGACCCTGGTGTCCCGCCGCGTCGCCCCGGGCGTGCCGGCCGTGGTGAGCGTGACTCAACTTACCGCCGGCACGACCCACAACATCATCCCGGACGCGGCATTCCTGCAGGGCACGGTGCGCACCTTTGACGAAGAGGTGCGCAAGCTGCTGGAGGACGGCATGTGGGCCATGGCCGATGCCGCCGGCAAGGCCCACGGTTTGAAGGTGTCCTTCAACTTCGAGCGGGGCTACGACAGCATTGTCAATCATGCTTCAGGGGTGGCCCGCGTGGCGCGCGCGGCGGCGGCGGTGGTGGGGGAGAAGAACGTGAACGTGGAGCAACCGGCCATGACCTGGGGAGAGGATTTCTCGTATTACCTGCAGCGCAAACCGGGGGCCTTTTTCCTGCTGGGAAGCGGCAACCGCGCCAAGGGCATCTGCGAGCCCCTGCACTCGCCGCGCATGAACGTGGACGAGTCCTGCCTGAGCCTGGGCGCCGCCATCCTGGCCCAGTTGGCGCTGGACTGACCCCCGCTTCACGGCCGGGGGGGTGCTGCTAGACTCGAAAGGGAGCAACATGCCCGAGAAGCTCGCGGTGACGCTGG
This sequence comes from Planctomycetota bacterium, assembly GCA_003576915.1. Taxonomy (GTDB): domain Bacteria; phylum Planctomycetota; class UBA8742; order UBA2392; family UBA2392; genus UBA2392. The sequence goes on along the minus strand of QEVF01000006.1, from coordinate 27,220 downwards.
CCCTGGTGGCCGGGGCAGCCACGCTCTTTGCGGGGCTCTTTGCCCAGTGGGGGTTTGTGACGACGGGCGTGGCCACGCTGGCGGCCATGCTGGGCGGAATGCTGGCGGGGCGCCTGCTGGGCGGCCTCAGTGCCAGGACCATGGATTCCGGGGAAGGCGGGACAAAGCCGTGAACGACGTGAACGAAGAAGACGCGATGGACGAGACCGCGAGCCCGCGGGGCGCGGCAACCCACACGCACGAGGGCAAGAAACTCAGCGAACTGTGGCACAAGTTCCGGGATCGCAACGACGCCGGGGCGAAGAACGAGCTCACGGAGTTCTACTTCGACATCGTGCGCGCCAACAACGACAACATCTCCGAGATTCTGTTTCGCGCCATTGAGGAGAACGACTTCTATCAGGCAGGAGTCGTTGGCTTTCTCGAGGCCCTCAACAGCTACGACCCCGACAGCGGCGTGAGCTTTGAGGAGTTCGGCTCGCTGGCCGTGCGCAAGGCCATTCTGGGGGAGATCCGCGACCTCGTCGGTGGTGAGGAATCGACCCAGGAGTCCGGCGCCTGAATTCTGCCGGCGTGAAGATCAAAGAAAGAAGCGGCCATCGGGCCGCTTCTTTCTTTGATCGAGAGTCCGTCAGTCCCGCAGATAATGGCAGTTGTAGCCGTTGGGGTACTTCTGAAGGTAGTCCTGGTGGAAATCCTCGGCCGGGTAGAACTCACCGGCCTTGGCGATCTCCGTGACGAGGGGACTCTTCCACTTGCCGGACCTGTCAACCCTTGCCTTGACCGCCTCCGCGGTCTTCTTCTGTTCATCGCTCAGGTAGAAGATCGCTGAGCGATACTGGGTTCCCACGTCGTTGTGCTGTCGGTTCAGGGTGGTGGGGTCGTGCATGCGGAAGAAGTAGCCGAGAATCTCTTCGTAGCTGATGCGATGGGCGTCAAACACGATTTCCACCGCTTCGGCGTGGCCCGTCAGGCCCGAGCAGACCTCCTTGTAGGTGGGGTTTTTGGTCTTGCCTCCGGTGTAACCCACGTTGGTGGTGATCACGCCGGGGATCTTGCGGATGATTTCCTCCATGCCCCAGAAGCACCCTCCGGCCAGGTAGGCTCGCTCTTCCTTCACGGGCTTGGCGGACTCGGCCTTGGGCTTGTATACGCCGGCGTCCACGAAGAGCTGAAGGAACTCGCCGTAGCCCTCCGCTTCCATCTGCGCCAGGGGGATGAACTTGAGCGAGGCCGAGTTGATGCAGTAGCGCAGGCCGCCCTTGTCGCGCGGGCCGTCATCAAATACGTGGCCGAGGTGGCTGTCGCCCTTGTCGCTGCGAACCTCGGTGCGGGTCATGCCGTGGGTGAAGTCGTCCTTCTCGACGATCTTTGTGCCCTTGATGGGCTTGGTGAAGCTGGGCCAGCCGCAGCCCGAATCGAACTTGTCCAATGACGAAAACAGCGGCTCGCCCGTGACGATGTCCACGTAAATGCCGTGCTCGTGGTTGTCCCAGTATTCGTTCTTGAAGGGCGGCTCCGTCGCGCTCTCCTGCGTGACCTCGTACTGCCGCTGGGTCAGCCGTTTGCGCAGTTCGGCGTCCGAGGGTTTTTCGTAGGTGCGGCTCTTTCTGGCGGCCACAGGCTTTTCCTCCCGGGAAGCGGCACCGGCAGCACCGGCTCCTTCCTCTCTGGCGGTGCGGGCGTTGGACTGGGGATCTGGCTCGGGCTTGCCCGAGCAGCCCGCAACCAGCGCCAGCATGAAGGCCAGCAACAGGGACGTCATCCATGCGTCTGAGGTCATGCGCCCTCCCTTGGTGTTTTGCCTTCAACCTTCCTGATTACGGCTTGTAGAACACCAGAAGCAAGCGGCTTCATCCCGCAATTCCAGTCAGGCCGGCGGCCCGCCGCCTTGGCAAGTTCCGCCTCCGGAGATGCCATGCAACTTCCCCTCTATCAGATTGACGCCTTCGCAAGCCGGGTCTTCAAGGGCAACCCCGCGGCCGTCGTTCCCCTCGAAAAATGGCTCGACGACGCCCTGCTTCAGAACATCGCGGCCGAGAACAACCTGTCCGAGACGGCCTTCTTCGTGCGGCGCAGCGATGATTACGAATTGCGCTGGTTCACTCCCACCCTGGAAATCGACCTCTGCGGCCATGCGACACTGGCCTCGGCCTGGGTGCTCTTCCACGAGCGCGGCTACAGAAACGAGGCCGTTCAGTTCCAGACCCGCAGCGGACCCCTGATGGTGTCGAGGCGCCGCGACCTGCTGGTGCTGGACTTCCCGGCCCGCCCCCCGCGCAAGGTCAAGGCTCCAACGGGCCTGGCGCTGGCCCTGGGGGCCGAACCCGCGAAGGTGCTGGCCGCGCGGGACTACCTTTGCGTGTTCGAAAGCGAGCGGCAGGTGCGGGACCTGAAGCCCGATTTCGCGGCCCTGGCGCGGCTGGACCGCATGGTGATCGCGACAGCCAGGAGCCGCGACGTGGACTTCGTGTCGCGCTTTTTTGCGCCCGGTCATGGTGTCAATGAAGACCCCGTCACGGGTTCTGCGCACTGCACCCTTGTGCCCTACTGGGCCGAGCAGACTGGCAGGCACAAGCTTCACGCGCTTCAGGTCAGCGCCAGAGGTGGCGAGCTGTTCTGCGAGCTCTCAAAGGATCGGGTGCTTATGGCGGGCCACGCGGTGAAGTATCTGGAGGGCCGCATCGAGATCTGACAGTTCGTGTCCTGGCCGCGCCGGAGGGTCGATCAGCTCCCGAGAAGGCCTCTTTCTGCGCCCTGCCGGCAGGTCGTTGAAAAAGTGGCGTCCGGCCGCCTCTTTCATCCCGGTTGGGCCGAAGTGAATCCGGCCCAACCTTCATTTCAGGGGACCTTTCAGCCGCCTGAAATGCGCAAGCCGTCCATGGCTTGCGTGAGCAGGCCGATTTCAGCGCCCTGCTAGACGTCCATGAGGCGGAACTCGCGCCCGAAGTGAAGCTCCAGGCAATCCCGGGTTTTCTCCTCGCTGATCGCAGCTCCGAAGAGGGCGGCGTCCTTGCGTGCCTGGATCAGGGCATCGAGGTCTTTCTCGAAGTCGCCGGCGTGCAGCTTGGGCACGCCGCTTTGCCGCGTTCCGGCGAAGTCACCAAAGCCGCGCATCTTGAGGTCTTCCTCGGCGATCTTGAAGCCGTCGTTGGTCGCGCACAGGGCGTTGAGGCGCTTGATAGCGTCCTCCGTGCGCGGGTCTCCGAACAGGTAAAGGAAGCTCTGGCGCTGGCCGCGGCCCACGCGCCCGCGCAATTGGTGCAACTGGGCCAGGCCGAAGCGCTCGGCGTTTTCAATCACCATCACGTTGGCCTCGGGCACGTCCACGCCGACCTCGACGACCACGGTGGCGGCCAGAATCTCGATCTCGCCGGCCCGAAAGCGCGCCATCACCTCTTCCTTCTGCTCGCCCGACATCTGGCCATGAACCAGCCCCACGCGGAACTCGGGAAAGTGCTCGTTCTTCAGGCGCTCGGCGAACTCGATGGCGCTCCTGGCCTCGACATTCTCGCTTTCGTTGACCAGCGGATAGATGAAGTAGGCCCGCCCGCCCGCGGCGATTTCGCGCCGGATTTTCTCGTAAGCCGCCTGCTCTCGCGAGCGGTGCACCCACTCCGTGCGCACCGGCATGCGCCCCGGCGGAAGCTCGTCCAGGATTGACACGTCAAGACCGCCGTACAGCGTCATGGAAAGGGTGCGGGGAATGGGCGTGGCGCTCATGGCAAGCAGGTGCGGGCGCGGCCCCTTGCGGCGGATCTGGGCGCGCTGATTCACGCCGAACTTGTGCTGCTCGTCGATCACGCACAGGCCCAGGCGCGCGAATTTCACGTCGTCCTCCAGCAGCGCGTGGGTGCCGATCACGATGTGCAGCCTGCCCGCCTCCAGTTCGCCCAGCAGCCCCGAGCGCGCGGCTTTGGGCATGCCGCCCAGCAACAGCCCGATCTTCACTCTGGTGCCCGCCAGGTAGCGCGTCAGGCTGGCCAGGTGCTGGCGGGCCAGCACTTCCGTGGGCGCCAGCCAGGCGCACTGGAAGCCCGATCCGACCATCAGCAGGCTGGCGTACAGCGCGACGGCCGTCTTGCCCGAGCCCACATCGCCCTGCAGCAACCGGTGCATGCGGCCGGCATGGGTGAGATCCGTTTCAATTTCCCGGCACACGCGCTTTTGCGCGCCGGTCATCTCAAAGGGGAAGTACCTGCGCGCACGCTGCCGCAGGTCGTCATCCACGCTGATCATGAGTGTCTCATCGGCGGCCTCGCTGCGCCGCCGCAGCCGCAGACCCACCTGCAGCAGGAAGAACTCGCGGTACTTCAGGCTCAAAAGCGCGGCTTGCAGACGCTTGCTGTCCGCGGGGGCGTGCGCCTGGGCGTAGGCCTCGGCCTGGGGCATCAGCCGCAGCCGTCGCGACAGCTCATCAGGCAGCAGATCCGGCACCAGGGGCGCAAAGCGCGGCAGGGCCAGGGCTACGAGCCCCGTCAGGTCGTCGTTGCCGATGCCCTCGACGAGGGGGTACTCGGCAATCAGGGGCGCGGCCTGGCTGGAGGTCAGCTCGGACTTGTCGGCGAACTCCCAGTGGGCGGGCTTGATGGACCACTCGCCGTAGTTGTAGTCCACAAGGCCGCTGAGCCTGAGCACCGTGTCGGGGACCAATCGCGACACCAGCCAGGGCTGGTTGAAGAACACGGCCTTGATCAGCCCGCTGCCGTCGTCGAGCAGCGCTTCGGTCAGTTTGAGGCGCCGCTTCTTGGTGGCCTTGTTGGAGGCACTGATCACCCGCGCCACGATGCTGGCGTGCATGCCGGCCTTGAGGTCCTTGACGCTGGCGCGCTGGCTGTAGCCGCGCGGGAAATGGTTCAGCAGGTCGATGACCCGCAGGAGTTTCAGGCGCGCAAGGGGCTCCAGCAGCCGGCGCGACACGGCCAGTGCATCGGAGATCGGTTGCAGAAGCTCTTGCATGGCCGCCAGAGTAAGGCGCAGATCGCGCGGCGTCACGCCTTGTCGGGAAAGGCCCATTCGATGAGGCGCCGCACGAGACCCAGTTCAACGGCCGTCTTCTCACTGAAGGGGTGCTTGCGCCCCAGTTCGTTCAGTTCAGCCACCAGCTTTGCGGCGTCGAAGCCGCCAAAGGGGCCGCTGCCGTGCACCTCGCAGCCTTCCTTGAACGACTCCACTTCACCCACGGCGCAGCCGAAGCACCTGATCTTGCGCGCCTTGTAGAACTTGCGCAGTTCAACGTGGTCTATGAGCAGTTCGGCATACCAGATGGGATCGTCCACCGAGAGGGGCAGCTTGGGCTCCCGGGCTTCTTCATGGGTGCGGGGTGCGGCGGAGTCAATCATGTCCCGATTGTGGCGAGGATGCAGCGAAAGTCCACGTCAGAACAGGCGCCACTTCAGCAGTTCCCACAGGGCCCAGAAGCCGTCCATGGCGCGGATCTTCTTGCCTTCCTCAATGCTGCGGGGGTGATAGCGGATAGGCACTTCGGCGATGCGTTTGCCCGCGCGCAGAACCTTGGCGGTGACCTCGGGGCAGAATTCAAATCCGGTGCAGGTCAGGGGAATGGAGCGCAGCAAAGGGCCGCGGAACAGCTTGTAGCAGGTCGGTTCGTCACTCAGGTGGCTGCCATAGAGCAGGTTGGTCACGGCTGTGACCAGGCGTCCGCCATAGAAGAACTTGGCCTGGCCGCGCTTGTCCGGCCCGTGAACGCGCGAGCCGTACACCACGTCGGCGTCGCCGGCGAGCATGGGTTCGAGCAGGCGCGCGTAGTCTTCGGGGTCATACTCGAGGTCGGCGTCCTGGATGATGACGTAATCGCCCGTGGAGACTTCAATGCCCTTGCGCACGGCCGAGCCCTTGCCGCCGTTGGGCTTGGAGATCACGCGCACGCTGAGCCCCTCGTGCGCCTTCTGCGCCCAGGCGCGCACGACGTCGGCGGTGTCGTCCTTGCTTCCGTCATCGACCACGATCAGCTCGATGTGCAGTCCCAGGCGCAGGGCCGCCACGCGGTCGAGAATCTGCGTGATCGTCCTGCCCTCGTTGTACGCGGGGACCACGACCGAAAGAGTTTCGAGCCTGGCGGCCTCGATCATGGCGCGGGATGGTAGAAAGCAGGCGCCCCGCGCGAAAGGGCGGGGCGCCAGGGGCTCAACATCGCGCCGGCGCGGCGCTACACCAGCCGGCAGATCACCTTGGCCTCCAGCGGGTCCCGCCCCCGGGGGTCCACGCCTCGGAGCAGATCCATGATTTCAAAGCCGCGCATGGCCAACACCTGACCTTCGCAGCCCGCCACGCGCTCCAGAAAACCGAAAGCGTCGCCGTTGGCCGGCACAAAGGCCTCGGAGCGGGCATAACGCGCGTAGAGCCGGGCGTGGGCGGCCACGAAGTGGGCGGTGCGCACCCCGGCGTTTTCAACGCAAAGGCCAATGCACAGCCGTCCGGGGTAATTGCCGTTGAAGGCCAGCGTTGCCTGCACGGCACCCGTGCCGGCATGGGGCGCAGCCACTGTGGCGGCCTCAATGGCCCGCGTCTGGGCTCCCGACACGCAAAAACGCACCGAAGCAATTCGCAGTTCGTGGTTCGGACGCATTTCAAGGCGGCGCGCCAGGGCGCGACCGGCCAGAGTGTTGGTGGCGGCCAGGTGCTCGCAGATGGTCTGGCGACCCACGCGCCAGGCCAGGTCGTCGAGCAGGAACATGCAGGTCAGCAGCACGCTCTCACCCTGGCGGGCGGCGCGCCCGGCCTCGTAGGCTCCCGGGCGGCCCTCCACGGGCCCCACGCACAGGGCCCGGTTGTTGCGCTCCAGACGGTCACAGAGGTAGCCCACAAAGCGCCGCGCCTCGGCGGCCGCGTCGCGCGCCGGTGACCGGCGCAGCGCCTGCTCGAACTGGCGCGATAGACGCGCCGATGCCACGGCGTCCACTACGAGCGTTGCCATGTTCTGTCTCCAGTCTGGGTACGGGCCCGGCTGCAACGTCTGTCCGCTACTTGCCGCGCGCTTCGCGCTCGCGCCACACGGCGACGGGGTCGTCGGGCGTCTCACAGATCAGCGAAACTTCGCCGCTGTCGATGCGGAAAACTCTTGAAGTGCCGCTCTGGTCGCCGCGCTGCCACACCGTGAAGAGCTCCTGTGTGCCGTCTTCATCGATGTCTTTGGCAAAGATGCCGCGCAGCACGTCACCCTTGGGCGCGGCATAGCTGGCCACGGGCTCGCCTGTGGTGTCGCCGGCATGGAAAACCACGAGCGTGACACAGAGATCCTCGCCCATGCGCGCGACGCACAGGGCGCCGGCGGGAAAGGCCACCGGGTCAGCCTGGCACAGGGTCACACCCATGGCGGCGTCATCAATGCCAAAGCGCGGCTGGCCGGGGCGCACCGGTTCGTCGTAGCTGGCAGGGGCGGGCTCATCGGACCTGGCCAGGACCGGCTCGGCGATGGTCTCGGCCGTGCCGGCCAGCGGGATCTTGATCATGGCGCCGCTGGCCAGGCCCTGGCCTTCGCGGATGTCATTGGCGCGGGCGATCTCGTTCCAGCGCCGCCCGTTGCCGTAGAAGCGGTCGGCCAGGCCCCAGAGCGTGTCGCCGGGCTGGACCTTGTACAGGATTTCGCGGCGCTTGAGATCCACGCTGAGCTGGGCGAATTCGTCGTTGGGCGCGGCTTCCGCGCTGGTCATGCGGTCAAGGCCGAGCTTCACGAGCATGACCGAGGCCACGAGAACAACGAAACCGACGAGCAGGGTGAGGATGTTGTTGCGCATGGCGATCCTGGTCTGGAGTGGCGGGTGAGGTCTGTACCGCGACGGCTGGGCGGCAGTGGTTATTCGGCGAAAGGGCCCGAAGAAGTTGAGCGCGATTTGGGCAAGTTGTGTGGGAGTCAGGCCTTCAAAACGAGCGCAGAAGCCGGAGCGGCTTCTGCGCTGAGTTCTATGGCCTGGGCAGGTGGGAGGAGACTGCGGGCAGAGGCGCGACAACGTGAAGAGGGGAGGCCTGCCCAGGTCATGGGTTATGCCTGGGGGTTGAGGATGCTCTGGAGCTTGAGCACTTCGGCAATGACGAGGTCCGTGACGTCGTCGATGTTGGCGTGCTCAACAGGGGTGTCGGCGTACACGGTTTCAAAGCCGTGGATTGCCTGAAGGTTCATGAAAGCCTGATTGAAGATGGCGTTGGCCTGGGATATCAGGCTCTGGGCGAGCAGGCTCTCGGTGTTGATGCCGGAGTCCACAATGGCGCGGTAGGCGTTGATCTGTGCAAAGACGTCGTCGATGCGCACGCGCACCTGGGCGGAAAGCTTCGCCGGCGCCTGGGCAGCGGCAACGGGCTGCTGTCGGCCGCTTTGGGGCTGCCCCCAGTCGATGTTGAGAAGACGTTCAGACTGCTTTGCATCCGACTTGATGGCGGGCATTGGCATCTCCGAGGCTGGTAACAGGTGTTGGCAAGCGCGCGTTGCTCGCGTGTCGCCACCCAATCTATACTCCATGCTTTACGATTCGTCAATTACGAAAGTTGTCAGCGCAAGATTAGACTCAGAAGCAACTTCCGATAAACTCCAGACGTAAACCATGCATCGTAGATTACGAGTTGTAAAGCACAACATATGGTGTGGCGACATCCTTGTCGTCCTCTCATACTTTTTTTGAGAATTCTCCGGGGGCCCGCCCCCAACGAGTCCGCCATCACTCGCACATGGGTCGGCGACGGCGGGCGTCATCTCCGGCCGCTGACTCTTTCACAACCGTCGGGGGCTGGTTGCTTGACGACGCGGCCGCGCTCGTTATCATTCCCCGCCCGGATTCGAAGAGGAAACGACATGTCGCGCCACGCATCGCTGAAGGTCAACACGCTCGCCACGAAGAACCGCAGCGTACTCAAGCGCCAGGAGCGCATCGCGCAGCTCACCGTCGAGCGCCGCTGGAAGGAAGGCGACGACGTCACGGGCCTGCCCAAGACGAAAGTCCACGGCAAGGTCAAGGCCAAGAAGGCCTGAAGTTTCAGCCGAACTGCGCGGAGCGGCCCCCAAGGCCGCTCCGCTTCGTTTGTGAATTGGCGCACGACGCCTGCGCTGTGCGGCCCAACTTGCGCCTTGGCCGCCATTGCTTTGCCCGCTACAGTTGCGCTGCGTGCCGCGCCAACCCTTCGAAATCGCCGATCGCATTCACCTGCTGCAGCCCAGCGGCATCAGAAAGTTCTTTGAGCTTGGCCAGTCGATGAAGAACCCCATCGACTTGTCCATCGGTCAGGCTGACTTCGACGTGCCCGACGAAATCAAGCAGGCGGCCACCGCCGCCATCCTTTCCGGGCGCAACCGCTACACCGTTACGCAGGGCATAGAGCCTCTGCGCGCGGCCCTCAAGCGTCGCTATGCCCTGCGCTTCAAGGGCGTCGAGCATGATGAAGTCATCGTGACCTCGGGGGTGGCCGGTGCGCTGATGCTGAGTTTTCTGGCGCTGCTCAACCCGGGCGACGAAGTCATCATCCCCGATCCCTATTTCGTGATGTACCGGCACCTGGCGTCGCTCGTGGGCGCGCGCGCGGTGCCCGTCAACACCTACCCCGATTTCCGCTTCACGGCCGAGCGCGTGGAGGCCGCCATCACGCCGCGCACGCGCGCCATGGTCGTCAACAGCCCGAGCAATCCGACGGGCGCGACGCTGGATGAGGCCCAGGCGCGTGACCTCGCCCGCCTCGCCGATGAGCGGGGCCTCGTCGTCATCAGCGACGAAATCTACGAAGACTTCATCTACGAGGGCCGCCACGTCAGCGTGCGTGAGTTCACTTCAAACTGCCTTGTGCTCTCGGGCGCGAGCAAGAGCATGGGCATGCCGGGCTGGCGCATGGGCTGGATGCTGGGTCCGCGCGACTTCATTGAGCGCTGCTACATCGTTCAGCAATTCACCTTCGTGTGCGCGCCCAGCCCCGCCCAGCACGCCGTGCTGGCCGGACTGAACCTGGACTTCAGCGGCCACCTGGCGGATTACAGGCGCAAACGCGAACTGGTGTACGAGGGTCTCAGGGACCGTTTTGCCCTCACGCAGCCGCGCGGCGCCTTCTATGCCTTTCCCGCGTTGCCCGAGGGCGTAAAACTGGATGCCTTCATCGCGGCCTGCATCGAGCGCGAGCTGCTGGTGGTGCCGGGCAGCGCCTGCTCATCGCGCGACACGCACCTGCGCATCAGCTATGCGGCGCAGGACGACAAACTGGCGCGCGCCGTCGAAATCCTGCGCGAACTGGCCGTGAAGCTCAAGCGATAGGGAGCCTGCCATGCCCGTGTACGGCGTCATCGATGTGGGAAGCAACGCGATCAAGTTGAAGGTCGCGCGCTGCGAGGCGCCCGCCACCATCGAAACGCTGTGCGACGAGCGCGAAGCCGTGCGCCTGGGCGTGGGCGTGTTCCGCGGCAAGCCCATCAGCCGCGAGACCGTGCGCGCCGCCGCCGCCGTGCTCACCCGATTTGAAAAGCTGTTCGAGAGCCACGGCGTCAAGCAGTACCGCGCCGTCGCCACCAGCGCCATGCGCGAAGCGCCCAACCGCCACTCCGTGATCGAGGAAATCCGCGAGCGCACGGGCATCTCGCTCGAGGTCATTTCCGGCAGCGAGGAAGCGCGCCTGATCCAGGTGGGCACCTCCCTTGACGTCAACGCGGCACAGGGCAGCGTGCTGTTCATCGACGTGGGAGGCGGCTCCTGCGAGATTTCGGTGCGGGAAGGAGGCGACCTCAAAGACCTGTGCAGCCTGGCGCTGGGTGCCGTGCGCCTGACCGAAAACTTCGTCTCCTCGGACCCCGTTTCCTCGGACGATCACCGCAGGCTCAAGGACTACGTCTATTCCGAATTGCGCAACAATGTGGGCATGATGGCCCGGCGCAGCTATGAACTGGCGATTGGCACGGCGGGCACCATCAACGCCATCTGCGAGAGCATTCTGGCCCAGCGCGAACTCTACCCCAGCAGCACCGCCAGCGCCGTGCGCTACGCCTCCGTTTCAAGCTTCCACCGCCGCCTGCGCCAGATGAAACTGGAGGACCGCAAGGCGCTGCCGGGCATGGCCGGCAACCGCGCCGACATCATTGTGGCGGGCGCGGCCGTGCTCAAATACATCATGAAAACCTTTCATCTGGACGCGATCAGGCCCTCCAAGCGCGGGCTGCGCGACGGTGTCCTGCTTGACCTTTTGCTGCGCCACACCCGCGACACCCGACTGGAGCGCGAGTTTCACCGCGCGCGGCGCGAGGCGCTGGTGCGCTTTGGCGACCGCTTTGCCGTTCCCCGCGCCCACACCGACCACGTCACGCACCTGGCGTTGCGCATTTTCGACCAGATCACGGCGCTGCACAAGCTGGGTGAGCATGAGCGCGGCCTGCTGGAGGCCGCCGGTCTGCTGCATGAGGTGGGGCGCGCCGTGAACTACGGCTCCATGCACAAGCACAGCTACTACATCATCCGCAATGCCGAGCTGACCGGCTTCACGCAGGATGAAATCGCCATGATCGCCAATGTCGCGCGCTATCACCGCCGCAGCGACCCCAGCATGAAGCACGAGAATTACGCGGCGCTCTCGCCCAGGCAGCGTTCCGTCGTGCGCTGGCTTGCGGGCATCCTGCGCGTGGCCGACGGCCTGGACCGGCACCACGACGCCCGCGTGCGCGACCTGCGCGTGCGCGTGACGCCCAAGTCCATCCTGCTGGACCTGGACAACGAGTATGAGGCGGAGCTGGAGATCTGGTCGAGCCAGCGCAAGGCCGGCCTGCTCGAGGAAGTGGCCGAGCGCGTGGTGGAGTACCGCGAGAAGGCTGCGCCGGAGCGCAAGGTGCACGCCCAGCCGCCTTCAGCGGCGGTCAAGCACTGATGTCACGACTGGCGGCGCGAGGCCAGATCGATGGCCTTGCCCTGCAGCGTGTCCGGTTCCTTCAGCAGGCGCTTGATTTCACTGAGCTTCTCGTTGACCGAGGGCTCCATCATGCCGGCGTGGGCCGGGGGGCGACCCCACATAAGCTGGGTCTGGGGCAGTACGCCCGCGTCGGGCAGCAGCACGACTCCTCCCGCCGGGGCGTAGCGAACGCGGCCGCGGGCGTCGGCGTGGGTGGGAACGCCCACCAGCCGCATGCGGGCGATGGGCAGCACGGCGTCCATTTCGCATTCGCGCAGCACGCGCTCCATGGAAAGGGCCGCCACGATCTCCTCGCTCTCCCACTTTTTCCCCGGCGCGGGCGGGCTGCTGGTCACACCTTCCACCACCCGGATGGGACGTGTCAGCCCCGACAGCAGGGCGTTCAGTTCGTCCTGGCTGCGTTCGCTGCCGGCTTTGATGCTCAGGGGCAGGCGCACGCCATCGGCGTCCACCAGCAGCCAGGCTTCCGCGGTGGCCACACACAGCGCCGGCGTGCGCACTTCAAGCTTGGGTACCAGTTCTGACTGGGACTGGGCATCGACGGGAAAGCGCCGCCTGACGCTGATCACGCTGCGCACCCAGGCACTGCGTGCCAGCGCGGCATGCACCTGCTCCGGCAAGTCGCTGTCGAAGGCATCGGAGGGGGCAAGCCGGGCCAGCTCGGCGCGCAGGTCGGCCTCGATTTCGCCCTTGATGCGGGCGGCCAGTTCGGGCTTGGCCCAGGACGGCGCGGCCGCAAGCTCGATGCGCCCGGGGTCAATCTGATGGCGCGCATGGCGGCGCAATCCGCCCTGCAGCAGCCAGCACAGGCCGCACAGCACGGCAATGGCGCCCACGAGTCCCGCGATGCGGCGCGTGCTCCGGCTCGTCCAGACGCGGGAGGCTACGCCGAGCGCGAACTGGCGCGAAGGCAGCACGCCGGAGACCAGCTTCAAAGCCGTGGAACATGCCGCGCCGATCAGTCCCATGGCCAGCGCGCCCGCGCCAAGGCGGCCGAATGCGCGCGTGGCCCGGGTGCCTCTCTGTGCCGTGGGGGTGCGTGGCATGGTGTTCTCCTCAGGCCGCAAGGACGCGAGTGATGCGGTCGCTCTCGCGCTGGCGGCGTCGCTCCATGGAAACGTCGATCAGTTCCTGCACCAGTTCGTCAAAGCCGATGCCCTCGGCCGCGGCCATTTTCGGCAGCAGGCTGTGGTCGGTCATGCCGGGCAGGGTGTTCACTTCCAGCACCCAGAGCTCGCCTTCTCTGTCCAGCATCATGTCCACGCGCGAATAGGCGTGGCAGCGCAGCGCGGCATGGGCGCGCTTGGCGTAGTGCTGGGCAAGTTTGATGGTGGGGCCCGCCAGATCAGGGTTGACGACGTAGCGCGTGGGCGCGTTGTGGCCGTACTTGGCCTCGTAGTCGAAGAACTCGGCCTGGGCCACGACCTCACACACGGGCAGGGCGCGGCTGCCGATCACGCCCACGGTGAGCTCGCGTCCCTCGATGCAGCGCTCGACCATCACGCGGCTGTTGAGGGCCAGGGCGCGCTCCAGGGCTTCGTCGGCCGCGGCCAGGTCGCGCACGATGGTCACCCCCAGGCTTGAACCCTGGTTGGTGGGCTTGACGACCAGGGGCAGCCCGATGCGACGCGCCATGCGGCGCAGGCGGTAGCGGGCGTCAAAGCGCTCGGCAACTTCCGCGGGCGGCGTGGGCACGCGGTGGGCGAGAAATTCGGCCTTGGACAGTTCCTTGTCCATGGCGATGCGGGAGGCGCAGGGACCGCTGCCGGAGTAGGGCAGCTTGCGTTCTTCAAGCCAGCGCTGCACGGTGCCGTCCTCGCCTTCGCCCCCGTGCAGGGCGATGAACACGAAGTCCGGCCTCGCCTTGTCCACTTCGTCGAAGTTGTGCCCGTTGTAGTCGATGGGAATGACGGTGTGGCCGATGCGCTTGAGCGCGGCATAGACCTCGCTGCCGCTCTTGAGGCTGACCTCACGTTCGGTGGAAGTGCCGCCGAACAGCAATGCGATGCGAAGCATGGACATCTCCCGGGCGTGCGTGCGCACGAAACTGAAAGGGGGTTGCGCCTAGAGCTTGACGTAAAGCGCGTCGAAGCGGATCGCCAGGCTCGCGCTGGTGGTGGCAAAGCGCAGGGGCAGGCCGTGGGCATGCACGCCCTCGAACTGGCCGCCCGTGATGCGCATGCTCACGCTGAATTCGCCGTCGGGCCAGAAGCCTTCGTCAAAACGCACATGGCCGATCTTTGCCCCGTGCGGCGAGTAGTCGAGCAGGACGGCATTGCCGCGCGCGACGCGGCGGCCCTCGCGGTCAAACAGGCAGAACTCGACGACCTGGTTTGTCTCCTCGCGCCTGAATTCACGGCGGCAGGAGATGGAGGGGTCGTTTTTCTGGGCCATGAGGCGGCGCGCAGCGCGCGTGCGCTTGATGGCCTCGAGAGTGGCTCGGTGATTGGACATGGCAGCTCCAGTCCGGAGACGAAGGCGCGCGGCGTGGCGAGGGTGCAAGGCACCCCCGCCGGCGCGCTTTGAGCGGGTAAACCCGCGGCAGTGCAGGACTGCTAGGCGATGGTCTTGATGGCCTGGGGCTTGGCGGCATCGAGGAACGACGTCTTCTTCTCGGACTGGCCGATGGCCTTGCGGCCGCGGAAGGAGCTGACGCGGTCGTATTCTTCCAGGAAGATGTCCAGGGTGGACACGATGTTGTCGAAGTCCTGGCGGCTCAGGCGCACGTCGTCGCCTTCCGTGAGTTCAAGCTCCCCGACCATGTAGCTCTTCAGGATGCGCAGCGGCTGCAGCTTGCGGAAGATGAACTCGTCGAGGCTGATGCTCTTTTCCTTTTCCATGACCCTTGCCTTTGTCTCGCCCCGCCATGGGGCTGTGTGGTTGGCGCCCAAGCGCCATGAAGGTTATGCCGCCACTATCATCGGCTGCGGCCACGCCTTGACTTCAGGGATAAGTTGGACTCCGTGCGCGTCCTGCACGCGCTTTTGCACCAGCGCCATCAGGCCCGTGACGTCCTCAAAGGTGGCCTCGCCCGTGTTGACGATGAAGTTGGCGTGCTGCTCGCTCACCCTGGCGCCGCCCACCTGCAGGCCCTTGCAGCCGGCCAGGTCGATCAGCCGCCCCGCGCTCTGGCCCGGCGGATTGGTGAAGGCGCAGCCGGCCGAGTGCGCGCGGTAGGGCTGGGCTGCGAGCTTCTGCTCCATGATCTGTTTCATGCGCGCCAGAAGCTCGGAGGGCTGGCCCGGCCGACCCTCCAAAATGGCCTCCAGCACGATGCCCTGGCGCAGGCTGCTCTGACGGTAAGCGAACTGGATCTCTTCGCGGTAAAGGTAGGTCAGGCTGCCCCCGGGCGAGAGCCAGAGCACGCGGTCCACGAACTCGCCGATCTCGGCGTAGCGCCCGCCGGCGTTCATGGCCAGTGCGCCGCCCACACTTCCCGGAATGCCCGCCAGCCCCTCCGGCCCGGCAATGCCGGCGCGGGCGCAGGCCGCCACCAGCGCCGTGAGGCTCGCCCCTGCCTGGACGACGACCTTGCTGCCGTACGGCTGGATGCGCGTCAGCGGTTTCAGGTTCAGCACCAGGCCCGGCACGCCCGCATCGTCAATCAGCAGGTTCGAACCGCCGCCCAGCACATGCAGCGGAAGGGCCGCCAGGCGGCAGGCGTTGAGCGCGTCCAGGGCGTCGCGCAGGCTGTGGGCCTCCACGTAATACTCCGCCGGCCCGCCGATGCGCATCGTTGTCAGCGGGGCCAGGGGTCGCTGCGGCACCACCTCGCGCCGCAGCCTCGCGGGAAAGGCCTTCAGTGCAGTCATGCCGCGCTCCTCGTCAGGCTGGGTCCGTGCGCCAGCAGGCCCAGGGCGATCTCGTTCACGTCTCCGGCGCCGATGAACACCAGCGCGTCACGCGCCTGAGTTGACGCGTCAAGTTCCGCGGCGGCCTCGCCGAAGTGTTCCAGGGCCAGCGCATCCACGCCCAGCGCCTGCAGTTCACGGCACAGGGCCTGTTCAGGAATGCCGGGAATTACGCCCTGTTCGCGCGCGGCGTAAGTGCGCATGACCAGCACGCGGTCCGCCAGCGCCAGGGCCTGCACAAACTCTTCGAAGAAGCCGTTGAGCCGCTGATACTGGTGGGCCTGGAACACGGCCACGAGGCGGCGCGAGGCAAAGGCGTCGCGCGCGGCCTGCAGCAGTTGCTTCACGGCGCTGGGGTGGTGGGCGTAGTCGTCAATCAATGGCGCGCCCTTGAAGCGGCCCAGCATCTCGAAGCGGCGCTTCACGCCGCGGTACTCACTCAAAGCTTCCAGCGCGCCGGCGCTGTCCGCGCCAGCCCAATGGGCGGCGGCCAGCGCGCCCAAAGCGTTGAAGGCGTAGACCTGGCCGGGAACGTTCAGGCTCAGGGCGCCGATGCGCTCGCCCTGGCACCACACGTCGGCCCGGGCAAGTCCCGAGCCGGCATCCAGGCCCGTCAGGCGCCAATCAGCGCCTTCCGCTTCGCCGAAGCTGACGCGGCGGCAAGGCGCCTGGCGCGCCACGCGCACACAGCGCGCATCGTCCGCGTTGTAAACCAGCGTGCCGTGCCGGGGCAGGCGCGCGACAAAGTCGGCAAAGCCGCGCTCGACGCCCTCAATGTCACCGTAAACGTCGAGGTGATCGGCCTCAATGTTGTTCAGCAGCACGAGTGAGGGATGAAGGTGAAGGAAGCTGCGGTCATACTCGCAGCTCTCCATCACGAAGTGGGGAGACGTGCCCCAGCGCGCGCTGGCCTCAAGATTCAGGGGCTCGCCGCCGACAATCCAGCCCGCGCCCTGGCCGCGCAGCATCTGCGCCAGCATGGACGTCGTGCTGGTCTTGCCGTGGGTTCCCGCCACGCAGATGTTGGCGCGGCCGCGTGTCAACTCGCCCAGAGCCTGGGCGTATTTCATGACGGTGAGCCCGCGCCGCACGGCCTCGTCGAGTTCGGGGTTACCCGCGCGCACGGCGGCGGTGGCCACGACGAAGTCAATGTGCGGGGGCAGGTTCTCGGCCCGCTGGCCGATGAACACACGGGCGCCCCGATCCTCCAGCGCCTGCGTGGTGGCCGATGCCTTGATGTCCGAGCCGCTGACCCAGGCGCCCGCTTCAAGCGCGACACGCGCCAGCCCGCTGACACCCGCACCGCCGATGCCGATGAAGTGAATGGTCTTGTTGGCGAAATCCATGTTGGCCTGCGCGTGCGCGCCTCAAGGTGTGCTGCCGCGCTTCAGGCGGCGCGGCTGATGGGTTCATCGGCGCGGGCTGCCGCGGCGCTGAAGCCGAAATCGGCCAGGGCGCGATCGAGGATGCGGGCGGTGGCGTCCTGCGGGGCCATGAGCCTGGCGCCCGCGGCCAGGTTCTCCCTTGCGCTGGCCAGAATCACATAGCGGGCGACGAGTTCGCACAGGCGCGCCGCATTCAGTCCGCTCTCGCTGATGAGCACCCCGGCGCCCGAGCGCGCCACATGCTCGGCATTGGCCTGCTGATGGTTATCCGCTGCGCTGGGATAGGGCACCAGAAGCTGCGGCACGCCCAGGGCGAGCAGCTCGCTGATGGTGGAGGCGCCCGCCCGCGTCAGGGCGATGTCGCTGGCGGCCATGAAAAGTTCCGGTTCGTGAGTAAAGGCCACCACGCGCGCGGCTATGCCGCTCTGCTGCCAGGCGGCCTGGGCGGCGGCCTGGTCCTGGGCGCCGGTGATGTGCAGGGCCTGGAAGCGGCCGCGGTAGCAGGCCAGTTCGGGCAGGGCGGCCAGGGTGACGGCATTGAGCGCCTGCGCGCCCTGGCTGCCGCCGATGATCAGCAGGGTGGGCAGGACCGGATCAAGACCCAGGCGCTCGCGCGCGGCCAGTTTGCCGGGCGCCTGCGAGAATGCCCGGCGCACCGGATTGCCGAGCACCTGCACGGGGCAATCGAGCTTGCGCGTCAGGGGCAGGTGGGCGTAGCAGCCGCGGGCCCAGCGCGCGGCGGTGCGGGTGACCTTGCCGGGGACGGCATTGGCCTCCAGCAGGACGACGGGAATGTGCATCCAACTGGCGGCAAAGGCGCCGGGCAGCGAGGCATATCCGCCCACGCCGATGAGACCCGTGGCGCCGAACTGTTTCAGGGCGCGGCGCGCGGCGGGCACGGCGCTGAGCATGGAGAACACGGTCTTGGTCTTGCTTTTGAGGCTGGAGCCGGGCCGCGCGATGGGGAGGGCCTCGTAGCGGTAGCCGGCCTTGCCGATCATCTCGCGCTCAAGTTCATTGCCGCTACAGAGGAAGAGCACGCTCCGGCTCGACCAGCGCGCGGCGATTTCATCGGCCAGCGCGATAGCGGGGGCGATGTGCCCGCCGGTGCCGCCGCCCGCGAGTGCGATCTTGGGTGTCATGGTGATCTCCGCCCCGGGGGGCGCGAAAGTCGGCGTTGCCGCGGTTGCGGGCAAATCGGACGGTCCCGCAACCGGCGGCAGCCGTATGGAGGAACGTCACTCCCGCCTTCGAACAAATCGTTGCGGGCCTGCGCGTTCCCGGAAAGGTGAATCAGGCGGCGGCAATCAGCCGTCGCGCCCGGACGCTGGCGCGCAGACTCTCCGCTTCGCGCTGCGCCCGGGTTTCCTGCGCCATCAACTGCTCTGCCTTGTCGCTGCTGACAGCCTGGCGTGCCACACTCAAGGCCACGCCCACGGCACAGAGATAAAAGAAACAACCGCTGCCGCCGAAACTCACAAAAGGTAGGCCGATGCCCTTGGTCGGCACGCTGGCGGTGACCACGGCGATGTTCATGCAGGCCTGGATGCCGATGGAGGCCGTCACGCCCAGGGCCATGAGGCTGCCCAGCCTGTCCGGTGCGCGTGCCGCCACGCGCATGCCCAACAGCATGAGCGAGCCAAAGAGCGCCAGCGTGAAGGCCGAGCCCAAAAACCCCGTCTCTTCGGCCAGCACGGCGAAGATGAAGTCCGTCTCCTGCTCGGGCAGGTAATAGAGCTTCTGGGTGCTCTGGCCCAAACCCTCACCCTCAAGGCCGCCCGAGCCGATGGCGATGAGCGATTGCTTGACCTGGTGGCCCTTGCCCAGGGGGTCCTTCTCGGGATTGAGGAACGTCAGAACGCGGTCCTTGACGTGATCAAACTTCACGAACATGACGCCCACCGCTACGGGCATGCCCAGCAGCGCCACCAGCGCCAGGTGCCTCAGGCGCAGGCCCGACGCCAGCAGCACAAGAAAGCCGATGGCGGCAAGAAACAGGCTGGTGCCCAGGTCGGGCTGCGCCATGCACACCACCGAATAGGCGCCGATGAACAGGCAGGCGGGAACGAAGCCGGACTTGAACGTTCCAATGTCGCGGTTGCCGGCGCCGAAAGTGGCGCAGGCCACAATCAGGGCGAACTTGGCATAGTCGCTGGGCTGGATGCCCACGCCGCCAAAGCGAATCCAGCGCGAGGCGCCGTTGAATGACGTGCCGATGCCCGGCACCAGCGTGAGCACCAGCAGCACCAGGCCCAGCAGGTAAAGCGGCTTGGCGAAGCGAGCGAGCTGGTGATAGTCCGTTCTGGCCAGCACCGCCATGGCGCCCAGCCCCAGGGCCAGGAAGGTCAGGTGACGCTTGATGAAGATGAAGGGGTCGCCTTCGCCGCCGGGCAGCACCGAGATCGCGCTGGACGAGAACACCATCACCACGCCCACACCCACAAGGGCGAGTACATTGATGAGGTAGGCGTTTCTCAGCGAATGCTGCATGTCGGTCCTCGGCGCGGGCGCGACGCCAGGCCGCGGCACTGGGCCTGCAGGACCGTTTCGGCAAAACTGCCGCGCGAACTTTGAACAAACCCCCCAACGCAAGCGGCCCGGCAGTGCCGGGCCGTTGTCAGGCGATGAAAGTCTACTGGCCGGGCGTGGCCGGGGAGATGGCCCAGGCCGAAGAGCCCACTGTGCCGCCGACGAAATTGTAACTCTCGCCGGTGGGGGCCACGGCTAGGAAGTCGCCGGCAGGCCACACGAAGTACGATGCCGCTGCGCCTTCGTAGCTGTTGGGTGAGCCGCCCCACTGCACGAAATCAATGACCTCGTTGCCGCTGCGCAGCAGGGCCAGGGACCCCTGGTTCACCGGCAGCGCGTTGAAGCTTGGGGCAAACTGCACGCTGCCCGTAGCCGCGCCGTGGGTGCCCAACTGGACCAGCACGCGGCTGCCGGCGGAAATCTGGAAGCCGAAGGGGAAGGTGAAAGTGGAGTTGCCGTCGGTGATGACCCAGCCGCCGATGTCAGAGCTGAGGAGGGAACTGTTGAGGAGTTCGACGTACTGGCTGCCCTGGGAGGCGCCGGGGTTTACCAGGACTTCGCTGATAAGAACCGGGCTGAGGTTGACCGTATAACCCAGACCCCCGCCCGGCTTGGGCACGGTGTTGGGGTTGGGAAGGTTGTTGGGGTTGGGCCCGCTGGCCTGGGGCGGCTTGACGTCGCCCTTGAGGGAGTTGGCGTAGTCACCACAGGCGCTGGAAAGCATCGCCGTCAGGGCGATGACAAGGCAGAAGAAAATTGGGCGCATCGAGACCTCAGTGCAGGGCGCAAACAGGGGAATTGGGGCTCTCAAGAGCCGATCCCTTCCAGCTTTCTACGCAACAACCTGCAGGGGGAGAACTGAGTGTAGGAGAGGCGGCCCCGGGGTGCAAGGCCCTCAAGAAACGATCGATCCCCACTCGACTGGAAACTCGCCAGCGCGCCAGCAAAGCGAGAACCTACTTCAAGCAGGGATCGACCATTTCGGATACTCCTTGATGACCGCAGGCAGAAGACCCTCTCCCTGCGGGTACTCCGGAAATCCTCCATTGCAGTGGCCGGTGCTACGCGGCAGCCGGCCGGTCCCCAGCCTAATCCCAAGTGCCGTCAAAGGGCATCTTGGCGCCAAACAGGGTGGTGGGGTTGCCCCAGTCTTCGGGCGAGATGTCCCACCCCCAGTCCTTCAAAAGCTCCGGCGTGACGTACTCCGGCACTTCGGCCTCGCCTCCGGACCACATCACCAGCGCTCCCTGGTCCGGGTAGTTGTTCCAGTTGCGGCTGTTGAACGTGAAGACGACCGACTTCTCCTTGCCCCGCGCGCTCAACACCTGAAAGTAGTTCCGGACCCGCGGCGCCGTCCAGGAGCAGGCGTCGACGGGAAGGCGCCCGTGCTCCTCGTCCAGCCAGCGTGAATCGGCCGCGGCATCGGTGCCCCCCTTGCTCACCAGGCGGCGCAGCACATCGCGCCCGAGAATCTTGTGCCGGAACATGGCCTCCCAGAACTCGTGCCCCTTCTTCTCCTGAATGCTCTCCAGGCGCATCCGCTTCTTGTTGCCCTCATCAATGAAGGCCCGCGTCAGTTCATCGAAGCAGTCCTTCATCTGAATCTTGTCCATCTCGCTGCTGGCCTTGCGCATCTTGGGAAGAGTGGCCGTGGCCAGAACGCTGACCAGCAGCCCGATGATCGCAATGACCACCATCAGTTCGACCAGTGTGAAGCCTCTACGCATGCTTTGCTCTCCTGGCGTTTTGGGGCGCCAACGGGGACGGAGACCGGGGTAGGTTGGTAGGGGCAGGGCCTGCGCGGCCTTCAGGGCAACGCAGGCTTTGCCTCTGCGGGCGGGACCCCCCGTCCGCATCACCAATATACACCGTCCAAAGCACAAATGCCCTGTCGGATACCCATGTGGCTTGACAGGGCTCCCGCAGCGGAGGTCTTGCAAACAGCGGGCCAGAGTTGGTCATCGCCTGCCCAGGGGCCTGGAAGGCGGCGTCAGCGTTACCGGCGATACGGGGCGGTGACGGGATGCGAGGTTCATGTTTCTCCGGCTGGCCGCCGGTTCCTCGCAGAACCTGCTCCGGCCGGCCAGCCTGGCCCGGCGGCGAACCCCTGCCCCTCCGACGGGCCCTACAGATCGACCTTGAACTTGTTGCGGAAGTCGGCGAAGTCCTCCGCCGCGGGGCGGCGCAGGTTCGCCTTGGCGCGCTTCTTGCCGCCCGCCGACTTGGCCTGTTCGGACAGCATCTTTTTCTTGTCGCGGCTCAGTTTCCAGGCCGTCGCCCTGCCCATCAGGCCCTGGTTCTTGAGTCCCTGTACCATGCTGCGCATCTGCTCAAAGGCCTTGAGCAGGCGGTTGACTTCCTCAATGCTGCGCCCCGCACCCGCAGCCACGCGCCGCTTGCGGCCCGGGTTGAGCTGGTCGGGCAGGCGCCGTTCCTTGGGCGTCATGGAGTTGATGATGGCCTCCACATGATCGAGGCCCTTTTCGTTGATCTGGTCCAGGGGCAGCTCTGCCGCGCCGGGGATCATCTTCAGCAGGTCCTTCATGGGGCCCATCTGTTTGATGGCTTTGATCTGGCCCAGGAAGTCCTCCAGCGTGAATTCATCTTCCATGAGCTTGCGTTCAAGCTCCATGGCCTGTTCTTCGTTGATCGCCTTCTGGGCCTTCTCAACCAGGGTGACCACGTCGCCCATGCCCAGGATGCGGCCCGCCACGCGGTCGGCGTGGAACACCTCCAGGCCGTCGGCCTTTTCACTCACGCCCACAAATCGCACGGGCTTGCCTGTGATGGCCCGCACGGTCATGACCGCGCCGCCGCGCGAGTCGCCGTCGAGTTTGGTGAGGATCGCGCCCGTCAGCGGCAGCTTTTCGTCAAAGGCCTTGGCCGACTTCACGGCGTCCTGGCCGGTCATGCCGTCGCAGACGAAAAAGACTTCGTCGGGGTGGGTCGTGTCAGCGATTTTCTTGACCTCGTTCATGAGGTCTTCATCCACGTGCAGGCGGCCGGCGGTGTCGAGGATGACGACGTCGTGGCCGTTTTTCTTCGCAAAGGCCAGGGCGTCGTTGCAGACCTTGACGGGGTTGCTGGCCCGGTCCGCGAACACCGGCACCTGGATGCCCTTGCCGACCACCTCAAGCTGGTCCACGGCGGCGGGGCGCTGCAGGTCCGCGGCGACCAGCAGGGGGGTCTTCTTGAACACGCGCTTGAGGTAGAGCGCCAGCTTGCCGCAGGTCGTGGTTTTGCCCGAGCCCTGCAGGCCGCACATCATGATGACGGTGGGGCGGTCGCCGCGCAGGTTGAGGCGGGCGCGGCCCTTGTCGTCGACGGTTTCCGGCGCCGACATCATGTTGACCAGCTCGTCGTGAACGATCTTGACGAACTGCTCGCCGGGGCGCACGCCCTTGAGCACCTGCTCGCCCAGGGCCTTCTCTCTCACGCGCTCGGTGAAATCCTTGGCGATCTTGAGGCTGACGTCGGCTTCCAGCAGCGCGGTGCGGATGGCGCGCACGGCGTCCTGGATGTTGGCTTCGGTGATTTCGGCGTTGCCGGAGATCTTCCTCCAGACTTCGCCAAAGCGCTTGGCAATGTTGTCGAACATGCGTGGTCCCTGTAGGGGCAAGGCTAACCCTGCCCGCGATTCGCGCGGCAGTGTACCAACAAACGCGAAGGCGCGAAGGGCGCGAAGGAAAAGCAGTCGCGCATCGGCTTGGTCGAGCGTACGGGCGGCCGACGGCGCTCAGTTGAGTTGCTGGGCGATTCCGATCAGCAGTCCTTCAGGCCCCCGAATGTAGCAGAGTTTGTACATATCCTGGTACTGGACCACTTCGCCGACGAGCTGCGCGCCGCGCTTCCGAAGGCGGGCGAGCGTATCGTCGATGTCGTCCACGGCAAACATGACACGCAGGTACCCGAGCGAGTTCACCGGGGCGGCGCGGTGGTCGGCGATCACCTGTGGCTCGAGAAAACGAGAGATCTCGATTCGGCTGTGGCCGTCAGGCGTGCGCATCATGGCGATCTCGACGCGCTGGTCGCGCAATCCGGTGATGCGTCCCGCCCACTCTCCTTCAATCGTGGCTCGTCCCTCGAGTTCCAGGCCAAGTTCCGTGAAAAAAGAGATGGCAGTGTCCAACGATTCCACGACGATGCCCACATTGTCCATCCGCTTGACCGCCATCGACTTTCTGCCTTTCCAGCCCGCTGAAATTCCCCTCGGCGCTCTTACAAGCCTTCGCGGTGATCAATTACGAAGACGGCTTCCTGCTCTCGGCCTGCTTCTTGAGGTCCTGCAGGTACTGCTTGATCGTATCTTCAGGGTTCATCATGAAGCTGCCGATGGCGCGCATCAGGGGGTTGGGCGTCTTGCCCATTTCCGTCAGGGTGACCTTGGTTCCCTTGCCGTCCTTGATCGACGTGAACTTGAAGGTCCACTTGCCGCTGAACGTGTCACCGGCCTCGCGCACCTCAATCGTGATCTCGTTGGGGCGAAAACCGTTGGTCTGGGTCGTGATCAGCTCCATGTTGCCGCTGACGATCTGCGTGTAGGTCAGCTTGTCGCCCTCCTTCTTGAAGTCGCGGACCTCTTTCACGCTGGAGGCCCACTTGGGCAGGTTCTGCGCGTCGGCCACCAGGTCGTAGCACTCCAGGGGCCAACGGTCGACTTCGATGCTGCTCGACGCCAGATGCTCCTCCGGAATCGAACTGCCATAAATGTACAGGCCGCCGCCGCAAGCCGCGACCAGCAGCACGCCGTACACCAGCAGCTTGACCACGCCGATGCCGCCCTTCTTCTTGTCGTCGCCCATGATTGTCTCCTGTGCTTGTGATTATCGCCCGCCCGGATAAACTTGCACGCGCAAATTAGGCCCAAGGGGCGACAGAGTGCCGCTCCTTCGGTCGGTCCAGCGGCGGCGGGGATGCCCGCAGTGCCGCTACAGAAGGGCGCAAGCCCCGAGACAGCCATGAGCGACGCCCCCGGCGCCTCCGCGCCCAGACTTCATTCTCACTTGCAGATGCACGCCGGCGACCACACGCCCGGCGCCTACAAGCCCCAGGTCGGCAAGCCCTTTGACCGCCTTGAGCGCGGCGGCCACGTGGACCCCGTTGACCTTGAGGCCGGACGCGTCACCCCGGACGGCCATGCCGTGCCCGCCCACGAACGCCAGGCCCAGGCCGAAGCCAACCGCCGCTGGCTGGCC
Source organism: Planctomycetota bacterium (assembly GCA_003576915.1). Lineage (GTDB taxonomy): Bacteria > Planctomycetota > UBA8742 > UBA2392 > UBA2392 > UBA2392. The sequence goes on along the minus strand of QEVF01000006.1, from coordinate 2,377 downwards.
GAAGAGCGCCAGATTCTCAAGGCCAGCCGCGGCGACCCCGTGGCATACGCCCAGAACGCAACGGCCGAGCAGTCTCCCGGCGTCGAATACGGCGACCTGGAAAGGTATCTGGCCTCGCGCAAGGCCCTCGGCAACGCCGGCGAGTCCGACCTCGAGGCCAAAGCGGCCCGCGCCCAGGAATACGCCGCGCGCCTGGCCGCGGAGTTCTACGCCTCGCAACAGGGCTCCGGCACGGGGTCAAACGTGCCGGGCAACGAGACGGAAGCCGTTCCCGCGGCCCCGGCCATGGATCGCTCCAGGTTCCTGCCCACTACTCGCGCCGACATGGAAGCGCGGGGCTGGACGCAATGCGACTTCATATTGGTCACCGGCGACGCCTATGTGGACCATCCCAGCTTCGCCAACGGCGTGATATCCCGCGTGCTGGAATGGGCGGGTTTCAAGGTCGGAGTCATTGCCCAGCCCGACTGGCGCCATGAAAACGACATCCGGCGGCTTGGCACGCCCAGGCTCGCCTTTCTGGTCAGCGCAGGAAACCTCGACAGCCTGCTCAACGCCTACACGGCCCACAAGCTGCCGCGCAGCGACGACCCCTATTCGCCCGGCGGCCGTCCGGACAAGCGCCCGCCGCGCGCCACGATTGTTTACTGCAACCTGATTCGCCGCGCCTTCGGCAAGGTGCCCTTGATCATCGGCGGCATGGAGGCCAGCCAGCGCCGCTTTGCCCACTACGACTACTGGGACGACCGTGTGCGCCGCAGCATCCTGCTGGACAGCAACGCCGACCTGCTGGTGTTCGGCATGGGCGAAACTCAGATCGTCGAGATTGCCCATCGCCTCCAGGCCGGAGAAAAGCTGCACGAGATCAATGACGTGCGGGGCACGGCCTACGTTCGAAAGGACGTCTCGTTTCTTGATGCGCCGGGTTTCGTGCAGCGCTTCGGCAAGGCCCAGTTCACGATGGCCTACGAGACGCTGTTGCCGCCGAAGCATCAGGTACCCCCCGTCAGGGATCGGGAGAACGGTGATTCCCGCAATCCGCCCCGTGATGGCGAGGCAGATCGCGTTCAGGAACGCCAGGACACCGGCCCGCACGCCATTCCCGCATATCGCAAGAACTACGCCATCACATTCAAGCAGATCTATGACGAGCAGGACCCCGTGCGCGGCAAGCCCCTGGTGCAGCCCGCGGGCTCCCTGCACGTGATCCAGATGCCGCCCGCGCGCCTGCAGAGCGAGGCTGAACTCGACCGCTGGTACGACTTGCCCTACACCCGCCTGCCGCACCCGGATTATGAGGCCCAGGGGGGTGTCCCCGCATGGCTGACGACGCAGCACACGATTGTGACCCATCGCGGCTGCATGGGTTCATGCACGTTCTGCGCCATCTGGATGCATCAGGGGCGCACGATTACGAGCCGGAGCATCGAGAGCATCGAGCGCGAGGCACAGGCCATTACGCGCATGCCCGGCTTCAAGGGGTACATCAGCGATGTGGGGGGACCCACGGCCAACATGTACGGCAACTATTGCAGTGTGCAGCAGACGCTGGGGGCCTGCAAGGAGCGTGACTGCCTCCTGCCCGACCCCTGCCCCGCCCTGCGCCAGCATCTGGACCGGCAGGTGGAGATGCTCAGCCGTGTGCGCAAGGTCAAGGGCGTGAAGAAGGCGTTCATAGCAAGCGGTATCCGTTACGACATGCTGATCGACGAGAAGACGACCAAAGGCTGCGGCGACGAATACATCGAGAATCTTGCGGCCCATCATACCTCGGGCCACTTGAAGGTGGCGCCGGAGCACACCAGCGACGCGGTGCTGGCGCGCATGAGGAAGCCCGGCTTTGCGAAATATGAGATATTCAGGCAGCGCTTTGTGGAGGCCAGCAGGCGCGTGGGCAAGGAGCAGTATCTGGTGGCCTATTTTGTGAGCAGCCACCCCGGCTGCACCATGGAAGAGCAGATTGCCCTGGCCGAGTATTTCAAGAAGAACAACTGGTCGCCCGAGCAGGTGCAGGATTTCATTCCCACGCCCATGACGCCGGCGACGGCGATGTTCTATAGCGGCTTCGACCCCGAAACGATGCAGTATGTCTATACGCCCACGACGATGCGCGAGAAGCGCCGGCAGCGCGCGCTCATGCAGTTCAGGCGGCCGGAGTTCCAGGGCCGCGTGCGCAAGGCCCTGCGCGAGGCGGGCCGCAAGGATTTGATAGGCAAGGGCCCGCAAGCGCTCGTGCCGCCGGGCAACGAAGAAGACTGGGAGGACGACAACCCAAGGCGCCCCGCGGGCATCGGCTCAGGCCCCGCCTTTGCCCCGCGCCCAAAGCGCCGCCGCGCCCGCTGATGGCGCGCAGCATATCGGGTTCATGTCGCAGATG
>QEVF01000028.1 GCA_003576915.1 Planctomycetota bacterium | reverse complement strand
CGATTCTTGTGCCCGCGCATCGCTGCTCCCTCCGTCGGATGCACGTGCTACGTTTTTCCCAGGGAGAACACGACGACTATTTCAACAGCCTGCTAGACTGGTAGTGAGGCCCTTGCGACGCGCGTAGCGGGCGATCGCCTCGCGACGAGGGAAAACGACTTCAAATAGCGCGGACAAAGAGTCGTCAATGCTCACATACAGCTGGTTGCGAATACCGAAGTACCACACCCGCCTGTCTTCGAGAACGCCCTGTCGGACAAGCCGTCGCCGAGGCCTCCATATTCTGGTTGGATGCAGGCCCAATTGATCGCTGCATTCGTCCGTGTCAAGGTCCGCGCCCGATAATACCAGCGACATATCAATTGTCGGGAAGGTGCTGTTATTCATAGAAACACTTCTTCGAGGCTATTTCGCTCCATATGTGGCGGCAGCATCAGCGATAGTCAAACCGGTGGCAACGTTTTGACCTTGTCCCAACCTAACCGGCACCAAAACGATTTGGCCATTACTATCCACGGCGATGTTGTACTTTTTGCTGCCCGGGCCGACAAAGTCCCGTTTCAGGGCTTCAACATCAATACCAGCCTTCTCCAGTTGGTGTTTAGACTGAGTCTTGAGGTCTCCCGCAATGGCCTTTGGGGCATCAGAGGGCGGTGGAGTGTCTTTGGGCGCATTATCAGGGGACTGGCCGCTTGCTCCGCCATTGCCGTCGGCTGCCGGCCCGTTGGGGGTGCAGGTTCCCGAGCCGTTGTGGACTACGATGCCTCCGTCGCCGACAAGGTAGTTGTGGACGCGGGAAACGACAAGGTTGTACACCTGAAACGGGCGACGCAGGTGCCGCCATTTCACTTCCCGCACCACGGTTGCCCCAAAGCCGCCCGAAGTCATCAGGTCGTCCGCGGGGGTCAGTTTGTCCGCGCGCACCCACTGGCCGCGGCCCGTCGTGCAGCACAAGCATCGCCGGGTTTTTGCATAACGGGCTACGCGCCCAAGGCGCCGCAACGTTTAGTACTCTGACTTCGGAGATGTCATGGGCCGTTGGCAAACGCTGTTGCTGGTGGTGCCGGGTATGTGTGAAGAAAATGACAGGCACACACTGCGGGGAATGCTTTTTCACGACCGAAACGACGCTGAGGGAAGAGGAAATTGTCAGCCTCTATACTCGGCGCCGGCCCATTGAAGTCATGTTCCAGGAAACGATGCAGCAGCCCGGCCTGAACGACCCGCGGCAATGGAAAGGGGCATCGGTGTTCCGGATGACGCCGCGCCTGTTCAAACTGCACGGCGTGATTGCCACTTTCCGCCATAGCGGCCGCGGTTGAAACACATCCGGCGCGAGGCACTCCACCCGATGCTGAGCCATCTCGCGCTTGCCGCGTGATGCAGGAGAGTGCAAAAGTCGGGGTCAGGGCTTGGAGGCGCCCTGCGATTCATTTTCAAAGGTGGGCGGCACAGGCGGCAGTTCGCCCGGCGCCGGCAAGGGCTCGACCTTCTTGGGAAAGAGCAAAGACGCGGCAATGGACACGCCCAGCACGCCGAAGATGACCCCAAGGGACACGCGGATATCGATGTGGAAGGGCTTGGCTTCAGTGTAAGTCTCGGGCCAGAGCAAGGCAGCGAAGGGCGGCAGGATCATCTTCACGCCGATGAATGTCAGCACCACGCCCAGGCCGTACTTGAGGTACTGGAACAGACCCATGATGCCCGCCAGGGCGAAGTAGAGCGCCCGCAGGCCCAGGATCGCAAACACGTTGCTGGTGAAAACGATGAAGGGGTCCTGCGAGACGACCAGCACGGCCGGGATCGAATCGACGGCGAAAATCACGTCCGTCAACTCGATCAGGATCAGCACGATGAAAAGCTGGGTGACGTGGAACTTGCCGTTGACGCGCTTGAAGAACCGGCCTTCGTGGTCGCCCTCGTAAACGGGCAACATCCTGCGGATCATCCGGAAGACGATGTTCTTCTGGGGCTCCGGCTCCTTTTCGCCCTGGACCAGAAGCTTGATGCCCGTGAACACCAGAAAGGCGCCGAAGATGTAGAGGAGCCACGTGAACTGCTTGACCAGGGCCGTGCCGGCGAGGATGAATCCGGCGCGCATGATGAGCGCGCCCAGCACGCCCCAGAACAGCATCTTGTGCTGGTACTTCGCGGGCACCTTGAACATCGCGAAAATCAGCACGAAGATGAAAAGGTTGTCGACGGAGAGCGCCTTCTCAAGCACCCAGCCCGCCAGGTACTCCATGGCCTTGGTCGGGCCCAGATCAGGCGTGATGTAGATCAGGCCGGCGAACGCCAGGGCCAGCGCGATCCAGACCGCGCTCCAAAGCAGGGCTTCACGGATCTTGACTTCGTGGGCCTTGCGGTTGAACACCAGCAGGTCCACGGCCAGCATCGCCAGCACGAATGCCAGAAACCCGATCCACCACAGCGGGCCTTCAGTTTGCAGAACTGCCAGCATGGGAGGCGCACGTTAGGAAAAGTCCGCCATCGCGCCAGCGCGAACCGGGCCTGCCTTCGCCCTGCTGTGGCGTCAGTCAGCCCTGCTCGCCCAGCCAGCGTTCACAGTCAATGGCCGCCATGCAGCCCGAACCCGCCGCCGTAATGGCCTGGCGATAGGTGTGATCCTGGACGTCACCGCAGGCGAACACTCCATGGACATTGGTGTATGTCGAGGGGTGGTCTTTGGGCCCGCCCGCCGCCGCGCCCGTGATGATGTAGCCGTTTTCATCCATCCTGAGCTGGCCCTTGAACAGGTCCGTGTTGGGAATGTGTCCGATGGCTACGAATACGCCGTCGGCCTCGATGTCGCTCAATTGCCCCGTCCGGGTGTTTTTGGCCTTGATGCCGCGCACGGTGCCGTTTTGGCGCAGCAGGTACTCCACCGGCTGTTCGTTGAGACGCATTTTGATCCTGGGGTTTTTCTTCACGCGTTCGAGCATGGTTTTGCTGGCGCGGAACTCCTCGCGGCGATGGACCAGAGTGACGTCCGCGAAGTGCGTCAGGTAGTGCGCTTCTTCCATGGCGCTGTCGCCGCCGCCCAGCACGAGCACGTGCTTCTTCTTGTAGAAGGCGCCGTCGCAGGTGGCGCAGGTGTGCAGGCCGCGCGAAATCAGCTTTTCTTCGCCGGGAATGCCAAAGAGGCGCGAGCGCGCCCCCGTGGAGATGATGATGGAGTCGGCGCTGTATGTGGCGTCGGCGGTAACGATCTGGAAGGGGCGCTTGCTGAAATCGACGCTGTCCACGTCGGTGTCGATGTAGGTGGCGCCCATTTCCTCGCCCTGCCTGCGCATGGCGCCCATGAGCTTCTTGCCGTCAATGCCGCCCTCGGGAAAGCCGGGGAAGTTCTCGATCTCGCTGGTCAGCATCAGTTGCCCCCCCGGCGGTCCGCCGCGCATGAAGCCGGCCAGCACCAAAGGTTTGAGGCCGGCGCGACCTGTGTAAATGGCGGCGGTGTTGCCCGCGGGTCCGGAGCCGATGATGATGACGCGATGGTGTTCGGGCATGACGGTTGTCCTTGATCGGGGCGCGAATAATCGATAAGCGGGGCTGAATAATCAACCCTGTAAATCTACAGTCGGGCGAATACAGGATTGATAACTGCGCGCCCAACACCGAATATTCCCGCCGTGACGCAACGCAGGATCCATATCTGGTTTGCCCTGTTTCTCGGCTGGATGCTCCCGGGGCTGGGGCACTTTTACGCCCGGCGCCCTGTCCATGGCGCGTTCTACATGGTCACCATCTGCGGGCTCTACGCCGCGGGGGTGGCCCTGGCTCGCGGCACGGCCGTGAACTGGGACGCGCACGGCACCTATTTTCTGCTCCAGATGCTGGCCAGCCCCATCACGCTGTCCTTTGAGGTGCTGCGCGACCGCGGCGACATGGGCCTTGGGGATTCCCTGCGGATACTCGATCACCAGAGCGGTGTGGTTTACGCGGCCACTGCGGGCGTGCTCAACCTGATTACCCTGTGTGAACTGCATCGTCGCCACGAGTCGCCGGATGCGCCGGGCCCCGGTGATACGCTGCGCGCCGAACTGGTGGTGCGCAGCAAGGGAGTACCCAAGACATGAGCATCTTTCTCCAGTTTCTTCCGGCGGCCATTGTGGGCGGCATGGTGATGGGCGTGAGCCAGTCGCGCGATTTTTCGCGCGGCCTGGTGCGCGGCGCCGTGAACAGCGTACTGCTGGTGGGGGGGCTGGCGGCCCTGGCCCTGCTCGTGTCCATGGCCCAGAACCCGCGCATGCTCAGCTAGCAGGCTGCTGAAAAAGTGGCATCCGGCCACTGTTTCAACCCGGTCGGGCCAAAGTGAATCTGGCCCGACCTTCATTTCAAGGGGCCTTTCAGCCGCCTGAATTGCGCAAGCCATCCCTGGCTTGCGTGAGCAGGCCCTATTTCAACGGCCTGCTGAGGGTGGGAGGCGGTATACTGCTGCCATGCGAGATGCGGTGATCCGCGAGTACGAGCCCAATGAAATCGTGTGCCGGCAGGCCGGTCGCGCTGACCGCATTCTGCTGCTGCGCAGGGGAGCCGTGCGTTCCGTGGTCATTCCGGAGAAGGAGGCTGAAGGCGCCGACGACGCCCGATTGAGGCGCGGCCGTGACGTCAACCTGCACCTGGAGAAAGGTCTGATTCTCGCCGCGGACGGCGCCTTGATGGGCAAGTACACGGAGAGCATCATTGCCGTGGAGCCTGCCACGCTGGTGGAGGTTCCGGTGGATGCCCGGGCCATCATCAGCATGATTGCCGAGGACGGAGAGTTCGGACTGTCTTTGGCGCGTTCCCTTGCGCGCAAGCTGGTGGGCGCCAATCGCGGGTTGGGGGGCGTTCAGCGCGAAGCCGGGCGCTACTCGCGCGAACTGCAGGGCCTGACCACCGATTTCTACAACCTGGTGCACCGCATACAGGAAGATGCGGAAGGCGAGGACGACGTGTTGCGCGCGCTCAGCGTGGCCAAGCGCTCGTGGTCGTATCACATGGGCGAAAGCGGAGGCGCGGAAGTCACCAAGCAGACCACCAATCTGATGACGCGGGTGACCGACGGCAGCGCCCTGGCCGGCAGCCAGCAACGCCTGAAAAAGGGCAACCTGCTGTGCAGGCGCGGAGATCCGGGCAAGAGCGTATACATTCTGATCAGCGGCCGGCTCAGCGTCCGCATTGGCAACGAGCTTTACGGTATTGTCCGGCCCGGGGAAACGGTGGGCGAAATCAGCGTGCTGCTGGGCGACGAAGAGCCCCGGCGCATTGCCGACATTCAGGCTGAGGAGCCCAGCGTCGTCGGGGTGGTTCCCGGAGACGCATTTCCGCTGCTGTGCAAGGCGCAGCCCAAGCTGCTGATCAACATCTGCAAGCTGCTGGCGCTTCGGTCAGCCAACACCCAGCAGTTGGCCGCTGAAAGCGAAGGCGCGCTCAAGTCGGTGCTCGCCAAGTTCGGGGGGGAGAAATCCACCTTCATGGAGGACTGCGAGGCCCTGAAAGGTCAGCTCGATCTGCTGATGGAGGAGTTTGACTTTCCCCTGCAACTTGAGCACGAGACCCTGACCCGTCTCGCTGAACGCTGGACCCTCAAAATCGAGGAACTGCGCCGCCGGGTGGCTCCGGCCATGGCTCGAACCTGAACCGCCTGCCCTTTGACAGTTTTTATGTTTTGCACTTGCGCAAAAACGTAAAAAGACTAAAGTTCCGATAGAACATCATCGGAGCCGCCTGTGTCCATCCGTCCCTGCCTCCTCCTTCTCTTCCTCTTCGCTTCACCCCTGGTCGCCCAGGGTTTTCCTGACAACCGCCCCCTGCCCGTCGAGGCTGCCAAGTCCCAGGTTGCCGCGCCCTCTTCTCCTGAAACAGGCGCCCTTGAGGCCGCGGGCAAGCTGCTGGGCGGGGTGGCGGTGCTGGGGCTTATGCTGGGCGCCTTCGTGTACTTCGCGCGCCGCAACCCGGCCATGCGCAAGATGCTGGGGACGTCTGAAATGGTTCGTGTTCTCTCGCGCGCTCATCTCGGCGGCAAACACGCCCTGCTCGTGGTGAAGGTGGGAGATCGCGTGCTGGTGTTGGGTTCGGGTTCGGAAGGTCTGCGCACGCTCTCCGAAATCACGGATGCCACGGAAGTGAGCCGCCTGACTGCCGAAAGCCAGCCGTCGAGCCGCCAGTCGTTCAAGGAGGCCCTGAAGCAGAGTCTGGCCGAACCCCAGGAAGTCCTGCCCCAGCCGGTCCCCAAGAGCCAGAACGCCCGTCTGGCACAGATCCGGCTTGAACTTGACCGCATCACCCGGCCTCAGGAGGTCGCATGAAGCCGCGGAGATTCACTCGCATTTTCCTCGAACCAAGCGCGCGGCAGTTGCGCGATTACTCGGCCCGGGTGCTGGGGCGGTTTCTTCCGTTCTGGCTGTTTGTGGCGGCGGCGGCGCTTGTGATCTTTTTTGCCGGGGCGGCCCAGGCGCAAGAGCCGATGGTCGTGAAGCCGACGTTCATCGAGCGCGCGGAGAGTTTTGAAGACACCACGGCGGCCCTCGAGCTCATGGTGCTGCTGACGGTCCTGACGCTGGCTCCCTCGATATTGATTCTGACCACGGCGTTCACCCGCATTGTCATTGTCATGAGTTTCGTGCGTCGGGCCCTGGGCACGCAGGAGTTGCCGCCCAACCAGCTTCTCATCGGCCTTTCGCTGATGTTGACCTTCATGGTCATGCGGCCCACGTTCATGGAAATCAAGGACAGGGCCTTTGTGCCCTACCAGAACGGCGAGATCACCCAGCAGGAGTTTCTGCAGCGCGCCGAGCAGTCCATGCGCAACTTCATGTTCACCCACGTCAGCCCGAGGGACCTCAAGCAGTTCAAGGAGCTGAGCGAGGACCCGGCCCACCCCCAGACTTGGGAAACCTACGGCGATGTGGACACCCTCGTGCTCGTGCCGGCCTTCGTGACCAGCGAGCTCAAGCGCGGCTTCTACATGGGCTTCATCCTTTACCTGCCGTTTCTGATCATTGATCTCGTGGTGAGCACGGTGCTGATTGCCATGGGCATGCTGGTGCTGCCCCCGGTGCTGATCAGCCTGCCCTTCAAACTGCTGCTGTTTGTGATGGTGGATGGCTGGAACCTGGTGATTCTGGGCCTGGCCCGGAGCTTTCAGGTGGCTCCCAGTTTGTGAGGGCGCTCATCTGCCGCCGACGGACTTCAACCCCATGAGGATGCACCATGCTGGACCAACTGCAGCAGGCAACAGACGTCACCAACGGTGCCCTGGAAATGAGCTTTGAGCTGGCCGCGCCCATGCTGGTGGCCGCGCTGGTCGTGGGGCTGGTGATCTCGATTTTCCAGACCGCTACATCGATCCAGGACCAGACCTTGAGTTTTGTGCCCAAGATACTCGTCATCGGGGCGCTGCTGCTTCTGCTCTTTCCATGGATGTCGCGCACGCTCATCGAATACACGGAAGTGCTCTGGCGCGACGTGATGCCCACCTTCATGGTGGCGCGCCCGGCGGGAGCCTGACCCATGCGCCTGACGGACCAGGGCACCGTTGAGTTCGGCCTTGCCGCGCTGATGACGTTCATGCTGGTCTTCCTGCGCGTGGGCGGTCTGTTTGTCAGGGCGCCGCTGTTTGGCAGCACCATGTTTCCTGCCCAGGTCCGCATCTGGCTTTCGTTTGCCGTGGCCCTGCTGCTGACGCCGCCGCTGCTGGGTCGGCAGGCGGAGGCGCTGGCCACGCAGTCGGCGGCGGGCTATCTGCTGGCCTGCGCCACGGAACTTTCTTTGGGGCTGGTGCTGGGCTTTGCCGCCAACGCGCTGCTCTACGGCCTGCTCATGGCCGGCCACCTGATTGATACGGACATGGGTTTCACTCTGGCCAGTGTGGTGGACCCGGTCAACAACGAGAACATGGCGCTGATGAGCCAGATTCTGTTTCTCGCGGGCCTGGTGGCCTTCTTCGCCCTCGACGGGCATTACGTCGCGCTTTCAGCCCTGCACTTCAGCTTCGAGCGCATTCCGCCGGGGCAGGCCGCGCTCACGGACGCCATGGGTCAATGGCTGCTGCTGGAGCTGGCGCCCCAGGTGCTCGTGATCGGCGTGGTCTTTGCGGCGCCGACACTGGCCGCGGTGTTCCTGAGCACCGTGGCCCTGGGCCTGGTGGCCCGGGTGGTGCCGGAGATGAATGTGTTCGCGTTCTCCTTTGCCACGCGGCTGCTGGTGGGATTTGCCTTCGTGGGCCTGAGCCTGAAGTACCTCGCGCCGGTGGCCGACCGTCTTGTGCAGGGCACCTTTGCCCACCTGACGGAACTCGTCGTGCGAGGGGCCTGACATGTCCGACGACCAGGGCGAAAAGACAGAACAACCCACGCAGCGCCGCCTGGAGGATTCACGCAAGGAAGGCCAGGTTGCGCGCAGCGCCGATCTGAGCGGCAGCGCCCTGATGCTGCTGGCCTTCGCCCTGCTTCATGTGTTCGGCAAAACCATGGCGCGCAAGCTGGAGGGGGCCACGGTTCAGTGGCTTTCGCGCGCCGGTGAATACGACACCCCGGCGCAGTCCGTTCAGGCCCTGCTGGGTGCGGGCCTGTGGCTCGCAGCCACGACGCTGGCACCCCTGCTGCTGGCGCTTCTGCTGGGCGCACTGGCCCTGAATGTGGCCCAGGTGGGGTGGGTGATCTCGACCAAGCCCCTGGAGTGGAAGTTCGACCGGCTCAACCCCGTAACCGGCATGGGCAAGCTGCTGTCCCTGCGGTCGTTCGTGCGCATGGTGTTCGGCATGGCCAAGATGGCCCTGGTGGGGGCGCTGCTCTATCTGGTGCTGCAAAGCGAGATTCCCACGTTTCTGGGCCTGATGAAGAACATGTCCACCACCGGCAACGGCACCGCCCGCATTGCGGCCTTTGTGGCCGAAGAAACGGTGCTGCTGGGGCTCTATGCCAGCCTGTCTCTGACGCTGGTCTCCCTGGCCGAGTATTTCTACCAGCGCTGGCAGCACCGGCAGGACCTCATGATGAGCAAGCAGGAGGTCAAGGATGAAACCCGCAACATGGAGGGCGACCCCCAGATCAAGCGGCGCCGTATGGAGGCCCAGCGTCGCATGGCCAAGGGGCGCATGATGAAGGATGCCCGCGAGGCCGATGTCATGGTCGTCAATCCCACGCACTTCACGGTCGCGCTGAAGTACGAACGCGATGCCCAGGCCCCGCGCGTCGTGGCCAAAGGGGCCGATGCCCTGGCCCTGAAACTCCGGCAGGTGGCCGCCGAGTGCGGCATCCCGCTGGTGGAGCGCCCCCAACTGGCCCGCAGCCTCTATCGCCACGTCGAAGTGGGCGAAGCGGTCCCGCAGCGATTCTGGAAGGCGGTGGCGGAAGTGCTGGCGTATGTCTGGCGCCACGACGCGGGCAAGCGCGCGGAGATGCTTGAGGAAGCACGGGCCTGATACCGCAGTTCCTGAAACCACATGAGCGAAACCATGGCCGGCGGCAGCGCAATCTACGCGAATCTGATGGACCGCCCCCTCAACTGGATGCGGGGCAACAAGACCCTGGCGCTTTCGGCGGGCCTGTTTGCCGTGTTCGCCATCATCCTGGTGCCGCTGCCCACGCTGATCCTGGACTTTCTGCTGATCCTGAACATCACGATGGCCCTGCTGATCCTGCTCTCGGCCGTCTTTGCCGAAAAGCCGCTGTCCCTGAGCACGTTCCCCACGGTGCTGCTGGTCAGCACGTTCTTCCGGCTGGCCATGAACATCGCCACGACGCGAGCCATTCTCTCCAATGGCGGCAATGCCCGCGGCGGAAGCCCGTCCGATGTGGCCGGCCATGTGGTGGCGACGTTTGGCTCTGTGGTGACGGGGGGCGCCGAAGGCTCTCTGGTGGGCGTCGTGGTGGGTCTGATCATTTTCGTCATCATCGTGCTGGTTCAGTTTCTGGTGGTCACCAAGGGCGCCACCCGCATCGCCGAAGTAGCGGCGCGTTTCACCCTCGACAGTCTGCCGGGCAAGCAGCTCGCCATTGATGCGGACCTCAACGCCGGAGTCATTGACGACAAACAGGCCCGGAAGCGTCGCGAGGAAGTGGCCCAGGAGGCGGACTTCTACGGCGCCATGGACGGCGCTTCCAAGTTTGTCCGGGGCGACGCCATTGCCGGCATCATCATCACGGCCATCAATATCGTGGGCGGACTCGTTGTTGGCCTGGCTATTCTCAAGCCCTCCCTGACCTTTGCCGAGGCCGTCAAGCTCTACACCATCTTGACCATCGGCGACGGCCTCGTGAGCCAGATACCGGCCTTCCTCATCTCCATCGCCGCGGCCCTGGTGGTGACCCGCAGCAGTTCAAGGGCCGAGTTGGGCGACGAAGTCACCGGGCAGTTCCTGTTTCATCCCCGCACCCTGGCCATGACCACGGCCGTGCTGCTCGCCCTGGCCCTGGGCCTGGGTCACAGCCTGCCCCTGGGCTCGCTGCTGCTGGTGGCCTCCCTGTGCGGTGCCGCGTTCTGGTTCGTGCGTCGCGATCAGGCGCGCAAAGCCCAAAGCGCCCAGAGCAAGGCCACGGCCGATGCCCAGGCCGAAAAGAAGCCCGAAAAAGTGGAAGCACTGCTGGCCATTGACCCCATGGAGATGCAGGTCGGCTTTGGCCTCATCAAACTGGTCGATGCCGCGCAGGGCGGCGATCTTCTGGAGCGTGTGACGCTCATTCGTCGCCAGATGGCCCTGGACATGGGGCTGGTGGTTCCTCCCATCCGGATCCGCGACAATCTCCAGCTCGAGGCCAACGAGTATGCCATCCGCATCCGAGGCAACGAGGTTGCCCGCGGCGTTTCGGTCAGCGATCAGTTCCTCGCCATCAACAGCGGCGGGGCCCAGGGGGAACTCACCGGCCTGAAGACCCGCGAGCCCGCCTTTGGCCTGCCCGCCATCTGGATCAGCGCCGCGGAACGCGGGCGCGCCGAGCAGATGGGCTACACGGTCGTCGATGCCACCAGCGTGATCGCCACGCACCTGACGGAAGTCGTCAAGCGACACGCACCTGAACTGCTTTCGCGGGAGGAGGTCAATGCCCTGCTTGAAAACCTCAAGCAGGCCGCGCCGAAAGTGGTGGAGGATGCCCTGGCGCACCTCAAGCCGGCGGACATCCAGAAGGTGCTGCAGAACCTTCTGGCCGAGCGGGTCTCCATCAGGGACCTTGGCCGGGTGCTCGAAGTGCTGAGTGATTATGGCTCCCGCACCCGCGACATCGAGGTGTTGACCGAATACGCGCGCAGCGCGCTGGCCCGCACCATCTGCGAGAACCTGCGCGAGCCCGACGGCAGGATCTACGCCGTGACTCTGGCCCCGGAGCTCGAAGACCTGATCCTGGGCGGCATTGAGCGTACCGATGCCGGCAGCTACCTGAGGCTCGCGCCCAACGCGCTGGCGGCCATCGGAGCCGCCATTTCCCGGGAACTGGAGAAGCTCCTCTCCGTCGGCCACCCGGCCCTGGTGGTTTGCGGTCCCCAGATACGCTCTCAGGTGCGCAAGCTGCTGGAGAATGTGCAGCCCGGTACCGCCTGCATCAGCTTCAATGAGATTGTCCGTGACGTGGAAGTCGAAAGCGTGGCCGTGGTCCCACTGCCTGCAGGAATGTAAGGCAGCCTCAATTCAGTTGGACTGGGCTTGAAAAAAGAGTGGGCGGAAATTAGTTATTTTAATTGTTTATCGATTTTTAATGGCCTTCGCCATGCCCACCAAGACCTTCATTGCGCGAACCTGGCAGGAAGCACTGCTCATGGTCAAGGCGGAACTCGGAGACGGGGCGGTGATCCTGACGTCCGCTTCTCGCGCTGCGCGACCCGGTCAACCCGAACAGGTTGAGATCACCGCCTCCAACGAGTTGGATGCCGTGGCGCGAGGCAAGCCCTCGACGGGAGGAGCGGCGCGGCAGCTGGCCAGGGTGTACGGCAAGACTCAGCCCACGCCCGTGCCGACGGGTGCGGGCGGGACACTGGAGCGGGAACTGGGCGAACTGAAGGAACTGGTGCGCGGGCTTTCGCTGCGCACCGATCTGGCCCAGAGCCGCGACTTCGAGCCGCCCTTGAGGGCGCTGGCCGCGCGCATGCAGATGCTGGGTTTTTCTCCCGAGCGCACGGGGCAGGTCTGTTCACTCGTCGGCAAGGCCGGCAGCGAGGCCGAGGCCATGGCCCAGGCCGTGGACGCCGTGGCGGGCATGATGCCCGTCGGCGGGCCCATTTCGGCCGTGGCCGCGCAATGCCGCGTCGTGGCACTGGTGGGCCCGACGGGAGTAGGCAAGACCACGACGCTTTCAAAGCTGGCTGCTTCGTTCAAGGTTGCGGCCAAGGCACGGATCGGCGTGATTACCGTGGACACCTATCGGCTGGGCGCCACGGAACAACTGCGCACGCTGGCGGGTATCCTGGAGGTGCCCGTTCGCATCGTGATGACGCCGGGGGAGATTCAGGCGGCGCTGCGCGAGCTGCGGGAATGCGATCTCGTGTTCATTGACACCGCCGGTCGCTCGCCCAAGGATGCCATGCGCATGAACGAACTGCGCGCCTTCATGCTCGCGGCCCAGCCCGACGAGACCCATTTCGTGTTTCCCGCCACGCACCACCCGCGGCAAGTTCACGCGGCCATTGAGAAATTCGGCGCGGGCGTGGGTCGGCTGGTGTTGACCAAACTGGACGAGGCTGCGGCCCTGGGACCCGCGCTCGATATCGTGCTTGGCGCCGGCAAGCCCCTGAGCTACATCACCACCGGCCAGAACATTCCGGGCGACATCGAGGTGGCGGACAGCCACCGCCTGGCGCGCCTGCTCCTGGGCCTGGATGAGCTCTCTCCGGGGCCCCAGATCTAGCAGGCTGCTGAAAAGGTGGCGTCCGGCCACTTTTTCAGCCCGGTCGGGCCAAAGTGAATCTGGCCCGACCTTCATTTCAAGCGGCTTTCCGGCCGCTTGAAATGTGCAAGTCAACCATGGCTTGCGTCCGCAGGCCGTGTTTCAGCGGCCTGCTAGGCTCTGTCCCGTGAATCGTTTGTCGCGGACGCCCTGGATGCCGCGCGTGTTCAGGCCGCTGAAAGCGCGGCTGGGTGCCACCCGGTCATCGCCCCGTCGTGGTGCACCTGCCGGCTTCCCCGGCTGGGCGGCGCTGCTAAAAGCGGTCCATGGCATACAGCTTCCGGATCACCGAAGAGTACTGCGCGCTGGCCGTGGAGCTGGAACAGGCCGGATACGTCTGGCAGCCGCGCGCGGGGGACTGGCTGCTCGACCGGGACGATTCTTCGGTGGGGATGCTGACGCTTCCGATTTCGGACCAGGCGGCGGTGCGGCGCCTCAACTACCACCTGCCGACTTACGTTCAGGTCAACGAGATGCTGGAGCGCCTGAAGGTGGAGCTGGCGAGCGCCTGCGGCGCCATCGTGGCCAGGCTGAAGGGGCGTGAAATTGCCCGATTTGACGAGGCTCAGTTTCGGGCCGAGGAAGCCCTCTGTCGCCTGAAGGCCCTCGTGGCGGCGTTCAGGGCCGGGCCGGCCTGAGGAAGTGGCTCAACGCAATTCCTTCATGGGTCAGATGGGGCAGGGACTCTTCTATTTCCGGAATGTGGGGCGCGATGTAATTGCCGTAGCCGCCGGTAGCCAGCACGCGCGGCTTGCTTTCGAAAACCGTATGCAGCTCCCCGATGATATTGCGTACCAGTCCGATGTAGCCGTAGAACACACCGGCGTTGATGGCTGACACGGTGTCCCGCCCCAGAATCGGCGGTTTGCCCTGGGGCTTGACCAGCGGCAGGAGCGCGGTGCGCTGGTGCAGGGCTTCCATCGCCAATCCGATGCCGGGCGTGATCACGCCGCCGCAGTAGGCGCCGTCCTTGAGCACGTCAAACGTGATGGCCGTGCCGAAGTCGACCACAATGGCCTGTCCCTGGCTGTGACGCGTGGCGGCCAGCGCGTTGACAAGCCGGTCCTGCCCGACCTGATCGGGCATGGCCGTGCGGTTGTCGATGGGAACCTTGTAGTCCCGGCCCAGCACAGCGAGCTCGTGAACGCCGCAGCGCCGCAGGGCCGTCTCAATGGCGGAGCAGGCGCGAGGGTTCACGCTTGCGATGACACCGGGCAGCTTCAATTCCTGGGCGGTGAGGCGCGAGCGCAGCTCGGCGTGAAGTTCTTCGGGGCTTGAGTTGCTGGGCAGGTCAAAGGTCTGGCGCGCTTGGCGGTCACGCATGATCGCGAAGGTGGCGTTGGAGTTGCCGATATCGACGGCAAGAAGATCGAGGCTGCTGGTCATTCCACGGCCGTTCGAACGAGCACGACATTGCCCCGCGCATCGATGGCCAGAAGGTCCGGCTTGCCGTCGCCCGTGAAGTCGGCAAGGGAGAGGTTGCTGGCGGAGAAATTGCCAAGGGCGCGGCGCAGGCTGTCTTCAGCGCCGGCTCCGCGCGTGAAGCGGCCGTCGCCCATGTTGATCCAGAGGGTCGTCGCCGGTGCGCCGTCCTGGCGCTCGACGAGAATGAGGTCGAGGTCGCCGTCACGGTCGATGTCGTCGGCGGCCAGGGCTGCCAACTCCCCGCGCGCTTCGGGTCCCGCGTTGAGCGGGGCGAACTGCCGCTGGCCGTCCAGGCCCAGCAGCAGGAACTGGAGGCCTTCGCCCGCG
Source organism: Planctomycetota bacterium (assembly GCA_003576915.1). Taxonomy (GTDB): domain Bacteria; phylum Planctomycetota; class UBA8742; order UBA2392; family UBA2392; genus UBA2392. The sequence continues at coordinate 32,397 of QEVF01000028.1, read as the reverse complement.
CGGGCAAAGCCAAGCGCGAGGCCCGCCCCGCGGCCCGGGCTCAGGGGCGCGGGGGTCAGACTGGTGAAGCGACCCCGCAGCGCCAACGTCGTGTAAACATTGAAGGGCGCATCGGCCTGCCCCGTGCCTTCCATCAGCACCAGGCACTGGTCGTAGGCGGAAGCCTCGTAGGGCTGCATGACGGCAACGACATCCGCCAGGCCGTCGCCCGTGAAGTCCGCACAGCACAGCTCGCCTGAAAAGTAGAGCGGCCGGGTGGCGTCGCGTATGACCGGAAACTGCGGGAACTCGCGCCAGCGTCGGCCTCCTTCATTGAACTGAAGGCGGCCCACGTCATTGGGCCACAACACATCCAGGCGGCCGTCGCGGTCGAAATCGCCCATGGCGGGCGCCCCCATCAGGTTCGTGGGGGGCGTCGGCAGCAGGCCCTCGAGATCATCTTCAAAGCGGCCCTCGCGCGTGCCGCGCAGAAGGCGCGGCCGCTGCGAGCGGTCGGCCGGCACAAAGAGCAGATCAGGCAGGGAGTCCCGGTCAAAGTCCACGACCTGAAGGCTGCCCAGGCCACCCAACTCGAGACCGTCCGCGGCCTGGGTGAACTTCTCGCCGGCTGCGCCCGCGAGCCAGACCGTCAATCGCCCGTCGGCGTCCAGTGAAGCAACGTCGGCCTTGCCGTCGCCGTTGAAATCTGCGATGGCCGCGCTCAGGGGGGCAGGCAGCGCCGGCAGGGGTTCGTAGGCCTTGATGAATCGGGCCTTGCTCGTCTCTTTGAGGGGAACCTGGATGGGCGCCAGGGGCTGCAGGTAAAGCATGGATTCCGTGGCAAGCGCGATGGTGCCGCGCCAGTAGGCCACGGCGTGAACGAGCAGCCGGCCCTGCAGTGAAAACAGGCCGTCGGGCCGGTTGTCGGCCTTGTCCACGAAGTTCACGAACACGGCAAAGTCTGCGCTCACGCCGCTTTCATCCTCGCGCATGGCAATGAGGTCCGCGCGGTTGTCGGCGTTGAGGTCGCGGCAGAGCACCGCGCCGGCCAGCAGCCCCCCTTCGTCGGCGCGCCGCACCTCCATGGACCCGGCTTCGCCAAAACAGTCAAAACGCAGGCGGCACGACGCCAGCGCGCCTGAGAGCAGGAGGTCCAGGTGCGCGTTGGTTTCAAAGTCGGCAAAGGCCGCCCGCGAGGCTGCGCCCGTGGGCAGGTCGCGCACTTCCGGTCTTTCGCCCAGGCCCTCGAGGCCGCGATGGACCAGCAGGCGGCTCTGGCCGTCGGCGGCGAGCAGGAACAGGTCGAGGTCCCCGTCGGCGTCGGCGTCTGCCAGGGCGGCATCCAGCACCAGTTGCCGCGCCGTGAGGGATTCCAGGCTGCGGGGGGAAAGCCGCGAAGTAAAAAATTGGGCCTGACCAAAGGCGCCCACCAGCACCAGGTCATCCTTGCCGTCACGGTCGAAGTCGCCCGCGCACAGGTGTTGCGGCGCTTCGAGCGACACAGGAAGGGACTGCAGCGAATAGTCGGCGCGTCCGTTGCGAATCGTGCCCAGGAGCTTCAAGAGGGAAAAGCCCTCTTCGGAGCGCACAAGCACGGCGATGTCCGCCACGCCGTTGCCGTCGAAGTCTCCGGTGGACAGGGCTTCGCCCTTGCCTGAGACTCCCAGGGGCACGCGCTGGGGCTGGCCCGCGGGGTCGGCCAGGGTGTTCACAAGCCCGTTGGCATCGAGAAACAGCAGCTCTTCCTGGCCATCGCGGTCGAGGTCGGCGCTGGCCAGGGCCACGATGCCTGAGCGCCGCACCCACAGGTTGAAGCGCGGGGTCAGGGCCCGTCCGAAGCAGTCGCGAGCATCATCGGCGGCCACAAGCCGATAGGCCCGACCGGCCTGCAACGGCAGCACCGGACTGAACATCAGGCCCCGGGCAGTGATGACCGGCTGAAGCTCGATGCCGGGTGTCTCGCCGCAGGCGAGGCGCAGGCCTGACACGACAGAGGGCAGGGCGCCCAGACAGAGCAACTGCACATCGGCGGGAGCGTCGAACACCGCGGCGCTGGGCGAGACCAGGTCGTTGGCCAGGGCTCCTCCCGTGGCGGGCCTGAATCCCGTTTCCGGCAGGGAGGGCGCGGCCGCAGGGAACATGCGCAACTCATAGGCGCCGGCTCGCAGCGTCACGGGCTCGTCGCCCAGGGGCGCCTTCAGCGTGAGCTCTACGATGCGGTCACCGCCGCGCGCGGAGACGGCAGCCGCCGTAAACTCCACGTTGGCAGGTCCGCGCGTGAGGGAAACGCGGGTCAGGGCAAAGTCGGCGGGTGTCTGGAGCAGGAGGTGACGCAAAGCTGAAGGCACGGGCGCGTCGGGAATGCCGTCCATGTTCAGGTCGGCGGGATTCAAGGCGCGCAGCGTGCCGCCCGGCGCGGGCAGGGACGGCGCCCTGGGCGCGCCGGAACCTCCGCCGCACGCCAGGACGAACAGCGCGCCGGACATCAGCAAAGTGAGCGCAAAGTGCTTCATCGACACCTGCCCGATGGGACCCTCAAACTCCGCCATCAAGCGGCCCTCCAGCCGCCTGAAGTGCGCAAGCCATCCCCGGCCTGTTTCCGCAGGCCGCATCAAAGGCCTGTCGGCGCCGGCACGACACCCTTGCCCGGCGCCCTGTCCGCTGAATCGCCTTCTTCAGCGTTAACTCAGTGCGCCACCGCCGGCCCATGTCCTGCCGGAAGCAGCACTGCAATGATACCGCCAAAGGGTGCGCCGCGTAACAGGTCAACTCTCATGGGCCTTCACTGAAGACCTGGGCCGTGTAGGTGTAAATCGTTGTGTCGGGGTCCTGCCAGGCCAGGGGCTTCAGCCCTGCCTTGACGCAGGTCTGCTGCAGGAAGGTGACCCGATCCCAGCCGTGCTCTGATGCCACCTGCGGCAGCAGCGTACCGCTGAAGCGGCCCTTGCGGATGTAAAGGCCGTGGCGGCCGGGCACCACCTGGTCGGCGCGGCTTTCCACCATGGGTGAAATCACGCTGACTTCGTAGCGCAGGCCGCTGAGCTCATCTTCACTCACCGGCGGAAAGCGCGGATCGTGGGTTCCGGCCGCGATGGCCATCTCGCGCACGGTCTCCACCAGTGGGCCGTGGGCCACCATGTTGCCGATACAGCCCCGCAGGGAGCCGTCGGGCGTGGTCAAAGTGACAAAGGCGCCCAGTCCTTCTTCCAGGGCAGGAGAAACGTCGGCCGGCAGGGCGAGCCGCTGTCCGGTGCGCACGAAATGTTCCAGGCTTGCGCGGGCCAGCTTGAGCAATTGTTTTCCATCTGAAGCAGTGAGCGCGTCGGTCATTGAATACCCTTGCCGCGGAAGTTTTTGGGCACTATTCTCCCCGCGCTTCACAGACCAGGGGCAAGTACCAGCCGGCCCCCCATTGCGAGTGAGACGACCGTATGAACATTATTGTGTGCGTGCGCCGCGCGCCAGTGACTGATGCGCGCATCAAGCCCGGAGCCGATGGCAGGAACTACGACCCGGCGGGCGTGAACTACGACATCAGCGAGTATGACAAGTTTGCCCTGGAAGCCGGCATTGCCCTGAAGGAGAAGAACCCGGGCAGCAAGGTCACGGCCGTGATCCTGGGCGTCAAGGATTCCGCCAAGGAACTCCGCACCTGCATCGCCACCGGTTGCGACGCCGGCGTGCTGCTGATCTCCGACAAAGAACACGACGCATTTGCCACGGCCAGCGCGCTGGCCGCCAAAATCAAGACCCTGCCCCACGACCTTGTGCTGTTCGGCCACATCTCCGTGGACAACCAGAGTTCGGCGGTGGGGCCCATGACGGCCGAGTTGCTCGGCATCGGCTGTGCCACAGTGGTTACCGGGCTCAGCGTTGAAGGCGGCGTGGCCCATGTCGAACGCGAGATCGAGGGAGGCAAGCGCGAGAAGCTGGAGGTCAGGCTCCCCTGCGCCCTCACCTGCCAGAAGGGCCTCAACAAGCCCCGCAGCGCAAGCATGAAGGGCATCATGGCCGCCAAGAACACCAAACTCGACGAAGGCCCGGCTGCCGTTCCCGCCAACCTGATCAACGTGCTCAAGATGGAGCCTCCGGCGCCGCGTCCGGCCGGCAAGATTGTGGGTGAAGGTCCCGACGCCGCCCGCAAGCTCGTCGAACTGCTGCGCAACGAAGCCAAGGTGATCTAGCACTTTCATTCCGCGGAATGCGGCCAACGAGGCCCTCAGAACTCGAGCGATAGACATGTCAAACGTACTGGTGTTTGTTGAAGCGAAGGACGGCAAGGCAAGCAAGGCAGGGCTCCAGGCGCTGGGCGCCGGCGCCGCACTGGCGGCCAGTCTTGGCGGCAAGTGCATCGCCCTCTTGGCCGGCAACGGGCTCGATGCCGAGGCCGCGACGTTGGGCGCCTACGGCGCCTCCAGGACGCTGCTGGCCTCCGGTGAGGCCTTCTCAAAGCACAGCCCCGATGCCATGGCCAGGCTCATTGCCAATCAGGCACAGGCCCAGGGCGCGGCCGTCGTGCTGGCCAGCGCGACTTCCGTAGGCAAGGACTGCATGCCCCGCGCCGCAGCCATGATGAAGTGCGGTCTGGCCAGCGACATCGTCGAATTGCGCGCCGAGGGCGGAAAGCCCGTCGCCGTTCGCCCCGTTTTCGCGGGCAAGGCCCGCGTCACGGTGCAGGCCTCGGGCGCACTCTTTGCCACCCTGCGCCCCAACGTCTTTGCCACGCCTGCAAGGGGGGGCGGCAGCGCGCCTGTTGAGGCCGTCAAGGTGGCCTTCTCCCTGGCCGACCTCAAGGCCGTCGTGAAGGAGATTGTCTCGGGCGCCGCCGGAAAGCTCGATGTCGCCGAGGCCGAGATCGTCTGCAGCGGCGGGCGCGGCATGAAGGACCCCGCCGGCGAAGGCAAACAGAACTGGGCCAATCTCGAAAAACTGGCCGCAACCATCGGAGCGGCCGTGGGCGCTTCGCGCGCCGTCGTGGACGCGGGTTGGCGGCCCCACGGTGAGCAGGTGGGCCAGACGGGCAAGACCGTGAGCCCGAAGCTTTACATCGCCGTGGCCATTTCGGGCGCGATTCAGCACCTGGCGGGCATGAGCGGCAGCAAGGTGATTGTGGCCGTCAACAAGGATGCCCAGGCCCCGATCTTCAAGGTGGCAGACTACGGCATCGTGGGCTCGGCGGAGGATGTTCTGCCGGCCCTGATTGAAGCCTTCGCGGCGGCGCTGAAAGGTTAGAGCGGCCTTGGAATTGCTGTGGCGGCTGCTGCTCGGAGCGAGCTTTCCGTGGCTTGGCGCGTCGCGTCGGCTCCCGGGGCCTACTCAGTCGAAGCTCCCGCCGCAGCCCACGTTTCCGGAAGTTATCCACAACCGCCCCGCGCTGGAGTGAGGGGCGGTTGTTTCATTTGATGTTTGTTGAGTATGCACCTTATAAAATGTGCGTTATGAAAGTTGGCCTTGGGTGGTCATCTCAAGTTCATACTACAGCGTTGGTTACGATGTCTCCAATTGCTGCCCCGCTCTTTGCACGGCTTTCAAAGCCGCGCGGCGGGTTCGGGAGAGCGCCCCCAACTTCGCCCTCGCCCGTTTCTGACAGCTTTTCACCATTCCTTGTGGATTGGTGAAATCGGCTTTCTGACACTCCTGCCCGGAGGGGCCCCTGCGCGCCTCCAGCGCTTGCTATGGCGGCCTTCGCCGTTCACCTTCTGGGTCTGTCAGGCTTTGCCGACTCGGTGTGGAAAGTTTTGCCTGCAACTTCTTTCCGGCGCTGCACGCTTGCTTGGCGCGCACGGACTGTTTCAATCTGGGCTCGTCAACCACGCACCGGAGAGATCATGCCGCGCAAAGCCGCGAAGAAGCCGCCATCTTCCGCCAAGGGGCGCAGCAAGCCGGTGTCGCGGATCTCCCGGAAGAAAACCGGCGCCACTCGCAAGGTCGTGGCCGCCGCTCCCAAGTCTCCGCCAGTGGATGCCAAGCCGGCGTCTCAGCCCGCCCGACTGGTGACGCAGCCGCCGCCGCGCCGCACCTCCGAGATCATCCGGACGCGTGCGCGCTTCACCGATCCCATGCGCGCGGCCAATGAATACAGCAACGTGCGCGACTTGATCCAGGGGCAGGCGGCCAAGCACGGCGCCCGCACCTTTCTCGTGTTCGAGGATGACGGCAGGGAGTATTCGTTCCTTCAACTGGACGAGCAGACCACGCGCGCGGCCAACGTGATGCTCGCCCTGGGCGCGACGCGGGGCGCGCGCGTTGCCCTGCTGCTCAACAACAGCCCCGAGTATGTCTTTGCCTGGCTCGGCGCCATGAAGGCGGGCCTCATTGCCGTGCCCCTGAGCACGGACCTGGACAGCGACGAGTTGCACCAGGCACTCCAGGACTGCGGCGCCAGCCTTCTGCTGATCAGCCGGGAGTTCTGGCCCCGGGCGGAGGCGATTCGGGGAGACCTGGCGGGCCTGCAGGCCGTGGCCTTTGTGGGCGACGGCCCCCCGGGCGTCATGCTGGAATCCACCTTGCCTTCCGCGGGTCTGGCCGACCCTGCCAAGCTCTACGACTTTACGGCCTGCACGCGCCAGGCCGCCCTCGAACTCAAGACGCCCGTTCCTCACCAGTGGGACGAAGCGCAGATCGCCTACACCGGCCGCGCCCTGCCTCTTCCCCAGGGCGCCATCCTGCAGCAGAGGCAGTTCCTCACCAGCGCCCGCTGTCTCTCGACGGCCGTTGGCCTCAACGCGACGGACCGCCTGATGTGCAGCCTGCCGCTGTTTCACGTCAATGCCCAGGTTCCGACCCTCTTCACGCCCCTGGCCCTTGGCGGCAGCGTCGTGCTGTTCAGCGAGTTTTCCGTCAGCCGCTTCTGGCCGGCCGTGGAACGCTACCGTGTCACGGCCGTCTCGGCTGTGCCCGCGATGCTGGGCATCCTGACCGAGCGCGAACTTGAGGGGGCGCGCCAAGCCCGCCGCGACGCGGCCGCGGGCGTCTGGCCCGCGGGCCACGAAAGCCCGGGCGCCCTGCGCCAGCAGGGAGACGCCGCCGCCCGTGAAGACGGCCTGGCGCGCGGCCATGACATCTCCAGTCTCAGGACCATTGTCTGCGGCGCGGCGGCCCTGCCCAGGCCCGTGCAGCTCGCCTTTGAGAAGTGCTTTCTCGTGCCGGTGCTGGAGGGGTACTCGCTGGCTGAAACGACGGGGTTTGCCACCCTCAACCCGGCCAACGGCACGCGCAAGATTGGAAGCGTGGGCCGGCCGCTGGGAGACAAGCTTGCGGTGTGGGATGAGTCCAGGCCCCTGCGTCCGCTGGAGGGGGACTGGACACACAAGAGCTTTCTGCGGGCCAATCCCGCGGTGTTTCCCACGGCGGACATCAACCAGCGCGGCGAGCTGTGCATCTGGGGTGAAGGGACGCTGAAGGAGTACTACAACAGGCCGGACGTGAATCCCCGAGTGTTTGCCGGCGGCTGGTTTCACAGCGGCGATCTGGGCCATATCGACGCGGACGGATTTGCCTATGTGCTGGGGCGCAAGGGCGAGTTCATCGAGCGCGAGGGCGACTTTGTGAGTCCGCGCGAGATTGATGAGGTTCTGATGCGGCACGAGCTGGTGGAGACTTCGACCACCATCGGCCTGCCCAACGCCGACGGCTCGCGACAGCAGGTGACCACCTTCGTGATCCTGCGCAAGGGCAGCTTTGAAAGCGGGCGCGACGGCGGGCGCCTGCCCGCGAGCGAAGAGCAGCGCACAGACATGCTCACGCGCCTGAAGGCCTTTGCGGCCCTTCACCTGACGGAGAAGAAGCGTCCCAACGCCATTGTGCTGGCGGCGCAGCTCCCCACGGATGCCACGGGCAAGACGCGCGTGCACATCCTCAAGCGCCAGGGCACCGACGCCTACCAGCGGGTGTAAGCCATCGCCCCCGCCAGGGGCCCATGAAGCGGGGCCTGTGCCGGGGCCCTGCGCAGGCGTTGCAGCGCGAGAATCTTGGCACGCCTCAGCCGGGGTCAAGCTTTCAGTTCGCGGATCAGCTTGCGCAGCTTGTCGGGGGTCATGCCGTGCTGCGGCTCGTCATCGATGGACACCGAAGGGCCGCCGTCACATTGGCCCAGGCAGGACACACACTCGAAGCGGACGCCGCCGTCTGGCGTGATCTCGCCGGGCTTGACGCCCAGCTCCTTGCGCGCCGTGGCAATCAACTCCGGCGCTCCGCGCAGATAACAGGAAATGCTCTGGCAGATGCGCAGCGTGTGGCGCGCCGGGCCGTCGGTGTAGAAGTGGTCGTAGAAGGTCGCAAAGCCGAAGACCTGGGCCCGCGGAAGATCCAGGCCGCGGGAGATCCGTTCCAGCGCGCCCTCCGGCAGCCAGGTGAAGACTTCCTGCGCCACATGCATGACCTGCAGCAGGGCCGTGGGCTTGCCCTTCCAGCGCGCAATGGCGTGGTCGAGTTCCTTGAGCTTGTGCGGGTCGAGGGCGTCGTAAAGCGCCTGAACTGACGGAAGGATTTCGTCCTTGTCGAAGGGCATGGGCGATGACGCTAAATGAAAAGGGCGAAATTCAAAATCCAAAAATCTGAAAGTCGCCGCGGACCAACGCAAAACGGGCCGCCAGGGCCCGTTTTGAGTTCCAGTTTCCGTCAGTGGTAAAGGTCCACCACCACTTTCATCACCGGGTAAATCCACTGCAACTCGCGCACGCTGAAAATCTGCACGTCGTGGGCGTGGTTGTACGGCGTCAGGATTACCTGGTCGCCCCGGCGCTGGAAATTCTTGCAGGTGACATCACCGCTCTCCAGCTTGACCACGACGGGTTTGCCTTCGCGCGGCATCATGTTCGGCGCCACAATGATGGTGCTGCCGTCAGGGATCACGGGTTCCATGCTGTCGCCGGAAATGCGCAGGGCAAAGGCGTTCTCATCGGCGATGTCACTGGGACAATCAACGTACTCGTAGCCGCTGCCCGTGGGGAAATCGTCGAAGGCGGCCAGGGGGCGGCCCGCCGCTGTCACGCTGATGACGGGAATCATGCGAGCACCGCCGGGACGCCGCATGGAAACAGCAGACTCCCGGGCGCGCTCGGCCATCTTGCGGTTCAGCATATCGCGAGTCAAAGCTTCCGTGTCTTCCAGGTCAGGTTCCTCGGAGGCGAGGAAGAAGTCGTGCGTGACGTTCAGCGCCTGGCTCAGCTTGCGCAGTATCTTGGTGCTCACGGGATAGCGCCCGTTCTCCACGGCACTGAGGTAGGGGCGCGTGCAGCCGATGCGCTTGGCCAACTCGGCACAGGTCAGACCCCGGAAGCTGCGCAGCCGCTTGATGCGCTCGCCGGCGGCTACATGGGTCTTGTCGTCTCCCAGGTCCTGTTCCGGCTTTTCAGTTTCGTTGATCGGTTCCATGCCGACCTCCCGCTGGATGGGGGATACACACCTTTGAGTCTACCCGGCCCAAGTCACCGCCACGTCTCAACGGAGGCATGGATCGAGGCCAGACATCGCGTCATAATTGTGTACGATGATGTTATAAAAAGCAAGGTAATACCGTGCAAAACTCCACCCCCAGGGGCTGAACAATTCTGGCATGTTGTTGTAAACTGCTGTTTTACAAGTAATTATGACGTCAAGTTGGGCCCGGCTACGGAGAACCTCGTGTCATATCTTTGGCATCCTTCGAGTCCCCGCCACCTGGGCCCGCGCCTGATTCGTACGCGCCCCTGTCTTCAAAGCGTCATGGACAACAGCGTGCTTGCCATCCCCGGTGCCGCATCCTAAAACCTCACGCAACCCCCAATTGCGTTGGTTCTCGTTTTCGGAGATCCCCTCATGGCCCGGATGCTCACCGGCATGCTGTTTGTGGCGCTTGCGTTTGGCTTGTTTGGCTGCGGTTCCAGCAGCCCCATGCGTTTCCAGTTCAACCCTCAGGGACAGCCCTTGACCGTCAAGGTGGATGAAGGCGGCGTCCAGAGCGGCGACCAGACGCGCGTGTTCGAGCTCAAGAGCAACGACTCCGAGAAGCGCCTCGAGATCAACATGGGCGGCAAGAAGTTCTACGGCAAGATGGACGTTTTCAACCACACCGAGCTCACGCGCATTTCCACCGTGCCGATCTACGTCACGGCGGACATCGCGGCCGCGGTCAGTGATTTCAAGGCCGTCACCTATGTCGTGTACCAGCGCCGCCGCGACGTGGCCAATGCCCGCCGTTCGGGCCAGGCCGGCGAAGATGTCGAGATGCGCGTCTACGACTACGGCGACACCGTGACCCGCCAGGCGCTGATTGAGCAGGCGCGCCTCCAGGGTGAAGTCATCGCGGTCATCGACTTCGGCTCGAGCCCGTACATCAAGTAGCGTTTGCGGGCGGCGGGCTCCGGCCTGCCGCCCATGGTTTGGGGGGCCTGCGGCTGTGCTTGGCGGGTCTCCCGGGGAAACGGATGCGTCGGCTACTTTCCATCCTGGCCCTGTCGGCGGCGCTGCTGCAACTGGGCTGCGCCCAGAGCGGCGAGATCAAGTACACGGGCGCCAACGCGCCCGCGGACGAGCCCAGTTGGATCAAGGACCCGGAAGCCACCGCCGTGACACGCGACGGCGGCAACCGCGCGGACACCACGCGCACGGACTCCAATCGCGTCGATATCCCCGTCTATGAGTTCGCCCAGCTCCGCTGCCACTACACCGGCGGCGCGCGCATGGCCTGGCAGGGTCTCGATGCGCGCTACAGCGGCGAGCAATTTGACGCCACCCGCGTCATGGATGCCTTTGACGCGCGCAAGACCGAGGCCTGGCTCAACTCGCGCCAGATGAATGAGCAGCTCAACCTGCGTGTCAACCGCACCCTGTTCAAGGGCATGGAGTCCGAAGAAGAGCTCTATCGCCGTTACGGCCGTGACCGCATCACCGCCTACTCGGCCGACGCCACCACCTGGTATGAACGCGGCCCGGACAAGACCCGCGCCTTCATGTCCAACGAGCAATTGCGCGCGGCCCGTGCCCGGGATGAACTGGAAGCCGCGCGCACCCGCGAGGGTTTCTTTCACGCCTCGGGTGAGCGGGTAATCGGGCTGCATCTGTTCAAGTACGCCAACCGCGAACTGGTGGGCGACGGCGTGGAGATCACCTACACGCTCATCTACCACAACACCAATGATTACGACACCGGCCCCACGGAGATTGACGAGCCGGTGCCCTACTACACGACCTACCTCACGGGCAGTGCCACGCTGCCCAAGGAGCGGACGTCGGTCAATTTCATTGCGCGCCCCGGCAATCGCGATCTTCTGCGCTGGAGTTTCCCCCAGGGCATCAAGGCGGGCGAGACCGGTCAGATGACCTACAAGGTCAAGGTCCTGCTGGACGCGCCCTACGACCAGCGCCCGCCTGAAGACCAGCCCAAGTCCGGCCGCTAGCAGGCCGCTGAAATACGCCTTGCGCATTTGAAGCGGCTTTTCAGCCGCTTCAAATGAAGGTCGGGCCGGATTCACTCTGGCCCGACCGGGCTGAACAAATGGCCGGATGCCACTTTTCAGCAGCCTGCTAGGCCTGCGCCGCAATGGCCTTGAGCAATGCGTTGCGGCGTTGTTCGCCGGGGCCTCGCCGCTATACTCGCGCCCATGTCCAAGGCACACCAGACGCTGCACCGCGAGCTCACACGCAAGAAGGGCGGCAGTCACCGCAAGATCCGCAACATCCTCCATGAGCTGGAGGGCCTTGACGTCCTGCTCGATAAATTTTCCGCGCATCCCCGCCGCGCCGACAAAAGCAACGATCCGGCGCTGGACGCCGCCATTGCGCGGCAGCAGTCGCGGATGCTGGCCATTCGCGACAAGGGGGAGGTTTACTGGAACGCCGAGCTGGACAGCAACGCGGGCCTGGGCGCCGAGTACATCATGATGCTTCATTTTCTGGGCATCGCGGGGCAGCCTTCGTTTGCCGAGCGTCAGCGCAAGATCGCCAACTACACGCGCCAGTGGCAGAACGATGACGGTTCATGGAGCATTTACGCCCGCGGTCCCGGGCATCTCAGCTACAGCGTGACCTGCTACTTCGGGCTCAAGCTTGCCGGAGATTCACCCGACGCGCCGCACATGGTCAAGGCCCGCGAGTGGATCAGGGCCCATGGCGGCGCCATGCCCATCGGCGTCGAGCAGCGTTTCCTGCTGGCCCTTTTCGGGCAGTATGACTGGGCCGGAGTGCCTCCGATTCCGTCGTGGATGGTTCTGCTGCCGCACCTGCCCATGCTTCCGCGGGCGCTTGAAAACAAGCTGCTGAACATTTACGACCTCAGTTACTGGTGCCGGATTTCGCTGGTGCCGATGAGCGTGCTGTATCAGCTCAAGCCGCTGGTGCGAATCGACGAGCGCCTGGGCGTCGAGGAGTTGTTCCTGGAGCCCAGGGACCAGCGCCGCTGGAGCTTCGCCCCCGTCAGCGAACCGGGGCTGATGAGTTGGGGCGGGCTGTTCAACGTCGGGGCCAAGGCGGTCAAGGCCCTGGAGTTCGCCACCAACGGCGTCGTGGCCAAGGTGGCGCTGAACAAGGCCCAGAAGTGGATTCTGGATCACCAGGATGACAGCGGAGACTGGGGCGGCATCTACCCGCCCATCATGTACAACATCATGGCGCTTTCGCGGCTGGGCATGCCGCTGTCCGACGCGCGCATCGTCAAGGCCTTCAAGGCGCTGGATCGCTTCATGATTTACCATGCGCGCTGCGACGGCCTTCACGTGCAGGCCTGCGTCAGCCCTGTATGGGACACGGCCTGGGCGCTCTATGCGCTGGGCGAGTCGGGCTATGACATCCGCGACACCGAATTCCAGCGGGGCATTGACTGGCTTTACTCCCGGCAGATTCTGCGTGACGGCGACTGGGCGGTGAAGAACCCCAACGCCATTCCCGGCGGCTGGTGTTTCCAGTTCTACAACGATTTTTACCCCGACCTCGACGACACCGCCATCGTGCTGCAGGCGTTGCTGTTCGGCGGTTACCCCAGGGGGCAGGCGGGGCGCGTGGAGCAGACGCGCATCGGGCTGGAGTGGGTGCTTTCCATGCAGAACCAGGACGGCGGCTGGAGTGCCTTCGAGTGCGGCGTGGACAAGGCGCTGGTGAACCACATTCCGTTCAACGACCTGAACAACATGCTCGATCCCAGCACGGCCGACGTCACGGGCCACGTGCTGGAGATGCTGGGACACTTCGGCTTTGATCTGGGTTTTGCGCCCTGTCGGCGCGCGGCGGAGTACCTGCGCAAGACCCAGGAGCGCGACGGCGCGCGGGCCGGAAGCTGGTGGGGGCGCTGGGGCGTGAACTATGTCTACGGCACCTGGAGCGCGCTGGCGGGCCTGGCGCAGGTCGGCGAGGACATGTCCAAGCCCTACGTGCGCCAGGCCGTGGCATGGCTCTACGGCGTGCAGAACCCGGACGGCGGCTGGGGCGAGGGCTGCGAAACCTACAAGGAGCCCGAGCGCGCGGGCCGCGAAATCTCGGGCCAAAGCACGCCTTCGCAGACGGCCTGGGCGCTGCTGGGCCTGCTGGCGGCGGGCGAGGTGGATGATGCGCGCCTGCGCCGCGGAGTGGAGTGGCTCTTGACGCGTCAACTTCCCCAGGGCGGCTGGGACGAAGAACTGTTCACGGGCACGGGCTTTCCCAACGCGTTTTACCTGAACTACCACTTCTATCGCGAGTACTTCCCGCTGCTGGCCCTGGGCCGCTATCGCAACGCCAGGTGCGGCCTCAAGCCCATCTGACTCGATGCGCCCGTCCTGACGCCATGACTGAGCCTGCGCCGCAAAAACCGAGAGAAGAGACCATCGAGAAGTTCATTTCGCGCCTGCGCCGCGCGGAACTTCCCCCGGGCGTTTTCAACCTCTACGCCCACAACCACCCCGTGCATGACACCCGCGCCGGCGCGGCCAAGCGACGCGAAAACCTGCGCCGTTATCTCAAGGCCCTGCCCGATCCGCGCTTTGCCCTGGTGGGGCTTTGCCCCGGCTACCGCGGCGCCCGCTTCACCGGCATTGCCTTCACCGACGAAGCCCACCTGTGCTGGCCCGGCACGCTCTTTGACCGCACCGGCGCGCGCGCAAAGCCCTGGCGCGAGCGCAGCGCGTCATGCGTGATGGACGTGATCGGCGGGCGAACCGACATCGTCTGCTGGAACGTCGTGCCCTGGCATTGCCACGAAATCGGCAACGAGCTCAGCAATGCCGAACCCGACGCGAAAACGCTCGAACTGGGCGCCGCCGAAGTCGAGTTCTTCCTGTCCAGGCTCGCGCCGCACGCGCAGGTCATCGCTGTGGGCAATGTCGCGCGCGACGTGCTGGCTTCGCTCCACGCCAGGCTCGCGGCCGCGCGCAGATCCGTCGGGGCGGCGCATGGTTCGCCCCTGCACGTGCGCCATCCTGCCCATGGCGACGAGGCCGAGTTCCGCGCGCAGCTTGCGGCGCTGCTGGACATCGCACCCGACGACGAATGAACTATCTCGCGCATCTGCTGCTCGCGGACGGCTCGCCTCAGACGCTCGTCGGCGGCCTGCTGGGCGACTTCGCCAAAGGGCTTGACCTGTCAAGTCTTCCCGCCGCGATGAGAGAGGCGCTGCTGGCGCACCGCCGCATCGACGCTTTCACGGACGCCCACGAAACCGTGCGGCGGTCCCGCGCGCGCATCTCGCCCGGGTTTTCGCGCTTTGCCGGCATCCTGGTCGATGTGTTCTATGACCATTTCCTCGCCGTCCACTGGACGGCCTACAGCCATGAGAGCCTGGGGAGCTTCTCACGGCGGGTCTACGCGGCGCTGCGCCTCCATGAGGCCCTGCTGCCGGCGCGCCTGGCGCGCGTGCTGCCGCGCATGGAGGCGGAAGACTGGCTGGGCGGCTACGCGGAGATCGGGAACATCGCGCATGCCCTGGAGGGGTTGCAGCGCCGCATGAAACGGCCCACACGGCTGGCGTCGGCGCTGAGCGAGCTCGAGGCGGGCTACGCCGGACTGGCGCAGGACTTCGCCCTGTTCTTTCCACAGTTGCGCCGCTTCGCCCTGAACCTCCAGGCGCCGCAGCCGTTATGAGTCTCATCGCGCGGCATCCCGGGGACAAGAGGCCGAGCGACCGGGGAGGACCATCCGAGGCGTGGAGACAGTCATGTCGAACACGCTGGAAGTACAGCCGGAGGAGTACACCCAAGCGCCGCCGGCGGCGCGCCAGGATTTGCACCCGCTTGCATCGGTGCCCTGGGTGGCAGTGGCCCTTGCCGTCCATGTCCTGTTTCTGGTGATTGCCTGGTTCATCATTCCCTACGTGCCGGTGAGCAAGGCCGTGGCCGTCATCACGGCCGCAACCCAGACCGAGCCCCTGCCTCCGCCGCCGGAAATGCGTGCGCCGGACAACTCCGACTGGCCGGACCCGGATAAAGTCGTCGAGCAGCCTTCACCCGTGGCCAAGCTCAGCGAGGATGCCAAGGACGACCGCGCCGAAGACCCCTCGGAAATCCCCAACCAGAGTCTGGCACCCTCCGATTCCGACAGCGATCAGGAGTCCACGCACCCCAACAAGAAGGGCAATACCGGCTCCGTCGGCCTGGGTGGCGGCATCGCGGGCGGCGGCGGCCGCGGCGGTGACGGCGGCCTCGAGCATCGCAGGCCGCGCGGCGACGGTCCCGGCGGCAAAGCCCGCCCGCAGGTGGAAGCTGCGCTGCTCTGGCTGGCCGACCACCAGAGCATTGAGGGCAACTGGAGCGCGACGCGCTTCAGCGAGGACAGCCGCCGCAAGAACGCGCGCAAGACATACAATCTCGAAATCGTGGCGCCCGGCGATCCCAAGGGCGACCGGGGTTGGGATGTCTCGGTCGATGTCGGCCTCACGGGCCTCGCCCTGCTTGCTTTCACGGGCGCTGGCTACGACCACAAGACCGGCCCTTACACGGAGACTTGCCGCCGCGGCGCCATGTACCTGCGCAAGGTGCAGTATGACGACGGCTGCTTTGGCCCCAAGGACGACGACCACTTCGTCTACAACCACGCCATCTGCACCATGGCCGTCGTGGAACTCTACGACCTCTCCCGTGACTCGCTGCTCAAGAACATGAGCCAGCGTGCCGTGGAGTTCATCCTCAAGGCCCAGAATCCCGAACGCGGCTGGCGCTATGGCATCAAGCCGGGCGACAACGACACCTCCGTGACGGGCTGGATGGTGCTTGCCTTGAAGAGCGCGAAGATGGCGGGCCTGGAGTTTGAAGCCCGCAAGGCCTACGGCGAGGCTGCACGATGGCTGGACGAAGCGACGATCGAGGTCAACGGCTACCCCAAGACCGGCTACAACCTGCCGGGCTCGGACAACGCCCGCCTGCGCAGCGCCCTGCATTATCAGCAGAACCCGTCCATGGACTCCATCAACATCATGACGCGGCTGTTCATGGAGGACAGCAAGTGGGACGTCAACCACCCGGTGCTGCGCAAGCAGGCCGCGGAGTGTGCGCGCAACGTACCGGTGTGGGAACATACCAGGCTGGACTTCTACTACTGGTACTACGCCAGCCTGGCCCTGTACCAGATGGGCGGAAGCTCCTGGAGCGCCTGGGAAGGTCCTATGGCAAAGACTCTGCTCAACAACCAGCGCGGCTTCCGCCCGGAGGACAGGGGCAGCACCCACGAAACGCTGGACGAGTATGGAAGCTGGGACCCCGTGGACGCCTGGGGCAGCGCGGGCGGCCGAGTGTATGCCACGGCCATCAACTGCCTGACGCTTGAAGTCTGGAACCGCTTCAAGCGCTTGCAGGACAGCAAGAAGTAGGCGCTGTACCCGGCGGTGCCGGGGCCCCCGACCTCGCATCGGGAACCGGCAGGGGCACGCCAAGTGTGCCCCTGCCGGCTTGTGTTGAGGCCCGGCGTCAGGCCTTCTTCCACTCCACGGCGCCGTCGGGCAGCAGGTAGAAGATCAGCATGCTGCCGCCGGCGACCGCCGGAACGTGTTCGCTGCCGGGCGCAAAGACCGCCCAGCCCGGTCCGTGGCCGCAGAACCTGGGTTGGCCTTCGAGGGAGATGCAGAAGTTCGCCTCGCCTTTGGTGTGGCGATGCCAAGGACCGCTGGCGGAAAGCAGCACGGCATCGACTGAAAAGCCCATGGCCTTCTCGGCCTTGGCCACGCGAGAGAAGCGGCTGCCCTCGCTGCCCCTGTCGCACAGCCAGCCTTCCTTGAGCCCCAGCTCACCCAGGGTGGCAAGGCGCTTGCCCACAACGCTATCAAGCCCGAACTCGGCGTTGAGGGCGGCCTGCGCGTCGCCGGGCCGCGAAAGGTCCAGCGTTCGAAGCTTCGCAAGAACCGGCGCGAGCGCCGCAATGATGACTTCATTGGCCATGGTCGTGCAACCTGCGGGGATCTCTCTGAAGTGCCAGAATCAGTTTTCCCCGGACTGGTCCTGGTCGCCGTAACTGCCCAAGGGCTTGTTGGCGTCGCCGATGCGGTATTTGCCGGGCTGGCGGGAAGGCGGGCCCTGTTCCCTGGCGGCATGGCCGGCGTCGTCGGCGCCTCCTTCTACCGGCGCTTCCGTGGCAGCAGGACCGCCGAGCCCTCCCAGGGCAGCCAGCTTCAACTCCACATCCGCGTCTCCACCCTCGACGAACTCGCGGCTGGAACCGCTGCCATCCTGGGTGCCTACTATGTTACCGCTTGCATCGGTCTTGAAGACCTTCGTCTGCCTGGGCATCGCTCCCGGCGCGGCTTCACGCTTGGGAAAGTCCTTGAACATGGATTTGCCCACGCGCAGTGCCCGGAAGGCTTCCTCGCGCGTGGCGCGGTCCGTCGCCAATGCCGGCGCAAAGGGAACCATCAGGTGGAAGAAGATGAAGTGGTTGGGGGCCTCGGCGTGGTACCAGACCAGGTCCCCGCGCTGGCAGGAGCGTACGGCGTCCCACTCCACGCCCACCAGTTCCGGCCCCGCGCCGCGGTCCACCAGCAGCGCGACAACTTCAGGGGGAGCGGCCATCTTGGCGGAACGGTCAAACACCGCGCTGAGCAAACCTCGCCCGCTGCCGCGGATGCGCGTGCTGTTGATGCCCGCCAGGCCCGCCGGCCCGGCATACTTCTCAAACTGCTTTGCCGTGCCGAAACACAGCACCGCGGGAAAGAAGTTCAACGTGCGGTATTGGGACAGCCGGCCCCATTCCAGGGCGGCCACGCCAAAGGCCACCAGCGCCACCAGGCCGCCCACGGCTGCCATGATCGTTCGCACCACCCCCAGGTCAGGACTCAGGGCAAGGTAGGGCAGGGCTGCCAGCGCCGCGCCGGCCACGCCCGCCGCGCCCAGCACGCCAAAGGCGAGCCTGGCTCGCGGCACGATGTCGCGGGGCGTGCCCATGGGCGGGCGCGGCAGCGTGACGTCGCCGGCGGCCACCATGGCGCCGGTTTCGGGCTTGAGAACTTCGGGCAGCTTGTCGTCGGGCGGGAGTTTGTACTCGGGTTCGGGCGGTTTGCCGGCGGGTGCCGGTTTTCGAACGCCCGAGCCCTGCTCCCAGGGAGCAAGTTCGTCGTCAGGCATGGAAAGCTCCCGCAGCGCTGGATGGGCCCATGGTAGCACAAGCAAAAGGGGCCGACATCAGCATGTCGGCCCCGGGCAGGTTGCCGCGCAGGACTAAAGGATGGACTCCACGGGCGTGTATTCGTGGCCGAAGGCCTCCGCCACAGCCTTGTAAACGACCTTGCCGCCGACGACGTTCAGGCCTGTCTTGACCTCGAGATACTTCTTTGAGGCTTCCTTCCAGCCCAACTTGGCGATTTCGGTGGCAAAGCGCGAGGTGGCGTTTGTCAGGGCGAAGGTGCTGGTGCGACCCACGGCTCCCGGCATGTTGGCCACGCAGTAGTGAACGACGCCATCGACGATGTAGGTCGGGTTCTTGTGCGTCGTGGGCTTGGCCGTTTCGACGCAGCCACCCTGGTCAATGGCCACGTCCACAATGACCGCGCCCTGCTTCATATAAGAAAGGTCGCCGCGCGAAATCAGCTTGGGGGCCTTGGCGCCGGGAATCAGCACGGCGCCGATGACCAGGTCAGCCGTGCGGATCTGCTCGCGCACGTTGAACGGGTTGCTGAACAGCTCGGTCACGTTGGCGGGCAGCACATCGTCGAGATAGCGCAGGCGGTCGAGGCTGACATCGAGGATCGTCACCTGCGCGCCCGTGCCCGCGGCCATCTTGGCCGCATTGGTACCCACCACGCCCCCGCCGAGGATGACCACCTTGCCGGGCTCCACGCCGGGCACGCCGCCCAGCAGGATGCCGCGTCCTTCATTGGGTCGTTCGAGATACTTGGCGCCCTCCTGGATGCTCATGCGGCCGGCGACCTCGCTCATGGGTGTGAGCAGGGGCAGGGTGCGCTTGGCGTCCTCCATCGTTTCATAGGCGATGCACACCGCGCCGGTCCTGATCATGGCGTCGGTGAGTTCCTTGCTGGCGGCGAAGTGGAAGTAGGTGTAGACGACCTGGCCCTTGCGGATGAGGCCGTACTCGGCGGGCAGCGGCTCCTTCACCTTCACGATCATCTCGGCCTTGTCGTAGATCTCCTTGGCCGTGGAGCAGAGCTTGGCGCCTGTTTTCTCGTACTCTTCGTCGTTGATGCCGGAGCCCAGCCCCGCGCCGACTTCCACCAGCACGGTGTGGCCCTGCTGAACCAATGAGTAGACCGTCGCGGGCACCATGCCGACGCGGTACTCGCTGTCCTTGATTTCGCGAGGTACGCCGATGATCATCTTCTTGCCTTGTGGGTTGGGCGCCTTGAGCTAGACGCCGGTCGATATTTCGATGTCCCCGCAGACTTCAGCCTGACAGGCGAGCCGGATGTGGGGATTGGATCCGAACAGCTTGCTTTCTTCGGTGGGCGTACGGTCCGTCAGACCGGCGGGATTGCTCTCCACCCGCACCAGGCAGGAGCCGCAAAGGCCCATGCCCCGGCAGTTCACGAAGCGGTGCAGCCCGGCATAAAGCTGGACCTTGTGCTCCAGCAGCACCTTGCGCAGGTTGCTGCCGGCGCGACACTTGAACTCGATGTCCTTATCCCGCTCGAACACATGGACTTTCGGCACGGCCACCCCCTGAAGAATGGCGGGTTTATAACCTCTTTGGCGCCTGGGGGCAAATGCCGCGAAAGCCGGAATTCCCTCAAGCCCCAGGCCCCCTTGCGCCGATAGATCAGATACGCGGTTGTGCGTTCGGAGCCCCCATGAGCGGCTTGGGCATTGACGGCCTCGTTTCCGGCCTTGACACCTCGGGAATCATCACCGAGCTGCTCAAGCTGCGCCAAAAGCCCATCGACGGCATCAAGGCCCGCATCGAGAAGACGCAGGATCGCGCGGAGGCCCTCAAAGAACTCAACACCAGGGCCCTGGCGCTTCAGGAGATCGTCAAGCGCCTGCGCCTGCCCTCGGGTTTCTCGCGCGCGCAGGCCGTAAGCCAGAATCCCGCCGTGCTGCGGGCCACAGGAGAAAGCGCCGGCCAGCTCGGGACCTTCAGCTTCGTGGCCAAGCAGGTGGCCGCCGCCTCACAGTTCGTGAGCCGGGGCTTTCCCGATCCTGACCGCACGGCGGTCGCGCCCCAGGGCGGGCATGTCACCATCGAACTGGGTGACGCGCGCCTGAGCCGGTCGGTGGACCTTGCGGCCATCAACGGCGGCGCCGGCTTTGCGCGCGGAAAGATCAGGATCGTGGATGACGGGGGCCGCAGCGCCGTGGTGGATCTCGCCTCGGCCGTCACGCTGCGCGACGTGGTTGACGCCATCAACGCCAACGGCGCGGCCCAGGTGGAGGCTGCCGTTGAAGGAGACAGCCTGGTGCTGCGCAACCTTTCGCAGGCCGGCAGCCTCAGCGTCTCGGAAGTGGGCGGCGGATCGACGGCGGCATCTCTGGGCATCGCCGGTTCGGCCGCGGGCGGCACCCTGACGGGCCAGAGCATCAACCGGATCAACGCGCAGACCCCGCTGTCCGCGCTCAACGACGGACGCGGCGTGCTGGCGGGTCAGGACCTCGGCGTGCTGACCATTCAGGGCAGTTCCACGTTTGCGGCCAACATCAACGGTGCGCGCACCATCGGCGAAGTCCTCGACCGTATCAACACAGCCGGTGCAGGCACCCTGACGGCGGCCCTGACCCCCGACGGCAAGGCCATCCGTCTGACCGATGCCGGCGCGCCCGCGGCACTGACCGTCACGGGAGCCGCGGCCGCCGACCTGGGCCTGAGCGCCGACGCCCTCGCGCCGGTCAGCGGCGCCTTTGAGGGGCGCGCGCTGCTGGCAAGTCTGGGCAGCGTTCTGGGCACCAGCATCCGCGGCGTGAACGGAGGCGGTCTCGGCGCGACCGTTCAGACCCCCGCCACGTTTTCGGTCACCGACGGCCAGGGTCAGCAGACCCTGGTGACGCTCCATGGCCGAGAAGACCTGCGCGAGATTCTGGCCAGGTTCTCCGGCGGAGCCGCGCAGGTCAAAGCGAGCATCAACGCGGAGGGCACGGGCATCGAAGTCCTCGACGTGAGCGGGGGCTCTGGCGCCCTGACCATCACCGACCAGAGCGGAGCGGCTGCGGCGGCCCTCGGCGTTGCCGGCAGCCACGCCCTGGGACGCGCGGCGGGCGCCAACGTGAACTTCCAGCACTTTCACGCCGGCCGCGCGCTCAGCACTTTGCTGGGCGGCCAGGGCGTGCAGAGCGGCGAAATGAGGGTGCGCCTGCGCAACGGCAGCGAAGCCGCCATCCGCACCGCCGGCGCGCGCAGCGTGGGGGATATTCTGGCGCGGCTCAATGCGGTTCCGGGGCTGAGCGCCTCCATCAACTCCAGGGGTGACGGCATCCAGCTCACGGATACCACCGGGGGCAGCGGCAATCTGGCCATTGAAGACCTTTCAGGAAACGCGGCCCGGGCCCTGAACCTGGCGGGGGTGTTCAGCGGGGCCAGCGTGGACCGCAGCTTCGAGTTCCGGGTGCAGGTGGCGCCCGGCGCAACCCTCAACGCCGTCATGACCGAGATTGTGCGCGCGGGGGTGCCCGTGCACGTCGCCACCTTCGGCGATGGCTCGCCTGCGGGCCCGGCGCGCCTTTCGATCACCGGCAAGTTTCAGGGAAGCGATGCCGCGCTCACGCTGTCCAGCGACTTCCTGAGTTTCACACAGACCAGCGAGGCGCGCGATGCCCTGCTGCTGATGGGCGAAAGCAGCCCCCAGGTGCTGCGCTCGCGCAACGGAACGTTCAATGTGATTCCGGGCGTGACGCTGGACCTGCTGGGCGTCGGGTCAGCCAGCGTGACGGTCTCCCGTGACACGGCCGCCACCGCGGGCGACATCAAGACGCTGGTGGAGCGCTTCAACGACTTGACGGCCAAGGTCAAGGAGTTCACGGCCTTTGACACGCAGTCGCTGTCCACCGGCCGCCTGCACGGCGACGCCACCGCCATCACGCTCGCGGCGACGCTCAAACGGCGGCTGCTGGATCCGGTGGCCGGCATCGACAGCACCATGAACAATGCGGCCGCCCTGGGCCTGAGCATTGACCGATCGGGCGCGCTGACGCTCGATGAAGGTCGCCTCCAGAACGCGCTGAACCAGCGTTTTGAGCAGGTGGCCGAGCTGTTCAGCCACAGCGCGCCGCTCAAGGACTCCACGGCTTTGTCCGCGTTCCATGACGGTCAGGGGCTGCGCCGCGCCGCCGGGCACGACCTGCGTGTGAGGTTCCGCGACGGCACGAGCCTTGATCTCGACCTTTCGGGCGCCCACAACGTGCGCGAGCTTCTGGCCCTTCTCAACGCCGACGGCCGCCTCAGCGCCGCCGTGGGCGCTGACGGCCGCAGCTTCCTCTTCACGGACAACACCAGCGGCAGCCAGACCTTTGCCCTCTCCGACCTCAACCAGAGCGGAACGACCCAGAGCCTGGGCCTGCTGCAGCCTCAGGCCGGCAACGGCGCGGCGACGTTGCAGGGCGGCGCCATTTTGCTGGCGGAAGAACAGGGGCTGGCCCGAAGGCTGGACCGCGAGATCGAGCGTTACGTGAACTCCCTCGACGGTGTGTTCCGCCGGCGTCGTGAGGAGAGCGACAAGCGCGTCGAGGCCTACAACGCGGACATCGCGCGCATCGGTCGCGGCGTGAACATGGAGCGCGAAAGACTCATGCGCCAGTTTCAGTCGCTGGAGAAATTCCTGGCCCAGAGCCAGCAGCTCCAGACCCAGCTCGCCGGCCAGCTCAAGGCCCTGACGCCGCCCAAGTAGCCCGCTTCAGCGCGCGAGGCCCGCGGGGTTCGTTCCGACCTGGGCCAGGCCCCGCTGGACTTCCTCGGGCATCAACGCAATCAGCGCGGCGCGGCTTTCCTTGTTTCTGCACTGGGTCAGCACGTAGTAAAGGTCGGAGAGCGGAAGATACACGAGCTGGGGCAGCAGCGTTTCAGGCTCGCGTGATTTCTCGAGGTCTTGCACCAGTTGCGCCAGCCGCGCGTCGCGCTGCTTGCGATTCCATTCTTCGAGCAGTTTCTCGTAGCGCATTCGAAGTTCGTCGGCCTGCTTCTGCTCCGCCTGGGATTTCGCCCGCAGGCTGTCCCAGGCTGCGGCCCGTGCCGCCAGCCGGTCCAGGGCGTCCTGCTCGGCCTGGCGCCTGGCCTCGCGCTCGAGGCGTGAGGCGCCGCCGTCGGCGATCACGGCGCTCTCCAGTTCGCGGCCCTGGCCGCTGGCGGCCAGCCGCGCGCGGAGTTCTTCGTCCACGAGGTAGTCCTTCAGGGCCTGGTTGGTGATCTCGCCGCGGGCTTTGGAGGCTTCAATGAAGGCGCGCAGAGCTTCACGCTCCTGAGGCTCGTAGTGCAGCAGGTAGTCACGAAGAAAGCCGGCGTCCAGGGGCGAGCCCAGCGACCATGCCAGGGCGCCTGCGAGAATCAGGGCCAGGCAAAGGGCGCTGCCGACGCCCAGCAACAGCGTGAGACGGTTCATGAGTTTCTCCTGCGGCCTTGCGCGATTTCATCCATGAGCGCGGCTTCCTGGGCTTGCGCCTGCCGAGCAGCCTCGGCCAGGCGCCGCTCGCGCAGCTTCTCCAGCAGACGGCGCTCGCGAGCGGCCTCCACGGCCTGCGCCAGCCGCCGCTCCACTTCGGCGCCCTGGGCCTCGACCTGCGCTGCCTGGGCGCGGCAGGAAGCGGACAGGCAGCCCACGTGCCGGTGCAGCAGTCGGGCGCGAAAGGCATTCACGGGGCCAAGCCTTGCACGGGCGAGGTCGAGCAGCGCCGACGAATGCTCGGTACGGACCGCTTCGAGGTCGGTCCGGTGCTGACGCAGCAGCTCGCGGCTCTCGGCCAGGGCCTTGAGCTTGAGGTCTTCGGCCTGGCGCCGCAGGCGCAGGAGCGCTTCGAGCCTGAATCTGAATCGTGCCATGGGAGCCTCAACGTCTGGGTGCCGCGCGCACGGCGGCCTTGGGGGTGGGCGGGCGCGGGCCGGCGCGGGGCGCGGCCGCGGCCGTGGCCTGCTTGAGCGCGTCGAGCGTCTGGGGCAGGGCGCACTTCTCGTCCTTGCGCTGGGCCAGGAAGGCGAGCATTTTCGGCATCAGGGTGATGGCCTCGTCGAGTTCGGCGTTGCTCCCGCGCTGGTAGGCGCCGATGTTCACCAGATCTTCGTTCTGGCGGTGCAGGGTGAACAGGCGGCGCAGTCTCGCGGCCAGCGCCTGATGTTCCGGCTGTGCGACATCGGCCATCAGGCGCGAAATGGAGTCATCCACGCGGATGGCCGGGAAGTGTCCGCGGTTGGCCAGCTCCCTCGAAAGCCAGAGGTGGCCGTCGAGGATGCCGCGCAAGGCGTCCGCGATGGGCTCGTTCACGTCGTCACCATCGACCAGCACCGTGTAGAACGCCGTGATGGAGCCTTTCTCGGCGTTTCCCGCGCGCTCGAGCAGGCGCGGCAGCATGGCAAACACGCTGGGCGGGTAGCCCTTGGTTGTGGGCGGCTCGCCGGCTGAAAGGCCGATCTCGCGCTGGGCCATGGCCAGGCGGGTGACGCTGTCCATGAGCAGCAGCACGTGCCTGCCCTGGTCGCGCAGGCTCTCCGCGATGGCTGTCGCGGCGAAGGCCGAGCGCACGCGCAGCAGCGGCGGTTCGTCCGATGTCGCGCAGACCACCACACTGCGCGCCAGACCCTCGGCGCCCAGGCTCTGCTCGATGAAGTCGCGCAGTTCACGGCCGCGCTCGCCGACAAGGCAGACCACGATGGCATCGGCGTCGGAGTTGCGGCAGAGCATGCCCATGAGCGTGGATTTGCCCACGCCCGAGCCGGCAAACAGCCCCACGCGCTGGCCCCGTCCGCAGGTGAACAGGCCGTCAATGGCGCGAATGCCCGTCAGCAGGGGCTTGCGGATGGGGGGCCGGCCCATGGCGCGGGGGGCGTCGGCGAAGACCTCGCGCGTGGTGTAAAGCAGGGGGGCGGGCCTGCCGTCGAGGGGGCGGCCAAGGGCGTCCACGATGCGGCCCAGCAGCCCCTCTCCCGTGGCCATGCGCGCCTGCGTCAAGAGCAGTTCGACGCTGTCTCCGCGGGCCACACCGCGCATGTCTCCCAGGGGCATGAGCAGGGTGTGGCCGTGGCGAAAGCCGACAATCTCGGCCATCAGGGCGCCACCCTGGCGGCGCTCAATGCGGGCCATGGCGCCCAGGGGCGCGGCGAAGTCCGCGGCCTCGATGGTCAGGCCCACGACATCGGCGACGGTGCCCAGGACTCGGGCGGGCACCATCGAGAGCACGCGTTCCCTGGCCTGGGTGAACAAGCTCATGAAGCCTCCCGCGAAGCGCCCAGCAGGATGTCCGCCATCTGCCGCAGTTGGGCCTCGGGGTTGATGGCCACGCGCCCGCGCCTGGAGCTGACACGCACCTCGCCCCGGCTCAGGCCGCTGTCGGCGTGAAGGTTCACCTCGCCGAGGTCCGAGAAAACCGACTTCAGCGCCGGCAACTGCTGCGTGAGTGCGGCCAGGTCCTCGGGATGCAGCGCAACGTCCAGCGCGCTCTTGTCGTAGGTCAGGGCGATGGCCTCATGGACCAGGCGCACAACGGACTGGTCATCGACCTCGAAGCTGCGCCGGCAGATGCGTTGGGCCATGGTCAGGGCCAGATCCATGAGGTCGTGGCGCGCCTCTTCCAGCAGCCGGCCACGCGCCTGCCCGAAGTCTTCCAGCAACTGCTGCAGGGCCTTTGCTGCGGGCTGGTGGGCCGCTTGAAACTCCCGCAGCGCCGCCTGGGCCGCGGCGGCCCGGCCCTCTTCTTCGCCGCGCACCAGTCCCTCCTGGTGGCCCTGCGCAAATCCCTCGGCGTGGCCCGCCCGGCGCGCCGCTTCGCGCTCCGCGGCGGCCGCCGCCTCGGACTGCCTGCGGGCCTCAGCCTGCAGGGCCTGGGCCCGGGTGCGGGCATCTTCCAGCAGCGCCTGCGCCTGTTCCTCAATGCTCACGAACGAATACGAGAGCAGGGCGCCCCGGGGCTCTTCCTTGAGAATGGTGTGTGCCATGTGCAGGCTTCCTTGCGCCCTGGTCAAGATGTGTTAGACGTAGGCGTCGCTTTCGCCGCGGCCGCTGATGGTGATGGTGTTGTCCGCCTGCAGGCGGCGCACGACTTCAATGACGTTGTGCTGTGCGGCCTCGACGTCGCTGACGCGCACCGGGCCGGCGTACTCCATATCCTGCTGGATCATGTCCGCCGCGCGCGCCGACATGTTCTTGAAGATGTGAGCCTTGAGTTCTTCGCTGGCGGTGCGCAGGGCCAGGGCGAGATCGTCGTTGGACACTTCGCGCAGGAGTGTCTGCACGCCGCGATCGTCGATGCGCAGCAGGTCCTCGAACACGAACATGTTGTCCTGGATGCTCTTGGCCAGGTCCGGGTCTTCTTCCTCGAGCAGTTCCATGATGCCCTTCTCGACCTGGCTCTTGACGCTGGTCAGCACTTTGGCGGCCATGTTCACGCCGCCGGACTTGGAGTACTGCTGCGTGATGACGTCGCTGAGCTTGCGCCGCAGCGCCTCCTCCACACTGTGGATCACCTCCGGGCTGATCTGGTCCAGCTTGGCCAGTCGCGTCATGACCTCGACCTGCTTGCGCCCGCGCGGCAGACCCGAGAGCAGCACGGCTGCCTGCTCGGGCCTGAGGTGGGCCATGATCAGCGCGATGGTCTGCGGGTGCTCGTCCTGAATGAAGGTCAGCAGGTTTTCCATTTCCGCGCGCTCGAGAAACTTGAAGGGCGCGGGCCTCACGGAGACTTCCAGCGTGTGGATGGCGGCCTTGGCGTCGGCCTCCGGCAGCGTCTTGAGCAGCAGGCGCCGGGCGTGCTCCAGCCCGCCTTCGTCGATGAACTTCTGCCCGACATTCAGGTTGTAGAACTCCTTGAAGATGCGGTCGCGCAGTTCGCTGTCCACGGTCTCCATGCGTGCAATCTCGGTGGCGACGAGTTCGACGTCATGGCGCGGCAGTTGCGCCAGCAGCCGGGCCGAAAGCTCAGGCGGCATCGAGATCAGCAGCACGGCTGCCTTGCGGACACCGGACATGGGGCCCTTGGCGGCTTCGGCGGCGTTGGCCATGGCGTTTCCTATTCGTTGAACAGCAGCCAGCGCCTCACGAGGTTGGCGGCGGCCGCGGGATTCTCTTCGGCGAGACGGGTGACCTTCTCGTAGATCTGGTTCGATGCCAGAGGTCCGCCCTCCGACAGTTCGGGCGCTTCAGCGCCGCCGGCCGCAGCGGCCGGCGCCGCTTCGCTGCCGCTCCTGCGCAGCACGCCCTGCACGGTGAACAGCGCGGCCAGCATCATGACCAGCATGACGGCGTAGCCCGCCCAGTGGCCGTAGCGCTCCAGCAGCCCGCCCTCGCCCAGAAGCATGTGGGCCCAGTCCGTCGGCATGGCCGAGGGCGCCAGGCGAGGCGTGAACTCAACGGCCACGCGCTCGGCGGGCAGCCCCGTGGCGGTGGATACCAGCTTCACGATGCGGCCGCGCAGGGAGGCCTGGGCGGCCTCGTCCTCGGCGGCGCTTTGCGGCAGGCTGATGGCCATGGAGCTCTGCGCGTAGTTGATGCGCAGGTGCATTTTCTCGAGCTCGCCCCTGAAGCTCTCGTCCACCAGCATGCGTTCGAGGTTTTCCTTGCGGTCTCTGACGGTGGACTTGCTGCCGCCGGCGGCGTCCGTGCGGTTGGTGTTCTGGGCCTCCGCCCGGATGCCCGCCGTGCCGCGAGGGTCCGAGGCGGTCTCACGCTCCGTTGCGGTTTCACGGTAGCCGGTGACGGGCTCGTTGCCCCGCGGCTGGTAGGTCAAATCGCGCGAGGAAAGCTCATCCACCATGCTGACTTCGATGCTGGCTGCCACGACCGCGTCGAGGCCCAGCAGCGCGCGGGCGGCCTTTTCTTCCTTGTCGGCTTCGATGCGGCGCCGCAATTCGTATTTGTCGGCGCTGAGCGCGACGTCGGAACGGAAGGTGTACGGATGCCCGGCGGTGTCGGCGATGAAGACGTCTTCGGGCGCGAGGTTGGGATAGCTGGCGGAAACCAGGCGCGCAATGGAAAGCACCTGCTCGTTTCCCAGGCGCGCCTGGCCCACGAGCCCCACCGTGACGCTGGCCTTGTTGCGGCCGGCGTCCGGCTTGAAGAGCACTTCGCGCGAGGCCGGCGTGATGCGCACGCTGGCCTGGCCGATGCCGTCCATGGCCATGATCGTCTGGCGCAGCAGGTCTTCAATGTTCACCCGGATGCGCTCGTAGCGCTGGGGTTCGGTGGACGTGAAGTCGGTTTCACCCAGAAAGGCGTAGTTGGGCAGGCCGTCGGGCAGCAGGCGCGCCGCATTGAGAATGAGCAGGGCGCGGTCGCGGCGCGAACGCTCTACCAGCAAGTCGTTCTTGTCAGAGGAAAACTCGCAATGAATGGCGTACTTCTGCAGTTCGCTGCGGGCCGCCTGCAGGTCCTTGACGGGGCTTTGCAGTGGCACCAGGCCGGCATCGCCCGAGGTCAGGAACACCAGGGTGAACACGGCCGCAAAGATGGTGGCCCCGATGGCCCCGAAAATCCAGCGCTGCCTGACGCTGAACCTGGAGAATGCCTGCCTGACGCGATCAAGGTTTGCCCGAGCGGTGTCCGCCAGCGCCATGCGCTACTCCCGGCATTGGGCGAGTCGGCGGCTTCATGCCGCTGGCTCCCCCGGCCCATGCCGGCGCGACCCTGGGGTCAGCGCCGACGAGCAAGCCATCCCTGGCTTGAGCGCAGGCTGAGATCGGCTGTCTAGATGCGGAGCCGGTTGATTTCCTCGTAGGCGGCGACCAGTTTGTTCCGGAACTGCATCAGTGTCCGGAACGCCAGGTCGGCCTTCTCGACGGCAGTCATGACTTCGGCGATGTTGTCCGACTGCCCCGTCACCAGGGCCTCGATGGCGCTGTCGGCTTCCTGTTGGCGCGAGCTGACTTCTTTCAGGCTCTGCCCCAGAATCTCCCGGAACGACGGCTGCCCTGCCGACGGCGAGACCTTGTCGGTCCCGCTTACGCCAGTCACAGGCGCCGCCGTGCGGCTTATCGAGCTTGCATCACCTATGCTGCCTTGACTCACGAGGGTTACCTCTGCCTTTGCCGGCTGGAAGTTAGCGCGAAACGTAAAAAGTGTAAAGACAAAAATGGAAAAACTACAAAAAAGCTAAAGTCAGGCCACGATCCGCAAACTCTGCGAGATCAGCGTCTTGGTCGTCTGCAGCACGGCAACGTTGGCCTCGTAGGCGCGGCTTGCCAGCACCGCATCGGCCATCTCCCGCACGGGGTCCACATTGGGATACTCGACGTAGCCCAGCTTGCCATCGACCATGCGCCTGAAAGCCTCCTGGGAAAGGGCGGCGTACTCGTCGCGGGGCGTGGAGGTGATCTGGCCCCTGGCGTCCAGTTTGTAGAACTCCTCGGCCTTGATGGCGTCAGGGTGGTTGGGATCGAACTGCAGCCTTGGGGCCTCGTCGCTTTCCACGATATCCGTGACCCGCACACCCAGGGGCGAGCCCTCGCGGCCGGGCTCGAACACGGCCAGCAGGCGCCGGTAGGGGGCGCGGCTGCCGTGGGCGTCGCGCGTGGTGTTGGCGTTGGCGAGATTGTTGGCAATCAGATTGAGGCGGATGCGCTCAGCGCTCAGGGCCGAGGCGGAGAGATCCATCGTCTGGAACATGGCTGTTTACCTCACGCTCTTTCACTGATGGTGTCGCGCAGTTGGGTGTAGTGCTTCTTGACCAGGCTGGAGTAGACCCTGAACTTCAGGCCGTTTTCCGCCAGACGCGTCATCTCCGACTCCATGTCCACGCGGTTTTCGCTGTGGCGCAGGATGCCCGAGCTGTGGCTTACCGGCAGCACACGCAATCCCGCCGATGTTTCGTGCAGGTGGCGTCCTTCGATGGTTCCAAAGCGGCGCACGGCGCGGGCGTCCCGGGCCTCCATCTCCGCCTTGAGCGCCTGCTGGAATTCCTGCTCATCGAGGTCCGAGGGCTTGTATCCCGGCGTCTCCACGTTGGCGATGTTCTGCGCAATGACGCGGTGCCGCTGCTCACAGAAGCTCAGCGCCCGTTCCAGAACCGGGGCGGCGCCCTTGGCGAAGATGCCGGAGGTCAGTCCCATGCCCGGGCTATGCAGGGGCCGTGCCAGTTCTCTGTTGACGGCCTCCGCCCGGAATTGAAGGCTTCGCGGGCTTGCGCCGGAACGGGATTTCCCGGCCGGCGTACTTTTCTTCCCCGCGCGGATGCCCATGAATCTCGTCTACCGCCACTATGCGCCTGATCTCAACCCCGAAGTCTGCATCAGCGTGGACGGCAATGCCCCCGGACGCCTCCATCTCTCCCATTGGCCCGGCAACCGCACCCCCAGGGAGTTCAAGCACGACCTCTCCACGGGCATGTGCCTCCAGTTCATGGCGTCCCCGGCTCGGCTGTCATGGCTTCAGGGCATCACCACGGTCACCAACACCCACTGGGACACCGACGGCGCCTTGAGTGTGTTCGCCCTGCTGCACCCTACTGTCGCCCTGCGCCACGCCGACGTGCTGCTGGCTGCGGCGCTCAGCGGCGACATGACGCTCTACACCACGCCCGAAGGCACAAAGCTCGAACTGACGCTGACGGCCCTGACCAAGCACCCGGAGAGTCCGGTGCACTCCGGGCGCTACAGCGACGAGCGCGAGCGGCGCCAGGCCCAGTATGAATACGCCATGGAACTCATCCCCCGCGTGATCGAAAAGCCCGACCTGCACTACGCCTGGTGGGGGGATGAACACCGCCGCATTCACGCCGACCTTCGCGCCCTGCGGGAGGAAGAGGCCACCCTGGAGCACTTCGCCTCCCTCGACTTCAGCGTCATCGGCACCCCCCGCCGTCTCCATGAAATGGCGGTGAACACGGCGGCGTGGTCGGACCGCATCCTGACCATCGAAGAGCGCGACGACGGCGCCCGATGCTTCGAGCTTCGCCTCTCCACCCAGTCGTGGTTTGAATTGCCCTCCCGCGGAAACTTCCCGCGTGCTGATTGGTCGCCCCTGCTGCTTGATCTTGAAGAGAAGGTCCCCAGCCCCGGCGGACGCTGGGTCGCTGAAAGCCTGAGCGATCCCACGCCCCGCCTCGCCTTTGTGGATGACACCGGCGAACTGGCCGCCAGCACGGCAGACCCGGGCCGGGTCAGAAAGCTGGTGCTGGACTTTTTCTCCAGGCACCCCGTGCTGCCCGCCGGCGTCTAGCCACGTGACGCCGCTTGTGGCGCGGGTTAAACTGCGGCAAGCCCCTTTGCGAGCAAATCCATGAACCACGGCGAGGCACTGAAGCCTTTCAGCTTCCGTATCATGATGGTCCTGTTGGCGGTGATGATTCTGGCCTGTGCCGACAACCCGCCCGAGCCCACTTACTCGCCGCAAGCCACCAGCAGCATTTCGCGAAGTGACGGCCTGGCCTATGGGCACTTTTCGTCGCGGGTAACCGCCTTCATTCCCGAAACGGCCGACGCGGACATCAAGATCTGGGTCGAGGGCATGCCCCCGGGGTTCACCTTCAATGAAACGACGCGCACCATTGAGGGCGATGACCCGGGCGCGGGCGTCTGGAACATCCGTGTGTGCTACACCGACCGCAACAAGGGCGTTCAGGGCGACCTCAATCGCTACTACTACAACCACTTCGAGCTGCGATTCTTCACCAGCCTCGAGGAACGCTAGCAGACACCATCCGAACAGCCCTGAGTGGCGACCGAAGGAAGCGAACCTGAAGGCGCACGCCGTATTCAGGAGGCGGTGTGCCTTTGGCGCTGATCATGGTCGCAGGGAGCATCAGGGGGATGGGCATCGGCCTGTGGCCGATGAGCGCAGGCGGGGCCGCCCGCGCCAAGCCCGCGCCACGGGCTGCCACGGGAGTTGCAGATTTTCTGAAAATTTTCCGCGGAACCTGTGTCCGAAATTCGCATCTCCTGAAGGCCGCACTTCGCGGCCCCTCAGGAGAACGCCATGAGCAA
>QEVF01000027.1 GCA_003576915.1 Planctomycetota bacterium | reverse complement strand
CAGCCAGGGCCAAAGGTCACGCAGGGTGAGAAGATCGGCGTTGGCGAGCTGTGCCATGATGCCCTCGATTTGGGATCTGGCGGAAGTCTACCCCCCCCCTGTGTCACGCCGTTGTCATACATGCACACATTTTTGAATAAACTTTCGCGCAAACGGCTACGCGTGGATGCGGCGAGAGATCAATACGTCCGGCTTGTCTGTCTTTGCCGGAAGTCAGGCTTTCCCGACGCGCCGGGGGCAAGTCAATCTGCAGTCGGGCGTAGCCGCTGCCTGACGCGGGCGGGTCAGGCATCAGCGGTTGCCCAAGCCTAGCGAAGGACGGCGTAGTCGGGGATCTTGGCCAGGTCGATGCCGGCGGCCTTTGCCAGCTCGCGCAGAGCGCCGGTGAACACGGCGTCTTCCTGCAGGTCCGTGAGATTGGCGAGCTTGCCGGCAGCGCGCAGCCTCGCGCGCAGTTCCTCGCGCAGGGCAAAGCGCAGCGTCTCAAGGTCGCAGTGCAGCTTCAATTCCTGGTGCAGGGCCTCGATGCCGGCGTAGCGCTCAGGCTTGCGGTTGTCGCTCTGGGCCAGCTCCGCCAGTTGCTCGGCGGGCAGGGCCAAGAGCTTGTCCATGTAGGCTGACCAGGCGTTGCCGCGCCGCGCCACGTCCAGTTCGTCGTAAATCCAGCCCTCGAAGTCGCGCTCGGCCAGCAGGATGTCAGGCTCGACGCCGCGGTCGAAGTAGGCCAACTGGCTGACGGGGCTGTAGTAGCGCGCCACGGTAAGCAGCAGGCCGGCCCTGCGCTCGTCGGCTTCCAGTTCCTGTGCGCTGAGGGGGATGAGTTCCTGCATCAGGGCGCGGCCGAAGGTCTTCTTGCCCACGGTCTTGGCCCGGCCCTGCTCTTTGAGGGCGCCGGCGAGAATCTCGGCGGCGTCGGCGGTGCCGCTGTCGGTGATGACAATCAGAGGCAGGGCCAGCTCGGGGGCGTCATGAGCGGTCTTGAACTCGGCCTTGGGGGCCAAGGTTTCGCTGCGGCCCAGGCGCGTGGTCACGAGCGTACCCTTTTTCAGGAATTGGCCGGCCACGGCCACGGCAGCCTCGACGCTGCCGCCGCTGATGCCGCGCAGATCCAGCATCAGGCCCTTGGCGCCGGCCTTCCTGAACTCGGCCAGGGCCTGCGCCACGGCGTCTGGCGCCTTGGCACTGAGTTCATGAACGTGGATCATGCCAAGGCCCCCGGGCAGAGTTTCGGCCAGCACAGGCTCAATATTCTGGGCTTCGTGCGTCAGGTGGACCCAGCGCGGCAGCAGCCACTTTTCGCGGCGGAACTGGACGGCGCAGGACTGGCCCAGGGCGCCGCGGAAGCGCGAGAGGGCCTCGTCAAGCGGCAGGGCCTGGAGGGCCTTGTCTTCGTCGGGCAGGTTGCGGTCGTTGGCGCGCAGTTCAAGGACGCGCTCGAGGGTGACATCGCGCAGCACGCGGAAGACGCGGTCCAGGGGGCGGATGCCGGCGCGCTCGGCGGGCCCGCCGGGGGTCACGCTGAGCACGACGGTGACGCGCTCTTTACGTGTGGGGCGGATGCGCACTTTGCCCAGAGTCAGGCCCAGGGAGGGCACGGCAAAACGCTGGATTTCGGCGGCGTCACGAAGCTGCTGGTCCTCCAGCAGGCAGGTGTAAGGGTCAAAGCCATCGAGCATGCCCGCCGCCGCGGCATAGATGAGTTTGCGGCCGCTGACGGCGTCGGGATAAATGTAGCGTTCCTGGATCATGGACTGGACGCTGTCCAGCAGGCGGGTGTCAATCTTCTCGACCTTGGGCGTGCCCGGCGTGTTGCCCTGAAGAATGGCCTCGAGGCGCTTGATTTCCTTTTCCCACTCGAGCATGCGCCTGGCTACGCGCCCGCGCACCGTGGGCTCGCCGGCCAGAATCTCCAGCGTGGGCTTGGCGTCCGTGAAGTCCTGGGTTTCGCCCAGGGCCAGCGCGGCGGCGATGCGGAAGGACTCGTTGTCCGAGGTCAGCATGGAGCGCAGGACCTTCTTGGCCTCGATGTCGCGCGCGCTGTTCCAGAGCGCAAGCGCGAGCTGCACGCGCACTTCGGGCTCGAACACCTGCTTGTTAACGGCCTCGCGCAGCAGGGCGGCGTGGCGCTCGCTGGCGAGGGTGCCCAGCACTTCGGCGGCGGCGACGCGGGTTTCATTGGCGCCATCGGCCACTACGAGGGCCAGCAGGCCCTTGACGGCTTCGTCATAGCCTGTGGCGGAGTAGAGGGCGCGCAGGCCTGCAATCCGCGGCACGGGCGGCAGTGCCGCCACGCCGGCTTCGAGTTCGGCCTTGACGTCCTTGCCCAGGTCTTCGATTTCTTCAGAGATGCTGAAGGCGTCCTTGAGGCTTTCGGCCTTGCCCAGGCGCTCAAGCAGCTTCTTGAGGGCCTCTACCTTCTCAGCCTTGGCTGCGGCCCTGGCGGCTTCAGCATCGTTGCCGTTGGCCTGCACCACCATGCCCTCAGCGTGTTCACGGCCGACCGCTTCGGCGGTGGTTTTGGGCGCCGGCGCAGGGGCGACAGAAGGAGCGCAGGCAGCCATGCAGAAGGCCACCGCCAGCAGGGAAAGCGAAATCAGTGTACGCACGTGGCAGACTCCGAGGCTGTTGGGCCAAGGCTAGCAAGGCCGCTTGGCACCGCAAACCGGCATTGGCCCGATGGTTACTACGTTTGGCCGATGCCCGACCGGAGGAACAAGGGGCTTCTACCCGTAGTTCACTACGGCATTAAACTCCATCCATGGGCACCGCAACACTCAAAGTCGATGGCATGACCTGCGCCCACTGCGCCCGCACCGTGGAAAAGCAGCTCTGCGCCCTGCCCGGCATCCGGGCGGCCGAGGCCAGCTTCGCCACGGGCAGCGTCCAGGTGCGCTATGAGGGGCAACTGCCGGCCCGCGAAGTCCTGGGCGGTGCGGTGCAGCGCGCGGGTTATCGCCTCGTTGATGAAGAGCAGGCCGGGCGCCGCGACCCTGCGGGCGAGCAGGCCAAGGCGGCGCGCCATGAGCTGCGCATGTTCGCCCTGGGCGTGGTGCTCAGCGCCCCCGTCATTGCGGGCCACTTCGTGCATCTGCATGGGGGCTGGTGGGACTGGGCCACATTGGGCCTGGCGGCGCTGCTGCAGTGGACGGTAGGCGCGACCTACTACCGTGGCGCTTGGGCCGCCCTGAGAGCGCGCAACCTGGGCATGGACGTGCTGGTGAGCATCGGCATGGCCTCGGGGCTGTTTTTCGGCCTGCTTGTGACGATCTTCGACTGGCCCCTGCCGCGGGGTCTCGAGAAGTCCGTGTTTCATGAAGCCGCGACGCTGATTGCCGTGTTCATACGCTTCGGCAAGTACATTGAGGCGCGGGCGCGAGGCCAGGCCCTGGGCGCCCTGCGTGCTTTGCTTGAACTCGCGCCCGAGCAGGCGCGCCTGGCAGACGGGCGCGAGTTGCCCGCGGCTGAAGTCAAGGTGGGCGACGTCATTGTCGTAGCCGCCGGCGAGCGCATTGCAGTGGATGGGCGGGTGACCGCGGGCGAGTGCGACGTGGATGAATCCCTGCTCACGGGAGAAAGCCTGCCCGTGGCGCGCAAGACCGGCGATGCGGTGCGCGCGGGAACCTTCGCCACCAACGGACATCTGCACGTGGAGGCCGTGGCCGTGGGCGGCGCCACATCCCTGGCCCGCATCACGCGCATGGTCGAAGAAGCCCAGCAGGCCAAGGCGCCCATCCAGCGCTTTGCCGATCGCGTCAGCAATGTCTTCGTGCCGGTGGTCGTGGCCGTGGCGTTGGCCAGCGGCGGCCTTTGGTGGCTGCTTTCCGGCATGGATCTGGCGGCCGCCATGCGCGCCGTTACGCACGCCATGGCCGTCCTCGTGATTGCCTGCCCCTGCGCCCTGGGGCTGGCCACTCCCGCAGCGGTCATGATCGGCAGCGGCGCGGCCCTGCGCCGGGGCCTGCTGGTGAAGAACGGCGCCGCCCTGGAGCAGATTGCCCGCGCCCGCATCTTCGCCTTGGACAAAACCGGAACGCTCACGCTGGGTCGCCCGGAAGTCACGGATGTCGCCTGGCTGGGGGCGCCCAACGAAGAGGCCCTGGCCCTCATTGCCGCGGCTTCGCGCCACCCCTTCAGCCAGGCCCTGGCGCGTCGCTACGGCGCGCCATCAGGCACGGGCGGGAAGGCCTTTGAGCTGGCGGGCAAAGGCGTGATCGTTGCCGGGGGCCAGGAGCTGGTGTTCGGCACTCCGGCCCTGCTGGCGGAACAGGAGATCGCCCTGCCCGGCGAACTGGAGCGCGAGGCCGAGCGCCTGCGCACGCGGGGCGACAGCGTCAGCCTGCTGGCCATCGAGGGCGAGGCCAGGGCCGTAGTCGGGTTCCGGGATGCCGTGCGGCCGGGAGCGCGTGAGGCCGTCAGCGCCTTGCGCGCGGCGGGCGTCTACACCGTGATGATCAGCGGCGACCATGAATTGGCGGCGCGGCGCGTGGGGGCCGAAGTAGGCGTGGATGAAGTGTACGGCGGCGTCTCACCCAAGGGGAAGCTCGAACGCATCCAGAGCCTGCGCCAGGGGGGGCTGGTGGCCTTTGTGGGCGACGGCATCAACGACGCGCCGGCCCTGGCCCAGGCGGATGTCGGTGTGGCGGTGGGGGGCGGCAGCGACGTGGCCAAGGAAACGGGCGACCTGGTGCTGATGCGCGGCGAGATGAGCGATGTGCTGCTGGCGCGGGAGCTTGGCCGTCGCACCCTGCGCGCCATTCGCCAGAACCTGTTCCTCAGCCTGATCTACAACACGCTGGGAATTCCATTGGCGGCGGGGGCGCTGGTGTGGGCCGGGGTGTTCTTGCCGCCGAGCTTTGCCGCCCTGGCCATGGTGCTGAGCGATTTAAGCGTCGCCATCAACAGCGCGCGGCTGGCCGCCGAGTTGCGCCGCCTGAAGGGCCGGAGCTGAGCCTATTTGCCGGAGGGCTTTGGCTTGTCGCCTTTGGGCGCGGGGGCGTTTTTCTCGCGCAGGCCGTTGAAGAACTCCAGCACCTGTTTGTTGCAGGGCGAGTGCCCCGTTTTCGGTACCAGTTCGTAGGTCCAGTTTTTGTAGCCGTGCTGCTCCAGCATGGACTTGGCAAACTCCCACTGGCGGTCCAGGGGGCTGATGCTGTCGGGCTTGCGATACTCGTCGTCTTCGCCCTGGAGCACCTTGATGGGCAGCGTCTCTTTGGCCGGAGACTGGGAGGCTTCGGCGCGCAGGCCCGAGAAATTGGCGCTTGCCGGCGCGGCCGCCGCCAGCTTCTCAGGATGGGTGAAAATGAAGTGCCAGGTGATGTTGCCCCCGCCCGAGAAACCCGTGATGTAAAACTTCTCTTCTCCGTTGAAATCAGCGCGGACGTCGTCCAGGGCGGCCAGCAGGCCGGGCTCGTCAAAGTCCATGCGTTTGCCGTTCCACTCTTCGAGGACTTCCCTGGCATAGGGGTATTTGCCCTCCTGACCTTCGAGGGAGTTGGTGTTGGAGAAACTGCAGGGCGTGACCACGATGTAGCTGGTGTTGCCCTTGCCGCCGTAGCCGCCGTTCATGCCGCGGAAGTTGCAGCCCGCCCCCTCCACGGCCACGAGCACCGGCCACTTCCTGTCGGCGCTCCAGCCGTTGGGCAGGGAGAGGTAGTACTGCATCGTGTGACTGCGCGCCTTGCGCAGCAGGGGCGAATCAACGGCCAGCCTGGCCTCGCACTCGCGCAGGACTTTCGCGCGCTCCGGGTAGCCCTTGGCAAGCTTGGAGTCATCCTTCTGGTGGGGAAGCGCGGCAGTCAACATGGCCACGACCATGGCGTAGTTCTTCTCGCCGAAGGTTTTTTTGTAGCTGGCCTCGACCCATTTGTCGGAGTTGTCGGCATCCCAGCGGAAGGCCGCCTCGATGAAGGGGTCAAACTCGGCGCGGGACTTTGCCGGACCCTGCAGGAACAGCTCACAATAAAGCGGACCCACCTTGTTGCCCGCGGACTCGCGCTTTTTCTCGAAGGCCTTGACGTCGTCAGCCTCCTGCGAGTCTTCGCCGCCCGCCTTGGCCGCCACATCCGCGGCTTTCTTGTTGGCGGTGTCGAGCTTGCAGGCTTCATCGGCCACGGCCTTGGCGGTGGCCCCGAACTTGTTCTTCAGGCACCAGTCGGCAAAGGCGCCCAGTTCCAGGGCGATCTGCTGTTTGAGCTGGGAAACCTTGGCGTTTTCAGGGGCGGGCTTGTCCTTGCCCTTTTGCGCCAGCACCGGAACGAAGAGAAGCGCCAGCATCAAGACCGACAGCGTTGCGCGCATGGAAGTGCCTTACACGGGAAGAGGGCTTTGCAGCATAGTAGCGGCCGGGGGCCCCCGCTTACCGTGAATGTCATGCTTCGTGAAGCAGCGCTGACACGGCCTTCAGGGCCTGCTCCAGCCGCTGGTCCCAGGCCCCGCGGATGTAACTCACTGTTCGGTTGCCTCGCTCCAGTTCGGCGACAAACAGCTCGCGCATCCTTTTTCGCTGTTCTGCGCTTCCCTGGTCCCGCTGGGCGTCCGCCACCCAGGGCGTGTCAATCTCGCAGAACAGGTGCCGGGCGTAGGGGCGCCGTTTCGCCTCTTCGTCCACCCAGGGCGGGCAGCGCCGGAAGTAGAAGTGGCTGTAAACCGACGTCACGTGCAAGTCGGTGTCGCAGATCAGCAGGCCGTTGCAGTCGCGGGCCAGAGCGTCCTCAGACGCCACCTGCCCCCGCGCAATGGGCTCGATGTCTTCGTATTGCACGAAGTGCGGCGCCTGCCGCCGCGCGTTCAGTTCGTCGAGATAGCCTCGGGCGAACTCCGGAACCCAAACAGTGTCCAGGCGTCGAGCCAGAGTCTCGGCGAGCGTGCTCTTG
Source organism: Planctomycetota bacterium (assembly GCA_003576915.1). Classification (GTDB taxonomy): domain Bacteria; phylum Planctomycetota; class UBA8742; order UBA2392; family UBA2392; genus UBA2392. The sequence goes on along the minus strand of QEVF01000027.1, from coordinate 42,527 downwards.
CCGGTGCTCTCGGGCCCCGTGATCACGACACGCCGCGCAAACCACGCGCGCACGGGTTTGGGAAGGAAGCGCCAATGGGCCAAAGGGCGCCGGCGAATGGCGCTGCCGCTCACCGGGAAGCGCTCACGCCCGATGTCGCAGGCCACATGCTCCATGCCCAGCACCCGCGCAAAGGGTTCGCCATAGTCTTCACTCGTGAAGATGACCTGCGGGTAGCGGGGGCAGGCGCGCTCGACCGTCGTGCGCCAGATGGCCCAGAAGTCGGGGTGCTCGTGGGGGTACTGGGGGTTCTCATCCGTGACGTGGATGACCTCGATGCCGTCGTCGGCGCCGAGAATTTCCCTGAGCCATGCCGCGCGCACCTGGCCCGCTATGGGCTCACTTTTAAGGGAGCAGGCAAGCACGAGCAGGCGCTCGCAGCGGGCCCGCGCGAACTCGATGAGGTGCAGGTGACCCGCGTGGGGCGGCAGGAACTTGCCCAGCACCATGCCTAACGGGTAGCGGCCGCGAGCCACGCCTTCCTCCAGGCCAGGTAGCCGGTAAGGGCCAGCCCCAGAAAGATGACATAGAGCAGCGAGGTCAGAAAAAGCTCCCGCGACCAGTAAACGCCGATGGCCACGATGTCGATCGAGATCCACACCAGCCAGGTCTGGAGTATTTTGCGCGAAAGCCCCCCCTGGGCAATCAGGCTGAAGGCCAGAATGCCCGAGTCAACATAAGGCAGCGCCGCAGGGGGAACCTCCGGCCACAGTTGCGGCAGAGCCGACGCGAAAAACCAGCCGATGCCCGCCGTCAGCGCCATACCCAGGGCCACAATCGCCAGGCAGGCCGGAAGACCCAGACGGCTCACCGGCAGATCGGCCTGACGGATGCCGCGCGCCCAGCGATACCAGCCGTACACGCTGATGAGAATGAAGCAGATCTGAAGCAGGGCGTCGGGGTACAGGCGGGCTTGGGCAAACACCCAGATGAAAAGGCCCGAGCTCACCATGCCCACGGGCCAGCACCAGACGTTCTGGCGCACCGTCAGCAGCACGCAGGCCACGCCCGTTACGACGGCAACCACTTCGGCCCAGCTCATTTCGCGGGCGGCGCTCATGACGGCCTGCACCAGTTCGTTCATGGGTGACTCGCGAGCCCCTTGCTACAATTCCGAGATGCGAGAGACGGTGCAGGCCTTCGTCAAACGTACCGGGGCAGCTTATCAGCCCCCGCGCTGGCTTACCGACCTTTACCCGCCCCTGGCATCGCGCGATGCCCTGCCGACGCTCTTTCGCTACCCCGGGCCCTGCGGACTGCGTGACTACTTCCAGGGCACATTGGGCCGTCTTGGAGCGCCTGACCAGGCCACCCTCTGGATGGCGGACCGACTTCTCTGGAGCGACACCCGCGGCGCAGCACATTTCGGCACCGTAGCCATTTTGCAGCCGCTGCGGGTGTCGCCCTGCCGCGCGCCCCGCAAAGGAGTTTACGTAGGGGTCAATGAGCAGGCAGATCCGGACCTGGTGGCGTGGGTTCCGCCCAGCTTCCTGAAAAAGAATCTGCCCTGGGACAAGCTTGCAGGCGCCCGCGACGTGAGCCGCGAACTGGGGCCCCGCGCCGAGGCCGAGCGGCACCAGGTGGCGCAGCGCCTTTCCGCCTACCTTGAAGAGCTGTCCGAGATGGAGCGGGCCAAAGCGCCGGCCCCTTTGGTTCCCTGGTGCGAGTTGCCCCGCGACCAGCGCCTCAAGTTGCTGGCGGACTATGGCGTGCAGCCGCGCTGGTCGGCGCAGGGCTAGCAGGCCGTTTGTCAGCGGCCTGCTAGTTGAAATGTCGGCGGATGCCGCCATTTCAGCGAACTGCCCGCGCGTTTGCGCCTTGTGGCGCTCGGCCCCCGGGCCGTCTATTATCGCGCCATGGGATCCAACAGCACGCGTCTGCGCTTTCGCGACCTCAAGCCGCCCAAAGAAGGCTCCAAGATAACGTTCAAGGACGGTTATCCCGTCGTGCCGGATCAGCCCGTTGTGCCCTTCATCGAAGGTGACGGCATCGGCCGGGACATCTGGCCCGCGGCCCAGAGCGTGTTTGACGCTGCCGTTGAGAAGGCCTATGGCGGGCGGCGCCGCGTCCACTGGCTTGAAATCTTCGCGGGCGAAAAGGCCCAGGCCCGCTACAACAGCTATCTGCCGGACGACACGCTGGAGGCCATCAAGACCTACGGCTGCGCCATCAAGGGCCCGCTTTCCACGCCCGTGGGCGGCGGCATCCGCAGCCTGAATGTGACCTTGCGCCAGACCCTGGACCTCTACTCCTGTGTGCGCCCCATCCACTACAGCTACGGAGCGCCCAGCCCCATGCAGCACCCGGAAGACTGCAACTTCGTCATCTTCCGCGAGAACACCGAAGACCTTTATGCCGGCATCGAGTTCGCCGCCGAGTCGCCTGAGGCCAAGAAGCTCATCGCCTTTGTCAACGAGCTGCTGGCCAAAGACCCCAGCGCGCGCGGCAAGAAAGTCGATGAACTGGCGGCCGTGGGCATCAAGCCCATGTCGCGCTTTCGCTCTCAGCGCAACATGCGACGCGCCCTGCAATATGCCGTCACGCACGGCATCCGCGATGTCTGCATCGTCCACAAGGGCAACATCATGAAGTTCACGGAAGGAGGCTTCCGTGAATGGTGCTACGAGGTGGCTCTGGCGGAGTTCCGCGACAAGGTCGTCACGGAAGACGAACTGTACAAGCAGCACGGCGGCGTGCTGCCGGCGGGGCGTGTGCTGGTGAAGGACCGCATCGCCGACAACGCCTTCCAGCAGATCCTGCTTTATCCCAAGAAGTACTACATCCTGGTCTGCACCAACGTGATTGGCGATCTGCTCAGCGACGCGGCAGCCGCGCAGATCGGGGGGCTGGGCATTGCGCCGGGGGCCAACATCGGCGATGCGGCGGCGGTGTTTGAGGCCACGCACGGCACGGCGCCGGACATCGCTGGCAAGGACCTGGCCAACCCCAGCGCCGTAATCTTCTCGGGCGCCATGATGTTTGAGTACTTCGGCTGGCTGGAAGCGCGGGACCTGATTCATCGCGGGGTCGAGAAGGCCGTGCGAGCCCGCACCGTCACGGCGGACTTTGCCTCGCAGCTCGAGGGCGCAACGAAGCTTACCACCCGCGAGTTTGCGAGGGCGGTGATCGCCCACATGTGATCAGGGCGTGTGGATGGGTTTGTAGTCGCCCAGCAATTCCTGCAGCTTGGCCACGGCGGTGTGCATGCGGCTCTTGACCGTGCCCACGGGAATATCCATCACTTCCGCGATTTCGTGGTACTTCATCTCTTCGATTTCCGAGAGCACGAACACCATGCGCTGCTCTTCGGGGAGCTGGTCCAGGGCCTTCATGATCGCGCCGTAAAGTTCGCGGCGGTCGAGGTCGTCTTCGGGGGGCCGGATGTCGTCGGGCAGGCGGTCCATAAGTGAGAGGTCATCGCCCTTGTCACCGGGGGCGTTGAGGCTGACCTTCTCTTTCTGCGTGGAGAGCAGGCGGCAGTGGTCGATCCAGAAGTTGCGGGCCACGCGGTACAGAAACGTCGTGAACTTGGCGTTGGGCTCCCACTGCTTGGCGGACTTGAACACGCGCAGCAGCACTTCCTGGGCGAAGTCTTCGGCCAAACTGGCATCCCAGCAGAGGCGGAAAAAGAAGTTGAGCAGGCCCCGCAGGTGAAGCTCGTAAAGCTGGGTGAACGCGTCCACGTCGCCGGCCTGAAAGCGGCGCATCAACTCGAGATCTCGCGCGGAGTCCCCCAAGGGACCTCCATCTGACGGGGAAAAGGGGAAATCCTACGAACGGGGCAGCGGTTGGGAAGTTCAATGGACCCCGGCTGATTCCCTATCCACCCTCGCCCGCGGAGCTTTCACCCTCGGGCGGGCTGTAAAGTCCGTCGTCCGCAAGGGCCTGGGCCAGTTCCCGCGGCAGCCGCGCGTGCCCGGATTCGCTGAAAGAGAATTGGACCCTCAGCTCGCGGCGGGTTTCCTTGCCGTCGTCGTCATGCCAGGACCAGCGGGTCAGGCAGGTTTGGGGCGGGAACACCTGAAAGTCGTCCGTGCTGTAGAAGGCCCCAGCCGGGGCGTTGTCGGGGTGCAGCTCAAGTGTGACCTGCACTTCACTCCAGTGGGGGTGGGCGGTGCGCCCTTCCACCCAGGCATGGTTCAGCACCAGATCCGCCTTTTCCGCCAGCTTGATCGTGCGCCACGGCACCAGCCAACCCAGCGGCAGGTAGCTGGCGTCCGAGTTCGGATCGGTGTTGAAGCTGCCAATGGAGAAGGTGAAGGCCAGTTCGACGGATGCCGGCAGCCCGGTGATCACAAGCTGGTCCGATAGAATGCGCACCTCCGGCGCGTAAGAGGACTCCACCAATTGCTCGCCGATGGTTCGGCTGGCCGCCGCCGCGGGATACCAGTGGACCGACAACTCGTAGCCGTCCGGCGAGCGCGGCAGCTTGTCGGGCAGGGGAATTTTCACGCGGGTGTTCGGAGAAGGCCTTGCCACGAAGGGAACTTCGACCCGGGTTTCCTGTCCTTCAGACATCGTGAAGCGCAGGTCGGCGGAGTTGTCAAAAATGCACCAGGGCCGCAGGTAGTAACTTCCCGGCCTGAGCACCTGGCGCTGGATGGCGGGAGTCATGTCTTCGACTTCCGCAACGCGGCCGCCGTCCTGATGGTAGAGCCGCCAGTGACAGCCTTCCTCGGCCACGTAGCGCTCGGACCAGGCAAACACGGCGTGGGTGTCGTCGAAGCTGAACTCGACCACCTGGCATTCACCGGCGCGCACCTCCACGGCACGGCTCTGTGCGCCCATGCCGGGCGCCGAAATTGTCAGGCGCTTTCTGCCGACAGGCGCCCAGAGCAGAAGGCGCGAGTCACTTTCAACGACGGCAGTGCAGGCGGCGCCGGCACCGTCCAGCGTGGCGGTGAAGTTGGCGGACAGGGCCTTGCCGCCGCGCAGGGCACGGACTTCAACGCGGGCAGGAACGGAGGCAACGATGCGGGCTTCCTCGTTGCGCGCCGCCGGGGCGATGAGCTCCATTTCCACGGTCTGATCGCCGTCGGTCAGGGCAAAGCGGCCCAGGGTTACCTCGTTGCGCTGATAGCTGCCCGTGCGCACGGTGGCGTTGGCCTTGCCCGATGCCACACCGGGACCTGAGTAGGCGACGACCCGCTCGTCCACACGCATCTGAATCTGGACGGAATCCGTCGGGTAGGTCCAGGGCGGATCGGCGAAGCTGGGAAGCTCAACGACGACCACCTCGCCGGCAACGACCGTGTATCCCAGGGGCGGGCAGATCTGCCGCATGGGATAGCCCCAGATGTCGTATGCCTCGCAGACGCTGACCTCATAGGTCCCGGAATCCATGGGGATCTCGAGCTGGCGTTGCCACGGATCGATGTAAATGTTGCTGAAGCGGCTGCTCTTGCCGCCGGGTTCGGCCAGGTTCACGGCCAGGAGCAGCGAGTCCCCGTCGCTGCTCAACGCCTTGGGCCATTCGGGGATACGGAACCTGACTGTGCCCATTCTCTTGGGCGCCCGTTCCGTCAGGGTGAGGGTCAGTTCACGGGGCGAGTCGGCCTTGATCTCCAGACTCTGCTCGGCCCAGCCATCCACCCTGGCCGTTATGTGTGTGGCGGCCGGAGCCGCGGGCGTGGCGATGGACACGCGCCGTCGTCCGATCTGCATCTGCTGCACGGTCCGCCCCCGCTCCTCGCCCTCGTCCACGGTGACGACGAGTAGGGCATCGTCGGAGGGTCCGTCGGCTGTGGTAATCTGAACGTGAACGGAGCTCGCGCGCTCAAGGCTGAGCGTCAGGCGCTGGACTTCGTTGAGCTTGAGGGTGATGCTGCCCTCCACACGGCAGTAGGAGACCACTTCGTCGTACACATTGACGTCGTAGAAGTAGGTGCCGACGCGGGCAAAGACCCATACCTGATTCTTCGGCGCAGCGGCTCCGCGCGACTCCCAGATGTCGTGGTCGCGATAGGAAAACTCCCATGTGGGAGTCGGCGGCGTCACGCCTCCGGCCAGCCTGCTTCGCTCGTCCTCTCCTGCCAGTCCCGCAAGCGTCACTTCCAGGGCGGCGCAGGGGACGAACACTTCGCCGAAGTCGAGGATGCGGCCCGTGAGCCTGGGCTTGGGCATGGGAAAGGGTTCGTCGTCGGGCGCGAAGTTCACTGAAAGTTGCCAGGTCCAGGCCTCGTCGTGCTGATACTCCGGAAGGATGAACTGAAAACCTCCCCGGTCGTCCGTGGAGTCGTCTCCCTGAAGGTAATCCTCTCCCTTGCGGGCCGTGAACTCGACCCACTCCAGAAGGACCAGGGGTTGCCCGCCGGGCTGCAGCAGGCGGCCCACGGCGAGCACCTCGCCCTCCCCCAGCAGGGACTGAAGGTCCACCTCCACCACCCCGAAATCCAGCAGCTTTCCCGTCAGGCGCGGCGGCGAAACCGGCATCCAGTGCTCGCGGTCCAGCGTAAGGCTCATGCGCCATGGTTCGGCGTGGAGGCTTCCGCTTTCGGTTCGGGGGAGTGCGTCGCGCTCGATTTCGAACTCGAGCAAGCCGCGCCTGTCGGCATCGCCGCCCTCCTCGAACAGGATGTCGTCGGGAGTGCCCTGAGACACGCCGACCCAGAAGGTGTCGGCGTCGTCGCGCAGGAGCGAATGGAGTCCAAGGCCGCCGCGGACGCGGATGATCATGCGCAGCAGGAGCATGTCCTCGGGCAGTTCGTCGGGGTTGCTGCGGCCGGTGATGGGGGGCTCGATTTTTTCTGCTGCGCCGGCAGTGCGGGCCGGCGTTCCCGCCGTGGAGCGGGCGCTTGAACGCGGGCTGCAGGCCGGGCGGCTGTGGGAAAGGGTCAGGTCGTCGGGTGAATGGGAAGCAGCGTCATCGTGGACGGTGATGATGCGGCCCCGGGGGCGGTTGAAATGAAGGGTGGCCAGCAGGCCAAGGGCCACGAGGCCCACCAGCAGGACCAGCAGAACCAGAACTGAGTTGCGCCGCATGGAAGCTCACGCGGGGGCGTGAACAGGGAAAGCTCAGGATACTATGGAACGGCGGGTCATCCAATCGGGTTCAACCGCTCTCGGTCTCTGCCCAGCGCGACACGGCCTTCTGCAGCCCGGGCAGCATGTCGAAATCGTCGTGAATGGTGACGCGCCGGCGATTGTCCTCGAGGCCTTCAAGCTCGATGTGAACAAAGCGCCGGGGCCAGAGTTCGCGCCAGACCTGGGCCCACTCCACGACGCAGACATCGGTGGGCGAGTTCATGGCCTCTTCAATCTCGCCGGGCAGCTCTGGCGCTTCGGCGAGGCGGTAGAAGTCGACGTGGTGCATCACACATCGCCCGCCGTGGTAAGTGAGCATGAGGGTGAAAGTGGGGCTGCGCAGTGCCGCCCAACCCGCGACACCCAGCCCCTGGGCGATGCCTTTGGCCAGTTGCGACTTGCCGGCCCCGAGTTCTCCGGTCAGGGCCACGAAGCTGCCCCCGGGCAGCAGGCGCCCCACTTCCTCGCCGATCATCAGCGTGGTTTCGACATCGGGGCTGATCAGAGTGAACCGACTCACCGCAACTCCCCCGGGCGCCGAGCCGATGGAGGTGCCGGCGCGCTGCACCGTGTTAAGCTTACCACATGGCCGCGCCTCCCGCGTTCCGAATGAAGGGCGGCTGGAAGTTCAGAGCTTGTGCACGTAGCTCTTGAGGGCCAGTTCCTGGGCTTCGCCCTTGCGCAGCAGGCGGATGGCGGGCTCGCCCTTCTTGCGTTCGCGAACCACGCCCAGGGCGCGGACGGGCGTGTCAAAGGGCCACTCCCGCACGATACGCTGCCAGCGGAAGGCAGGGGCCGTAAACAGCAGTTCAAAGTCTTCGCCATCGTGCAGGGCGTGTTCGAGTGCGCGCTCACCCCCCTGGCCTTCGAGCTTGGCCAGGCGTCGCGCCGCCTTGCTGACAGGCAGGGCTTCGGCCGCAATGTCGGCGCCGACTTCATAGCGGCGCGAACTTTCTTCGCAGATACGGGCCAAGTCGCCGGAGAGGCCGTCGGAGATGTCGATCATGGCCGAAACGCCGTGGCGCACCAGAAAGCGCCCCTCCGTGAGGCGGGGCTCAAAGCGCAGATGATGCCCGAGGATGGAGCCGCCAAGGGAGCCGGTCACGGCGATGACATCTCCCGCGGCGGCGCCGCCGCGGATGGCGGGGCGCTCGCCCTGCATCTCGCCGATCAGGGAAACGTTGAGCATCAGGGGGCCGTTCCAGCTCTGCGTGTCGCCGCCGGCAAGGGAGACGCCGTATGTCGCGCAGGCCTTGGAGAGGCCAAGGAATATCTGCTCGCGCAGCTTCACGCCCGCGCCCCGGGGCAGGGCTACGGCCGCCATGCAGGCGATGGGAACGCCGCCCATGGCCGCGATGTCCGAAAGGCAGCGGCACAGCGCCTTGCGACCCACTTCTTCGGGAGTGGCCGCAGGGCCCTGCACTTCCTTGAGATGGACTCCGGGAGCCTTGAGGATGAAGTGCTGGCCCTCAAGCACGGAGTCCGTCTTGAGCACCAGACGCTCCTTCTGCTCCACACGCAAGATGGCGGCGTCGTCGCCGGGGCCCAGTTCAAGGCGCGGCGTCTGGGGAGGGAGTTCGCTGCGCAACCACTTGATGTAGGCGAATTCGTCGTCCGTGTCGGGTGCGTGGCTCATGGCGCATGGCGTTATACATCATGCAAGGGGCAGGGGCGTAGGGATTTACGGCTGCCACCCTCGCCAAGGGCAAGAACCCCGCTATATTCGCGTCCCGCCATGCGCGGCCAATCCGCGAGGGGCGTTTGATGAACCGAGTTCAGCGAGCAGCGACTCATGCGCAAAACCCAGGTGATTGAAGGGCTTCGCGACTCCTGGCAGGTGTTCAGGGTCATGGCGGAGTTCGTGGAAGGCTTTGACACGCTCTCCAGGACGGGCAAGGCCGTGGCCATCTTCGGCTCGGCGCGCACGGCGCCCGACTCGCCGCTTTACCAGACAACCATGGTGCTGGCCCGCAAACTTCAGGAAGCGGGTTACGGCGTCATCACGGGGGGCGGCCCCGGCATCATGGAAGCGGGCAACCGCGGCGCCTTTGAGGCCGGCGGGGAGAGCATCGGGCTCGCCATCGACCTGCCCATGGAGCAGGAAGCCAACATCTACTGCAAGACGCTCGTCGACTTCCGCTACTTCTTCATCCGCAAGGTGATGTTCGTGAAGTACAGCCAGGGCTTCATTTTCATGCCCGGCGGCTACGGCACCATGGACGAGATGTTCGAGGTTCTCACGCTCGTACAGACCCTGAAGATCCGCAAGATTCCCTGCGTCATGTTCGACAACAAGTACTGGCAGGGGCTCGTGGACTGGATGAAAGGGACCATGCTGGCGCAGTACCGCCACATCAACGCCGAAGACCTCGACCTCTTCCACCGCACCGACGATCCCGACGACGCAGTGCGCCACATCGTCGAGTTTCACCGCCAACAGCCCCGTCGCAACCAGAAGGGCCGCGCCCTGGGCCGCGGCAAGAATCCGCGCGACGACGGCGAAGACGACTAGCCCAAAACTCCCGCGGCCCGAAACCGCCACGGCGCGGCAAAGGTCATCCACAGAGGGTGCAGATTACGCAGACGTACGTTGGGTTACGTGCCAAGTCCGCAAGCAGCGAATGCCGCGCGGCTTGCCGGTAGCCTGTTTCAGCAGAGCCACATCCCGGAATCCGATGTACCTCCATACAAGCGCCGATGATCGCATGGGTCTGAGGATCCGATTCGGGGATGCCTTGATCTGCGGCCGTCGGCGCCATCGGCGGATGGCGCTTACAGTTGCACCCACACGCTCTTGGACTGCGTCATGGCCGCCAGCCCCTGCAGGCCCATTTCCCTGCCATAGCCGCTTTGCTTGTAGCCGCCGTAGGGGACAGCCGAGTCATACCAGTTGTAGCAGTTGACCCAGATCGCTCCGGCCTTGATGGCCTTGGCGTAGCGGTGCGCCTTGCTCACGTCCTTGGTCCAGACGCCGGCGGCAAGGCCGTAACGCGAGTCGTTGGCCTTTGTGACCAGCTCCTCGAAGCTCTCGAACTTCTGCACGGCGAGCACGGGACCGAAGATCTCTTCGCGCGCGATGCTCATTTCAGGCTTCACGTCGGCAAATACCGTCGGCTTCACGAAGTAGCCTTTGGCGCCTGCGCGCTCGCCGCCCGCGACCAGCTTCGCGCCGGCCTTCTTGCCTTCTTCGATGAACTTGAGGGTGGTCTCGAACTGCTGCTTGTTGTTCTGCGGGCCAAGCTTGGTGTCGCTGTCGAGCGGGTCGCCGTGGGTCATCTTGCCGGCGCGAGCGGCCAGCTTCTCGACGACTTCATCGTGAACCTTGGCCTCGACGAAAAGGCGCGAGCCCGCCGTGCACACCTCACCTTTGTTGTAGAAGATTGCGGCCTGCGCTCCCTTCACCGCCGTGTCAAGGTCGGCATCGGCGAAGACCACGTTGGGCGACTTGCCGCCCAGTTCCATGGTCAGCTTCTTCAGCGTGTGGGCCGCGTCGCGCACCATCTTGACGCCGATTTCCGTGCTGCCGGTGAAGCTGATGGCGGCAATCTCGGGGTGCTCGACGATCATCTGGCCCACTTCGCTGCCCTTGCCCGTGAGCACGCTGACCACGCCCGCGGGAACTTTGGCCGCGGCGATGCACTCGGCCAGCAGGAGCGCCGTCAGCGGCGTGGGGTTGGCCGGCTTGAGGATGCAGACATTGCCCGCCGCAATGGCGGGGCCGATCTTGCGCGCGGCCATGAGCAGCGGGAAGTTCCAGGGCGTGATGCCGGCGACGATGCCCAGAGGTTCGCGAAGCGTGTAGACGAACAGGCTGTCATTGACGGGAATCGTTTCACCCTGCAGCGAGCGCAGCACGCCCGCGAAATACTTGAAGTGGTCGGCGGCCATGGGCACGTCGATGGCGTAGCACTCGCTGTAGGGTTTGCCCGCGTCCATGGCCTCGAGCGCGGCAAACTGTTCGCGGCGCTTCATGATCTCGTCGCCGATGTTCCAGATGAGCTGCGAGCGCTGGGCCGGGCCCATGGTTCCCCACTTGCCCGCCAGCGCCGCCTTGCCCGCTGCCACCGCGGCCTCAAGGTCGGCTCGGCCCGCGCAGGCAATGGGCGCGATGACCGACTCATCGGCGGGGTTGATGGTGTCGTAGGTTCGCTTGTCGGCGGCATCGACGAACTCGCCGTTGATGAAGAGCTTGGTCGGAAACGAGGCGGGCCTGGTCACGAGCGGCATGGGTGCTCCGTTGCAGTCAAGGGATGGATGTCCGGTGTCCAGGGCGGCAAGGGCCGCGGCGGACCTCTGACTTCTTACTTAGGGCCGGCGGTCTTGGCTAGTCGGGGGCCCGACCGGCACCTGACCTGGCCGCCCGTTCTTCAGTCGTCATGGCCAGCACCTGCCGGAAGTAACGGGGCAAGACGGCCCGGCGTTCCAGGGCGGCGGGGTCAGCGACATTCACCAGCTCACGCCAGGCCTGCAACGCGACGGAAGCGGGCGCAATCTCAAAGGCCGAGGGCCCCAGCTTCAGAGGCTGGGGTTTGAGCAGGTTCTCGTAGGGCGCCACCCCGCTGCCGAACACCAAAGAGCCCGGCGCCGCCTGCCGCGACAGCTCCGCGGGGGGCACCAGCATGTCCGCGCCGACCCGCTTGAGATCGCCCTTTTCAAAGACGAATCGCGCCGTCATGACTTCGTCGCGGCGCGCGTCCAGCACGGGCCAGAGTTCGCCGCGAAAGCGGGTGTCAAAGGCCCGGTCCGTTACGAACTGCAGGGCCATGCAGTCGAAGGCGCCCACGCCCACCACGGGCTTGTTCAGGGCATAACCCAGCGCCGCCGCCGTGGTAAGACCGATGCGCAGCCCGGTGTAGGAGCCCGGTCCCGCATTGACTGCAATGACCCCCAGTTGTTCGCGACTGACGCGCTGCTTGGCCAGCAGCCGGTCCACGCAGGGCATGAGTTCCGCGCCGTGGCGTCTTGGCCCGCTGACCAGCTCCTCGCCCAGCAGGCTTCCCTTGGCGAGCAAAGCCGCGCCGCCGAGGTCGCCGGAGGTTTCCAGAGCCAGAATCAATGCGTCCATGGGGCGCCTTCCTGGGTCAGGCCAGTTCCTTGCGGGCGGCGGCCTCGACGGCCGATGCCACGGACTCGACGAGGCCCGGGTCTTTGCCCTCGACCATGATGCGCAGCAGGGGCTCGGTGCCGGAATAGCGCACGACAATGCGGCCGCTCTGGGCCAGCTTTCTCTCGGCCTCGCGGCGGGCCTCGACCACATGGCGCAGGGAATGGAGGTCGGGCTTGTGCCGGACGCGCACGTTGCGGATGACCTGCGGATACTTGGTCAGGCCCGCGCACAGCTCGCTGAGTTTTCTGCCGGAGTCGAGCATGACCTCAATGATGCGCAGGGCGGTGTAAAGGCCGTCGCCGATGTCGTGCTGTTCGTCGGCGATGATCAGGTGCCCGCTTTGCTCGCCGCCCAGCACAAAGCCGCCGGACTTCATGGCCTCACGCACAAAGCGGTCTCCGACTTCCGTGCGGAGCAGCTTCAGGCCCAGCTCGCCCAGGGCGGCCTCGAGGCCGAAGTTCGCCATGCTGGTGCTGACCACGGTGTCGCCCTTGAGCTTGCCCGCGGCCTTGAGGTCCGCCGCCAGCAGGGCGAGCATGTAGTCACCGTCGCGCACGGTGCCGGTTTCGTCGATCAGCACGCAGCGGTCGCCGTCGCCGTCAAAGCACACGCCAAGATCCGCCTGCAGTTCCTTCACGGCCTTGGCGCAGGCCTGGGGATGCAGCGAGCCCACGCCCGCGTTGATCTGGTGGTGCTGCTCGGGCTGCGAGGGCGAAGCCGTGTTCAGATAGAAGATATCCAGCGCGTTGGCGGCCAGTTCCTCGCTGGTGGACATGGGCATGCCCGTGCGCAGTTGGGGCGAGGTGCGGCCCAGGGTCACGCTTTTGGCCAGACGGGAGACGACTTGAAGGTCGATGCTGCGCGCGCCAAAGGCGTTGTCAAACACGACGCGCAGGGGCTTGCGCGCGAGGTTGGCATAGCTGGCGCGGAACGTGCGCACGATGAATTCTTCGTAGTGCCTCTCCCGCGAGAGCTGAAGCCAGCCAAAGCGCCCTTTGGCGGGAAGGGCGGGCGACGCCGCGTCCTGCGCGACCATGGCGCTTTCCAGTTCGCGCTCGACGGCGTCGGGCAGCTTGCCGCCATCCTTGGCGATGATCTTGATGCCGTTGTCGCTGGCGGGGTTGTGGCTTGCCGTCACCGCCACACCCGCGGCGAAGGGGCCATGCTTGGTGAGGTAGGCGACTTCGGGCGTGCTCATCATGCCGGGCCAGTGTACGTCGCAGCATTCGGCCGTGAGTCCGGCGCACAGGGTCGTGCCCACATAGTCGGCGCTGGGGCGGGGGTCCACACCCAGCAGCACGACGGGGCGCTCAGCCCCCTTGGTGAAACTGCACAAATAGCGGCCCAGAGCGCGCCCCAGCTTGAGAATGCTCAACGGGGTGAGTGATTCTTCTCCTGCCGTGGCCCTGACGCCGTCGGTGCCGAAGAGGCGCGCGGCAGGGGCCAAAGTCGCCGGCGGCTTGAGCTTTGCGGCGGGCTTTCCCGTCTTGGGCCTGGCAGGCATGGTCTTGCGGGAGGTGGCGCGGCCGCTGCCCTGTTTGGCCACGCGGGTCCTGCGACTCTGTTTGGTCGTCTTCGCCACGGCAGCCCCCCTGTCAGAACTCGGCGCTACTTTGCGAGTGAGCCCGGGCGCGGTCAAGCGCCCAGGCCCTGGTCAACGGTGGGCGCCGGGCATGGTTTCGCCCGTGTCAGTGCCCTTGAGTTTGCGCGTGGGACGCGAGGCCGGCACGAACACGATGAAGTCGTTGCCCCGGGCCTCTTCGGCGTCCACGGTTTCACTGGCGGGCGCGTCGCTCTCCACGCAGGTCACCACCGCAATCCTGAGCTTGGGGTTGATCAGCTTGAGCTTCTCGGGGATGCCCAGGCCGCCGGCGCTGTGGAAGGCGCCGTTGATGTGTAAGACCTTGGCGCCCTTGTTTCTTTCCAGCCAGGCCAGAACGCTTTCGGCCATGGTGTCATCCTTGATGCACTGGGCGGCATACATGCGATCGAGCCGCTCGTAGGCTTCGTCGCGCTTGGCGCCGGTGCTGCTGCCCATGACCTTGAAAAAATTGTCGCGGTAGGCGCCTTCGTTGGCCACGATCTTCGTCGCGCTGTAGCCCCGGTCTTCCTCCGAGAACTGGGCCAGCACCTCGGGGCCCTCCTTGTTCACACGTGCCGCCAGGCGCCGCGGAATGTTGCCCGCGATGAGGTCAATGCCGCGCTCGCGGCAGAACTCGACCATGGGCCGGTAATCGGCGTGGTTGGGCCAGGGGCGGGCTCCCTTCATGAATTCGCGCTCGGCCGCTGCCTTTTCTTCGGCGGTCTCCACGCGCCCGCGGCGTGCGGCCTGAAAGTACGCGTCCACGGCCTTCTGGGCGTCGCGCTCGAACTGCTCCGTCGCCAGCGCCCAGTGCTTCCAGCGCCCGTGCAGCGCCTTGACCACGTCATGCTGCAGCAGGTGAGCGCCGGGGTTGCCGTGCAGCTCGCCGAGAAACACCACGTCATAGCTCTCGAGGTTATTGACCATCGTATCGAGCGTCATCCGTTTGCCGTCCGGCGCGGCCACGGAGTAGCCGCGCAGCGAACCCCATACTTCGGCCACTTTGGCCTCCAGCCCGCCCTCGCGGCGGAAGCTGTGCATGATGCGGGCGTTGACCGCCCAGGGGCCGAGCAGGTCCAGCAGGCGCGCCTCCTGCTCCTGGCCTTCGGCAGCGCTCCGAGGATGAAGGAAGATGTCCATGCCGCGCGGCTTGACGCCGGCGGGAGCGGCCGCGAGGTCGCCAACGGGGGGATCGACGAGGACGAACTGGTCGGCGTCCACTTCGTCGCGCAGGGCCATGTTCCAGGCACGGACGCCGGCCTCATAGAAGGCCAGCACGGAAACGCGGGTGTAGCGCCGCGTCGTGCGGTTGACGCCAAGCTTTTCGAGGGCGGCCTCATAGCCCGCGACCAGGGCCTTGCGCGCCAGCAGTTCTTCTTCGGCGTCTGCGGGCAGGCCGGCTCCGGGGCGCGCGCTGGTGGGCGCGCCATAGCCTTCATGCAGCACGGCCAGGCTGCTGGAGGACGCAAAGCTGCGGTCCATGGAGTCCAGCAGGGCTTTGGGGGCAACGTCCGTGGCGGCCAGGGCAACCCAGACCTCGCGCTGGTAGCCATCAGCCCGGGTCAGGGTGAACTTGCAGGCCTTGCTGAACTCGGCCTGGCCGTCTTCGGTGTTGCGCTGGGCCTGGGCGGGAA
Organism: Planctomycetota bacterium; assembly: GCA_003576915.1. Classification (GTDB taxonomy): domain Bacteria; phylum Planctomycetota; class UBA8742; order UBA2392; family UBA2392; genus UBA2392. Next base: position 27,142 of record QEVF01000027.1, on the reverse strand, counting down.
CGATCAGCAGGGCCAGGGCCAGCAGGGGGAAAAAGCGCCGCATGGGAAGCTCCGATGGGTGGAGAGGGCATTAGAGCATCTTGACCGGCCATATTCACGGGCGTCAAAGCAGTCGGGGGCGGCATAAGCCGCCCCCGAGGTGGGAATTCTCATGGCTGTCAGCGAGATTGAGAGTTGCTGATGGGCACGAAGTAGCGGGTGCCCGCCGGGTCATCGGCCGAAACCTCGATGCCGCTGCTCATCACGCCCATGAGGCGGCCGCCGGCAGCGCCGGGAAGAGCGAGCTTCACGGGTTCTCCCACGCGGATCAGGGTGCCGCCGTAGCGGATGCTGTCGTGGCTGAGCACCGTGCCGACGGGCAGCGCCGTGGCCACGGTGATCACCCGCCCGCCGCCCTGGCCCATGGCGATATAATTGTTCACCGTCTCGCTGAGTCTGAAGTGCGGCATGTCGCTGCGGCCCGCCCACACCACCATGCGCTGAGCCCGGGCGGCGCCCTCGGCGTCGGAGGACTCGGTCACGGCGCCGTTGGCGAACACCACCACCGAGTTGGAGCGGTCAGAGAGTTCAAGCCTCTTTTCACCGATAAACTCAACCTGACCCTGCAGTGAAGCCACTTTCAGGATGCTCTCACTTTCATCCAGGCTGCTGCCCGCGGTGCCCTGACTGTAAGTCAGGGTGTAGTCCTTGAGGTCCGCCGTGAAGACCACGCCGTGGCGCTCCGCGGCGCTCTTGAACGCCGCCATGAACTCTTCCTTGCGCAGGCCATTGCCGTAAATGGAGACGCGGCGGTTGGCCACCTCAGCCGGCAGGCCCGCCGTGTCAATACGACCGCCGAAGAGGCGCTCCGACACGCGGGCGACATGGGCGATGGTCTGGCGCTGCAGCTCAATCACCGCGCCCTTGCCGCGGATGCGTTCAAAGGGCGCGTCGAAGTCAATGGCGGCCACGGAACGCGGCAGGACCACGACCTCAGCCTCGCCGCAGGTAAGGTGAACCGTGTGGCTGCTCGCGCCCACGATGACGCGGCCGCGCATGATTTCGATGCTGCTTTCGTGGCCGCGCCCGCGCACCACAAGCGCCGAGGAGCCGTCAAGGTCGATACGCGCGCCGGCGGCCTTGAGATCAAGGGTCATGGGCACGCCCTGGGGCGTTTCCACCAGCTCGTTCTGCCGCACGACGCGCACGTCGTTGCCCACGGTGACCAGGCTGCCCACGACATCGCTGCCCGAGGGAATCACCCCGGCCACCACCACGCCCAGCACCGCCGTGGCCACGAGCACGGCGGCCACGCGCATGAAGAAACGGGCGTTCTCGCGCCAGGAGAAATCGGGCTGGCGCTCGGGCTTGGCCAGTTCGCGCCGCGCTTCCATGAAAAGGCGCGCAAGGGCGGCCTCGCCGACTTCCGGCGCGGGCAGGTTCATGACGGGCAGAAGCTGGCGCGACAACTGTTCCTTGGCTTCGCGCGCCTCGGGGTTGACGTCCAGGTGGCCCTCCAGCATCGCGGCCTCTTTCGGCGAGAGGTCGCCGATGAGGTAGGCGGGGAGCTGCACCTTGGCTTCGCGGGTATCCATGGGGATCTCTATGTTCTCGGGGCTGTCGCGTGGATCGCGCCTTGCCCACCTTCTGTATTACGCCTCGGCCGGCCAGGCGTTGGGAATTTCGGGGCCGGCCAGGCTGCTTTATGTCAGGCCGCGCTTGGCCAGATAGCGGGTGAGGGCCGCCACGGCCTCATGCACCCAGTACTTCACCGTGCCCTCGGGGCTGCCCACGATCTCCGATATTTCGGCGTAGGGGAGTTCCTCGTTGACGCGCAGCACCAGGGCCTCCTGCTGGTGCAGGGGCAGGCGCTTGATGGCGCTTTGCACTTCTTCAAGCAGCTCCTTGGACAACAGCACATCCTGCGAAGGAGGCTCGTTTCCGGGCACGAGGTTTCGCAATGGTTTGTCGTCGCCCGGCACGGTGGCGTCAAGGCTGACGTGCTGGCGCAGGTTCTCGCGCTTGAAGTAGTCCAGCGTCACGTTGCGCGCGATCTGCAGCGTCCAGGTCGTGAACTTGGCGCGGGGCCTGTAGGTGTGCGCGTTCTTCAGCACGCGCATGAACGTTTCCTGGAACAGGTCGTCGGCGGGCTCGGGCTTCCCCACCATCTTGTAGATGAAGTTGTAGACCTGGCGCTTGTGGCGCAGCACCAGCACTTCAAAGGCGTCCACGGTGCCCTTGGTGAAGCGCTTGACGAGTTCGTAGTCATCCAGCGTCTCAAGCTCTTCCCGCGAACCCTTCTTGGGCTTGGCGGGCTTTGCCGGCGCGTCATGTTTGTGTTCAGCCAAGGCGCTCTCGCTCACGGCGTCCTCAAAGGCAATTCAGGCTTGGCGCGGCATCATAGGGGCGACCCCGCGCGAAACAAGCGTTTGGTTGAAACGTGAAACGACCCGCCGCGTTGGATGTCGGCGCGACAACATGCACTTGGCCACGAAAGGCCCTGCTGCGGCGGCCCGGCCAAAGTGAAATCATGGGGCCGACACGCGGCTGAGAGCCGGTTGAAATGGTGGTAAGGACGAATTCACGGTGCGGCAACGGAGGGGAGCCCTAAAAATGGACTCCCACGCGCAGAAACTCCAGGGTCATGGTGAAGCCCTCGTCGGCGGGACGTGTCACCAGCCAGTCGAAGGCCAGACCGCCGCCGATGGAAAACGCGGAAATGAAATGTATGTCGATGCCAACGCCGAAGGTCAGCAGGAAGCCCACTTCGCTGTCTCGACTGCCCTTGTCACTGGTGTGGGAAACGTAGCCGAGCCCCGGCCCGAGAAAGGCATAGACCATGGTGCGCTCAAAGGCCGGAACCGGGGCGGCTCCCTTGACCACGGGGGCAAAGCCGAGCACAAGCGTCTCGTCGCCGACACCGATGGACAGCCGCGAGCCGACCGCCAGCACCGGTGCCAGCCAGAAGTCACTTTCGATGTTCCAACCAAAACCCACGGGGTCCAGCAACAGACCCAGCCCGGAATAAAGGCTGAAGTCTCCCAGGTCGGGGGCATCATCTTTGGCGTTGCCGGCAGCCTCCAGGCGTCCATCAAAGAGGTTGCCCGCGCTGCGTTGCGGCGGAAACCGGTCGAGGTTGAAGCCGGCGGCCGTCAGCACGTTGGCGAGCAAGAAGAAACAGGCGAGCGAACCCATTCGCATGTCGGCTTCCTCCCGGAACTTGAGCTGTCCTACAGGCAAAAATTGACTGCCTTTGCCGCGCAAGTCAAGGCAGTCGGCAGCCGGGTGTGCCTTGGCGGCGCCGGTCCCGGGGGCGGGGAGGCGGCGGTCAGGGTCGGGGCGCCTTACTTGATGATGATCTTCAGGTCAACGCGGCCGGCGCGCAGGTCGATGTCCAGCTTGGTCGTCTTCAGGGCGTCGAGGGATTTCTGGCTTTCGGCCAGCTTCTGTTCGATGCGTTCAAGCTCGTTGAGGCTGGCGGCCTTTCGAAGCAGTTCCTTGAGCTGGTCATGGACCAGTTGGGCGCGCTCCAGCCGCTCAGCGAGGGAGTAATGCTCCAGCGTGCGGTCAAAGGCCGAGAAGTCATAGGCCTTGACCTCGAGGTTGTCCTGGCTGTCCAGGAAGTCGATGAAGGCGTCGAGCTTGTTCGAAGCCAGCTTGAGACAGACTTCGTCGTCCTTGAAACCCATGACCAGGCCGTCGAATTTCATGGCGGCGCGGCGGATCTCGCGGGAGGCCTTGATCTCCTTGCCCGAGCAGGAAACGGTCACGCTGCCGGCACGCTGGATGCGCATTTCGGCGGGCTCCAATGGAGCTTCCGTGATCGGCCCGCTGTCATCGAAGTGACGGGGCTGGGCGGGCATGGTCTCGGAGGGCTGGGCGGCCGGGGTCTCACGCTCGACGCGGTTCGCTTCCGGAGGCGGCGCGCCCGTCGCCGCCATGGAGGCACAGCCAGGAACGAACACGACAGCCAGCAGAAGCAACGCAACTTTGCGCATGGGAGATCTCCAGGTTGGTTGGCGGCCCGCTCCAGAAATCCCCCGATGCGCCGTGAGGGTGAAGGAATTCCTCAGTCCTCGAGTATGATTCTGACCTCGACTTTGCCTGCCCGTCGCTCAATCTCCTTGGCAGCGGCGTTGAGTCGGTCGAGGTTGGCCATGTTCTGATCCAGTGCTTCCTGAACTTTCATCAGTTCCTCCAGCTTCTCCGCCCTTTCAGCCAGTTTGAGCAGGGTGTCCCGCATGACGGTTACGGTCTTGATGCGGGCGTCGATGGCGTAGAAGTCGCCGGTGCGGTCATACTGGCGGAAGTCATAGCCCAATAGCTCCGTGTCTTCGCGCTTTTCAAAGTAGGCCAGAAGGGCCTCAAGGTTGGAGGCCGGCATCTTCCAGGTGACCTCGTTACTCTTGAATGAGGTGACCGAGGCCTGGAAGTTCGCCGCGAGGCGGCGCAGCTCCGAGGCATAGCGAATGGCCTTCTTTACGTCGAGCTTGATCCATCCGGCGCGGTGAATCCGCTCCTGCTCGCCATCCGTGCTGCCGGAGAAGCGGCCCATGATGTCCTGGTTGAAGTTGACAGGGGCGCCACGGAGAAAGAGCCCGCTGGGAGCGCCGTCTTCGAGGCTGATGTGGGCGCCGCCGAGGTTTCCTTCGCGGCCCATATCCTGGAAGAACATGCCGGCTTCGTTGCCTGTGCCGCCCAGGCCGGCCTGCTGCGGAACCTGGTCGGGACTTCCTCCGAAATCCGAAAAAGTCTGCTCCAGTTCTTCGCTGCTGAGTCGCTCCAGTTTGGCTTCGGCCTTTGGCTCCTTGGCGGACTTTGAAGTGGCAGTCTGGGTACAGGCCATCACGGTCAGGGCGAACAGCGCCGTCACAAAGAACATGTAGCGCATAAACAGGCTCCTCCGCCGTCGGGCGGCTCAAGACGCGACAAGGGGTTGCAGGGATGGGGGCGATGATAGGTTCGTCTCGTCCGCCTTGAACCCCAAAAGCGCAATCAACTCCGGCACTGGCATTCGCAATCTGAAGCTTGTATTCCCAAGCTGTGGATGCGGCAGCCCCTCCAGTGCGTGCCTTTCTTCCGCGGCGGCCGGCGCTGCTCGCGGGTGTGGCCGCCGTGACGGGCTGCGCCGCCGGCGACATGCTGGCCCTGCCCCTGAGCGCGGCACTTGCGGCCCTGGGCGCGGGCCTGCTGGGGCTCGGGTTGGCGGCCCTGGCCGCGCGGCAACCCGCACTCTGGCTTGGGGCCGGCCTTGCCGCCCTGGCCCTGGCGACTGGTTTTTGGGGCTATGCCTCGCTATGGCTGCTGCCTTCGCCGCAAAGCCTGTCCTCGCGCTTTGAGCAGGGGACTGAACTGGTGCGCCTGGAGGGGGTCATCGTCGAGGGCGGCGACTATGTGAGGCGCGACCCCGCCGCCTTTGAATATCCCGACCAGCCCGCGCCCGAAGCTGACTTTCCCGTCGGCGCTGACCCGCGCCGCAATGACAGCTACCTGCTGCGCGTTGACTACCTGCCGGATCTCGGCGAGCCGACCCGGGGTCTGGTCAAGCTCTACGTGCCGCCGGACACACCTGTGCCTCTGTTTCACGAAGTGACCGTGCTGGGTCGCTTGCGGCTGCCGCGACGGGCCGGCAACCCCGGCGAGGTGGACAGCGCGCGGCGCTACGCCCGGCTTGGGGTCACGCATACCATGACGCTCAACGAGCCGGGCCAGTTGGTGGTCCGGGGCAAGGCCGGATTTGAGCCCCGCTCCCTGGCCTTGGCCGCCCATGAGTTCCTGCACGAGCGCGTGGGGGTGCACATGGCGCGCGACCGCGCGGCCATCCTGGGCGCTGCGGTTTTGGGCGAGCGGGGCAGCCTGAGCGTGGCCCAGCGCGAGGCCTTTGTGCGCAGCGGCACCGTGCACCTGCTGGTGGTCAGCGGCGTTCACGTGGCGATTCTGGCGGGGGCCGTGGTGCTGGTGTTGCGCCTGCTCGGCGCTGGCCCCCGCGCGGGCTGGAGCGTGGCGGCTCTTGCGGCCCTGGCCTACCTGTTTGTCACCGGCGTTCAGCCCAGCGTCCTGCGCGCCGTGCTGATGGTTTCCATTTATGCCGCGGGCCAGATTCTGGCGCGCAAGCCCGACGCCCTGAACGTGCTGGGGGGCAGCGCGCTGCTGGGTGCCCTGCTTGATCCGGGCTCCGTGGCCGAGCTGGGCTACCAACTGAGCTATCTGGCGGTGCTTGGCATCGTCGTCGTCGCACCCGCGCTGAGGCTGAAGGCGCCCGGCGCCCCCCGGGGCCGTGGGCCCTGGGCCGTAGCCCTGGGCTGGTTGGGCAACTCTCTGGGCATATCGCTGGGTGTCAGCCTCTGCACCTGGCCCCTGCTCGCTGCCACGGTGCATGTGCTGAGCCCCGTCATGTTCTTCAGCAACATCGTGGCCACCCCGCTGGTCACGGCCACGTTGTTCATCGCCATGCTGGCGCCCCTGGCCTTTATTCCCGGCGCCGGCGCTCTGCTGGCCTGGCCTCTGGGTTGGCTTTGCGGTGCCACGGCCTGGATCAGTGAGGTCTGCGCCTCGCTTCCCTTCAGCCACCTGTTTCTGCCGGCCCCGCCGCTCTGGTGGCTGGTCGGTTATTACGCGTTGCTGTTCAGTGTGTTTGCGTTGCCGCGCCTGGGGTTGCCGCGGGTGACAGGCGCTGCGATGTGGCTGCTGTGGTTGTGCCTGCTGCCCTCGCTGAGTCTTGTCAGCACGCAGAGGCCGGGCCCGGCGGTGTTCACGGCCCTGGATGTGGGTCAGGGTGTCTGCGCCGTGCTGGAGGTCCCGACGGGTCCCTGCATGGTGGTGGATTGCGGCAGCACCAGTCTGGGTGGCGCGGGAGAGCGGGTGCTGGCGCCATTTCTCTGGGAGCGCGGCCGCCAGAGCATTGACGTGCTGGCGATCTCCCACGCCGACGCCGACCACGTCAATGGCCTGCCTCAACTGTTTGAGCGCTTTCCTGTGGGCGTCGTTCTGTTGCCGGAGTCCTTCGCGGAAGATGAAACCGGCCGCGCCCTGACGCAATGGCTGGCCGCGAGAACCAGGGTGCGCCTGTTCAAGCGAGGGGAGGAGTTTGAACTGGCCCCGGGGGTGAGCGTCAAGGCGTTGTGGCCCGACATGGAGTTTTCGCGCGCCCTGATCGGCGCGGCAGATCTGCGCAACGAAACGGGCCTGGTGCTGGAGGTGAATCTGGGGGGCCGTCGCCTGCTGCTGTGCGGGGATGTTGAACATCGCGGCTTCGCGGGCATCGTCGATCAGCTCGCCCCCGTGGATGTGCTGTATGCACCGCACCAGGGCAGCCGGGTGGAGGGGCTGGAGGGGTTGCTTTCGCGCATGAAGCCCAAGCACGTGGTGGTCAGTGCCCGGGAGACCTTTCCGGCTGAGGAAAGCCTGGCGGCCTACGCTGCCTGGGCGCAGGTGTGGAAGAGCTACGAATGCGGGGCCGTGGAGTTCACCATCGGCGCCGACGGAGCCCTGCAAGCGAGGCCCTTTATTGAACCAAGGGCCAAATCCCGTCCATGAGCATCGCGTGCGGGGTATAATCGGAGCGGAGGCGGACCATGCGGGCCATGCTTTGTCCCTGCTGCGCGGCACACCTGCTGATCGGTGAAGGCCGCTCCATCGTCTGCAACACCTGCAACTCGCCCCTGATCTTTGTTTCGGAGTGGGGCGTCAGCGAGCTCAGGGCCCTGCCGCCGCAGTTTGTGGTGCCCTACTCCGATCCACGCCGGCATGGGGCCGGGTTCAGCCCAGGCGACCTTCATCGCATCGCCTGGGACCGTGTGGCCCGCAGACTCTATGCGGACTGGAAGTTCCAACAGGCCGGATTCTGGGCCTTCGCAGTGGCCAGTGTCGCTCTCCTGCTCGGCAGCGTGGTGGCCGCCGTAGTGCTGATGGCGTCCGGCCGCAACGCGGTGGAGGGCCCGGCGGCCTGTTTTGTCGTCTGTCTCGTCGGCGCCCCCGTGCTCGGTTTTGTTGCCGCGCACTTCCACGAGAAAACGAAACTGACTGAAGAATGCCTGTGCGACGTGTTTCGCCACCTGTCGGGGGCGCCGCGCAATGCTTCGCGGCTGGACTGATGCCGTCCGGCCCGCAGGCTGCATTGACAATTCTCACTGATACCGTATCTCTGGGGTCCGACTCTCTTGGGCGGATCCTTGCATGCTTCGTACGCTGATTCTCATGCCGGCACTGCTTTGCTTCTGCACGGCGGCGCTGGCGCAGGACATCATCATCGACAATGGCGGCGCGGGCTACGCGCAACTCACGGGCACCTGGACGGCGGGCTCGTCGTCGGGCTTTTACGGCAGCGGCTACGTCTACGCCAGCAGCGCGGCAAGCGCTACCGCGACCGTGGAATGGCGGCCGACGATTCCCGCAACCGGCAGCTATGAGGTGGCGGTGTGGTATGTGTCGGGCGCCAACCGGGCCAGCAACGCGCCCTTTGCCGTGACCCATGCGGGCGGCACGAGCAGCCTGAGCGTCAACCAGCAGCTCAACGGCAGCACCTGGCGCGTGCTTGGCACCTACACGTTCAACGCGGGCACTGCGGGCCGGGTGCTGTTGGCGAACAACGCCAACCCCAGCGTGGTGATTGCTGACGCCGTGCGCTTTCGCCCCGTGACGCCCGCCGCCGATGAATTCCGCGGCGTGTGGGTCAGCCGCTTTGAGTGGCCCAGCACCACGCCAAGCGTATGGAAGAGCAACATTGACGCCATCATGGCCAACGCCAAAGCGGGCAACTTCAACACCGTGTTGATTCAGATGCGCGGCGACACGACGACTCTTTATCCTTCGCCCAATGAACCGCTGAGTTCACTGATTACGCTGGGCGCGGGCGACGATCCCCTGCGCTATGCGCTTGACGCGGGGCACGCGCTGGGTTTGAAAGTTCACTGCTACTTCAACACCCACGTTTGCAGCGCCGCCTTCGCCGGTACGCACCCGAGCTGGCTCATCGCTGACGCCAGCGGCACTCCGCAAAGCTCCGTCGTTGACGGCTATTGGTGGCTCGCGCCCGGACATCCCGACGTTCAGCAGTATCTGCGCGAGCAGGTAATGTATCTGGTGAACACCTACCCCGACCTCGACGGCATTCACTTCGACCGCATCCGCAACCCCGAGCCGCAATACAGCCACGACACGGTCAGCCAGGCGCGCAGGCTGGGCGGCGCCAATCCCGGCGCCCTGAACTTCGACGACTGGACCTCCGACCAGATCACGCGCTGGCTGCGTGATGTCTACGCCCACGTCCGCAGTGTCAACCCCACGCTGCAGCTTTCAGCCGCGCCTCTGGGGCTCTATGCCGCCAGCGCCTACCCCGGTTACTCCACGGGTTACTATTACGGCAAGCCGCGCCATCAGGACGCCAAGGCGTGGCTTGCGGCGGGCGCGATCGACTGGATTGCGCCGCAATGCTACTGGCCCGACGGCGGCAGCAAGCCTGATTTCTCGGACCTGGTGCCTGACTGGCTCGCAAGCGCCAACGGCCGCCACATTTACCCCGGCATGAGCGCCAGCGGAGACGGCAGCGCGACTGAGACCATCAACGAGATTACCGCGGCGCGCAGCCTGGGCGCGCCGGGCACGACGGTGTGGAGCTATGGCGCAGCCAACAGCTACAACTTCTGGAGCGCGTTGCCGGCAAGCGTCTACGCGCAGCCGGCCAATGCGCCGGCGCTTTCGTGGCTGACCAACCCGACGAAGGCCATCGTGTACGGCTACGTCACGGACTTTGCGACGGGTCAGCCCGTGACGGACGCCTGGATCACGCGCAGCGGCAGCACCTACACGTCGCTCAGCGCGAAGGATGGCTTCTATTGCTGGCTGGAACTGACGCCCGGCAGCTATACGCTCAACGCCAACCTCGGGGGCATCGGCACCGCCGCCAGACAGGTGCTGAATCTGTCGGCAGGCGAAGTGCGTCGAGTGGACCTGGCCCTGGCGGGGCCGGGCACGGCCGTGGCTCTCGAGTTCGTCGGCGCACCCGTGACGGCGCAACAGGGGCAGACGTTCAATCTCGTGGCCCGCGTCGTGGACAATTCGGGGTCCCTGGTGACTTCTGGCAGCTACAACCTGGCGCTCAATGCCTCGGGGCCGGGGACGCTTCTGGGCCTCACCAGCGGCATGACGGTCAATGGCGCCTTCACGTTCTCCGTGGCCTGCAGCGCACCCGGCGCTGTGACCCTCACGGTGACTGAACTGGGCGGGCAGCTCACGCCGGCCAACGTCGGCGTGACGATTACGGCGGCATCGTCCGGAGGTGGAGGCGGGGGCGGCGGGGGCGGCTGCTCGACGGAGGAGTTTCCGGGCCTGGCGTGGCTGGCCGCACTGGCGATGCTGTGGAGCGCTGCGGCGTTGAAATTGATGCAGAGGTTCAGGGCAGGTCAGCGGCTGTGGCCGCGCAGTTGAGCGCGGGACCGGCGCCCAAGCGCCTGCGGCTCCTTCAGGTGGAGGCAGGACTGGCAGCGGCCGAGCGCCGACGCCCGCATGATTCTGCTATAACCACAACATGTTCAGGCTTGACCGCGCGATCTTGCGAGAAGTTCTGCCGCTGGCGCTGCTCTGCCTGCTGGGCCTCACCTTCCTGTTCATGACGGTGGGCCTGTTCCAGATCGTGAACCGATTCGAGGTCACGCCGCGTGTCGGCACCCTGCTCGCATTCGGGCCGGTGCTCTGGCAGTCCCTGCTGCCCATGACACTGCCGATCTCCCTGACCTTCGCGGCGGCCATGGCCTTTGGCCGCATGAGGGCCGAGGGCGAAATGCTGGTGCTGGCGGCTTCCGGCGTGCCGCCTTGGCGGGCCTTTGCCCTGTTGCTGCCCCTGGGCCTGGTGGCGGGGGCCATGGCGTTTTATGCGGCTTCGGAGCAGGGGCCCCAGGCCTATGCCCGCCGCCATGCCCTGACCCGTCAGGCGCTTTCTGACTTCGTCAATTACCCGCCCGCTGGCGGGCGCGAACTGCGTCTCAGCGGCATTGACCTCAGCTACGCCGATGTGCGGGACGGCCGCCTCGAGCAAGTGACCCTGGTGCTGCACAACAAGGACGGGCTGCTGGCCTCACTGACGGCGCGGTCGGCCCGCATCGGCTATGATCGCGGCGCGGGGGAGCTCACGCTCAACGATGTGCGTGAGCCGCGCATCGTGTGCTTTGACCCGGCCACGGGTGCCCCCGGCGCGCCGCGCTTTGAGGTTCTGGGCGCCCAGGCGCCGCTGCTTTCACCGGCCTTCAGTGCAGAGCGCATCGACAACCTGCGCTGGAAGTTTGATTTCGGCGGCGAGCGTGTGGAGGCGGCCAAGGCCCTGGATACGGGGGGGCTGCTGGCCCAGGCGGCGCGCGAGAAGGCCGAGGGCGGCAGTTCGCGTGAGGCCGCGGCCGAGGTCGTGCGGCGCGTCGGCCTGGGCTTTTCCGGCCTGCTGCTGCCGTTGCTGGGCGCGCTGCTGGCGGCCCTGGTCAGCCACCCCAACCGCCTGCTGGCAGTCGGCGCGGGAGTGATTCCGGGCGCGTTGCTTTACTTTCCCCTGCTCACGGCCGCCAGCGGCCTGGCCAAGGGGGGCGCCAACGTGTGGCCCTGCTGCGCGCTGGCGCCCCTGGTGGTCGGCGCGCTCTCGGGCGCTGTGCTGGCGCGCCATACGAGGGGGCGCTGGCTATGACCCGCTACGATCGCTACTTCCTGGGCGTTCTGGCGCAGTCCGTGGTGCTGGTCAGCGCGCTGATCGCCACGATCTTCGTGGTAGTCGATGTGCTGCTCAATCTCGATGAGTTTCAGCGCTTCGAAAATGTCGCGCGTGACGTGGCCCTGTACTACGCCTTCAACCTGCCGCCGATTCTCTACCTGCTGTTTCCCCTCATCGTCGTGGGATCGGGCCTGTTCGCCCTGGCCCGTATCATCCGCTCGCGCGAGCTGCTGGTGCTTCAGGCCTCGGGCGTGGGGCCCCGTCGCGCGCTGGCGGCGCTGTTTGCCGGCGCCTTGGCGCTGGCCCTCGCGGGCCTGGCGCTGCGTGAGTTTGCCCTGCCGCCGCTCCATGCCGCGCAGCGCGAATCGCCCGTGGGGGCCTACGAGTTCCGCAAGGGCAAGCGGCTGACCGTGCGCGACGACCAGGGGCACGCCTGGTTTGTGCGGCGCTATGACCTCAACGCGGGCCTGCTGCAGGGCGTGCGCATTCTCTCGGCGGACGGGCGCACGCTGGTGGTAGCCGAAGAAATGACGTGGGCCTCGTCGCGGGGCGAGTGGTTCGCGCCCCGGGGCGAGGTCCACGACCTGGAAGCCCTGCTCGAGCAGGCCGGCGCCAAAGCCACGGCCCGTGAGTTCAGCGGGCGCCCTCCCATCGGCGAAATGCTTCCCGCCGACTTTGCGCGGCGCAAGCGCGGCTTTGCGGGCACGCCCGTGAGTGAACTCTACGCGCAGGCCTCGCGCCGGCCCGACTACCGCGAGCTGTGCGTGGCCCTCTGGCATGAGCTGTGGCATCCCCTGGGCGGCCTGTTGATGCTGCTGATGGGGGCGGGGTTGATTCTGTCAATGCCTTCACGACCCCTCGGCGGCGGCGCGCTGGCATTGGTTTCCATTCTCGCTTACCAGATCAGCCTGTTCTGGTTTGAAACCCTGGCCACTGCAGGTGCCATGGCACCGGCATTGGGCGCAGCCCTCGCGCCCCTGCTCGCCGTTGTGGCGGCTGCAATCCTGTGGGTCCGAAAGTGAAGCCCAGGCGGGGGTTGAGGCTTGGGTTAGTGAAACCTAACCTTGGCGCAGCCTGAGGAGAAATGTCATGTCCGGAGTTGACCGTCTGAACGTTCCCGAGTTCGAGCGCCCCATCGTCGAGCTTGAGATGAAGCTTGAAAGCGCCCGCATGGACCTTGCCAACGCGCGCGACGAGGCCGCCCGTGTTGCCAAGGAAGAAGAGGTCAAGCACCTCGAGAAGGACCTCAAGAAGCTGACGGACAGCGTGTTTGGCAACCTCGATCCCTGGTCGCGCGTACAGCTCGCGCGGCACCCCAACAGGCCCCTGACGACCGATTACATCAAGGTGCTGTTTGACGACTGGCAGGAGCTGTTCGGCGATCGCGCCTACGCCGACGATCCGGCCATCGTAACCGGGTTTGGGACCATCAACGGCGTCAAGTGTTTCGTGATGGGCCACCGCAAGGGCAAGACCCTCAAGGAGCGCCTGGAGTGCAACTTCGGCTGCGCCCACCCCGAGGGCTACCGAAAAGCCCTGCGCAAGATGAAGCTGGCCGAGAAGCTGGCGCTGCCCGTCATTTCCTTCATCAATACCCCCGGCGCCTACCCCGGCCTTGAAGCCGAAGAGCGCGGCCAGAGCCAGGCCATCGCCGAGAACATCCGCGAGATGGCCACGCTGCGCGTGCCCATCATCTGTCTGACCATCGGCGAAGGGGGATCGGGCGGCGCGCTGGGCATCGGCGTGGGCGACCGCTACCTGATCATGGAGAACAGCTATTACTCGGTGATCAGCCCCGAGGGTTGTGCGGCCATCCTGTGGCACGATGCCAAACGTGCCAGCGACGCGGCCAAGGTGCTGCGCCTGACGCCCAATGACCTCATCGAGCTCGGCATCATGGATGAAATCGTGCCCGAGCCCTACGGCGGCGCCCACCGTGACCCGCGCAAGGCCATGGACATCGTCAAGGCCACGCTCTTGCGCCACCTGGGCGAGCTGCAGTCCGTCGACATTGAAACGCTGCTGGACCAGCGCTACGAGAAGCTGCGCAAGATGGGCAAGTACCAGGAAGTGCCGATGGCGACGGCCTGAGACGCGCTCAGCCCGGATAGGCACGCAGTGACGCGAGGTAGGCGTTGAAGTTGCGGCGCGCCTCTTCAAGGCTGTCGCCCCCGGTTTTCTCCAAAAGCGCGCGGCAGAGCTCAAAGGCCACGGCGCACTCCACGACGATGGCGGCGGCCGGCACGGCGCAGATGTCGCTGCGTTCCAGGTTGGCGGTGGCGGCCTCACCCGTGGCCAGGTCCACCGTGGGCAGCGGCTTCATGAGCGTGGAAATGGGCTTCATGTGGGCGCGCAGCACCAGGGGCTCGCCGTTGGTGATGCCTCCTTCAATGCCACCCGCGTTGTTGCTGGTCCGGCCATAGGGCGTGGGATTATTGCTCTGGGGCCGCGTGCGCTTGACGACGGGGTCGTGCACGTCGCTGCCCGGGCGGCGCGCCGCCTCGCAGCCAAGGCCCAGCTCCACGGCCTTCATGGCCTGGATGCCGAGCAGCGCCGCGCCCAGGCGTGCGTCCAGGCGCGACTCCAGGCTGTTCGGTGAGCCCAGGCCCGGCGGCAGATTGGTGGCCACAACTTCAATCACGCCGCCCAGTGTGTCGCCCGCGGTTTTGGCCTGGTCGATGCGGGCCTTGATCTCGGTGTCCCGGGCCTGATCCAGCGTGAACAGCTCGCTCCGGTCCCGCAGGGCGACGGCGGCCGCGGCGTCGTGGACAATCGCGCGATATCCGGCCCCGAAGGCGCTTGACGCGTCAACACCCCCGACGGACAGAACATGGGCCGTGACAGCCACCCCGAACTCCGCCAGCAGGCCCTGGCAGGCGGCGCCGGCCATGACGCGGGCGGCTGTTTCACGCGCACTGGCGCGCTCCAGCACGTCGCGCGCGTCCCGGGACGATATCTTGAGGGCTCCCGCGAGGTCCGCATGGCCGGGCCGCACGTTGGTCACGCTCGACGCCCTGTCGATGCGCGCATCCTGATTGAACAGACACAGGGTCAGGGGGCTGCCCAGGGTCATGCCGCGCCGCACGCCGCTGAGCACTTCGGCCACGTCCTTCTCGATTTTCATGCGGCCGCCGCGCCCGTAGCCCCTTTGGCGGCGGGCGAGCTGGGCCTGAATGCGCTCCAGGTCAAGCCGGTGCCCCGCCGGCAGGCCGAAAAGCGTGGCGATAACGGCCCGGCCGTGGGACTCGCCGGCGGTGGTGTAGGTCAGTGCCATGGGTGCCGATTCTGGATTGGCGGCCCGCGATTGAAAGGGGCAGCATCACGGCTCAAAGGGCAGGCGCTGGACAAAGGGCGCCAGTTTCCCGGAGGCATCGATCACGCGGACTTTTTCAGCGGGCGAATGCCGGGGCCTGGGTTCCAGCTTCTCTCGCTCGTCTCCGTAGCCTACGGGAAGAAGGGCCTGGAGGCTCCAGCTCTCATCCACACCCAGCAGGGCGTTGAAGCGGCGGTCGAGACTGGGGGTGTAGGTCAGCGAGTGCAGACCCTCGGCTTCAAGGGCGTTGATGAAGTTGGCAATGGAGAGCCACACGCTCTGAAGCCAGAAAGGCAGGTCACGGCGGCCAAAAACCGCCACCAGCCAGGGCGCGTTGTGCGTGAACTGCTTGACCGGCGTGATGGCGTGGGTGCTGAAGAACTCCTTGAGCCAGTCGGGGCTGCGTCGATGGAATTCGGCGTCGGCGGCCTCGCACATCTGGCGGATGCGCTCACGCAGGGGACCGCGCTCGATGAGAACGTATTCCCAGGGCTGGGCGTTGGCCCCGCTGGCCGCGCGCATGGCGGCCTGCAGGGCCCGCTCCAGCTTTTCGGGCTCGACGGGGTTTGGGGTGATCTCCCGCCTTGAGCGCCGGCGTCGCAGAAGCTCGAGGTAGTCTTCCGGGCCCGCCATGGCCTACTTCACCAGCCGGATGATCTCTTCGGTGATGTCCTGCACGTACATGTTGGGCTTGCCGGGATTGCCGGGAGCGGAGTTCGCGAAATAGAGCACGGGCTTGTTCTTCAGCGTTTCGGCCCAGGCGCGGTTGCCTCCCAGCTCGTCGCCCGTGGCCTGGGTGCTCAGCTCGTACTCCTGCAGAAGGAGGTCGTAGCCGTTCTTTCTGCAGTAGTTGATGGCCTCCTGGTACACGGCGTCGAGCACTTCTTTCTGGAAGTCGTTGGAAAGCTCGCCCAGCCAGTTCTGGTAGTACTCCTGGACTACCTTGAGTTCTTCCTGCTTGGCCTTGATATCCACTTCCTTCTTCTGGATGTCTTCGGCTGTCGCGTTGCGGCGCTTTAGCTGGTCGAGCTCGCGGTTCAGGTTCTCCAGCTCCTTCTTCTTGACCTCCATCTTGCCCTTGAGGTCGTTCATCTGGGCGTCGAAGCTGCTCTTGAGCTCAATGTACTTGCGCGACTGGCGGCTGGCGCGCACGAGGTCCAGCATGCCGACCTTGATTTCGCCCGCGGCATGCACTTCCTGGGCGCGGCCGAACTGCGAGCTGATCAGCCCGCCGGCGAGCCCGGCCACAAGAGCGAGAGCGACGATGACAGCGACGTGGATTCGATTCATGGATAGATCCGGAGAAGTCAACAGGCCCGTGAAAATGCTAAGCAGCGCGCAGCCGGCCCGCAATGAGCCAATGGGGGTTCAGAAGCCAAATCCGAGGTTGATGCTGATGACTTCCTCGCGGTTGCCGGGCTGGTTGTAGATGGGGAAGCCGAAGTCCAGCGCGAAGGGGATGGGCAGCACCGGCAGGATGATGCGGATGCCAAAGCCGCCCGAAATCGTCACGCCGCGCGGATCATAGGTGTTGAGCGAACCCGACAGCTCGCCCACATCAATGAATGAAACGAAGTAGAGCGAGCCGGGCAGGATCGGAAAGCGCAGCTCGGTCGTGAACGTGGTGGTGAAGTTGCCGCCGATGGCCGTCTTGTCGCGCGAGGGGCCCACGCCGCCATACTTGTAGCCGCGCAGCGCGCCCAGGCCCGTGGGTGTGCTGCCGCCGAGCAGGAAGCGCTGGGAGAAGGGGATGCGCTCTGTGTTGCTGTGGACGTCCTGCCAGCGGGCATTGAAGTTGAAGGCCAGCACCAGCGTTCGGGTGTCATCGACCTCCACGAGGGGAATGTGGTACTTGGCATCAAGGGAGAGCCGCCAGAAATCCAGCGTGCCCCCGAAAATCCCGCCGGCGTAACGATAGGAAAGGTCCAGCAGCCAACCCGTCGTCGCGAAGTATTGGTTGTCGCGGGTGTCCCAGCGGAAGCCCAGGGTAAAGGCGCTGATGGTTTCGCTTCCGCGGTCGCGGCGGATTTCCTCGGGGGCGGAGCGGGGAACGTCAAACAGGCGGATGACCGAAAGGCCGTAGCCGAGGCTCAAAACCACGTCGGGCAGCACGCGCCAGCCGATGTAGGGATCCACTCCGGCACGGCCCGTGGAATAAACGCCGAAGTCGCGCGTGGTGTACTCCGCGCCTATACCCACCTCGACGGGATAGCCAAAGAACCAGGGTTCTCTGAAAGTCAGGGAGTAACGCTGCTCGCGGTCCACGGGCGGCTGCACCTTGAGGGCCACATACTGTCCGGCGCCCGTGAAGTCGATCTTGCCGAAAAACAGATCAAACAGTCCGCGGATGTTGAAGTTGTGCTTCTCCAGGTCCAGGCTGGCGATGAAGCCCGAGCCCGTGTTATAGCCCGCTGAAATATTGAACTTGCCTGTGCGCCCCTCGATCAGGTCAAAGGCAAAATCCGTGTACTCAACAATGGAGCCGTCGGGCCTCGTCACCAGCCGGCTGCTCTGGCGGTGGCGCACGCCTCCGCCGGGAGCGGCTTTTTCGAACCAGTCCGTTCGCCTGAGGCGATTGAGGCTGTATTCCAGGTAATTGCGGTTGTAGTCGTCCTCGGCATAGAGGCCGATTTCGCGGCGCACGACGTCGTCGCGCGTCTCTTCGTTGCCCCGGATGTTCACCAGCCCCACGCGGCTCTTGTGGCCCTGGTCGATGCGCACGATCAGGCTCACACCGCGCACGGGGGTGGGCAGGTCCCAGTCCGTGGCAACATCTGCCTCGCGCGAGAACACCGCCTCGAATTCAAGCGTGATGTTCGAGTAAACACGTTCGGCCAGCAGGCGGCGGATCTTGCCCTCGATACCCTGATCCAGCGGAGAATCCGGCTCGCCAGTCAGGAGGAAGTCGTCGTGGGGCAAGGGCTCGTCGAGCCAATAGGCGGCAAAGTGCCGCCCCTGATCGGGCGCTGACAACCCCTCGAGGTAGCCGGCCCCGTAAAGCTCCAGGGCCCTCTGCGCCGAAAGGGCCTTGGCGTCGGCCTTGAACTCGTCCATCAGCTCATCCAGCGTCGCTACAGGGGCCTCAAAGGGCACTTTCTCGCTGGCGTCAGCGCGGCGCGGCATGCGCGTTGCGTACTCGAAGCGCACATCGGTGATGGCGTAGAACGGGCCGGGGCGCAGCTCATACTCAAGCGAAACTCGGGTGCGCGTTTCGTTGAAGCGGCGGTTTTTCAGGGTGATTTCGCCCTCGCGCCAGCCGCGCTGCCTCAGGTAGTCCTGAAGCAGGGTGGCGTCGCGCAGGGCGTCGGCATCGACGTAGGAGCTGCCCACACTGCTCTTGATGCGACGCACAAGGGCGCGGGAACGGCGGTCTTGCGTCGTGGTCCAGGGCATGGCGTACCAGACGGCCCAGATTTCCTTGGCAAATCCCTGCACCTTGGAGGGGTTGAGCGCCCCGGTGCCGCCCACGGCCTCGATGTTCTCTATGCCCGAAAACTTGACCTCGCCGACCAGTGTCTTGGGTCCTTCATAGACCCGATAGAGCAGCACAAGCTTGCCGCCTGCGCCCTTGTCGTGGGCGCGCTCGATCTGTTTGAGGTCTTCCGGCTGCAGGTCGGGGTAGGCGCGCAGCAGGGTTTCACGCTCAAACTTGAACGGCAGAGAAACCAGCAGCGGGCGCACATCCACAAAGGGAAACCCGAGATACTCGTAGAATGTCTTGATTGCGGCCGCGCCGCCCAGAATGGAGGCAGAGTCGGCGTCTGTAGTGACCTCGAAGTCGAAGCTCTCGGAGCCGAAGTAGCGCACGCCGACGAGGCCCGTGGGGTCCGGGGCGTTGGGCACTTCGCGTGCTCTCTTCTTGCCGCCAAGCACGTCAATGAGGTCGCCGCGGTAGCCGGGCTGGTAGATGCCGGAAAACGTCACGCCGGCCAGGGGCTGGTTCTGGATAACGCGGAACAGAACGTCCACACCCTTGGCCGTGTAGGCGTACTCGGGCCTCACATCCAGAAAGCCGCGCGACTCATAGAGGCGCTTGGTGTCGCCGTTGATGCGGGCCAGGGAAAACTCGCTGCCGGGCGCCGTGTCAATGCGGTTGGTGAAGCGCCAGGCGTCCGTGACGCCGTCCTCGCTCCATTGCCCCGCACGCAGGCCCATGACGCGCACCCGCCAGACCAGGGGTTGGGAAACGATGAGCTTGACGCGAACGCCATCCTGGGCCTCGTCGAGGGTTACGGCGTACTTCACCTGGCGGAACAGGTAGCTGCCTGTCGTGAGGTACTTGATGTCCTCTGCCAGATCGTCGGTGGAGAAGGGCAGGCCCTCGCGCATGCGCAGGGCTCGCGTGATCTCATAGCGGCTGGCGGAGTCCGGGTCGCGGTCGAAGATGCGGCCCTCGGTTTCCACGGAAAAGCCGATGTTCAGCAGGCGCTTGCCCGCCGCGCCCACAGGAATGCGCTGCGCGCCCAGGCAGGCGGCGAACAGGCCAAGCACCACGATAAGACAGGCTGCTTTCACACGACGGTCCCGAATCAAGGGGGCTGGTTATACGGACCCCCCGTAAAAGCCACAAGCGCGAGACAGAGCCTAGGCCATCACGGGGTCCAGCGTGGCGAGCTGCGGGTCGAGAATGACCGGCAGACCGGCCCTGAAGGCGCGGCTGACAACGCCGCGCAGCGCCACCAGCGCGATCTTGGCCCAGAAGCGGCGGCCCACGCCTTCCTTCTGCTCGAAGCGCTGCATGGCGGCCTTGCTCCAGTTGACGAACTCGCCGAAGTCATCGACGCCGAAGGTGTGCTCGACGGCGACGTACTCGTTGATGACCTCGAGTTCCTTGAGGATGCGGGGCGCGCTGGCCACGACATATTTGTGGGCGCGGCCCTCGACCTCGACCTCATAGGGCACGTTGAAATCGAAGGGGACGATCAGGGAGTCGTTGAGGCCGAGCATGACGGTGTGGAGCGCGTTGGTCCAGGCGTTCTCCTGAACCACTTCCTCGACGGTGGTGCCGTCTACAAAGCAGGCAAAGTCGTGCAGGGGCTTGAGAAAGTCGAGGCGCTCGCAGCGGAAGTGTGCAGCGCAGGGGCTGCGCCGCCTGAAGAAGTCCTGGATCTGCTTCTTGAGCGGCCCGTGCTTGGACGTCAGCTTGGCTTCGGCGCCGGCGAACTTCGCGGCTTCGATCTGGTAGTCGAGCTTGTCAAAGACCTTGCGCGTGCTCTCGAGGTGCGTTGGAATGCCAATGACGCGCGCATCAAATTTCATGGAAGTCCACCGCAGGCGGGGGCCGCCAGCCTAACCATCTCGCTCCCTCGCGCGCAAAGGGAAATGTCTGAAAGGCGCGTCGGCCCGCGCTGCGCCAAAGCGACGCCTCACGGCCCTTGACAGCGCGGACTTCACTGCTACCTTTGCTGCCCCTCCAGCGGCATTGGCGCCGTCGGACCTGATTTTGAAAGCTTCAAGCCATGGCTATTCTGCAGTCTCAGAAAACTTGGGTTGCCAAGCCTCTCGAGGTTACGCGCGAGTGGCATCTCGTGGATGCTTCCGGCCAGACGCTGGGCCGCATGGCCAACAAAATTGCCGTGCTGCTGATGGGCAAACACAAGGCCTCCTATACGCCCCACACCGACACCGGCGACTTCGTAGTGGTTACCAACGCCGAGAAGGTCGTGGTCACCGGGCGCAAGAACAAGGGCAAGCTCTACCAGACCTTTTCGGGCTATCCCAGCGGCCGCAAGCTGGAGACGTTTGAGAGCCTCCAGGCCCGCAAGCCCGAGCAGATCATCCTGCTGGCCGTGCGCCGCATGCTGCCCAAGAACAAGCTGGGCCACCAGATCATCAACAAGCTGAAGATTTACGCGGGTGACAAGCATCCGCACGCGGCCCAGCAGCCCAAGGTCTACAAGATCACGCAGGGCCGCAAGGCCGCTCTGGCGAGCTAGGACGGAATCCACTGAATTGAGTGCGGCCGCTGAGCCGGCTGCGATTGGCGGGAAAGAACCATATGGCGGAAGCGAATTTCATCTGGGGTCTGGGGCGTCGCAAAACGGCGGTCGCGCGCGTGCGCATTCGCGCGGGCAGCGGCAAGGTTGAGATCAACGGCCGTCCCTTCGAACAGTATTTCGTCAACCCCCGCGAGAAGGCCGTGGCGACCCAGCCCCTGAAGGTGCTGGAGCTTGAAGGCAAGTTCGACGTTTACGCCAACGTCAAGGGCGGCGGCATCAATGCCCAGTCCCAGGCCGTCAGCCTCGGGCTTTCGCGCTGCCTCATCAAGGCCAACGCCGAGCTTGAGCCCAAGGTCAAGGAGCACAACCTGCTCACCCGCGACAGCCGCATGAAGGAACGCAAGAAGTACGGCCGCAAGGGTGCCCGCAAGCGCTTCCAGTTCAGCAAGCGCTAACCCGCAGCTTCGACGGCGCCCGGGTTTCCGGGCGCTGTTCGTTTAAGCGGGTCTTCGCGGCATCGGGTTTAGGGGTTAGCGTTCCGGGTTCGGGAAATACAATCGCACTTCGCATGTCTTCAGCCTCCACCATGGGCACCAAGTCTCAAGCCCCCAGCCCCGCGGCCGCGGAGATCGATCCTGCCGACCCGCACAAAGGCGCCAAGGTCCGCGAGATGTTCGCGGGCATCGCCGGCAGATATGACCTGCTCAACCGCGTGCTCTCCGGAGGCCGCGACCAGGCCTGGCGGCGTCGGGCGGTGAAAATGACCGCTTTGCGCGGCGGCGAGACGATCCTTGATTGCTGCTGCGGTACCGGAGACCTCACGCTGCTCTTTGCGTCAGCGGAGCCCGCCCCCGCGCGCGTGGTGGGGGCTGACTTCACGCCCGAGATGCTGCGCATCGCGCAGAAAAAGACCCGCGAACTCGCCGCCGCCATGAAGCTGCCTGCCTACAGCGCCGCAGACGGCCTGAGACTGCCCTTTGCCGACGCGAGCTTTGATGTCGTGAGCGTTGCCTTTGGCGTGCGGAACTTTCAGGACGTCAACGCGGGCCTGAAGGACCTCATCCGCGTGCTGAGGCCGGGAGGGCGCCTCGTCATTCTGGAGTTCACGCCGGTCCGCAACTGGTTCTGGCGGGCCCTGACGAGCGTCCACCTGAACCACATGGTCCCCCTGATCGGCCAGATTGTCAGCCGTTCACGACATCAGGCCTACCGCTATCTCCCCAAGAGCATCGGCGTGTTCCCGGATGCCGAAGAACTCAAAGGGCGCCTCGAGGGCCTGGGCCTGCGCGAGGTTCACTACCGCAAGCTGAACCTGCGCACGGTGGCCATCCACGTGGGAACAAAAGGTTAGGTCTGACAGGCGGCTGACAAGCCGCTTGAAATGGAGGTCGGGCCTTGTCGCTTCCTGCATCGCGCCTTTGGGAACCGCCTGGGCTGGACATGGCCCCAACACAAACGAGCGCCCCGTGGGGCGCTCGTATTGAAAGTTCGACACGTTTACTTGCGGGTCTGGCCGCCGGGGCCGCGGTTGGGCCGCGTGCGGCGCGGATTGCCCAGTTCCTTCCACTTGCGTTCCTGGCTGACAGAGAGCTTCTTGCGCCCCTTGCGGCGGCGGCGCGACAGGACCTTCTGCCCGTCTGAAGTTTTCATGCGCTTACGGAATCCGTGCGTGCGGTTGCGTTTAAGGTTCGAATTCTGGGTCTTGATCTGTGCCATGGCTCTGTCCTGATTGAGGGCGAAGAGAATATCGGCCGGCGTGCCGTTGTCAACGGCGCGACCATGGCTATCATGCCGCCATGGCCGAGACCGCAAACACAGTCGACCCTGAGCTGCTGGCGCTGCTGGTATGCCCGCTGAGCCGCCGCCCCCTGGTGCAGGTGGGGGAGCGCCTGCTCTGCTACGAGTCGCGAAAGGCCTACCGCATTGAAGACGGCATCCCCATTATGTTGGTCGAGGAGGCCACGGACATTCCCGAGTCCGAACTCCCCGACCCATACAAAGGAAAGCCGGCGATGACTTCACCTGAGCCATACCCGGCTGAGTGACGGGGACTCTCCCGCCTCCTGACAACTGCCCAATTCCAGAAATCGGGTACCTTCCCTGCGCCCGGCGGGCCGGGGACAGTCCCCGCGCATTTTGATAAGAGATGGCCATGAGCGACGAAAAGAACCGCTACAAGCAGACTGTTCTGCTTCCCAAGACCGACTTTCCCATGAAGGCCGACCTCGCCACGCGCGAGCCCGCACGCCGCAAGAAATGGGACGAGATGAAGCTGTACGAGCTGATCCGTGCCGCGCGCAAGGGCGCAAAGCCCTGGGTGCTCCACGACGGCCCGCCCTATGCCAACGGCGATGCCCACACCGGCACGGGCATGAACAAGATACTCAAGGACATCGTCGTCAAATTCCGCACCATGCAGGGCTTTGATTCGCCTTACGTGCCGGGCTGGGACTGCCACGGCCTGCCCATCGAGCACAAAGTGCTCGCCGACCTCGGCGGCGTGAAACCGCCCACCATGACCGTGCTTGAGTTGCGCAAAAAGTGCCTCGACTACGCGCACGGCTTCATCGACAAGCAGCGCCAGCAGTTCAAGGCCACCGGCACGCTCGGCCGCTGGGAGAAGCCCTATCTCACCATAGACCCGGCCTACGAGGCCAACGTGCTGCAAGTGTTCGCCAGCCTGCACGAGCGCGGCTACATCACCCGCGCCAAGCGTCCCGTGCATTGGAGTTGGGCCGCGCAAAGTGCTTTGGCCGAAGCGGAACTCGAATACGAGGATCGCCAGGACCCCAGCGTTTACGTGCGCTTTCCGGTGTCCACCTGCGGCAAGGAGTGCAAGTTCCGCGAACTCGTTGAGGCCCGCGAAGACCGCGAGGAAATCTGGAATTCGCTCGCGCTGCTGATCTGGACGACCACGCCCTGGACGCTGCCCGCCAACGTGGCCGTAGCCGCGTCTGCCGGCGCGGAGTACGTGCTGGCGCGCTATGAGCGCGAAGGCAGGCGCGAGCACATGGTGCTGGCGCAGGCGCTGCTTTCGCGCGTGGCCGAAAAGGCGAAGCTCCAGAACGTGAACGTGCTGGAGGTGTTCAGCGGCGCCGACCTCAAGGGCGTGGGCTACAGCCACCCGTTTCTGGAGACGGCCTGCCCCGTTGTGTTCGCCGACTACGTCACCCTTGAAGACGGTACGGGCCTCGTGCACACGGCACCCGGCCACGGCAAGGAAGACTTCGAGACGGGCAAGCGGGAGAAATTGCCTGTGGTCTGCCCCATCGACGAGGCCGGGAAGTTCTTCACGGGCGACCGGCTGGTGAAGGAGCTGCAGCTCAGCCCCGCCTTTGAGGATGCGCGAGGCTGGCTGAAAATGCTGGAAGGCCAGAACGTGCTCAAGGCCAACGGCCTGATCGTCAACAAGCTGCGCGAAGAAGGCTGGCTGCTGCACACCGAGAACATCACGCACAGTTACCCCCATTGCTGGCGCACGCACGCGCCCGTCATCTTCCGCGTGACCGAGCAATGGTTCGTGCAGATCGACCACGTCGATCCCGACAAGAAGCTGAACCCTGAGGGCAAGACCCTGCGGGCGCGGCTGCTGGATGCCATTCACGCTTCCAGGTGGTTCCCCGCCTGGGGCGAGAACCGCATCAGCGCCATGATCGAAAACCGCCCCGACTGGTGCGTCTCGCGCCAGCGTTACTGGGGCATCCCGATACCGGCCTTCCGCGTGAAGGAAACCGGCGAGGTGTTATTGACGCGCGAGACCAACAGGCGGGTGATTGAGCTTGTGCGCCAGCACGGCAGCAACGTGTGGTTCGACGACGTGAACTGGCCGGCGGAGAAACTGCTGCCGCCGGAAATCGCCGCCAGATACAAAGGCAAGACGCTCGAGAAAATGGGCGACATCTTTGACGTCTGGTTCGAGGCCGGATCGAGCTTTCAGGCCGTGATGCGCGAGGACGCCGAACTGCGCGAGAAGTTCCCCGCCAACATGTACCTCGAGGGCGACGACCAGCACCGCGGCTGGTTCCAGGTTTCGCTGATTCTGAGCGTGGCCACGACCGGCGTTTCGCCCTTCAAGCATTGCCTGACCTGCGCATTTGTCGTGGACGAAAAGGGGGAAAAGGGCAGCAAGTCCAAGGGCAACATGTGGCCCATCGACCAGGGCTGCAAGGACCTGGGCGCGGACCTGATACGCTACTACTTTGCGAGTCTTGACACGTCAAGCCCGGTGCCGGTGACCTACAAGCTGATTCAGGCCGCCTCAGACGGCTACCGCAAGGTCCGCAACACGTTCAGGGCGCTCGTGGGCAACCTGTTTGATTTCGTGCCCGAGAAGCATGCACTCGCGCTGGACAAACTCACGGCGATCGACCAGTGGGCGCTCTCGCAGGCCAGCGCCTGTGCCGTCGCGGTCACCGAGGCCATGGAGCGCTACGAATTCCACGTGGCCATGCGCGAGATCACGCAGTTCTGCAATGTCACCCTCAGCGCCCAGTACATCGACGTTCGCAAGGACGCGCTCTATTGCGAGGCGGCGAACTCACCCAAGCGGCGCAGCGCGCAGACGGCGATGTGCTGGATCGCCGATTTGCTCTGCCGCATGGTCGCGCCGATCTTGGTGCACAGCGCCGATGAGATGTGGGAGTTTGTGCCAAAAAAGGCCTCCATGCCTCTGTGCGTTCACCTGGCCGCGTGGCCCAATCTAGACGAGATTCGCTATCGCGACGATCAACTCGATAACTGCTTTCAAAAGCTGTTCGGTGAGGTCAAGTATTTGCTCGAACAGAGTCTTGAGCGATATCGGCAAACGGGCAAGGGCGGGAAAGGACTCGATTTCAAAGAGCTGTTGACAGTGAGGCGTGGTTCAGCGACAGCCGATTGGTTGACGAAGTTTACGGAAGCAGAACTTGCGGAGTATCTAAACGTAAGTCAGGTGAGAGTTGTGATTACTGACGACCCTGTCGTCAATTTCCAGGGGTTCGAGGTCGCCCTCAACGGTGATGCACAGGTCTGCTCGGACAAGCCCTGCCTGCGCTGCTACCGCCGCACGGGCGATGTGGGCGCGGCAACGAAGCATCCGGAGCTTTGCAAACGCTGCGCGGACGTGGTGGGGGACAGCGTTTAGTAATGGTGCCGGCAAAAAAGCAGTTACCGCCAAGGACGCCATGAACGCCAAGAACTGCGAAGACAAGCCAGACTCTTGGCGGCCTTGGCGTTCTTGGCGGTTCCACTTGCTTTCCTTCATAAAGAGAGGCATCGCGTTCTTTCGAGGAATTCGGGGTTCCGCTTAGCCTTGCACCTTTGATATGCTCTAAAGCCGCGCCACAGGCAGGTTCCAGAATGACGCCCAAAGTGAAACCCGTCTCCGCAGTCATCCTGATTTCAGGTTCCGGCACCACGATGCAGAACCTGGTGGAACGCTCTCGCGACGGCCGTTGCAACCTGGACGTGCTGGGAGTGATCTCGTCCAAGAACGGCGTGCCGGGCGTTGACCGTGCCAAGGGCCTGAACGTGCCGGTGGCCGTGTGCGCGCGGTCTGACTACACGGACGCCGACGCGTTTTCCCACGCGCTGTTCAAGATGATCGCCTTCAAGAAGCCCGACCTGATTCTTCTGGCGGGTTTCCTCAGCTATATCAGCCTTCCCCATCGTTATGCGGGCCGCTGCATGAACGTGCACCCTTCGCTGTTGCCCAAGTACGGCGGCAAGGGCATGTACGGCATCAAGGTGCACGAGAAGGTCCTCAAGCATCACGAGAAGGAATCGGGCTGCACGGTCCACTTTGTGGACCAGCAGTACGACCACGGGCCCATCATTCTCCAGAAAAAGGTGCCCGTGCTGCCTGAAGACACGGCCCTGACTCTGTCGGAGCGGGTGCAGGCCGCCGAGCGCGAAGCCTACCCCGAGGCGATCAACCTCTATGCCGAGCATCGGCTGCTGCTGCAGGGGCACGCCGTGAAAATTCTGCCGCAGACGCCCACCAGCGGACGCTTTGCCAAGACGGGTCCCTGACGCTGCTACTTGTTTCCGGTGGTTGACGCGCTGGCGGCTGTTGCTACCATTCCGCCCTCTGTTGCGGGGTGGAGCAGTTGGCAGCTCGCAAGGCTCATAACCTTGAGGTCACTGGTTCGAATCCAGTCCCCGCTACCAACTTCTGACAGTGGGGGGCTTTTTCAGCCCCCCGAGTCAGAAGCCTCGGTTCCAAGAACAGTTGTGGCATGACAA
>QEVF01000026.1 GCA_003576915.1 Planctomycetota bacterium | reverse complement strand
CTCAGAAAGGCC
Source organism: Planctomycetota bacterium (assembly GCA_003576915.1). Lineage (GTDB taxonomy): Bacteria > Planctomycetota > UBA8742 > UBA2392 > UBA2392 > UBA2392. Next base: position 51,681 of record QEVF01000026.1, on the reverse strand, counting down.
GCACCAGTCACTGAACTACATGAGCCCGGAACAGTTCCGGGCCCAACAACAGGAACAGGTGGCTTGATTTCGGGGGAGCACTACAGAAGTCCGCGAAGAAACCCGCGAAGAAACCCGCAAAGAAAGCCGTGAAGAAACCCGCAAAGAAGCCCGTGAAGCGCGCCTCGAAGAAGCCCGCGAAAAAGGCGGCAAAGAAAACCACGCCGGAAGCCATGCCCAAGCCTCGCCACGGCGAATTCATGTGGAACGAACTGATGACCCGGGACGACGACCGTGCCCTGGACTTCTTTGGCAAGGTCCTGGGTTGGACCCACAGCGACTGGCCCATGGGCGACGGTAAAGCGCCCTATCGCCTGCTCAAGTGCGGCGGTGACAAGAGCGTGGCCGGCATGATGAAGATGACCGAACCGGAATTCCCGCCCCAGGTTCCGCCGCACTGGATGTCCTATATCGCGGTGGACAACGTGGACAAGCGCGCCGAACTGGCCAAGCAGCACGGCGGCCAGATCGTGCACGGCCCCATGGACATCCCCCAGGTGGGGCGCTTCTGCATCGTGTGCGACCCCACGGGAGCGATGGTGGCCTTCATGACGCCGCAAGGCGGCACGGCCTGAAGCAGCAGACACTCCCCTGCTTCCGCCTCGTCAGGCCGAGGGCGTCTTGCCCTCGGCCTGCCCATTGGGCACACTTCGCGCCATGTCCAGCCACGGCACCTTCCCATCGCAAGAGATCGCGCGCCTGATCAAAGACGGCGCCATCGCTTCGGCTGCGGGTATTGCACCCGAGCAGATTCAGCCCAGCTCCCTTGACCTCACGCTCAGCGTTGAAGCCTATTCGATGACGGGCTCGCTGCTGCCGCTGGGCGGCGAAAAGGTGCGCGATTTGATCGAGCGCTTTGCCCGCTACCCCATTTCGCTGCGCGAGCCTGCGGTGCTGGTGCGCGACAACGTGTATCTCGTGCGCCTGCGCGAATCGCTGAAACTGCCCCAGGGCGTAGCGGCCTACGCGAACAACAAAAGCAGCACGGGCCGCATCGACCTGCAGACGCGCGTAATCTGCGACAAAAACCCGCGCTACGACCGCGTGCCCGAGGGCTACGAAGGCGAACTTTGGCTCGAGATTATTCCCAAGAGCTTTGACGTGAAGGTGCGCGCGGGCGACAGCGTGAACCAGACGATTTTCTACAGCGAGCGCACCTTCGTGCTTGGCAATGACCTTGCCCGGCTGAGCCGCAAAACGCCGCTGATGTTTGCGGCGGGCGAAGCTGTCCCTCAGCCGGCGGGCGACGGCCTGTTGATGACGCTGGACCTCGAGCAGGACATCGTCGGTTACGTGGCCAAGAAATCACTCAAGCCCAAGCCCATCGACCTGGCGGCAATTGGCAAGCACGACCCCGAGGACTATTTCGAGCCCATCAAACGGCCCAAAGACGGGGCGCTGTTTCTCTCCCAGAACGCCTTCTACATCTTCAGCACCTACGAATACATTTCAGTACCGCCGGACTTCGCCGTCGAAATGCTGCCCTACGACACCAGCGCCGGCGAGTTCAGGGCGCACTACGCCGGCTTCTTTGACCCCGGCTTTGGTTATGGCGCCAAGGGCGAAGTCAAAGGAACGCCCGCCGTGCTCGAGGTGCGGCCCTACGAGGACGACCTCATCGTCCGCCACCGCCAGCCGGTCTGCAAAATGGCCTACGAAAGGCTCACCGCTCCGCCCGACAAACTCTACGGCGTGGGCGTCAAGAGCAATTACGCCCAACAGCGCGGCCCCCGTCTGAGCAAGTTCTTCAAACCGGCCTGAGCCCGACTGCTGAAGGCACGAAGTGCGCGCCGGAGCCTGTTCTGACGGCCGCCTGCGCCAGTGCTACAATCAGGCCATGCCAAGCTACGTCATTGCCGGCGCGCTCGTGTTCCATCGCGGCCGCTTCCAACCGCTGGAAGTCCGCACCGACGGCCCCTTCATTTCCGCCGTGGCACCATCCGTCGACCGCTCAGGCGCCACCGTCATTGACGCCGCCGGGCTCCATCTCTTCCCCGGGATCATCGACACACACGTCCATTTCCGCGAACCCGGCCGCACCCACAAGGAAGACCTCGAAAGCGGCTCCCGCGCGGCCGTGGCCGGCGGCGTCACGAGTTATCTCGAGATGCCGAACACCGAACCCAGCGCGACGACCCAGGCCCTGATCGACGAGAAGCTGGCCCTGGCCGCTGCCAAGTCCCACGCCAACTTCGGCTTCTTCATCGGCGCAACAGCCGACAACGTGCAGGAACTGGCCGCCGCCCGCCGCGTCTGCGGCATCAAGATCTTCATGAGTTCGAGCACCGGCAGCCTGCTCGTCGATGACCCCGTGGCCCTGGACCGCATCTTCGCCCAGACGCCCAGACAGCGGGTGATTGCCGTTCACGCCGAGTGCGAGATGCTGATGCGGCAGAACGCCGAGCGCCTGAAACACCGAACGGATTACGCCGTCCACAGCGAGGTGCGCGACGCCGAAGTGGCCTGGCGCGCGACCAGGCAGGCCTACGAGCTGGCGCAAAAGCACCAGCACCGCCTGCATGTGCTGCATTGCTCCACGGCGCGCGAGACGGAGTTCTTCACGCCGGGACGAAGCATCGAGTCCAAGCTGATCACGGCCGAGGTCTGCCCCCACTACCTGCTGCTGAACACCTCGGCCTACGAGCGTCTGGGCACCCTCGCCAAGATGAACCCGCCGCTCAAGAGTGAGGCCGACAACCGGGGCCTGTGGCAGGCCCTGCACAGGGGCGCCATCGACTGCATCGCGACCGACCACGCTCCCCACACCCTGGACGAAAAGCGCCAGGACATCTGGAAGGCTCCCAGCGGCATCCCCGCCATCGAGAACTCCCTGGCCCTGATGCTGGACAGCGCGGCACGCGGCCGCTGCAGCCTCGAGCAATTGGCATGGTGGATGTGCGAAGCGCCCGCCCGCGCCTACCGCCTCAAGCGCAAGGGCTTCATCGAGCCGGGATTCGACGCCGACTTGACTCTCGTGGACAGCGCAGAAGTCCGCGAAGTACGCAACGAGCTGCAGTACACGCGCGTGAAGTGGAGCCCCTGGCACGGGCAACGACTTACGGGCTGGCCGAAAATGACCTTCGTGCGGGGCCGCAAGGTTTATGACCAGGGAACCTTCGACGAAGCCGCGCGCGGCAGCGAAATCGAGTATGACTGAGGGGCCCGGAGCTACTGCGTGACGTGTCGGGCCCTGGTCTTGCCGGCCCTGAGGTCTTCGAGTATCTGGTCGGCCATCTCGAGTGTCAGGCCCTCGTAGTAGTCCTCGTTGATCTGCATGCAGGGCGCGGTGCCGCAGGCGGCCAGGCACTCGGCTTTCTTGAGGGTGAAGAGCTTGTCGGGGGTGGTTTCATCCTTGCCCACGCCGAGTTTCTCACTGAGGTGGTCAAAGAGGCGCTCCGAGCCGCGCATGGCGCAGGGCAGCGTGCTGCAGACGTAAATGATGTGCTTGCCGTCTGTTTCCTTGCGGAAGGTGGTGTAGAAGGAGAAGACGCCCCAGACGGCAGCGGGCGGCATGCCGAGGACGTTGGCCACGGCTTCACAGGCCTCGGCGTCGATGTAGCCGAACTCGCGTTCTGCGGCGCGCAAGGCGGAGAGCAAAGCTCCGTCGGGCTTGGGGTAGCGGGCGGCCAGTTGCTTGATGCGCTCGACGGTTTCAGGTTTGAGTTGCTTGGGCATGGCTCGCTCGCGTTGCTTGCTGACTCCGAGTCTCAGATGGCGAATGCGAATGTCAGGGCTCGGAGCATTCGTTATCCGACGTTCGTAAAGCGCATGGTCCTCAACGGTCGAGCTCACCCGCGATGATGTTCAGGGAGCTGAGGCATGCCACGCAATCCGCGATGTAGTTGCCCTTCACCATCTGCGGAAATGCGCCGTAATTGATGTAGCTTGGCGGGCGGCAGCGCAGGCGGTATGCCACGGCCGAGCCGTCGGTCTCGAGGTACCAGCCCAGTTCGCCGTTGGGGCTCTCGGTGCACGAGTAAATCTTGCCGTTGGCCGGCGTCTTCAGGCCGTGCCCCTTCATGATCTGCTTGAAGTGCACGATCAGGCTTTCCATCTCGGTGTACACCGCGGCCTTCTCCGGCAGCACGGTCTTCTTGTCGTCGATATTGATCTCGCCGCCCGGCAGGCGGTCCAGCGCCTGACTGATGATCTTGAGCGACTCGCGCATTTCATCCATGCGCACGCAGAAGCGGGCGAACACGTCGCCCTCCTGCCGCGTGATGACATCAAAGTCCAGCTCGGGATACACTAGGTAGGGGCGGGCGCGCCGCACGTCATAGGCCACGCCCGTGGCCCGCAGCAGCGGGCCCGTCAGGCCGTAGGAAATGGCGTCATCGCGGCCAATGGGCGTCACGCCGATCGTGCGATCAAGAAAGATGCGGTTGCGCGCCAGCATCTTCTCGATTTCCTTGAGCGCCTCGGGAAACTCACGGATGAACTTGCGGCAGCGCGGCACAAACTCGCCGGGCACGTCGCGCATCATGCCGCCCACGCGCGTGTAGCTGGTGGTGAGGCGCGCGCCCGTGACCATCTCGAACAGGTCGTAGAGTTTTTCGCGCTCGATGAAGCCCCAGAGCATGACGGAAAAGGCGCCCAGGTCCATGGCCTGCAGGGCGCAGCACACGACATGGTCGGCGATGCGCGAAAGCTCAGCCATGATCACGCGCAGATATTGCCCGCGCGGCGGCAGCTCGATGCCCAGCAGTTCCTCGACGGCCGTGACAAACCCGATGTTGTTGCACAGCGGGCTCATGTAGTTCATGCGGTCCGTCGTGCACACCCACTGGTTGAACGTGTGGTACTCGCCCAGCTTCTCAAAGCCCGTGTGCAGAAACCCGATCTCAGGGTCCACCTTGACGATGTTTTCGCCCAGCAACTCCATCTTGACGCGCAGCGTGCCGTGCGTGGCCGGGTGCTGCGGGCCGAAGTTGACGGCAATGGTGCGGGTCAGGACATCCTGACCCTGCTGTTCAATGGCCTGAGGTTCAACGCGTGTTCCGGACATAGTGGCACCCTGCCAATGGGCGGGCGAGTCTAGCTTGCCCCGGCCTGCCCTCAAACGGGCTTTTGTCCCCTGCGCCTTGCCTCACGACCCTGACTTTGCCAAGGTTCCAGCATGGCCCAACGCAAGTCACGCTTTGCCGCTCTGATCGGCGTACCCGACGAAGCCCCGCCGCGCCTTGACCCCCGCATCCGCGCGGCCCTTGTGACCGGTAGCGCCAGGCGCAACGGGCAGGCCCTGGCCCTCTTCCTCGCCCGCTGCGGCGTCAAAGTCGCCATTCACTGCCGCGCCAGCCTGCGTGAGGCCCGCGCCACGCTGGCCGAGTGCAACCGCCTCACGCCCGGCGGTTGCCTCGTGCGCGGCGACCTGACCAGCGACCGCGAAGCCACCGCCGCCGTGGACGAGGCTGCTCACCGCTTGGGCTCGCTGGATGTGCTGGTCAACAACGTGGGTAACTATGCCCGCGTGGACCTGTTCAAACTCACCCCCGCCCAGTGGCGCGACCAGCTTGAGAGCAACCTCTACACGTCGTTCTACTGCATGCGCGCCGCCTTGCCCTACATGCGGCGCCAGCGTTTTGGCCGCGTGGTCAATCTGGGTTATGCCGGCAACGAACGGCCCATGTACAACCGGCTCACCGTGCCCTACCACATCGCCAAGGCCGGGCTGGGCATGCTGACGCGCAACGCCGCCGCGGCCCTGGCCCAGGACGGCATCACCGTCAATACGCTGGGAGTGGGCATCATGGAAAACAGCGTGATCAAGCCCGTAAAGCCTCCCGCGGGGCGCTTTGCCCGGTACGCCGACCTCTGCCACGCGCTGGCCTTCCTTCTGGATGCCCGCAGTGACCACATCAACGGCACCCAGCTTGACGTCAGCGGCGGCTGGATTCCCGAGCAAATCCTCTGAGCTATGGCCATCCGCCTCACACTGCGCTGCGAACGCTGCGGCGCCCCCAGTGTCAGCGAGGGCGCCTGGGTGCTCTGCAAAAGCTGCGGTACCTGGTGCGGCTTTGATTTCACGGTTTGGCTGGACTCGGACCAGTGGACCGAGTTCAACCGCCGCGCCATGACCGACCCCGAAGGCTACATGCGGCGCTTTGAGCGCCACGGCCAGGCTCTGGACCAGGCGGCGGCCCAGGCCCGCGGGTCGAGCCCGGGGCAACCCGCCTTCGAGGCGGCCCTCGATGCCGCCGCCCGCGAGGCCGATTGGCTCATGGCTGAAATGCCCTCCTACGTGCCGCCGCGCGTGCTGGCCGACCGCGAGCTGCGCCGGCGCTACGCCCGCTGGATTGGCTTTGACCTGCTGCACGCGAGGCTGGGCGGTCGGGTCAGTGCGCTTTACGCCCGGCTGAATCAGGCCACGGCCGCCCTGGGCTTTGGCGCCAATGAAAACCCCATGGAGGCCGTCAAGGCCATGCTGGCGGTGCTGCGCGAACTGGCTCAGGCCCGCCAGGAACTGGGCTCTCCACCCGACCCCGAGGGCCTTTCATTCGAGGCCCGCCTGCGCATTGCCTCGTCGCAGATGCTCAGCGCCTACCTGCGCCTGATTGCGCCCGAGCACCAGGGGCCGGTGCTGGAGATGATCTACGGCCCGGGCAGCGTCGAGGTGGTGGGCCCCGCCGGCCACGACTATTCCCTGTACTTTGACTGGGAATGCCCGCGCTGCGGCCTGTTCTCCCTCCAGGGCCACGGCGTAGAAGTAACCACCTGCCCGGGCTGTTTCTGCACGCGCCGCTTTGACGTCGAGTTCCTCAAGCTCGGAGCCCTGGCCCAGCCCTGCCTGTCCTGCGGCGCCCGCGTTGAATTCGCCCAAGGCGCGCCAGAAGCCCGCTGCGACTTCTGCACCACCACCCAACGCCGGTTCGCCGCCACCGGCGCCGCCCAGCGCCTGCTTTCGCGCGAGGTGCGCTTGACTGTGGCCGCGCAGCACGGCCTGCCCCAGGAAATCCCCGAGCAGGAGGGTCTGGAGGTCTCGGCGGCGACGCGGCTGCAGCGCCAGGCCGAGGGAGTCGCGCGCATGGCCCAGTGGTTTCATCTGTTTGTGACCCCCGCACGGATCTACGGACTGGCCCGGGCCTCGGCCAAAGAAACGGCGCCGGCCCTGCTCGCGGCAGCCCTGCAGGAGGTGAAGACTCAAGGCCCGCCCGAGGCCGTAAAGCTGATCGAGGCGGCCCTAGCCCGCTGCACCTGAAGCATCCACCCGACGACAGGTTTGCCGGTCCAACGATTCACGGGAAGCACCTAACGGACCTGGAGTTCGACTTCGCCCATGCCGCGCAGCACGCGCAGCCTGAGCAGGCCGCTGCGGCGCGTGAGTTCCAGGGCCTGGGTGAAGTCTCCCAGCGATGACGCCCCAACCCCGTTGCAGGACAGGATGACGTCGCCGGGTTTGAGCCCGGCGCGGCCGGCCAGCGTTGGCTCGACGGACTCGCCGCGCAGCAGGCTTGAAAAGGTCTCAATCACCATCAGGGCGCGACCGTCGGCCACGCCGTACTGGCGGGCCTCCACGGGAGACAGGGGCTCGACGACGGCGCCAAACTCGAACAGCGCGCCGGGGTCGCCGCCGACGAGTTCAAAGCGTCGGGCGCGCTTCATGGGTTCGGTGTCGGCTTCGGCGGCAAGGCGATCCCCGCGCCGCAGGGCGGGCCCGCCCTCAACCAGGGCCCGGGCATGGAAGATACCGACCGCCGTCACGCGGACGCGGGAGGCCCCGGCGGCCAGAATATCGCCCACGCGCAGACCGCGCGTGAGGCCCGCATCCAGAACCAGCAGCCCCTCCCCCACCGATCGCACGCCAACCACGAGTTCCGCCGCAAGTTCGACCTTTTCGGCGGGCGCCAGGGCCGCGGGCGAAGGCGCCGGCGATGAAGGCGGCGGCTGCGTGGGCGGGGCGAAGTAGACCACCGCGGCCACGGCCGCAGCCGCGGCCGCCAGCCCGAAAGGCAACAGGCGCAGCAGGCGCGTCTCCCGCACCGGGCGCTGCACGCGACTCAGCACGCGGGAGGCTGCGGCCCGCGCGTCGGGGCGCGGCGGGGCGTGGCGCCTCAACAGAGCGGCCACGGACTGTCCTTCATCGCTGCGGTCAAAGCCATCGCTCATGTGCCGCTCTCCGCCAGAAGTTCGCGCAGCCGCTTGAGGCCGCGGCAGACGCGCTGGTAAAGGGCCTCGGCGGAGACGCCGCAGCGCCGGGCCATTTCATCGTAGTCCAGCTCCTGCCAGTACTTCATCAGCAGGGCCTGGCGCATGTCCTCGGGCAACTGTTCAAGGGCACGGGCCAGGGCCTGACGATCTTCCCCTTCAATCAGCGAGCCCAGAGCCGGTGCATCGAGCCCCTGCTCGGGCGGCTCGCTCACCACTTTCATGCGCCCGTGCTTGCGGATGTGCTTGAGGGCGAGATCATGGGCGATGCGCCAGATCCACCCCACGAAGGCTCCCGGCTCGCGAAGGCGTGACAGCTTCTCGTAGGCCTGGACGAAGGTCTCCTGGGCCAGCTCCTCGGCGTCTGCTGCATTGCCCAGCACGGCATAGGCGCTGGCATAGGCCGCACCGAAATGACGCTCCACCAGCAGGCCAAAGGCCTGCGCTTCGCCGCCCAGAGCGCGGCTGATCAGTGCTGCATCGTCGGCCGCCTCGCTCATTGCGGTTGAACGTGAGTGCCGGGGGTGGGGCGATTCTGACAAGGAAAGTGCGGCCCGGGGGCGCAAAAGGCCGGGCCTGAAGGGCAACGCGTAGGACATGGACTTCTCCCGCCGCAGGGCTTGCTATGCTGGGCCCATGCCCAGCACAGAGCAAACGGCGCCGACCCCGGACTGGTTCGAGGGCGGAGTGCATTTCCGCTGCAAAGGCCCCGAGTGCGGCGACTGCTGCAGCGGCAAGCGCGGGCCCGGGGCGGTCTGGGTCAACCTCACGGAGATGCAGCAGCTGGCCGATGTCATGAAGCTCACGCTCGATCAGTTCACCCGGCGCTATGTGCGCCGCATGGGGCGCGGCTACTCGCTCATCGAGCGTGCCAACAACGACTGCATCTTCTATCTGCCGGAGAAGGGCTGCGCCGTGTATGAGGCGCGCCCCACGCAATGCCGCACCTACCCGTTCTGGGGCCGCATCATGGCGGCCCGGGAGACGTGGGAGCAGGAGGCCCGACAGTGCCCCGGCATCAACGCCGACGAAACGCTAGTGAGCGCCGATGAGGTGCGGCGGCAGCTCCGGGTCGATGGCGGCCGGCATTGAGTACGGATGTGACGGTTTGCATGGCCAAGAGCCGGTTAGTACCGGATAAAGTTGCCCCAAAAACCGATGTTGATAACATGTCAATGTTCCGCAGTGCCCTCAGGGGCGGCGGTGACGCGGCTTGAGGCGCGGGGAGGAATTCCGGCCGTACCAAGGCGGCGTCACACCTGCGGTTTCCATATACGTTGGTCGTAGGGTCATTTTACGGCTGCGGTAGGCAGCAGCCTCAACCTGCAAGAGAGATGTACCAAAAGCCGCGTCAGCATGTGTGAAGTGTCAGTCAAGACAAGCCGGTGTGTCCCGGGGCGGCCAACAGGCCCGCGGGTGCTTGATGCTTCACGCTCACCCTAAGCGGTGCGTGCCTTCTCTTTGCAGTGATCCCGACCGACGTCTCAGAACCCGGCCGTGAGCCGGTTTGCCCTATGGGGCGGGAGATGTCGCCATGTTCCTCGCAGCCGAAGCAAGCGAAGTCATCATTTTCATCTTTCTGGGCCTGGCCGTAGGCGCCGTGATTGCCGGCGGCGCGGCCTACATTCTACTGGGGGCAAAGGCCAAGGCGGCGGAAGCCGCGCGCGGTGACGCGCTCAAGGAAGTGGAGAAACTCAAGGAGGGTGGCGCCGACGGCAAGTTGGCGCTGGAGCAGGCCCGGATCAAGGCCCAGGAGATTCTGCAGGCCGCGCAGGTGGAGGCCCGCGCCGAAGCCCTGAAGCTGCGCGAGAAGACCGAAGCCGACCTTGATGGCAAGCGCGATGAAATCAAGGAGCTCGAAAAGCGCGTGGCCAAACGCGAAGAGTCCATCGAGCAGAAGATCGAACTGCTCGACATGAAGGCCGACCAGCTTGAAAAGCGGGGCAAAGACATCGAGGAAAGCAAGGCGCGCATCGCCAAGCTGGAGGAAGAGGCCAAGAAAGCCCTGGCCGAGCAGCGCGACAAGCTGGCCGTCATTGCCCAGCTCAGCCAGGAGGAGGCCAAGCGCGAACTGCTGGAGCGTTTTGACGCCGAGCTTGTGAACGAGAAGGCCGAACGCCTGACCAAGATGTTCAAGGCGCTGGACGAGCAGGCCGACGAAAAGGCCAAGTGGACCATCAGCCAGGCCATCTGCCGCCTGGCCAGCGAATACACGGGCGAGACCACGACCAGCACCATCGAAATTCCCAGCGATGAAGTGAAGGGGCGCATCATCGGCCGCGAGGGCCGCAACATCCGTCACTTCCAGCAGGTCACCGGCGTCGATGTCATCGTTGATGACACGCCCGGCGTTGTCGTCGTGAGCTGCTTTGACTCCGTGCGGCGTGAAGTAGCCGCGCGCACGCTGCGGCGCCTGATTCAGGACGGCCGCGTGCATCCCGCGCGTATCGAGGAACTGTTCGAGGTCTGCCGCAAGGACGTGGAGAAGGAGATCACGGAGGCCGGCAAGCAGATCCAGTTCGAGGCCGACGTGCACAACATTCACCCCAAGGCGCAGTATCTGCTGGGCCGGCTCAAGTTCCGTTCGAGCTACGGCCAGAACGTGTACAAGCACACGGTCGAAGTCGCGCACATCATGGGCATGATGTGCTCAGAACTCGGGCTTGACCCGAAGCTGGGCCGGCGCTGCGGCCTGATGCACGACATCGGCAAGGCCATCGACCACGAGAAGGAAGGCGGGCACCCGCTGGTGGGCAAGGAGTTCCTCATCAGCATCAAGGAGCGGCCGGAGGTGATCGAGGCTGCGGGCGGCCACCACGACCAGGTGATGACGCACAAGTATCCTTACGTCAGCCTGGCGGCGGCGGCGGATGCCATCTCGGCGGCACGCCCCGGCGCGCGGCGTGAAAGCATGGAACGCTACGTGCAGCGACTCACGGCCCTGGAAGGCGTGGCCAAGAGCTTCAACGGCGTGCAGGAGGCCTTTGCGGTGCAGGCCGGCCGCGAGTTGCGGGTGCTGGTCAACGCCAAACAGGTGAGCGACGAGCAGGCGCTGGTGATCGCCCGCGAAATGGCGCAGAAGATTGAGGATGAGCTCACCTATCCGGGCGAAATCAAGGTGACCCTCATGCGCGAAACCCGCGTCACGGAGTACGCGCGCTAGTTTCATTCAAGTGGCAACCCGGCCGGTGACGGCCGGGTTTGCATTTCAGGGCCATCGCGGCATGACGCTCGTCGCGCGGGCATGACTGTGATGCTCGGGCGAAATGGCCCCTTACGCTTGTTCAACCACCAGCAGGGAATAGCGCGGCCTGGCGTGGCGTTATCAGGACAAGGAAGTCCTTTTATGCCCGACGGAGCCTTGCCATGAAGTCTTTCATCACGCTCTCCCTGCTGCTCTCTGCCGCGCTATTCTTCGCAGCCTGCGACCACGGCGCCAACGGCCACGCCCATGGCCCGGCCGATCACGCCGCTCAGCCCCTGAAGCTGGACGATGGCAAGCGCTGGAAAGCCGACGAGCCCACGCGCAATGCCATTGCGGCCATCAAGGAACGCGCGGCCGACAAATCGCTCGAGGGCCAGGCGCTGGGCGATGCGCTGGATGCCGAACTGCGCAAACTCATCCAGGGCTGCAAGATGACGGGCGAGGCCCACAACCAGCTTCACTACTGGCTCGAACCCTTCATGGCTCAGGTCAAAAACCTGCGCGAAGGCAAGGAAGGCGCGGCTGACAAAGTGAAGGCATCATTGGCCGAGTACGACAAGTACTTCGAATGAGCGGGCGAGCGCTGAACTCGAAGCAAAGAACAGCCGTCCACAGATGACGCAGGCGCTCACAGATGTATTTTTGAATCTGTGTAATCTGCGCCAAGGGTGGAGTGCAGTTCCGTTCTTTGCGGCCTCGAGTTCGGGGGTTTCCATGTCGAGCATCTTCTCGAAGATCATCGCGGGCGAGATTCCTTGCCACAAGGTCTGGGAGGACGACAAGCATTTCGCTTTTCTGGACATCAACCCCTGGACCGAGGGGCACACGCTGGTCGTGCCCAAGAAGGAACATGATTATCTGTTCGACATGCCCGAAGCCGACTACGCCGCGCTGCAATTGGCGGCCAGGAAAGTCGCGGCCCTGCTGAAATCGAAGCTCAACTGCAAGCGCGTGTGCACCTGCGTGATCGGCTACGAAGTGCCCCACGTGCACATTCACCTGCTGCCCACGAACGTAATGCAGGACTTCGCCAAGCCCGGCACGTTTGGCATGAAGGTCAAGCCCGACCTCGCGGCCCTGGCGGCAAAGATCCGCGGCTGACGCCGGGGGCTACAGTCCGTTCTTGCGTTTGACGGCCGCGGCCACGAACTCACGGAACAGCGGGTGCGGCTTGGTGGGCTTGCTCTGGAACTCGGGGTGAAACTGGACGCCCACGAAGAAGGGGTGGTCCTTCAATTCCACGATTTCCACGAGGTCCAGGTCGGGGTTGATGCCTGAAATGACCAGTCCCCGGGCCTGAAGCTGTTCGCGATAGCTGTTGTTGAATTCGTAGCGGTGGCGGTGGCGTTCCTGCACCAGCTCGGTGCCGTAGGCCCTGCGCGCGATGGTGCCTTCCAGCAGCCGGCAGGGCTGGGAGCCCAGGCGCATGGTGCCGCCCATGTCCTTCACGTTGATCTGATCCTTGAGCAGGGTGATGACGGGGTGCGGCGTATCCTTGGAGAACTCGCTGGAATGCGCGCCCTTGAGCCCGCACACGTGGCGCGCGAACTCGATGGTGGCGATCTGCATGCCCAGGCACAGCCCGTAGTAAGGCACGCGGTTTTCGCGGGCGAAGCGCACGGCGGAAATCTTGCCCTCGATGCCGCGCTCGCCAAAGCCGCCGGGCACGAGGATGCCGGTGACGCCGCGGAGTTTGGAGCCGACGTTGTCGTCGGTCAATTCCTCGGAGGCGACGCGCTGTACGTTGACCTCGACGTTATTGGCTATGCCGGCGTGGGCGATGCTCTCATAGACGCTTTTGTAGGCGTCCTTGAGTTCGATGTACTTGCCGACCACGGCGATATCGACGCTGCCGCTGGGGTTGACCACGCGGTGTACGAGCTTTTGCCATTCATCGAGATTGGCGGGGCGGGTGGGCAGGCCCAGGCGATGGAGCAGGGCATCATCCACGCCCTGTTCATGCAGCAGCAGGGGCAGCTCATAGATGGAGTGTTCGACGTCCTTCTCCTCGAACACGTACTTCTTTTCGACATTGCAGAACAGTGCAATTTTGTCGCGCATTTCCTGCGTCATGCTCTTTTCGGTGCGGCAGATCAGCATGTCGGGCTGGATGCCGATCTGGCGCAGGATGCCCACGCTCTGCTGGGTGGGCTTGGTCTTCAACTCGCCCGAGGCGCGCAGGTAGGGCAGCAGGGTGAGGTGCACAAAGACGCAGTTCTCGCGGCCGTGCTCATAAACAAACTGGCGGAAGGCCTCGAGGTAGGCGGCTGATTCGATGTCGCCGGCGGTTCCGCCGAGTTCGGAGAGCACCAGGTCCACGTCGGGTCCGTCGTGCTGACGGACGTGGGCTTTGACTTCATTGGTGATGTGGGGCACGACCTGGACGCAGCCGCCGAGGTAGGCGCCGCGGCGCTCTTTGGTGATCACGTTCTGGTAGATGCGGCCCGTGGTGATGTTCGAGGCGCGCGAGAGGGGGCAGTTGGAGAATCGCTCGTAGTGGCCGAGGTCGAGGTCAGTCTCGCCGCCGTCAGCCGTGACGTAGACTTCGCCGTGCTGGAAGGGGTTCATGGTTCCGGCATCGACGTTGATATAGGGGTCGAACTTCTGGATGCGCACGCGCAGGCCGCGGCTCTCCAGCAGCATGGCAAGGCAGGCCGTGGTGAGGCCCTTGCCCAGAGAGGAAACGACGCCGCCCGTCACGAAAACATGCTTGGTCATGGGACGATCCCGGGTTCATTGCCCCGCCTCCGGGGCCAAAACGCACACGAGGCGCACATGGGCGCCGCCAGCCATGAGTCTTTTCGGAGTTCTCCCCGGACTCGGGAACGGCACTTTAGCGGGGGAATCGGCACGCGCAACCTTGGGGAAAACTTGGGCGTGGCTAGGATTTGTCACGTTATGAGCTCAATGAGCAAATTGGGGACAACATTTGCCCTGGTGCTCGTCTTGTGCGCTGCAGGTTGCGAACGAAGCGATAGGCCCGCGCAGCCTGGACTTGACGAGCGTTTGAGCTCGTTGAAACGCGCGATTGACTCCCTTCAGCAGGCCAGTTCCGAAGAGAAGCGACTACATCGAGAAGCCTGGGAACGCATAGAGCAATCCACGCGCCCCTCTGAAATCGAGCTTTGGCTCTCGTACTTTGACGACCCGCGTTTGACGGAGTTGCTTGAGTCTATCGACAACAACGACGGGCTGCCCGTCGAGTACACGATTGGCGATGCGCTTTACTTCGTGTTCTGACACCGATTTGTTCGCCCGGGGCAATACATCCTCGATGACGAGGAACCACCGTTCTTGCGCAGCAAGGATGCCGTACGGCAATGGGCCCGCCGTTGCGAATACGATCTTAAAGTCATGAAGGCCGAGTACGCCCGCGAAGCACCCAAGTATCGCAAGTGACTTCGTCGCCCATGACCGTTATGCAGGCTCCACGCGGCGCTTGACGCCCATGGTGCGTTCGATGCACCACTCCAGGCCCTTCCAGAAGCCCGTGCGGTCGAGCACCGGGTTGAGCACGTTGGTGATCACGCAATAATGCGTGTTCCTTTCGCCGCGATGATGCTGCGCGTGCTGGCGCGGCGTCTGCAATATCCGCGCTTTCTGCAGCCAGGTCACGATGCGCCAGTGCTCGCGAGGCCCCTGGTGGCTCCACTTGTGCATCTGGTTCGACATCACCACAAGCGCCGCAAACAGCCACACATGCCAGGTAAGCACGCCCAGCGCCGCGGCGGCACCCACGAGCAGCGCACCGCCCAGCAGCAGGTCCCAGGAACTCTGCAGCCAGTTCTTCTTCAAAAATGCGCGCGGCTGCTTGTGATGCAGCACATTGGGCGCGGCTACGAGCGGGCCGATGATGGGCATGTCTTCGCGGGCGTAGGCGTCCTCGGCCCAGTGGATGAAACCGGCAAAGAGGTCGGCGACCAGGATGACCGCGAGGACTTCAAGGATGATCATGATGGCCCCCATAGAGTTTTCTATAAGGTTCTTATATAACATCATGATGTAATTTCAGGGAGTGCGGGTTTTCCGTGGGGCGGGCCTCCAGCCCGCCATCCTTGGGCCAGTCCGCCCACGGCATCCCTGTTTCGGGCGCCGCCAGCAGTGATTCCTTTCAGAGTTCTCCCGGGACTCGGGAATGGCTCTCCAGCGCCCAAATGGCGCTGTGCAACCTTGGGGAAACTTGAGGGGGGCAGGGGGCCGGCCGCTGTGGGCCAGGGCCTCACAGAGCCATTGCTTACCGCCAGGCGTTGCGGCCGTCCTGGGGGCGGTAATGGCTCTTGAACAGCCGTTTGAGCAGGCGTTCCTGCACCTGCCACATGCGCCGGCGGGCGCCGGGCTCCAAGTCGTCGTGGCCGGCCAGGTGCAGGGCCCCATGAACCACATAGCGCAGCAGCTCCTGCTCCGGCGGCAGTCCCCGCCTTCTTGCCTCGCGCCTCGCCACCGCCGGGCAAACGATCAACTCCAGCAACCGGCCCTCCGGAGAGTCCCCGTGGTCAAAACTCAGGACATCCGTCGTGTAGTCGTGATTCAGCGCGGCACGATTGAGCCGGCGCATCTGCAAGTCGCCCACGAGCCGCAGGCTGACTTCGGCCCGGGCGAAGGTTTTGCCCAGGGCCAGCCGCAGCGCCTGCCGCGCCAGGCGGGCGTTGAGGGCCGTGCGTGAACTGGAAGAAATCTCGAGCAACAGAGTGGGCACGGCGCGAGGTTAGCACCTGGCGCAAAAGATTGAACGGCGCAATGCCCGCCGCCCGTCAACGCGAGAAGGTCTGGGCGTGGCCCCCGTCGATGGGAAGGACGGCGCCCGTCGTAGGAGTCTGGTTGGTGGCCAGAAACACCACGGCATTGCCCACGTGGCGGCCCGTGACCCGCGCCTTGAGCAGGTTGCGCTCGCGGTAGTGGTCCTCGAGCCTCGAGGGGTCAATGCCGTGGGCCTTGGCCCGCGAGGGGCCCACCTCGCTCCAGAGGCCGCTGGGATTCTTTTCGTCGCCGAATACGGCATCGGGCGCGAGCACATTGACGCGAATGCCTTCCTTGGCCAGTTCCAGGGCCGCCACCTTGCCCAGTTGATGGGCGGCCGCCTTGCTCGCGCTGTAGGCCGCGAACTCCGCGCCGGGGGCTGCCACGTTCTTGCTGCCGATGATGATGATATGCCCGCCTGTGCCCTGGCGCTTGAGCAACCTTGCCCCTTCGCGCATGACCAGAAAGCAGCCCAGCCCGTTGACGCGCTGCACGCGCTCGTACTCTTCGGCCGTGAGCTGGTCGAGGGGGCGCGACAGGGCAATGCCCGCGTTGGGAATCACGATGTCGCAGCCGCCATACAGCCTTGCCGTTTCGGCAAACAGCTCCGCCACGCTCTGCTCGTCCGTCACGTCGCAGACCACGCCGCGCCGCGCGTCTTTGCCAAAGCGCTTGCCCAGGTCGTCGCACACGCGCCCCAGGCTTTCCGCGTTGTAGTCGCTCAGCACGACATGGCAGCCTTCCTCCATCAATCGCGCCGCCACGGCGCTGCCGATGGCCCCGGCCGCGCCCGTCAGCACAGCCACCTGCCGCGCCAAAGGCTTTTCTCTGGTTTTGCCGAGCTTGGCCTGCTCCAGCGGCCAGTACTCCATGTCAAAGAGGTCTTCCAGGGAAAGGGCCTCGTAGGCGCTGGTGGCGAAGACCTGGGTCTTGACGCGGATGGTGTGCTCATAGAGGTCGGCGGCGATGAGGGCATCCTTCTTGGTGGGCCCCCAGCAGAACATGCCCGCCCCCGGAATCAGTACCACGCGGGGAAAGTCATCGAGGCGGGTGCGGCTGACCCTTTTTGCCTCGATGTTCGCATCGAAGTAGCGGTTGTAGCGCGTGCGATAGTCGGTGATCTCGTCCTCGAGCTGCTGGGCCAGGGCCGAGTCCTCGAAGTCCGGGTCGGCCACGACGCAGGGCAGGGGCTTGGTGCGGATGACGTGGTCGGGGGTCAGGGGCGTGGTCGGGGCCAGTTCCTGGAGTTCGCCGGAGTTGACGAAGGCCATGATCTCGGGCGTGGCGCGCCACTCCAGCACCATGCGGCGATAGGGCGCATCCTGGTCGCCTGTGGCCTCGGCCATGAGGCCGCGCAGCAGCACCGCGGCCGACGCCGCCAGTTCGGCCGGCGGGCGGGGCGAGGAGAAGCCCACGCTCAGGGTGCGACCCTCGCGGGAGGCGAGCCACTGCTCGGCCAGGGTCACAAGGGCGATGTGGCGCTCGTAGCTTTCGCGGGCGGTGTCGCCGAAGGTGAAGAACCCGTGCTTGAGCAGCACCAGACCCTCGATCTCGGGGCGACGCTCGTAGGCCTCGGCGCAGGCCTTGGCCAGGGCAAAGCCGGGCATGATGTAGGGAACGATGCCGACGCGGGCGCCGAAGATTTCGCGCACCAGTCCCTCGCCGTTTGGGCGATTGGTCAGGGCGAGAATGGCGTCGCTGTGGCTGTGGTCGACAAATTTGTGGGGCAGGAACGCATGCAGCAGGGTTTCAACGCTGGGCGTGGGGCCCGAGGCGTCAAACATGTGCGAGCGCAGCTCGTTGACCATGTCCTGGTCGGAAAGGCGGTCGAGGGCGCGCAGCTTGCGCAGGTAGGCGAGGTCCAGGCCGGGCAGGCCCGGGGGCTCGATGCTGTCGAGGTTCCAGCCGCTGCCCTTGACGAAGATGGCCTCGACGGTTTCGCCGCTGAGCCGGCGGTGGCTGCCCTTGACGCTCGTGTTGCCCCCGCCGTGCATGACCAGCGTGGGCTGCTGCCCGATGAGGCGCGAAGTGTAAACGCGCAGGGCCACATCGCGGGAAACGGAGGGGAAGCGGGCCGCCATGGCATCGGCTTCAGCGTCATTGTATTGGCTGTTCATGGCGCGGGAGTGTATCGGCCCAAGGGCTGCCGGGGTAGGCGCGGCCAGTGCGCGGCGGGCGGGTTTTCAACAGGGCCAGTTCGCCATTGCCGCTTACTTAGCAGTCGCTATCCTTTTGACCCGTCGGCCCCCAGTGGGGCCCGTTGCCGCCGCCGGCTCGGTTGCCGTGCACCATCGCTGGCTGCGTACAATTGTGAGTTCGTCCATGACGCTGGACCTCTCGTATCTGGGCCTGGTCAATCTGGGCCAGGTGTACCGCAACCTCTCTCCCGCGCAGCTTTACGAAGAATCCATCCGCCGCCACGAAGGCCACATGGCGGCCCACGGCCCTCTGATTGTCCACACCGGCACCTATACCGGCCGCTCCCCCAACGACAAATTCATCGTCAAGGACTCCGCCACAGCCGAAAAGGTCTGGTGGGGCAAGGTCAACCGGCCCTTTGAGCCCGCAAAATTCGAGGCCCTGCGCCACCGCCAGCTCGCCTACCTCCAGGGCTGCGACCTCTTCGTGCAGGACGTCTATATCGGCACCGACCCCGAGTATCGCCTGCCCGTGCGCATCATCACCGAGAAGGCCTGGCACAGCCTGTTCGCCCAGAACATGTTCGTGCGCATCACGGACAGGAAGGAGCTGGAGAACTTCAAGCCGCGCTTCACCATCATCAACACGCCCTCGATGCACGCGGTGAAGGAAATCGACGGCACGAACAGCGAAGCCTTCATTCTGATCAACTTTGAAAAGAACATGGGCCTCATCGGCGGCACGCACTACGCCGGGGAAACCAAGAAGTCCGTGTTCAGTGTGCTCAACTACCTGTTGCCTCAGGCGGGCGTGCTGCCCATGCATTGCTCGGCCAACATCGGGCGCCAGGGCGACGTGGCCGTGTTTTTCGGCCTTTCCGGCACGGGCAAGACGACGCTCTCCGCCGACCCCAACCGCAAGCTCATCGGCGATGATGAGCACGGCTGGAGCGACAACGGCGTGTTCAACTTTGAAGGCGGCTGCTACGCCAAGGTCATCAACCTGAGCGCCGAGGCCGAGCCCGAAATCTTCGCCACCACGCGCCGCTTCGGCACCGTGCTGGAGAATGTCGCCTTCGACCTCCAGACCCGCGAAATCAACCTCGCCGACGGCACCCGCGCCGAGAACACCCGCGCCAGCTACCCCATCGACTTCATCCCCAACCACGAGCCGAGCGGGCGCGGCGGCCAGCCCAAGAACGTCGTCTTCCTCACGGCAGACGCCTTTGGCGTGTTCCCGCCCATTTCAAAGCTCACGCCCGCCCAGGCCGCCTACCACTTCATCAGCGGCTACACGGCCAAGGTGGCCGGCACTGAGCGCGGCGTGAAGGAACCCACGCCCAATTTCTCGGCCTGCTTCGGCGCGCCCTTCATGCCCCTGCACCCCGGCGTTTACGCCAAGCTGCTCAGCGAGAAGATCGCCAGGACCGGCGCCCGCTGCTGGATGGTCAATACGGGCTGGACCGGCGGACCTTACGGCACGGGTTCGCGCATGAAGATCGCCTACACACGCGCCATGCTCAATGCGGCGCTCGACGGCAAGCTGGACAAGGTGGCCACCGTCACGCACCCGGTGCTGGGCCTGGAAGTGCCCCGTGAGTGCCCCGGCGTGCCGGCCGAAGTGCTGGACCCGCGGGCAACCTGGAAAGACAAGGACGCCTACGACAAGCAGGCCAACCACCTGGCCAAGCTGTTCAACGACAACTTTGAGCAGTTCAGGAGCGGCGTGACGCCGGACGTGCTTGCCGCGGCGCCCAAAGTTCAGCAGGCCGTCGGAGCTGGGCGCTAGCCCACTGCCCGGCCCGCCCCGGCGTTCTGGTTTCGACAAGGCCCCCGCTTGGCGGGGGCTTTGTCATGGCCGTGCGGCGCGCCCATGCGTGAGGCCTGAACTGTGCTATATTCAACAACTCTTGCGGGCCGGGAGTGAACCATGAAGCGATTTGTGCTGCTGGCGCTGGGCGCCTTGTTGCTGGCAATGGCTGCGCCTTCGCCGCGCGCCCAGGACAAACCCGGGGCGACCCAAGCCAAGGCGGTGGACTATCTCATCATCGCCGCCGACGGCCTGCAGGAAGCGGCCCGGGAGTGGGCCAGCCATCGCCAGAGCCACGGGCGCGTCACGCAAGTCGCCACACTGTCCGAGATCGCCAGGCTGGCCGAGCGTGAGAAGGTCAACCTGCTGGACATCAAGAAATTCATCAAGGGCGTGGGCGGCGAGACGCCGCGCGAGGGCTTCCAGGTGCTTCTGCTGGGCGATTGCCCCGTCGTGGGCCGCGAGAGCTATGACCCCCAGATTGAGATTCCCTGGTTCATGTCCACCTATATGGACGCCTTCGGCCGCAGCGCCATTCCCGGCGACAACTGGCTGGCCGACGCCGTTTCGGGCGACAACGAAATCCCCGACCTGGCCATCGGGCGCGTTCCGGCCCGCAGCCTGGAGCAGGCCCGCCTGGCTCTGAAGAAGGTCAAGGCCTACGAAAGCGCGAAGATGGGCGAGTGGATGCGCCGGCTTACCTTCTTCGCCGGCGAGGGCCGCTTCGGCGCTGCCGTGGACCAGCTTCTCGAGAACCTCTTTACCCAGATGGCGGAGCAGGTCATCGACCCGGCCTACGACCTGCGCATGACCTATGCCAACGTGAAAAGCCCCTATGCCTACGTGCCGGCGCGCTTTTCAGACAAGGTCATTGAAGAGGCCAACGCGGGCTCCCTGCTGCTCAGCTACATGGGCCACGGCGCCGTAGACCGCCTCGATGACATGCACGTACCCCAGGGCGATGGCAAGCGCGAGCTGCGCTATCCCATCTTGACCGAGGCCGACGTTTCCAAGTTCAAGATCGAGAACGGCCAGCTTCCCGTGATGATCATCGTGGCCTGCGCCACGGGCTTTCTGGACGACAAGGACGGCTGCATCAGCGAGCGCATCCTGTTTGAGGAAAAGGCTCCCGTCGCCGTGATTTCGAGCAGCCGCGACAGTCACCCTTACAGCAACACCCTGCTGCAGAATGCCCTGATTTCGGAGATCACCAAGCAGCGGCGCAGCACGCTGGGAGAGGCGTTCCTGCGGGCCAAACGCGAGATTGTGCTCGGAGAGGACTCCAACCGCCTGAAGCTGGAGAACATGGCGGCCTTCATTATTCCCAAGAAGGAAGAGCGCGACACGCTCAACCGCGCCCACCTTTACCTTTACAACCTTATCGGCGACCCCGGGCTGAGGCTGCGCTATCCCAACGTCAGGGTGGGCCTGCCGGACAAACTCGCTCCCATGGCCCCTGAAGAGTCCTGCGTTGTCGACGTCAGCTTCGACCCGGCGGTGCCCGGCGCGGCTGCGGCGGGCAGCGGCGAGGCTTCCAGGCCCCGGCTTCTTGCCACGCTGGAGGTGAGGCGCAGCCGCGTGCACGGCGAACTGGTTGCCTTTGAGGCCAAAGACCTGGCCGGATCTGACGCCGCCAGGCGCAAGGAGGCCGAGGACGCGGTGGCCAGAAACCACGCCACGGCCAACCACAAGGTGGTGACGGAGCTGGCGTGGGAGTCCCTGGGCTTTGGGGCTGCGGGGCTGGCGACGGGCAAGCTGACAATTAAAGCGGATTCGGCCCTTGCGCCTGGCGATTACGTTGTCAAACTCTTCGCCCTTGATTCAAAGGGGGAGAGCTGCGGCTTTGCCTCCCTGCGACTCAGGATAAAGAAGAAGGAGTAGCAGCCGGCTCGACAGCCGAACAACTGCAATCTCCGGGAACGAGCCCGGCCACCATGGCATTCATGGCAGCCGGGGTTCAATACCGAGGGCCCCATGGCTATCCCCGCCTTGAAGGCTGAGCGTCGCACGCTCTCCGGCACCAAGAACAACCGCAGTCTCCGCGCCCAGGGCAAGATCCCGGCCGTTCTGTACGGCAAGGGCAAGGAGAACATCAACATTGCGCTCGACACAGGCGCGGTGAACAAGCTGATGCACGACGCCGAGCACGTCGTGGAACTGGAACTCGACGGCACCAGGAGTCACGCCCTGCTGCGCGCCGCGCAGCGCGACTACCTGGGCGACAACATCGAACACCTGGACCTCACGCGCGTGGACCTCAACGACGAAGTGCGTGTGAACCTGCCCCTGCGCTGGGTCGGCACCCCCAAGGGCGCCAACCAGGGCGGCGTCCTTGAGGTCATCCGCGCGGGCATCGCCCTGTCGTGCAAGGCCAGCAACATTCCCAAGTACATCGAGACGGACGTCAGCGCTGTCGAGCTGAACCAGTCCATCTTCTACAAGGACATCAAGCTGCCCGCGGGCGCCAAGCTGATTCCCCGCGCGGACCTGCTGGTGGCCATCTGCCGCGTGCCCCGCGTCATCGAGATTGCGGCTCCTGCGGCGGGCGAGGCTGCGGCTGCCGGCGCGGCTCCTGCGGCCGGTGCGGCCCCTGCCGCCGGCGCCGCCGGCGCGGCCCCTGCTGCCGGTGCCAAGCCCGGGGCCGGCGCGGCCCCTGCCGCCGCCGGTGCCAAGCCTGCGGCCGGGGCGGCTCCTGCCGCCGCCGGTGCCAAACCCGCGGCCAAGAAGTAGCGTTTCAGCGCTCACCCTCCCGCCGCGGCGTGCTCCTTCCGCGACGGGCGCCAAGACCGAGGGGTGAGGCGCTTTGTGACAGGCCCTTTCGGGGGCCAGCGTAGGGGCGAAACGAGGACGGAATGCCGGACGACGGACTGAGGTTGTACGAAGGGCTGTTTCTGCTGGAGCCCAATTTCGCGAACAAGGATGAGGCGGGCGCCATTGCGCTCGTGCAGGGCCTGCTGGAAAAGCACGGCGCCACGGTCATCCGCTGCGAGAAGTGGGCAGAGCAGAAGCTGGCCTACGAAATCCGCAAGAACAAGCGCGGCGCCTATATTCTGGCCGCCTTTCGCGTGGACCCGCTCAAGGTCAGCGAAATCGAGCTGGAGTGCCGCCTGACGGAGCGCATCATGCGCTACCTGCTGTTGAACCGTAACGGGATTGCGCTGGAGAAGTGGTTCAAGCGCTACGAGCCCGTGAAACTGGAAAGGCGCGACCGCCCTGCGGACGTGCCCATGGCGTAGACGCTTTAGGCTGACGGCGATCCTTCGGACCTGGAAGGGCGGACATGATCACGCTGAACAAGGTATTCCTGGTGGGAAACCTGGCGCGCGACCCGGACTTGCGGCATACCCCCTCGGGCACGCCGGTGACGGAGTTCAGGCTCGCGGTCAGCGACAGCTACACGACCAGCACAGGCGAGAAGCACGACCGCACCTGTTTCATCGACGTGGTGAGCTGGCGCAAGCTGGCGGAAAGCTGCGCCGAATACCTGAAGAAGGGCTCGCCGGTGTTTGTGGAAGGCCGCCTCGAGCAGGACACCTGGGAGACGGCGGACAAGCAGAAGCGTTCGAGGATTCGCGTGGTGGCCTACAGCGTGCAGTTCATCCGCCGCGAGGTCGAACGCAGCGCCTCGGGCCGCCACTTCCGGGTGGTGGAGCAGGGCGGCGAAACAGTCACCGACGCGCCCAGCGGCGGCGACCTCGCGCCTCCCCCCGAAGACAACAGTGACCGCGCGCCGATAGAGGAAGTCGGCGACGACGTCCATCTCTAGAACCAAAGGCGGGGAGACCCGCCCAACCATAAGAGGAACCCATGCGTCAGATGGCCAACCCCAAGCAGAAGCTCTCGGCCAAGGAGCTCAAGAAGAAGAAAAAGAAAAAGAAGGCGCGCATGCTGGCGCCCGTGCCGAGCAAGCTGGCCAAGGAACAGAAGCACTTCATCGACTACAAGGACATCGAGACGCTCTCGAAGTTCATCTCCGGCGTGGGCAAGCTGCTCTCGCGCAAGCGCGCGGGTACCAATGCGCGCGAACAGCAGATGGTGCGCGAGGCCGTCAAGCTCTCCCGCTTCATGGCGCTGCTGCCCTACGTGGCGAACTAGGCTACGGGGCTCGCCGTCTTGAGGCCCGCCCCGGACACGAAACACGAAACTCGAGGTAAACCATGAAACTGCTTTTGCGTGAATCCATCCGCGGCCTGGGCAAGCGCGGCGAGATTGTCGAGGTTACCAACGGCTACGGCCGCAACTACCTGCTGCCTCAGGGCCTGGCCATGGAAGCCACACAGGACAACCTCAAGCGCCTTGAAAACGAGAAGCGCAACTACGACGCCCGTCAATCCAAGCTCAAGGAAAAGGCGCTCGAAATCGCGGACGCCATCGCCAAGGTCCAGCTCACGATTCCGATGCGCGCATCCGCCGAGGGCCAGCTGTTCGGCAGCGTCACGCCGCACACCATTGTCGATGCCTTCCGTCGCGAGAACATCGAACTCAAGGCATCGATGATCGAGCTGGACAACGACCACATCCGCGAGCTGGGCACCTACAGCTTCAAGATCCGCCTCCACGAAGAGGTCGAGGTTCCCTCGCGCGCCTGGGTCGTTGCCGCCAAGGAGTAGTTTTCTTCCGGTTTGCCGCGCGCCGGCAATTCCAGTGGGGCAGGGCCGCCGCAGGGCGGCCCCTGCCGATTTGGGAACCCCGCCACCCACCCGATTCCAATATGTCCGCCGGTTTGGAGTGGCGCCGGCATGGCTGATCGGCGACACTTGTCAGGCGAATCACAGACATGGAGACCGTCATGCTTGCACTTTCACTGGCGCAGACAGATCTGATGACGCTGTTGGTCTTCGGCGGCGTGGCGCTGCTGGTCATTTTCGGCGCCGTCGTCCTGATACTGGCCTACAACGTGTTTGGCCTTTGGTTCCAGGCCATGATGAGCGGCGCCCACATCGGCATCGCCGAGCTTATTGCCATGCGCTTTCGCAAGGTGGACGTGCGGCGCATCGTCATGAACCGCATCCGCCTCGTCAAAGCCGCCGTTGAGGGCACCACCAAGGAACTGGAGTCGCACTACCTCTCCGGCGGCGACGTCGATCGCGTGACGCTGGCGCTGATCGCCGCAGACCGCGCCGGCATCGAACTCGATTTCAAGAAAGCCGCCGCCATTGACCTCGCCGGTCGCGACGTGCTTGATGCCGTGCAGACCTCCGTGCTGCCCAAGGTCATTGACGTTCCCGCCGCGGCTTCAGGCCGCACCACCATTGACGCCGTGGCCGGCAACGGCATTCAGTTGTGCGTGCGCGCCCGCGTTACGGTGCGCACGAACATCTCGACGCTGGTCGGCGGCGCCACGGAAGAAACGATCATCGCCCGCGTGGGCGAGGGCATCGTCTCGGCCATTGGCTCGGCCGAGACGCACCTGCTGGTGCTGGAGAACCCGGACAAGATTTCCAAGGCGGTGCTGGGCAAGGGTCTCGACGCCGGCACGGCCTACGAGATTCTTTCGATTGACATCGCCGACGTGGACGTGGGCGAGAACATCGGCGCCAAGCTCAAAGCCGAGCAGGCCGAGGCCGACAAGCGCATGGCCCAGGCCGAGGCCGAAAAGCGCCGCGCCATGGCTATTGCGCAGGAGCAGGAAATGAAGGCCAAGGTGCAGGAAAACCGCGCCGTGGTCGTGCTGGCCGAGGCCGAAGTACCCAAGGCCATGGCCGACGCCCTGCGCGGCGGCAAGCTGGGCGTGATGGACTACTACAACATGCAGAACGTGCAGGCCGACACCCACATGCGGCAGAGTATCGCCGGCGAGCCCAAGCCCGCGGCCCAGGCCTGAGAACACTGATCAGGGGTTGCCATGCTGCTGGCCATGGACATCGGAGACTGGATCTCCCTGCTGTTTGTCGCGGGCGTGATCGTCGTTTCCCTGGTCATGCGCTCCAAGCAGCAGCAGGCCCAGAGCCGCCCGACACTCCGGCGCACGACCCGCAACCCCGCCCCCCCGACGCGGCAGTGGCGCCCCGCCCCCGCCGGGACTCCGCTGACCCAGGACGTGGACTCCAACGAGGCCGTGGCCGTGGCAAAGGAGCTGGCTCCGGAATACATGGAGGTGGCCAACGCGCCGCGCCTCTCCGAGATGGAAGGGGCTGCCGTGGCGGAGGCCCCGGCGGAAGTCCTGAACCTGCGCGACTTGACCGAGTTGCGCCGCGCGCTGATCATGCAGGAGATTCTGGGAAAGCCCCGGGCCCTGCGCCGTCGTTCATGAGCCTCGGGTGAAAAACCGCAAAGGCCGCGCAGCGCGCGGCCTTTGAGTGTTCTGATCTGCGGTCATGCGCTTGAGGCTTGGCCGGCCCGCCGCGCTGCACCCGCAACCCGCACTACTTCTTCTTCGCCGGCTTCTTGGCGGCCTTCTTGGCGGGTTTCTTTGCAGCCTTCTTGGTCTTCGTTGCCATCAGCGTCTCCTGTGAAAAGAAAAGGAACAACTGCACACCCAAGCTGAAAAGTATCCTGTTGCGGGGCGCGCGTCAAACGATTCGAACAGAAAATTTTGCACTCTTGACACGTCAAGACACCGCCCCGGGCCCGCAAACGCCATGAACTGGAAACTCCTCCTGCCCGCCTTCGCCTGCCTGGCCCTTCTCGGGGCGGGCTGCGGCATGGCCGGCCCGCGCCCGGTGCTGCGCGAACCCAGGGATACCCTGGGCGCCATGGAGACGGCCTGGGCCAAGGACGATGTCGGCCTGTTCCTGCACACGCTTTCGGCCCCCGTCCTCAAGCGCTACAGCGAGCACACCATCCGCCTTGGCTGGAGCGAGCTGCGGCCGCACCTGGGACCGCTTGTGGAGCAGTCGCGCGTCGTCGAGGTCAAGGCCTACAGCATGCCCGGACGCGATCTCGCCGCCGGGGACAACTACGTCTGGCCGCCCGAACAGGCCAGGCTCATGCGCGTGCGCCTTGAAGTGCGCGGCGCCGAAGAAGACTTCCTCTTCATGCAGGAAGTGGATCCCGCCCCCGAGGGCAGCCGTCAGGCCCCGGGCGTCTGGATCGGCGACCGCTACTACACCCGGCGTGAGCACCGCGCCCTCCAGACCTATGCCGCCGGCGACGTGCCCGAAAAAGACCGCACCCACTGGCGCCTGGTGTTCCCCTACTATCCGTTCCAGAAGGACGGGCGCATCGCGGCCCTGCTGCAGGAAGAGATTGCGCGCACAAGGGGCCGCTGAACGACCTCCGGTTCTTGTTGCCGCGTCGGAGGGGCCTGCTATAAGTGAAGCACTCGGGCGGGGGCAGTATCCAGGGGCACTGGATGGACTGCCCCCGTGTTTTTGGACCGGCCCATGAACCTCAAGATCGTCGCCGTCATCGTGCTCTTTGCCGTGGCCGTAGGCGCGGCATTGACCTTCACCTTCACCCAGGGCGGCGTGGAGTATCGGACCTTTCCCGAGTTGACCTCCGGGAGCTACGGGGGCGAGCGCGTCAAGATGAAGGTTCAGGTCACGGCCATCGAGAGCAACTTCAACCCGACCATCTTCACGGCCATCGACATCAAGCCCGAGGATGACACCAGCGCCCCGACCCACGGCCGGCCCCTGGGCAGCGGCCGGGTAATCTACGAGGGCACGGAGTTGCCCCAGGGCTTCAAGCTCCATTGCCACGCCACGGTCGAGGGGCGATACGACGTCAAGCGCGGGGCCTTCGTCGCCACCCACATCCAGACCCAGTGTCCCAGCAAATACGAGGGCCAGGAGATTCCGCCTCCCCCCGTGCTGCCCGCTCCCTGACGCCGCTTTGGCCCCCGCATGCTTGGAAAAATCGAAACCATCGAGCAGTTCGAGACCGCGCTGGCCCTGATGCGCGCGGGCACCGCCGGCCTCTATGTCGGCATGGCGTTCACCGCCCTGCTCTTCTTCCTGGGGCTGTATGCCGTGTGGCGCCGCGATGAGCGCCTCGTACATGCGACGAGGAGAGGTCAGTACGCCCTGTTGTTCATTTCAGCCTGCTGCTGCGCGCTGATCTACCTGGGCATCTTTGACGGCTACTATTTCGTGGGCTACATCCGCGACGTCACGGAGAACAGCGAAACGCTGCCCTTCAAGATCGCGGGGTTATGGGCGCGACAGCAGGGCTCGCTGCTGTTCTGGTGCTTCATCCTCACGCTCAATGGCGCCGTGTACGCGTTTTCCCAGCGCCACAACCGCACTGACCGGCGCCTGCCCTTTGCCCTTGTGGCCCTGTGCGCCGTGGAGTTCTTCTTCTTCTTCATCATGTGCAACCCGGAGAGCTTCGAGCGCAGCAACCCCTTTGCGGTGGAATATGCCTGGATGCTGCGGGCGGACTGGGCGCAGGTCACCGCGGGCCCCATCGTCGAGGCTCTGAACTCCGGACAGCAGACGATCAACAACGACGACATACGCGAGCTGATGGAGGCCCTGGTCGCCGGCGGCAAGGGAAACATGACCTTTGCCCAACTTCACCACGCCATCAACTACGACGCCGCCGGCCTGCCCGAACCCGTTCAGAAGTGGTTGCTGGAAAGCGTCAGCGACGGCAAGGGCATGAACCCCCAGCTTCACAATTACTGGGTCGCCATCCATCCGCCCATCCTCTATCTGGGCTATGTGGGCTTCACGATTCCCTTCATCTACGCTCTGGGCGCGCTTTTGTCCGGGGACACGTCCGAGGGCTGGCTGCGCCCCATCCGTTTCTGGGCCATGACCGCCTGGGGCCTGCTCACCGTGGGCATTGCCCTGGGCGGACTTTGGGCCTATGAGATTCTGGGCTGGGGCGGCTACTGGGCCTGGGACCCCGTCGAGAACGCCAGCTTCATCCCCTGGCTCACCGCCACCGCCTTCATTCACAGCGTCATCGTGACCGAGCGGCGCGGCATGCTCAAGGCCTGGTCCTTCGTGCTCATCATCATCACCTATTGCATGACGGTGGTGGGCACCTTCCTGGTGCGCAGCGGCATTATTGAGAGCGTGCATGCCTTCGGCGATGCCGGCGTGAAGCTGCCGTTCTATTACTTCATGGGCGTGGTGTTCGGCGGCAGCCTGCTGCTGGTGCTGTGGCGCGGTCCCCTGCTCCGGAGTGACCGCAAGCTGGAAAGCCTGGTCTCGCGCGAGGGCGTGTTCCTGTTCAACAACCTGATTCTGCTGGCGATCTCGGCCGTCACCCTCGTGATCACGTTCTGGCCGGTCATTACGGAAAAACTCTACGGCAAGGCGGGCCAGCAGACCTTTGGGCCTGATGCCTACACCATGATCAATGCGCCGCTGTTTCTGGCGCTGCTGTTTCTGATGGGTGTCGGCCCTATTCTGGGCTGGCGCCAGAACAGTCCCAAGAACATCCTGCGCAACTTCGCCCTGCCCGCGGCGGTCAGTTCGCTGGTGCTCGTGGCTTATACGGGTTACCTGTGGAAGCACGATCTGTTCAAGTCCACCGAAAGCGAAGAGGTCATTGCCGTCATGGTCAACTGGGCGCGGGTACTGATCCAGGTCACCCTGCTGCCCATCTGCGCCTTCACGTTCGTCACCGTGCTGCAGGAGTTCCACGCGGGCGCCCTGGCGCGGGCGCGCGGCACACGCGAGCCTTACCTGCGGGCAATGATCGGCGTCACGCTTCAGAACCGCCGGCGATACGGCGGCTACATCGTGCACGTGGGCCTGCTTCTGATATCCCTGGGCATCTACTTCAGCAGCTTCTACGAGATCGAGGGGGCCGTCACATCCGAGCCCGGCGGCTTTGCCGTGCTCGATGACCGCTACCAGCGCAAGAGCTATCTCGTTTACTTCGACGATGCCGAGCGCTCGCCAAGCTGGGATGTCACCCGCGAACTGTTCACGCGCGACGAAGAAGCCCTGATGCTCTACCGCAACATGGTGCGCGAGGTGCGCAAGAACCCCGAACAGTCCGCGGAACAGATCATCGCCCGGATCACCGAAGACCTGCAAAAGCAGATGGGCGGCGAGCTGCCCCCGGCCTTCAGGGACAACGCCTTGCCCAAGATGACGCGCGGCATCTATTGGGGCGTGGAGACCCGCGATAACCCCCGGGTGTTCGAGCTCTACCAGGCCACCCTGCGCGTGTTTGACTATGAGCGCCCGGCGGAGGTGAAGACCGAGGCCCTGCTGCTGGCCCAGCACAAGCTGATGGTGGCCTTCCTCGGGGCCCAGGACGGCGCCAGGAACGACGCCGAGTTCAACCCCAAGGACATGGACGCCGCCATGGACGCGGCCGTCGAGGCCGCCCTGCCGCTGGGGGCCGAGCTGCCCATGGTGCTGGAACAGATCCGCGCCCACATTGCCCGCATGGCCGAGAAGGAATTCCGCAGCGTCTATCACATCAGCGACCAGACCGGCGGCGCCGAACTTCTGCGCGTGCGTGAGCGCATCTCCGAGGCCACGAAGCAGGTGCATGAGTTCATCGTGGCGCGCACCAACCAGAAGCGCGCCGAACTGGCCAGAAATCTCGCCCTGAAGCTGCCGGATGCCCAGGCGGCCGAAAAGCTTGCCGCCATGCGGCCCCTCTCCCTGCGCGGCCTGCGCGACGCCTGGAAGGTCGCGCCCGACGACGCCAAGCCCGCCATCGAGGCTGAAATCGCGGCCATCACCGACGGCGTGACCACCGTGCAGCCGACCATGCGCATTTTCTACAATAAGCGTGACGGCATGCCGCGCGTCAACGAGCCCATCAAGGACCCCGCCATCAACAAGGCCCTGACGCGGGACTTCTACTTCGTGCTCATGGACCTTGACGATCTGGGTCGTGGGCACTTCCGCTATTTCATCAAGCCGCACATGACGCTGGGCCTGGCGGGCCTGGTGGTAATGGTGCTGGGCACGGCCTATGCCCTGCTGCCCACGCTGTCGCGGCGTCGCCCCGAGGTCGCATGAGCTCCCGAGGGCCAAACTGCAGCGCCCGCTTCACGGCCCTGGCCCTCGTGACCATGCTGGCGTTCTGTGGCGCGCCCGGCCTGGCCGCCGCGCCCGCGAGAGAGCGCGACGTGTCGGAGGCCGATCACCTCTACCATGAGCTGGGCAACTCGATGTTCTGTCTTTGCGGATGTCGCGAACGGCTGCTGAGCTGCTCGATGGTGAACTGCAGTTTCAAGGAAACGGCACAGCGTTACCTGCGCGAGCAGTGCCGCGACGCCGACCTGACGCCGGACCAGGTGCGCGCCAAGATGATCGAGCGTTTCGGCCCCGGCATCGTGCAGGTGCAGAGCGACAGCCTGCTTTACCCGGTGCTGTTCGCCACGGGCTTTGGCATTCTGGGCTTGTTCGCCCTGGGCCTGTGGTTTGTGTCGGCGCGGGGCAAGGCCGCCGCGGGCGAGGCGCGCGAGGCCGGGGGCCAAGGAGGCCTGCCGGAGCTCGAGGCGCGTATCACTCGCGAGCTGGACGAAATGGAGTAGCCATGGACGTGGCGCTGGTCGTGCTGATGGTGCTGGTGGCGGCGGCCATCACTTTTTCGCCTCTGCTCAGGCGGCGGCGCGTGTGGTTTGTCGGAGATTTCGAAAGCGACTTCACCCTGGTGGTGCGCCAGCGCGAGGAGGCTTTGCGTGCGCTGAAGGACCTTGAGGAAGACCTGCACGCGCGCAAGCTGACCCAGGCCGACTACGACCGCCTGCGCCCCATGCACCTCGACCGCGCCAAGGAACTCACCCTGAAACTCGACGCCATCAACGCGAAAATGGAAGAGGCACGCAGGCGCGTCGAGCAGCAGCTTGCCGCTTCCCGCAAGCAGGGTTGAGCGATTATCCTGCGCGTCAGGGCAACAGGAAACGGCGGGCATCGTTGCATAAGCGTTCATTGGGTCTGATCTGTTTCTGTGCGGCGCTTTTGGCCGCGGGCCTGGCGCCGTGCCTGGAAGCCCAGAGCGGCCCCGTGGCTCCTTCACCGGGCGCCATTGCCGGTGAACTGCGCGACCTGCGCCAGGTCACCCGCAGCTTCGAGCCCGGCACCTGGGTCGTGGCCCTGGCCTTGCCGCGCGAGTCGCCGCCCTTCTGCGAAGTCGTCAGCGCGGCCTGGCAGGACGCCTTCACCGATATCGCCGAAGGGCGCGACCCTCACGGCAAGCTCGGCGGCCTGGCCGCGGGCGTGCAGGCACGCGAAGGGTATCGCATTGAGGCCGCGGCGGACGGCCGCTTTGAGCTGCGCAACCTGCCCCTGAAGCGGCGCCTGGCCCTGGCAGCGCGCGTGCAGGGGCTTTGGCGGCCCGTGACCGGGGAAATCTGGCTGACGGAGGAAGTTCCCCGTGTCGAGCGCGTGATTGACTTCTACACCCTGGGGGCCGACGTCAGGCAACTGCGGGTGGCCGAACACACCCTGGAGATCAAAAGCGTTCTGCGCGAAGACCTGAAATACGCCCCGATCACGGTCGTCGAGACCCTCGTCATTGAAAACCCCGACCAGCGCCTGGCGGCCCTGCCCGCCGAAAGCGTCAAAGGCTCGCCCTTCATCGAGCTGGAACTGCTGGCCGCGCCGACCCTGCCGGACAAGGCCCTGCTGGCCAGCCTCTACGGCACGGAACTTCTGTTCTGTCAGGGTGTGGCGGCCAAAGACCCCCGGCCGGTGCCGCCCGACGAGCGGGCCAACAGTCCCTGGATGTTCGGCGGCGTGGACACCATGCACGGCAAGACCACGCAGTACACCGATGCGCCGCAGATCTCGCTTGATTCCTGGCATCCGCTGAACCTTGACGGCGCGCTCGAGTTTGTCGCCGAGGGCGAGACTTTCTTCCGCCTCAAGCAGGACAGCGCAGACCAGAACGCGGCCTTCCTGGTGTTCAACCGCCCCGTGCCGCCCGGCGAAGACGGACGCCCCGGCCGCCTCGTCATCAGGCTTCTGCACAAGTCAGGCGTGCTTTACTCGCAGCCATCGGGCTCCGTCAGCCTGGCTCGGGTGTTTTCAGCCCCGGTGTCAGACCTGCGCGTGACGGCGTTGGGCGGCCTCGAGGTCGCGGCCGTCAAGGTGGGCGGCCACAGCGGCCTGCTGCGCGAGCCTGAAATCGGCGCCGACGGCCTGGCCCGCTACGCCCCCGTCGAGCACAGCGGCAACCTGCTGGAGACGGGAGAGCGATACGTGCTGGCCATGCGCTTTGACCGCGATGCGCAGAAGCGACTGGCTGAAATCGCCAGCATCGCGCGCCCCGCGCCCGGCGCCCAGGCCGCGCCCGCGGCTCCGAAGGTGCTCAACATTTCAGCCATCTACGGCGCCCTGGCCGCCCTCTTCGGCCTGGGCTTCGTCATCACCCTGATGCTGACGTTCCGCGCCAGCCGCGAGGTGCAGCGCCGCCGCGTCAACGACGCCCACGTGGGCAAGGACGACCTCCTCCGGGCCCTGGCCGAACTGGACCGCGATTTCGAGGCAAGAAGGCTCCCCGCATCAAGCTACCTCGAGCAGCGCAAGCGCCTGCTCAACCGCGCCGTGGATATGGAATCCCGCAAAGGCCCGCGCTCATGACCGCCGCCGTCGAGTGCCGCAAAGTTAGCAAAGCCTACGGCTTTGCACCGGCATTGCGCGAAATCGACCTCGTGGTCGAGCGCGGCACGCGCCTGGCCCTGCTGGGAGACAACGGGGCGGGCAAGAGCACGCTGCTGAAGGTTCTGGCCACACTCCTGAGGCCCGATTCCGGGCGCTGCGTCGTGCTGGGCGAGGATGTCTCTCAGGGGGCGCAGAAGGTTCGCGGGCAGGTCGGTTATCTGGGCCATGACTCCATGCTGGATCGCGTCCAGACCATGCGGGAAAATCTGGCCATGTTCGCGCGGCTGTACGGCGTGGCTGATGCCGCCGGAGCCGTGAGGACACTGATCGAGAAGACACGCGCTGCGGCCTTTGCAGACAGCCCCGTGGGCGAACTCTCACGCGGGCAGGAGCAGGCGGCGGCCCTGGGGCGCACCCTGGTGCATGGGCCTCAACTTCTGCTGCTGGACGAGCCCGCCAATGCCCTGGACCCGGGCGCCCGCGTGCGCCTGGAGGGCCTGCTGCAGGAACAAAGCCGGCGGGGGGCCACGATCATTTTCAGCAGCCACGACCACGACTGGGCAAAGTCCCTGGCCACGCGAGTCCTGTTCATGGCCGGGGGGCGGATCGTTGAAGCCTGATGGTGTTACTTCGCGGCTACCGCACCCATAGCGCCCTTGAAACGCCCCGGGGCAGCGGTACGATAACGGCTTATCGTTGAATCGCTCCAAGCCGCGCTATTGCTTGCACTTGCAGCAATCAGCGGGGTCAGGTTGCCGGTTCAAATACTGTATGGCGCAGGGTTTGCGGTAAGTCCCCTGCGGGAACCTCGGGAGGGGAGATGGCAGCTTTTTCACAACCCTGCAAGGGCCACAGGGCGCGACGCTCGCGCCGGGGCTTCACGCTCATTGAGCTGATGATTGTCGTCGCGATCATCGGCGTGCTTGTGGGCGTGCTGTTGGCCGTGCTGCTTGGGGCGCGCTCCAAGGCCAAAGTGGGCGAGGCCCGCAACTTTTTGGACACGGCCGTTCCTACGGCCATCACCAAGTGGCAGGAGGCGGTCAAGGGTGGCCGAACTGACATCTTTCCGCCCAGCGGCACCAGCGGCGAATCCGATCTGTATGAGGGCAACCGTCTGCTGTTCGACGAACTGGTGACCAAGCCCCAGAAGGCCGGCAAGGAGGCCTACATCGCGGCTGACGCCTACTCCACTCGCGAGAACAAGGGCAAGAAGGAATTCGTAGACCCCTGGGAGAACCCCTACCGCTACCGCAACTGGGCCCAGCCCGCCAAGGGGGCCAAGGGCTACAAGAAATACAACGAGGGCACCTATGACCTCGTGTCAGCCGGCCCTGACGGCAACTTTGACACCGAAGACGATGTCATCAATGGAAAGAAGTAAGGGGGCCGCCATGACTCGTTCCGACAAAGGTTTCACACTCATCGAACTCATGATCGTCATCGGCATCGTGGCCGTGCTGGTCGCGGTGCTTGCGGTCGCCATCTTGCCCTGGATCCAGAAGGCCAAGCCGCGCGCCACCAAGGCGCTGCTGCAGAACGTGGGCAATGCCCTGGCCGGCGAAAAGGTGACGCCCAACGAGACATCTTTCCGCAAGGACGCCGGGGCGCTCGCGGCGACGTTGAGCAACGACGACAAGATGAAGTCCTCGCAGATCCTGGTGTTCTACCTCTGCCCGTCGAAGGAAGTCTGGGACCAGGCCCCGGCCTACAAGGGCAAGGGTTACAGCCCCAAGCAGGACCCCCAGCAGTTCAAGGATTCCATGCGCGGCGACGCGGGCAAGCTTCAGTATTTCGTGGACGCCTGGGACCGTCCCGTCTGGTTCCGCATTGAGAAAAGCGGCTCGTTCCTGATTTCTTCGGCCGGCGACGACGGGCAATGGGACACCGACGATGACCTGATCTTCGACAGCCGCAACAACAGCGTGAGGGAGCGCGCCGAGATTCTCGGCAAGTAGCGCGGCCGCAGGTGGCGCGGCCAAGGGAGAACCCATGAACATACCCAGGAAATGGCGCGGCTTCACGCTCGTCGAGCTGCTGGTGGTGATCGCGCTCATCAGCCTGCTGATGGCGGTGATGGTGCCCGTGGTCATGACGTTCATGCGCGGCCGCGGCCTGAAAATGGCGGCCAACAGCGTGGCGGGCTTCATTTCTTTCTCACGCACGGAGGCCCTGAACACGCGCCAGCCCCACGTGCTGGTGTTCCTGACGGAGCCTTTGAAGTATCAGAACCCCGGCGAAAGCCTGCCGCTGACCCTGGGGCCCGGCATCGTGCTGTTCCGTGTCAACCCCGCGGCCGAGCGCTCCAGCGATGCCGTGACGTTCGTGCGGGAATACAACCTTGAGGCGCAACTGGGCGGCGACGTCGAGTTCGCGCCTTACTGGAAGCGCAAGTTCGAGGCCGCGCCCGTCACAGGCCTGGGTGACATGGGCAACTCCCAGATCAACAGCCAGTTCGCCCGCAACTACAAGATTGTGATCCGCGTGGACGGTCGCAGCGAAGTGATCAACGACAAGCCCGGCTACCTGCTGGACACGGTGTCGGACAAGGGCCCGCCGGACGCGGACATCGTGCTGCAGGACAGCACGCGGCTTCTGTTCATTGACGTGAACCCGGCGACCACCGGTGTTCGCGCCTCTGACGTCATCCTTCAGGAAGATTCCACCTATCCCAAGAAGTAAGCGCGCCCAAGGCACTCCCATGCGTAAAACAAGAAAAGGCTTCACGCTCACGGAAATCCTGGTCGCTATGGCCATCTTTGCGCTGGGCGGCGTCTCCATCGTGGGGCTGTTCATCGCCAACATGAAGATGTCGCGCAACGCCATGGACGCCTCGCGCGCGGCCGAAATCATGCGCAACGTGCGCGCGCTCGTGACTTCCTCGCTCAGCCGGCCCATTGCCCTGCGCGACGACTACACGGTGTACCGCTTCGATTACCCGGGCGCCTCCCTCAAGTTCAAGCCCAAAGACCTGACGGACCGCGAAAGCACAGGCGGCAGCACGACAGCGGCCACCACGCCGGAAATGCGCCGGCAGCTCTTCGGCAACGTCGAGGACAACGTGCTGTTCTTTGCCCTGCCGGCCAAGGAATTTGACGTCACGCTCATCACCAGCGAGGACGCCCGCAGGCAGATGATGACTTCCCTGCCCAACGACGGCCTGTCCCGCACGGGCGACCGCCGTTTCACGGGCGTGCCGCCGGAAGTCTACCGCCTGGTCCCTGACACCCTGCGCAGCTCCGGCGTGATTCAGGGCCACGATTTCGACGATCGTCCCTTCTACAGCTTCGATTTCAGCATCCGGCGCGGCGTCTCGCGCAGTTCGGCCCCCCTGGAAGGCGGCGGGACACGCAAGGCCCCCCTGGACGACCTCTACGTGGTGCATATCCGCATTTTCAAGGGTTTCGAGTTCGCTTCCGACTACGACGGCCAGGCCCAGCAGAACAAGCCCTTCTTTGAGTGGGATTTCATGGTCGCCGCTGCCAAGTAACACCGGACGAACTCAGGCGCGCCCCAACGGGAGCAGTCATGCACAGGAATATCCGCGGTTTCACCCTGCTGGAGTTGATGATCGCGATCGCGCTCATGCTGATCGTGATGCTGATGCTTCGCACCATGTTCACCTCCGCCCAGGCCATGTACATGGTCACCGCGCGCCGCATCGAGACCTTTCAGGCCGGCCGCGTCTCCATGGATTACATCGAGCAGGACCTGCTGCGCGCCCGCACCGGCACAGGCGATGACAACATGCAGCTTCGCAGCCTCAGCGAAGACGACCTGAAAAACCCCAACTTGCCCCACGACAAGTTCTACACCAACCTCAGCAACTTCGAGTCCGCCGACGACGGCGAAACCGGCAAGATCAAGGAGTTCCTCTCCTTTACCGGCACCTCGACCTGGTGGGACAGCAAGGCCAAAGCCTACGTCACCGGTGACGCCATCATCGTGTATTACCTGCGCAAGCGGCCTGAGCTTCAAGGCCAGCCCCGCCAGGATGGCGCCTATCTCTGCCGCCGCGTCATTCCCGTTCGCTCTCTGGCTGAGATTGTGGCCGGCGCGAAGGCAGGTTGGAAGAATGCCCGCAACATCGAACCCCGGGACGACGAGATCGCCAGTTTCGTTTACTCCGTGCGCATGTTCGTCGATGACAAGGCGGCCTTCCAGTGGGGCGCCATGCGCAGCAACTCCGTCATCAATGTGTTTCCGGAGTGCCGTCAGGACACCGCCCCCCACCTCTGGAAAACCCAGAAGGGCGGCGGCGCGGCAGCCGCAGGCGGCGTGGCGGCGGTGCCCGGCGGCAACAAGACGGCTAACGGCCTGACGGTGATTCTGCAGCGTCCCGCGGACGGCCAGTGCGTGCAGTTGG
This sequence comes from Planctomycetota bacterium, assembly GCA_003576915.1. Lineage (GTDB taxonomy): Bacteria > Planctomycetota > UBA8742 > UBA2392 > UBA2392 > UBA2392. The sequence goes on along the minus strand of QEVF01000026.1, from coordinate 13,778 downwards.
GCGATTTCTTCGGCTCTCAGGTAGCGAACCCCCAGCGTGACTTTATTTCAACACTGGCGGAGTATCCCTCTGTGGTGGTGGTCGAGCTGACCTTCATTGACCGCACCTTCAGCCGTGGCGATGAAACGGGCACCTACCGTACCTTCACCCGCGCCGTCCATTGTCCCTATGCGCCGGCCCTGCGCTGGCTGGACAAGCGTGACACAGAGCTGGCGGGCAAGCTTATCCGCTAGGGATGCCCTTCCATGGCAGTCCGGGCCGCGGCTTGCCGCGGCCTTCTTCATGGGGCAACCTGTAGCGCAACTGCGCCCTTGCCAAAGCGGCAAAAATCGCCCAACATGGGCGCGTTCTTGGGTTTGCAGTCATTCCGGTGCGTGCCGGGCAGGTTCGTTCCTGAAGGGTCATCGTGCGCCTGGCCATTGTCTCGGACATCCACAGCAACATCGAGGCGCTGGAAGCCGTCCTCGCCGACATCGAGTCGCTGGGCTGCGAGCGCATCTATTGCCTGGGCGACATCATTGACTACGGCCCCAACCCGCGCGAAGTGCTGGACATCGCCATTGAGCGCTTCGACATGACCATTTTGGGCAATCACGAAGAAGCCCTGATGCTCGTGGCCGAGGACTTCAATGAACGCGCCATGCGCAGTGTGGAGTGGACGCGCGAGCAGCTCAACGATCCCGCCATGCCGCGCGAGCAGCGCCAGAAGTACTGGAATTATCTGGACGAGCTTTCCAAGAAGCGGCACCACCAGCAGGGCGACCTGCTGTTCGTGCACGGCAGCCCGCGCAAGCCCACCCACGAGTATGTCTTCCCCAAGGACAGTCTGGACCAGGCCAAGATCCGGGGCATGTTCGCGAAGTTTGACCGCTTCTGCTTCTGCGGCCACAGCCACATCCCCGGCATCTACAGCGAAACGGGCAAGTATGGCCACCCCAAGAACTTTCCCAGCGGCGAGCTGGACCTGCGGCGCTTCCGCAAGCTTCTCGTGAACATTGGCAGTGTGGGCCAGCCCAGAGACCACGACACCCGCGCCTGCTATGTGGTACTGGACAACAGCAAGCTGATGTTCAGGCGTGTGGAATACGACTACGAGAAGACGATTTCAAAGATTCTGGCCATCCCCAAGCTGCCGACCTTCCTGGCAGAGCGCCTCAAGCTGGGGAAATAGGCGGGGCGCAGGTCGCGGGTATTGAGTGAGGCGCGCCGCGCCCCACTTTCCGTCCATCTTTCTCAACTCGCAACTCTCAACTCCCTACTCCTCCTCGTCCGCGGCAAGGTTCAGTGCCATCTGCACCTTCACCACGGCAAAGCCCAATTCTTCCCAGAACGCCATGCGTCCCGGTTCGTCGGGCTGCACTTCGCTCTTGATGATGCGGCAGCCATCCTTCTCAAGCTCGGCCCGCACCAGCAAGAACATTTCGCGGCCGATGCCGCGGCGGCGGAAGTCCGCCTTGACATAAAACTCGCTGATGTGCCCCACGCGCTCGCCCTGGGGGCCGCTGGAATAGAAGTTGACCAGGCCCGCGGGCTTGCCGCCCGACTTGATGATCCACAGGCGCCGGCCGCCCTCCTTCCAGCGCGTGGTCAGCCACTTGCGGTAGTGGGCGCGCCAGTCGCTGTGGCCCCGGAGGTTCTCCGGCCAGTTCTCGCGGAAGTATTCTTCGGTGAGCTTGATGAACTCATCAAGGTTCTCACCCGAAGCCGCGTCAGCCTTGACTATGTCCAGCTTGTTGGCCGTTCTCATGGTGCATTGTCCCGGTCTCAGTGTGCGTCAAAGCGGTGGATCGTCGTCAGGTCAGGCGCGGCGGACTCTGCGCCGCCAGGCCAGGGCCAGCAGCGCCAGCAGGACCAGGGGCGCCGCGCCCTGCCCCGCGCTGCAGCCGCCTTCTTCTCCAACAACCTTCTCGCCCGTGGGCGTGCCTGTGCCGCCGCCGACGTCCTGCACGGTAATCAGCACGAAATCCGAGGCAACGCCGCCAAAGCCGTCTTCCACGATGACTTCAAAGGTCAGCACCTGGTTGAATGAGACGGCAGGGGCCGTGAACTGGGCGTTCACGGTAGTGGGATTGGTCAGGGTGACCGTGGGGCTGCCGCCCACCTGCCGCCAGGTGAACGTCAGGGTGGTGCCCACGTCGGCGTCACTTGAAAGGCCGGCGCTGAGGGTGACCAGGGTGTTCTCGTTGTGGGAGACGTCGGGTCCGGCGTTGGCCACGGGGTTGTTGGGTGAGGTGTTGCCCGTGAAAGCCGCCCGGTACAGCACGCCCGTGGTCAGAATGTACATCATGCCGTCTGGGCCAAAGGCCAGGTCATAGACAGGCTGGGGGAAGCTGGCGAACTGCTTGGCCGTAATGCCGCCCGCCTGGTTGGCGCCGTTGAGAATCAACCGGAAGACCTTGCCTGAAGCGCTCTCGCCGCCGAGGTAGGCAATGCCGCTGCGGAAACCCGCGACGGGAAAGTTCGTGGCCGAGGCCGGGTAGAACGCCAGCCCGCTGGGCAGGGAGCCTGCAGCCAGCGTGAACGCCGGGTTGCTGTAACCGGTGACGGCCTGGTCGCCGGAAATCCCGTTGGCATCCCAGCCGAAATTCAGGCCGCCCTGAGCAATGCGGTTGATTTCATCAACGGTGGCCGGGCTGTCGTTGCCGCTGTCCACCACAAAGGGCGTGTTGTCGTTGGGGTTGAAGGCAATGCCGCGCGGGTTGCGCAGGCCGCGCGAAAATACGGGCGAGCCGGGGGTGGGGTTGTCCGTGGGAATGGCGCCGCTGCTTTCGAGGCGCAGCACCTTTCCGAGATTCTGGGCGGGGTCCTGGGCGCGGGCGCCGGAAGCGGAAAAGGCGCCACCGCCGTCTCCGACGGTGACGTAGAGCTTGCCATCCGGTCCAAAGGCGAGGCGAGCCCCGTGGCGCTGGCCCGAGGCCGTCATGGTGATAGGTCCAAAGACCGTAGTTTCGCTGCCGCTCTGGGCGGTGTTGGGCGTGCCGGTGTCTTCGGTGAAGCGCTTGATGACCAGGGTGGGGTTGCCCAGGGTGCCGCTGGTGTGCGCCACGTAGATGAAGCGATTGGTGCCAAACTGCGGGTCAAAGGCAATGCCGTGCAGGCCCATGTCCGTGCCGGGGCTGGTGACGAAGGCGTTACCGCCGCCTCCCACCGTGGCAAAGGGCGTGGCCAGCAGGGTGGGAGTCGTGGTGGGGCTGGTGATGACGCGGATCTGGCCCGTGGCGAACTCCGTGTAGAACAGTCGGCCATCGGGCGCAAAGGCAAGGCAGCGCCCCTGGGCCACGGGGTCCTGCACCGTGCTGAGCGTAAAGCCGGGAATCACACTTTGCGCGGCTGCCACCGCCGGGCCAAGCGCCAGACAAAGGAAGAGTGCAAGCCTCATGCAGAGCCTAAACCGGGGACACCTTGGGGGAACCCATCTTGCCCGATTGACGGGCCGGCGCAAGGGTCCAGCCCTGCAAAGCCCGCGCGACCTCAGGGCGTGACCGTGAAGCGGATGCTGGAGACGCCTGCCCCCGCGCCGCGCGCCGCCAGGGCCACAAAGGCGCCCGCGCCGTTGCCGGCCATGGCCGCGCCGTCGCTCGTCGTGTCCAGGGCCAGGCCCGACACCAGGCCCACAATGGGGCTGCCGATCTGCGTGGGGCCGCCGGCGTTGGCGCGCGCGGCATGGAAAGTGGCGTTGGCGTCAGAGAGCAGAGAAGAGTTGGTGGAAGTCGCCCCCTGGCTCATGGCACTGATGCTGATCAGGGTCAGCTTCGTGGCATGCAGGGTGTCGGAACCCACGGGCAACTGGCGCACGATCTGGTTGACAAGCAGGGGGCCCTGCTCCTGCACGGCGATGAGATAGGCCGAGCCTGCGGCGTCAAACAGGCAGAGGCCGCCGCCCAGTGAAGTCGTCACGTCAAAGGCGCTGCCCAGCGCCGTGAGAGTGCTGGGCGTAACACGGCGGGCGCGGATGCCGCTGCCGTCGTTGGCCGTGACAAGGACTTCGTCGGCGGCCCCGGCGCTGGCCAGGCCGGCGAGGGTGGCGCCGCTGTGCAGGGCCAGGGCGGTGGCGAAGCTGGCGCCTGTGGCGGGCAGTGTGGTGACAGACACGCCGCTGGCCGTGGTGAAGGCGCACACGAAGAGGCCGGCCGTGCTGTTGTAAACCACGCGCGGGGCCGTGCCGGCGCCCAGATTGTGTTCAAACAGGATGGCCGAGGTGCCGGTGTTGATGACCGTGAGGCGCACCGTATCCGTGGAGGCCGAGCTGCCGGTCGCGCCCGCGACGACGGCGATGCCGCCGGGCTCCATGGCCGCCGAGAAGCGGCCCGCGGCCGCGAGATTGACGGAGGGTTCAACGCTGGTCTGGGTTCCCGTGGGCGTGCCCGTGGCGTCGAGGGGGCGCATCTGGATGGTGCGGTTGGTCGTGCCTACGGCCGAAAGCCAGAACCCCAGGTAGCCCGCGCCGGACGCCACAATGGCGCTTTCCAGCGCGTCGCCGGAGGCCGCCACCGTGACGGGCGCGGCATTGGCCAGCGTGCCCGTGCCGCCGCCGGCCGCGCCGGGCGTGGTCGAGAACGTGTAGTTGAGCGTCTTGGTGGAGGGAGTCGTGCTGACGGCGGTACCGGTGATGGTGCCCGTCGAGGTGCCGGAACTGTAGGTCGTGAAGTTGACGGTCACGTTGCCCAGCACAGGCACGTCGCTGGAGTAGGTGGTGCCGCCCTCGGTCACGGTGAGGACGCGGCCGCTTACGGCCGTGGGATTGGAAGAATCGAAGCTGGCGTCGTCGAAGGTAACGCTGGAAGGCGGCGTGGAGGGCAGGGTGTCCGGCATCAGGAACAGGACGGTGACAAGGTTGCCGGCGTCGCGCAGGGTGACCGTGCGGCGCCCGCCGAAGTCACTGACGGTGCCGGTCAACGCCGTGGCGCCGGCGGAGCCCGTTGTAAAGGTGTAATTTATGGCCAGGGTCGCAGTGCTGGCGTTGTCCACTACAGTGCCGATGAGGGTGCCGCTGGAGTTGCTGCCGGCGAAGGTCGTGATAGTGGCCGTGACGCCCGCACCGGCCTTGTCGGTCGTGTAGGTCTTGCCGCCGGTGGTCACCGTGAGAATCCTGTTCGTGGCGGCCGTCGGGTTGCCGCCGTCAAAGGCCGCGTCGTTGAGGGTGAGCACCTTGGGCAGGCCCGTGGTGTCGCTGGTGGGAATGATCAGGTTGGCGGTGATGGTGCTGCCCGTGTTATTGAGCGAAAAGCTGGTGAAAGTCAGAAGGGTGGAGATGCTGCCGGTCAGCGCCGTGGGCGTGCCGCCGCCCCCGCCGCCTCCCGTGGGCGTGCCAAAGGCCACGGCCATGTCGCTGAAGGAGGTCATCAGGGCCAGCGCAGAGCCCTGTGCCGGCGTGGCAAAGGTGCTGCCCGCCGCGGCCGTGGCGGCATGAGTCAGGCTGGTGAAGCTGCTGCCGCTTTTGACCACGAACTTGAGATCGGCTTCGTCGTGGCCGTCGCGGGAAGCCGCGCTGAAGTCAAAGCGCAGGAACACGTTGGCGGCGGGGCTGAGGTTGAGGCCCGTCACGGCCGCGCCTGAGGCGTTGGTGGCAGTGACGCGCACCAGGTTGGAATAGGCGGTAATGCCGTTGGCCAGAAATCCGATGGTCTCGATCTTGACGCGGGACCCCGCAGGAAGCTGGCCCGTGCCGCTGCCGATGGCGAGGCGCGAAATCTCGACGCGGCAGTAACCGGCGTCCACGATCAGGTCCTGGCCGGCCACGGCCACGGCCGACACGGACTCGACGTCGGTGCCGTCGGAACTCTGGCAGGCGGAGAGGAGAAGAAGGAGGGCCGCAAGGGCCAAAGGAGTCGCGCGCATGTAGGGTCCTGAGTGAGTGAACCGGCAGACGGTTGGAACGACTGAGAGTGCGCGGGCGCGAGCAGTTTCTCACGCGCCATCAATGGTCCGCGAAATCTTGACTTGGGGGGAAAATGGGGTAGGCTATTTGCGTTGCCAGCAAATAACGTTCCCAAATGGTAACCAGCCTAAGTGCTTCCCATGCCGAACTATCCGGACAGCCTCGCCCGCCTCATCCAGGGCCTCAAGAAACTTCCTGGAATCGGCACCAAGACAGCCGAACGCCTCGCCTTCCACCTTATCAAGCTCAGCCGCGACGAGGCCCTCCAACTCGCCCAATCCATCGCCGATATCAAGAAAAACCTCGTAAACTGCTCCACCTGCTTCAATTTTACCGAGCGCGACCCCTGCCCCATCTGCTCTGACGCCCAGCGTGACAAGTCCCTTGTCTGTGTCGTCGAGCAGCCCAAAGACCTCATGGCTTTCGAGAAGGCCGGCGAGTTCAAGGGCGTCTACCACTGCCTCCTGGGTCATGTCGCCTTGCTTGAAGGCATCGGGCCTGAAGACCTGACCATTGAACCCCTGCTCAAACGCGTGCAGAAGGGCGGCATCAAAGAGGTCATCATCGCCACCAACCCAGACCTCGAGGGCGAAGGCACCGCCTCGTACCTGCGCGACGTACTGGCCCCGGCCTGCCGGAAGACCCACACCCGCATCACGCGCATTGCCCGCGGCGTGCCGGCGGGGGCTGAGATTGAGAACGTCAGCCAGGCCATTCTGGCCGACGCCCTCAGCGGCCGCCGGGATTTCGACGATTAGCCCTGCCCCCTGCGAGTGAAGAACCCATGAGCGGAATGTCCCTGGATCTGAACATGCGGCAGCGCCTGGAGCAGCGCCAGGTGCTCTCGTTGCAGACCATCCAGTCGCTCAACATCCTGCAGCTCGCCACCACCGACCTTCAGGCCCAGATCGAAAAGGAACTCGAAGAAAACCCCACCCTGGAAATGGCGGCCGAGGAACGCGAAGCATCCCCCGAGGGCGACCACAACGAAATCGCCGGGGCCATCGCCGAGGAGCGCCCCGAGCCCGTCACGCCCGCCGGCGATTCCATGGACGACGCACTTGAATATCTCGCGCGCAACACCGACATCGACGACTTCCAGGGCCAGCGCAGCGTCAAGGCCCGCTATGACGGCGAACCCGACGCCAAGCAGGAAGCCTTCAACAACGTTGCCGCCCAGGAGAAACAGCTTTCCGATCACCTCCTCGAGCAACTGCGCCTGCGCGGCATGCACTCCGAAGACCGCCCCCTGTTCGAGGCCATCATCTACTCCCTCGACGAGCGCGGCTATCTGGCCTATCCGCTGCAGGACATCGCCAATCAGGCCGGGGTCTCCATCTCCGACGCCGAAGAGGCGCTGCGCGAAATCCAGGCGCTGGAACCCCGGGGCATTGCCGCGCGCGACCTTGCCGAGTGCCTGCTGCTGCAGGTCAGGGAAACCGACCCGGATTATCCCACGCTCAGGAAGCTGCTCACCCAGCACTGGGACGACGTGCTGAAGAACCGCCTTCCGAAGCTGGCCAGGGAACTCGGAATCACGGTCGATGAAGTGAAGATGTTCATCGAGATGCTTTCGGTACTGGACCCACACCCCGGCAAGGCCTTTGCGCACTCGCCGCGCCAGACCGTGACTCCCGACGTCGTGGTCGAGGAGGACGAGCAGGGCGCCCTGAAAGTGCGCCTCACGCGCGAGAACCTGCCGCGCCTGGGCGTGAACGACTATTACGTGCGGCTGCTGCGCGAAAAGCGGGGCGACAAGGCAACGCTGAACTTCCTCAAGGGCAAGCTCAACCACGCACGCCAGTTGATTGAGGCCCTGGAGCAGCGCCAGAGCACGCTGGAGCGCGTGGCGAACTCCATTGTGAGGCGCCAGGAGCGCTTCATGCGTGAGGGCATGGCCGCCCTGGCACCCATGAAGATGCAGGACATCGCCGACGAGCTCGGCATCCATCACAGCACCGTGTGGCGGGCGGCGTTCGGCAAATACATGGAGACGCCCCAGGGCATCGTCGAAATGAACACGCTGTTCACCGGCGGCATGCCCAGCGCCGGCGCCCAGGACGGCGCCATCTCGCGCGAAGCCGTCAAGGTCAAGCTCAAACAGCTCATCGACGAAGAGGACAAGAGGAAACCACTGTCGGATATGGCTCTGGCCAGGAAACTCTCCGAGGCCGGCATCGACGCCTCGCGCCGCGTCGTGACCAAGTATCGCGAAGAACTCGGCATCGCCGATTCCCGCGTAAGACGCGCCTACTGAGTTTGGGGCCGCCACCATGGCCACGGCGGGCCGAGGCTCGTTGGCGGCGGTGCAGGGACCGCTCAATTGACCGGCGGCGGCTCGTTGGACGGCGGCTGGTTGGAAGGCGCCTGCGGCCCGGGCCCCGGCGGCGGGTTGGCCGGCCGGTTCTCCGCCCGCATCCGCTCCAGTTCCTTCTCCATCTCAGGCGGCATCTTGTGCGGGTGCGGCGCGTTGGCCGGCACGTTGTAGGGGTCGCCCCCGCCTTCTTCGACGCTGCCTTCGAGGTCCAGGAAAAACACCGGCAGGATCAGGATCACCAGGATGATCACAATGGCAATGATGGTTGCCGGCTTCATTTCCATGACCTGACTCTACCAAAGCACGCCAAACTTGCGCCAGTCCGCGCGGCTGCACAGGCCCATCACCCCGTAGCGCAGGGCATCCAGCGCGTGGTCGTCACCCTTGACCGGCAGGGGCTCGCCGGCCCTCGTGAGCTCTTCATATATGTAGCCCTCGAACTCGCGAATCAGGTTCACGCAACGCGGATGAACGACCAGGCCCGGCCGGCCGTCTGCGCGGGGCAGCAGCGCCTGCCGCACCCGGCTGATGCCGGGCAGCAGGGCATTTTCCGCGGGCCCGTTGGGCACGCCGCATTGCGCCAGGGCCTCGCGCTCGGCGCGGGCCGCCGGGTCGGCAAAGCTCGCGCCGCGCAGGACGCCGCGCGCCGCCAGGGCCTCGTCGCGCCGCACGATCTCGCGGGCGTGGTCGAGGACCGTTGCGCCCGAGCGGAAGTATTCGTCAAACACGCTGATTCTCCCGTCGTGGTCGACACAGAGCCACACGCAGGCAAAGGGCTGGGTAAAGCCGAAGTCGATGCCGCGCAGACTGACGGCGCCGGCGGGCGGGTCGCAGGCAAGCACATGGCGCGCGGGCTCGAACTCGGGGTAAACGCGCCCGCTGGCGCCGGTGAAGGCCCCGCCGAACTGCTCGTCGAAGATCGGGCCCGGCAGCGTTCGCCTCGCCTCCTCGATTTCCGCAGGCAGGACGCGCGGATTGTCCCACGTCGCGTAGCGGAACGAATTCCAGGCATCACAGGCCTGCAGCCCGCGCTGATACAGTTCCTCGATCCAGTTGTGGCCGCGCGGCGTCGTGGCTACGATCAGGCGTCCCTCGCGCGAGACCAGCCGCCCGCGCAGGAAGCGCTCATAGGCGTCCCGCGCGATGTGGGCCGCCTCGCACAGCACCAGCCAGTCGATCTCGCGGCCCAGCAGGCTCTGGGGCTGGAGCGCCGACAGGCAGTGCACCTCCGAACCGTTGGCGAAGGTCAGGCCCCGGTGCGCACGCGCCGAATAGTCCTCGCGGGACGCCTCCAGGCCCAGTCGCCCTCGGGCGTGCTGCACGAGGTAGTCGTATTCCGGTTCGGCCAGCGCCAGCGTCGGACCCACAAACCAGCCCCGCACTTCGCGGCTCAAAAGGTCCCGCAGCACGTCGTGCGAGGAGGCCAGACTCTTTCCGAAGCGTGCCCCGGCGATCAGCACCTTGAAGCGCGCGTCGCTTTCGTGAAGGCGCAGTTGCCCCTGGTGCGGGTCATAGTCCAGGCGCGTGAACAGAGCGCTGCGGGTCATGGCTTTCTCGTGTACAGGAAGTATTCAGGGCGGCAGTGAAGGCGCATCAGGGCCTGCCGCCGACGCTCGAAGTCGAGCACCGAAGCGCCGCCGCGCAGCGCGCCGTGCCCCGTTTCGATGCGCGAGCGGCACAGCCCGTTGACCTGGCGTTGCAGCCGCTCACGCTCGGCTAGCGCCAGTGCTTTCAGGCGCTCAGGCCTGAGCAGGTCTTCGGCGCACAGCCCCAGGCGCTCCAGGCTCTGCATCAGGCGCCTGGCCTCGCGCGAGGGTTCACAGCGGCCCCGATGCTCAAAGCCCGCGCGCACCAGAAAGCCGGAGAACCCGCCCATCTCGGCCAGACACTCCACAAAGGGCACAGGGACATTCTCGAGCGCATGGCGCACCAGCCGCGTGGCAAGCCCCAGTCCCCGCCAGCGCGGGTGAATCACGACCCGCTGAAGCAGGCGCAGATCCCTGTTGAGCCGGGCCGCTGAGCCGGAGGCCACGACGCTTGAGGCGTAGTCCGGCAGCACGATGTTGCGCGGGCCCAGAAACAGGTGCGTCATGCCCAGCAGGGCCACGCCCGCAACCTCATCACGCAGCCGCGCCAGGAACACATCGGTCACCGGACCCGGCCGGCGGGCACTGGCGTAGTGCCACCGGGCCCATGGCCCGTAGTCGGCCAGCCGCCCGCGTTCAAACGTGAACTCCTCCAGCAGATCGCGCGGCAGGGCGAGCGCTGTCTGAGGGCGGGCGAGGGCCTCGGGGCCGCGAATCTCCACAACGCTCGCGGGCGCGAGGTAAGGCAGGAGTTCTTCGCGGTGCGTGGACGCCACCAGAGAGATGCTTCGTTGGCGGGCCAGCCGGCGCAGGGTGCAGGCCAGGGCCTGCGCCGTGGCGAGGTCAAGGTGGGCGTCAAATTCGTCGAGGATCACGGCGCTGGGGCCGCGCACCAGGGCCAGTGCAAGCTCCAGCCGGCGACGCTCGCCCATGGAGAGCGTGCGCGCGGCCCTCGCCCAGAGCGTGTAGTCGGCCAGGCCCGTTGCCGCCAGGGTGCGCAGTACCGCCGGAGAGGGCAGGCCGGGCTCGAAAAGGTCCAGCACCGTGCGGGAAAGGGCTTGACGTGTCAATGCTCGCGCCGGGGCAGCCCCCGTGACCCGGGCCAGGGCGTCCAGGGCCAGCGTCTTTCCCGCACCTGAGGGGCCGGTGACGGCCAGGCATTGGCCTGGCGCGGGCAGGGCAAGCAAGGCGGGCCTTGGCCGGCCCGGCGGCGGGGGCGCGCCAAAGACGCGCCCGGCGTATTCGAGGTGGCCCATGGCTAGTTGAGGGAGAGTTCATCGATGTCAAAGGCGCCCGTGTCGTCGTCAGAAGATGACTCGTCTTCGGGCTCCCAGCATTCGCCGTATTTCCTCTCAAGTTCGGCGGTCATGGCGCGCAAGGCATCGTCGCGCGTCGTGCCCACCCCCACGCACAGGTGGTCGATGAGACAAAGGCACACAAAGACGCGCTCATCGCCATAGGCGAGTTCAACGTTGCGCGAAATCAGAAGGTAGGGAATGGCAGAGAGGTCCATGGCTGGCTCCTTTGCGGGTCGCGAAGTGCGCCCCTTCACCCCCTGATTTTTTTGGACACAGTTCCCGCGTTAAATTCCCGCGCAATTCCTCCGGCGGGCCGGGGTCAGCATGGGCGGCGCGATGGCCGGGGCCGAGAGTCCGAGCGAGAGACCGAGAGGTCGAGCGATGGAGAGACGGCAAAGGCTGAAGCGGTCACCGGTTCTTCCGAATCTCTCCAGTGCTCCATCTCTCCAGCGCCACGCTGCGGCCATCGCTACAATCGAGCCATGATTGCCGAACAGGCCTATCTCTTCCGGCACGTCGAGGGCTCCAGTGGAGCCCGAGAGAGCGAGCTGTGCGAGCGGCTCATCGCGGAGACCGGATGATTGCCGAACAGGCCTATCTCTTCCGTCATGCCCTCCTGCGTGATGCCGCCTACCAGCTCCAGCTCCCCGCGGACCGCGCGCGGCTGCACGGGCTGGCGGCTGCCCTGTTGGAGGACCTAGTGGCCTCGCGCACGCTTGATGCTTCAGGGACCAATCTTCAGGGTGAGATCGCGCGCCACCTCCGGCAGTACCGCGAGATCTCCAACGACAACTCCCGGGTCGAGGCGGAAATCAGGCACAGCGAGCAGGCCGCCGAACAGGCCGAGAGGCTCTATGACAACCGGGAGGCGCTTCAGATGTGGCTGGGCGCGGCGGAAATCGGACCGCCGGTGGTTCGCGCCCGGGCGCTTCTGCGGGCGGTGGGACTTGCCCTGACGATGGGCCTGGCACCCGAAGCGTGGAACTTTGCCAAGGCCGCGTTGGCCGCGGCGGAGGCAGGTTCCAGCGCCGAGCTTGTGGCCGCGGCGCATTGCGCCTGGGGACAGTGCGCGCAATACAGCGGCGACGTCGAGACGGCAGCCAAAGCCCTCCAGACGGCCCTGGAGCTGGTTCCTCCGGAATGCGGGAAACTCAGGGCGGAGATACTGGGCGAGCTGGCCTGGCTGCACGACGATCAGGGTTCACTGGAGCTGGCCCGGCAGGAGTATGAGGAGGCCATCAAGGTCTGCCGCTCGCTTCACGATCCGGTGGGCGAGGGCAAGATGCTGTGCAACCTCGCCACACTCCACCGGCTTGCCAGCCGGCACGAACTGGCACAAGACCTGTACCGGCGCAGTCTGGTCTTGTTCCGAAGCGCCCGCGCGCGGAAGTTCGAGGGAGTGGCGGAGTCCGGGCTGGGGGCCAGTGTCGCCATGACGGACGGAGAAGATGAGGCTGCCCGTCACGAGGAGCGCGCCCTTGAAATCTTCCAGGAAGTCGGCGCCAAGAGCCACGAAGGTATCGCCCTGGCCAATCTGTCCGTACGCCTGAACCGGCAGAGCGAGATGGAACAGAGATTGGAACTCTGTTCGCGGGCGCTGGCGCTGCAGCTTGAGTCAGGCAATCGCTACGGCACGGCAGCGGCCATGCGAGCCATGGCCGACACGTTGCGCCGGCTTCGGCGCCTTGATGAGGCCGGGGCCCTGCTGCGCGACGCGCTGGCCATCCATCAGTCCATGAAGGACCCCAGAAACGAGGCTCAAACGCACTATTTCCTGGCCAAGCTGCTCAGCACGCACGATCGCGACTCAGCGAACCGACACTTTGAGGCGGCCATTGCCTGTGCCGAGTCCATCCATGATCAGGCCGTGTTGAGCGACGTCTACCTCAGCCTCGGCACCCGCCATCTCCACGACGACCAACTTGCCGAGGCGCGACACTGGCTCGAACTCTCACTGGACAGGGCCACCCTTGCGGGTCTGGCCGAACGGCAGGCGGGGGCGCGCGCGAATCTCGGGGAGGTCTTGCGCCGTGAGGGGCGCCTTCAGGAGTCTCTGGATTCCATCCAGCAGGCCCTTTCGATCTACGAGAAGCTGGGCTACGAGAATGAACATGCCTCCTGCCAATGCGGCCTCGCCCTGACCCTGCTGCAGATGGGCCGACATGCGGAAGCAGGCGACTGCTGGAAGCGCGGAATCGGGGCCCTGCGCCAGCTGGCAGAAGAAAGCGAGATGGAGCGCCATCGTGTCGAAATGATGCGACTCTGCGCCCACTTGGGGGTCGAACCCCTCAAGGATGCCTAGCACCTCAACGCTGGACTTGCGCATCAACCCCGCCCATCACGTCGGGGGCCGTGGCACGGGCGTCTCGGCCGCGCCCATCGGCCGGACGCCGATGCCAAACGCCCCGGCCTTCCGGCCGGGGCTGAAATCCAGCGCTGAAGCATTTGTTGGAGCTGGTCACCAGGTTCTCGCGCGCAGCGAGCATTGCGGGTTTTGGCTGTCTCGCGGCGCCTGGCGCTGCCGGACATTCGGCCCGGCTGCCCTGCACCGCTCGTCTGGCACTTCACGTCAGGTATGCGGTTCAACTCTGAAAACGTCCCAAAAGCACGAAGCCTCCCCCGATGGGAGGCTTCTTCGACGCGGGTTCGGAGCCCGCATCAGCGCTTGCACAGCGGCCAAGCTTTCGCTCAGCTCGGAC
>QEVF01000025.1 GCA_003576915.1 Planctomycetota bacterium | reverse complement strand
GCGGCCATGTACCCCGCCACCCGAAAACGGCAAGCGTTTTCGGGTCCGCTCCCGTTGTTGACACGCGGGCCTGTGGCGGCATCGGCGTCTTGCCGATGCGCGCAGGCGAGAGACGTGGCATCGGCGTCCCGCCGATGTCCGCAGGCGAGAACACTCGCGCCACAGCTCAAGAGCAGGGCAGTAGACGAAGTGAAGCGGGGGCGCTGGCGCGCCCCCGCTTCCTGTTTCAGAAACCCCGACAGAGACAGGTTATGCCGTGCCGCGCCGCTTTCTCAGGAGCAATGCGGCGAGGGGGAGAATGACGAGGGCGAGCCAGAAGCCCTGGGTCGAGTCGCTGGAGCATCCGCCGCCGCCACCGCCGCCGCCCGTGGTACCGAGGGTGGCCACGTTGATGGAGAAGACCTGGGTGGCGGGCGGGTTCACGCCGTTGGTGGCCGTGATGGTGATGGGGCCCACTACTCCGGCCGTGGTGGGCGTGCCGGAGAGCGTGTTGCCGGAGAGAGTCAGCCAGGCGGGGTTGCCGCTGACGCTGAGGGTGGGTGTGGGGCTGCCGGTGGTGACGATGTTGTAGGTGTACACGACGCCCACTTGCCCGTTCGTCACCGCGGTGCTGGTGATCTGCGGGGCGACGGGGGCCGGAGTCACGGTGATGCTGAAAGTCTGCGTGGCGTCGGGGTTGACGCCGTTGGTGGCGGTAATGGTGATAGGGCCAAAGACGCCGGCGGCCGTGGGCGTGCCGGAAAGGGTGCTGCCCGCAAGCGTCAGCCATGGGGGGTTGCCCGAGACGCTGAGGGTGGGTGCGGGAACGCCGGTGGCCGTGATGTTGTAGGTGTAGAGCGTGCCGACCACGCCTGCCGTGGGCGCCGTGCTGGTGATCTGCGGCGCCACCTGTGCGGGGCCTACGTTGATGCTGAACTGCTGGGTGGCGTTGGGGTTGACGCCGTTGGAGGCCGTGATGGTGATGGGACCGAAGGTGCCGACGGCCGTGGGCGTTCCGGAAAGGGTGCTGCCCGTGAGCGTGAGCCAGGCGGGGTTGCCCGAGACACTCAACGTGACGGCGGGATATCCCGTGGTGGTGATGTTGTAAGTGTAGAGCGTGCCCACGGTGCCCGTCGTGGGAGCCGTGCTGGTGATCTGCGGCGCTGTCAGGGCCGGGTTGACGGTGATGCTGAACTGCTGGGTGGCGTTGGGGTTGACGCCGTTGGAGGCCGTGATGGTGATGGGTCCTACGGTGCCGACGGCGCTGGGCGTGCCGGAGAGAACATTGCCCGCGAGCGTGAGCCAGGCGGGGTTGCCGGTGACGGAGAGCGTGGGCGCGGGCGTACCCGTGGCCACGATGGTGTAACTGTACAGCGAGCCGACGTTGGCCGTGGTAGGCGCAGTGCTCGTGATCTGCGGCGCGACGGTGGTGGCCACGTTGAAGGTGACCGTCCAGACCTTGCTTAGCGTGCCGTCATTGAGGGTGACGGTGAACGTCGTGGTGCCCGACGCGGCGGGCGTGCCCGTGAAGTTGAAGGCCGTGCCCACGGGGTTGGCGCCTGTCAGTGTCGGCGCGGTGATGCCGTTTTGGGTGGTGGAAGGCGTGATGCTGGTGACGGTGATCTGGGCTGAGGCGTTCTGCGAGTCAAGCTTCAGGTTGGCGTTGACCAGGGCGCTGCCGGCGCCGGCGTTGTAGCTGAAGGTGGTGCCGGTCGGGCCCGTGAAGAGTGTGGTGGTGGCCAAAGCCAGCTTGGGGGCGGGCTCGGCTGAAGCGGGGCCGCCCTGGCTGTCCATGCCGGTGGTGCCGCCCACGCCGAAGGAGCCTGAACCGTCTACGGATCCGCTGGCGCCGCCGGTGGTCAGAACCACGCCGGTACCAGGGTTGCTGAAGGTGTTGTAGGTAAGGAGCACACGGCCCCCGGCGCCTCCGCCGGCAGCCCCTCAGCATCCTCCCTTGCCGCCTCCGCCGCCTCGCACGCGGATGGTGCCTGCAAGCGTGAGGCCGGCGTTGCTGTGAACGTAGATGCCGCCGCCGGAACCGCCGCCGGAAGCGCCGTAGTTGGCTACTTCGCCGTCGCCGCCGTCGGCGCTGAGGATGCCAGTGGAGTTGATGGTGATGGCACCGATGGCGCCAAGTTCAATGGCACCGCCGCCGCCGCCGCCGCCGGTGTACTCGCCGCCGCCGCCGCCCGAGCCGCCCTGCAGCAGGGTGGCCAGGTCGCCGTAGGCCGCGCCGCCGGGCATGCCGGGTGTGCCGCTGCCGCCGCCGTTGGCGCCGGCGCTGCCAAAGCCGCCGCCGCCGGAGGCCGAGTTGCCGCTGGAGGCCGTGCCGCCGCCGGGGCCGCCGCCGTTGCCGTTGGGGATGGCAAGGCCGGGATCGCCCGCCGTGCCGCCCGCACCGCCGCCGGCGCCGCCCGCGGGTGTAAAGCCGGTGAAGCCCACCTGGGCGTCACCGCCGTCGGCGGAGATGGTGCCGGAAATGATCGCGGTGCCCTTGGACAGAAAGGCCACGGGCCGCGTGCCGGTGCAGGTCACGGTCGCACCGGACTGCACGGTGATGGTGTCAAAGCAGAAAACGCAGATGCTGCCCGAAGCCACACCGTTGAAGTTCGTGCCCGGACCCGTCAGGGTCATGGCCGTCGAGTCCACGGTGTAGCTGCCCGCCGCGAGGTTCAATGTTCCCAGCGACGTGAACGAGTTGGGGTCGAGAGGCGCGGCTCTCAATCCCGAGGCAGCCAGGGCTGCCAGCAGCATTGTGGCTGCAAAAACGTACCTACGGAGGGGCATGATGGACCTCGCATGCGGTTAGCCGGCCAGTGGCCAGCCAAAGAATGGGACAAAATTGAATGCTTCGATTCTGTCCGAAATGCTTTCAACCGCAAGCGAATTCTCGCACGTGCATGGCAACACAAACGCATCCATGCTACGGCAGGCAGGTTGCGCCGAAGTGAGGCGGAGGCCGTCGAGGGTCTGTTCAGCTTTCGCCCGTGATGCGAACGCAGGTCGTGCCGCGCGACTTGAGCTGGCCGAGCTTGCCCAGGAAGGTGGGCTGGCCGTCGAGTTCGATGAGCAGCGGCGTTTCGACGGGGTGGGAGAGGGTGATGATATGGCCGACTTCCAGCTCGCTCAGTTCTTTGAGGGACATATGGATGGGTTCGAGCGTGCAGGTGAGTTCCACGGGGGCCGTGGCGAGGCGGCCGCGGATGCTGTCGCGGGTGTGCTCGTCGCGATGGACCTTGTTGCCAAGCCACAGACCGGAGATGCGCGAGAGCACGGGCTCGATGAGGTTGTGGGGCAGGCAAAGGGTCATGCGGCCGTTCTGCTCGGCACTGAGCGTCATTTCAAAGGAGATCAGGACCACAGGCTCATTGGGCGCGATGCTTTGCGCAAGCTGGGGGTTGGTTTCGTGGCTGGCCCACTCAAAGCGCATCGGCGCGAGGCTCTCCCAGGCGTTGCGAAGCTGCTCAAGCACGCGATTGAGGGTGGGGCGCATGACCTTCCACTCAAGCTCGGACAGTGCGCGGGCCGGGGCCTCAAAGCGTGCCGAGCCTCCGCCCGTGAGCTTGTCAAACATGCCGAAGACCAGCCTGGGGTTGATGTCCAGGATCAGCTCGCCCTCCAGCTCGGGCGCCCGGATCAGGTTGAAGCAGGTCGGGTTCGAGACGCCGAGGGTGAACTCCTGGTAGGTCGCCTGCTCGGTGCCCAGCAGGCGGCAGTCAATGAGGGTGCGCATCTGGCTGGACAGCGCCGCCGATACGTTGCGCGCAAAAACTTCGTGCAGGCGCTCCAGGGCGCGGATCTGCTCTTTGCCCACACGCTCGGGGCGCTTGAAGTCGTAGTTCGTCACCGCGGGCGCGGCCTGCCGAGGCGCGGCCGGGGCCGGGGGCTTTTCGCCCACGACTTTGAGGAGAGACTCCAGTTCACTTTGCTTGAGTGTGTCCGCCATGGCCGCCTTTTGGGCCGGCGCTATCGGCTGGACACGCTGTTCCCCGGCGGGGGTTCAGACGCGCCGACGCGAGCACGCCAAGCCTCGGACTTCTCATCCCACCGGAAATTGTACCTAGAAGGTAAAATCTGCGCAAGATAATAAGGGTCGCTAAACGCGTCGATCTCGCCCTGCAGGCGCTCGACCGTCTCGCGCCGTTCTTCAAGGGCGGCCTCCATGGCGGCGGCCCGTCGGAGGCAGTCCTGATGTTCGTGGTAGTTGGGGATGATGCTGTTGGAGAGCAGGATGCCGAGGGAGGCCAGCATGGCCGCGACCAGCAGCAGGGACGAGCGCGAAGCGGATTGCCGGCCGCTGGTGAGGGTGCTTGTCGAGTTGGGTTCGAGTCCGGACATGGGTTCTCCAGGCAGGCTATCGGCTGTTGGAGGCAGGAACTGAAGTGAGGGCCTTGCGGGTCGGGGCGTTGGTGACTATCTTCCCGCCCCGCAAGGTGCATTGCGCAAGGCCGCCCACGGCAGAGACCATGACAAGCCAGCGAAAGCGAAAGTAACCGGCCCTCGAAGGTTCGAGGCGGTCGCTTTGCTGGCGCCTGGTTTTGCTGCTCTTTCTGGCGGTCCCATCTTCACCAGTCAGGGGCGAGTCAGCGCCGGAACAGTTCAAGGGGCGAAAGGCCCGGTGTGAAGCCATGCTGGTCATGAAATTCGGCGGCTCAAGCGTTGCCGACGGCAAGCAGATCCAGAAAGTGTTCGAGATCGTCAAGGGCCGCCTGGCGCGCAAGCCCGTGGTCGTTTCCTCCGCCCACAAGGGCATCACCAACGCGCTGATCGCCTGCGGCAAGGCCGCCGCCGCGGGCAAGCCCGACGCCTCGCCCGTCATCAACCGCCAGAAGGAAGTCCTGGTGCAGTGCGGGTGCAAGGACTACATGCTCAACGCCCACTTCCGCGAAATCGAAGACCTGCTCCGAGGCATTGCCCTGGTGCGCGAATACAGCGCGCGCACCAATGACTACCTGTCGGGCTTCGGCGAGCGCATGAGCTGCCGTGTGATCGCGGACTTCTTC
Organism: Planctomycetota bacterium; assembly: GCA_003576915.1. Classification (GTDB taxonomy): domain Bacteria; phylum Planctomycetota; class UBA8742; order UBA2392; family UBA2392; genus UBA2392. The sequence continues at coordinate 52,748 of QEVF01000025.1, read as the reverse complement.
ACGCGCAACGGCATCCGCGCCGAGGCCTACGACATCAACGAACTGGGCTTCATCACCGACGACAAGTTCGGCCAGGCCCGGCCCATCAAGGGCTGGGAGGCCGGCTTCAAGGCCGAGTTCGACAGGCGCGTGCCCAAGAACACGGTTCCCATCATCACCGGCTTCATCGGCAAGACGCCTGCGGGCGACTGGACCACCGTGGGCCGCAACGGCAGCGATTTTACGGCCACGCTCGTCGCCAGCGCCATTGACGCCGAGGAATGCGAAATCTGGACCGACACCGACGGCGTGATGACCGCTGACCCCAGCGTGATTCCCCAGGCCAGGAGCATTCCGTTCATGAGTTTTGCTGAAGCAAGCGAACTGGCCTACTACGGCGGCCGCGTGCTGCACCCCAGTACCCTGCTGCCTGCCGTGACGCACAACATTCCGGTGCGGGTGCTCAACACCAACCGGCCCGACCACCCCGGCACGGTGATCACGCAGGACGGCAGCGCCGACGAACGCCCCGTGACCAGCATCGCCTACAAGGAAAGCCAGTGCGTCGTCACCATCGAAAGCGAGCGCATGCTGGGCCAGCCCGGCTTTCTGGCCAAGGTCTTTGACGTGATGGGGCGCCACGGCGTGGACATTGACATGGTGACCACCAGCGAGATCAGCGTTTCCATGACCTGCGCCGAACTCGACAAGCTCAATGCCGCCGTCAAAGAGCTCGAGCAGTTCGGCCGCGTCACCATCACGACGGACCGCACGATTGTCTGCATCGTGGGCAAGAACGTGAAGTATCAGCGCGGCATCGGAGCGCGGATTTTCGCGGCCCTGCGCGACGCGGAGGTGAACGTGGAGATGATCTCCCAGGGCGCCAACAAGATCAACCTGAGCCTGCTGATTGCCGACGACGACATCAAGGCCGCCATCCCCGCGCTGCACCGCGCCCTGTTCGAGTCGTAGGGGGCTGGATTGGGCCGCGCGGCATCGGCAGAGTGCCGATGCCGCAGAACGGCGCGCACGACGCTACAACTGCGGCGGGATTTTGGAGTGGCGAAGCGCCAGGACGCCGCAACAATACCGCCTGTGAACCGGTTTGAGCTTGATTGCCCCATGGCTGAAGACCCCGTGCAGGTGCAGTTCACGGGGGAGGTCCTGCCGCGCGGCAAGGCCATGTATCGCGGCTTTGCCTGCGAACTGGAGGCCCGTTGCGAGGCCGCAGGCATCCGCTGCGGGCTGTTTGACGCCGGGGGCCTTGAACCGTTCAACCCAGCTGAGGCGCTTCGTCACCTGAATGGCTAGAAAGGGAAGAGACATGTCCACTCCATCGCGCTATGAGCCCGGAAAGCCGCCCGTGAAGCTGATTGTGGGCGGCGTGGTTGCCGTGGTCCTGTTCTTTGTCGTCATCGCGTTTGTCAGCAGCTTCTACGCGGTGGTGGATGCCGGCACCCGTGGCGTCTACAAGGTGTTTGGCGATGTCGCGGACACCCCGCTGGAGGAAGGCTTCCACCTCAAGGCGCCCTGGGCCGACGTTGAGAACATCAACGTGCGGCAGGTGGTGGTCGAAGAGCGCGTGGCGGCGGCCAGCTTTGACCTTCAGCAGGTGCAGACTACGATTGCCGTGAACTACTACCCTGAGCCCGGCAAGGTCGCCCAGCTCTACAAGAAGATCGGCGCGGACAACCTGGACTGGGAGCGGGTGCTGATGCGCCCGCGCATCGCCGAAATCACCAAGGCCGTCACGGCCAAGTTCTCGGCGGAAAACCTGATCCGTCAGCGCGCCGAGGCCAAGCTCCTGATCACCGAGCAGATCAAGAAGGAGCTGGCCGACTCCGGGCTGGTCGTGGTCGAGGTCAGCATCACCAACTTCGACTTCGACGCCACCTTCAACCAGGCCATCGAGGCCAAGCAGGTGGCCGAGCAGCGCGCGCAGCAGGAGGAGAACGAACTCAAGCGCAAGAAGATCCAGGCCCAGCAGCAGATCGTCGAGGCCGAGGCCAAGAAGCAGGCCCAGCAGTTTGAAACCGACGCCCAGGCCTACCGCACCCGCATCAGCGCCGAGGCTGAAGCCGAACGCACCAAGATTCAGGCCACCGCCGAGGCCGAAGCCCAGAAGGCCCTGGCCGCCAGTATCACCACCACCCTGCTCAAGTGGCGCTTCCTCGAGAAGTGGGACGGCGTCATGCCTAAAGTGATGGGCGGAAACGGCAGCATCCTCATGCAGCTTGGCCTCGACGACGACGAGAAAAAGTAACCGTGTGCAGCCACGCCCACGAGCCCATGGACTTCGCCGGCGCCCTGAAGGCCCAGGGGCCGTGGCGCCGGCTCTGGGCCTGGCGCCTGGCGCCCTTCCTGGCACTGATCTGGCTTTACAAGCAAGTCCTCAGCCCCCTGCTGCCGCGCCTGTGCCGCTTTGAGCCCACCTGCAGCGAGTACATGTTCCAGGCCATTGTGCGGCGCGGCCTTTTCCAGGGCCTGGCCATGGGCCTGCTGCGGCTCATGCGCTGCCAGCCTTTTGGCGGCAGCGGCTATGATCCCGTTGAGGCCTTTCGCTGGCCCTGGAGCGCGCGCGGCTGAGTGCGGCCCACTTGCTTTGCCGCGCCGCGCCTATAGAGTCTGGCGACGCAATACCCATCATCCACAGGAGCGAGCATGATTCTCGTAACCGGCGCGACCGGCAATATCAGCGGCCATGTGATTCGTCAGTTGGCGGAGAAGGGTGTCAAGGTTCGCGCCTTTGTGCGTGATGCCAAGAAGGGGGCGGGCCTCAAGGGTTCCAATGTCGAAGTCGTGCTGGGAGACCTCGGCAAGCCCGAGACTCTCGAGAAGGCCATGGCCGGCTGCGAGAAGCTCTTTCTGCTCACCGTGGCTTCGGCCAACATGGCCGAGCAGGAAATGAACGCGCTCAAGGCCGCCAAGAAGTGCGGCCTCAAGCACATTGTCAAGCTTTCAGCCTTCGGCGCGGCCACGGAACACAAGAGCCTGCTGGCCAAGGCCCAGGGCTACTGTGAAGTCAACGTGCGCAAGATCGGCGTGCCCTACACGATCATCCGGCCCCACGCCTACATGTCGAACTTCCTGATGTTTGCGGGCTCCATCAAGAGCCAGGGCGCCTTCTACGCGCCCATGAAGCAGGGCAAGATTGCGGCCGTGGACCCGGCAGACATCGCCGCGGTGGCGGTGGGGGTGCTGACGGGCAAGGGGCACTCGTCGAAGGCCTACAACATCACGGGCCCGGAAGCCCTGAGTTACGGCGAGTACGCCGAGAAGCTTTCCGCAGCCGTGGGCAAGGCCATCAAGTATGTAGATGTTCCCGCCGCTGACGCCAAGAAAGCCATGCTGGGCATGGGCATGAGCGAGTGGCTGGCCCAGGGCCTCATCGACCTCTACGACGACTGGGCCAATAACAAGGCCGACAAGGTCACGGACGTCGTCAAGGAAGTCGGCGGCAAGGACCCCACGTCCTTCGACGAGTGGGCGCAGCAGAACGCCGCTGCCTTCAAGTAGAGCCATCGCAGCCTCCAAGAGCGCGGGGAGACCCGCGCTCTTTCGTTGGGCGGGGCCCTGCGCTCACGGTCAACCGGGGCCGCCCAGAGGCTTGCGTGAGGGGTAATGAACCCGCCGCGCCTTCACCTGCACCACCTCGCGCTCGGGGTATCGCAGGGCCGTGAGCTTGCCGCCGAACACACAGCCCGTGTCGATGCAGACCGTGTTGTTGAGCCAGGCGGGCTCCTTGATGGCCGTGTGTCCATAAACGACCAGGGGTTTGCCCTCGTAGCTTTGCGCCCAGTTCAGACGCACGGGCAGGCCGTAGTCGTCCGTTTCGCCCGTGGTTTCGCCAAAGAGGGCGAACTCCTTGACGCGGCCTCCGGCACGTCCATGCATGGACTCCTTGAGCCCCGCGTGGGCGACCACCAGCCGGCCCTGGTCTAGGACGTAGTGCCAGGGCAGGGACTCCAAGAAGGCGATCACGGCGGCCTGCGTGGCCTGGCGTTGGCCGGGGGGCAGGGCGTTGAGCTGGGCCAGGGTCAACTCCAGGCCATGGGCCACCTTGACGTCGTGGCCCTGCAGCTTGCGCACGAACTTGACGTCGTGGTTGCCCGGCACACACAGGCTGCCCTCGGCGCACATGGCCATGACCAGGCGCAGGACCTCGACCACGCGGGGACCGCGGTCCACGAGGTCGCCGAGAAACACGGCCTTGCGCCCGCCGGGGTGTCGCAGGACCTCCTGTCCCTTCTCGTTGCGGGCGGGCAGGTAGCCCAGCCAGGTCAGCAGTTCCGAAAGCTCGTCAAAGCAGCCGTGGATGTCTCCGATGATGTCAAAGGGGCCTGCCAGTTCGTGGCGGCGCGCAGGCAGGGGGGCACGCTCTACGTGCGCGCTGGAAGCCAGGGCCTCGGAATCAATGAGAAAGGCGCGATGAAAGCCCTCGCGATCCAGGGCCTTGTGCCTGCGGGCGGCCAACTGGCGATGGTCTTCGCCGGGCCGCGCCGGAAGGTCAAACAGGATGGCCACAGGCTCGACATACTGGCGGCGGCACAGCGTGTGGAAGCCGGCCCGGTCTTGCACGCCGGCGTTCTCCCCGCCCACAACGGTGAAGCGGCCGGCTTCGAGGCGCGCCTCAAGGATGGGCAGGTCGGCCTCGAAGATCTCTTCAGGTCTGAAGTTGCGTTCCATGAACTTGCGGCGTGCCGGGCTTTCCGGGCCTATCAGTACCACGAGCGCAAGTTCGGGAATGGTCAGCTTCATGCAGTTGGTGGCCGAGGCGGGACTTGAACCCGCACGAGGGAAACCCCTCAAGGGATTTTAAGTCCCCTGCGTCTGCCGATTCCGCCACTCGGCCCAGCCGCAGAGTGTGCCACGAAGCGCCATGGCCCGCCACCCGTGGCATTCCCGTTTAGCGCCAACGGGCAGGAGCGCGCGGCGTTGAATCTCACAGGCCGACCTGGCCGCCCCTCAACCATCGCCGCCGGAGGGCCTGTCGGCCCGGCCCGCGGGTTGCGGGGCCTTCGGTTCGTCGCCCACCTCACTTGGAGAAATCGATGACTCGCCTGCTTGCCGCTTTGCTCGTGCTGGGCCTGGCCCTGTCCTTTTCCTGGGCGCAGGAGCGCCCCACGTTCGGGCGCGGCGTCGTCAACTTGCCCTTCGAGGTCGTCACCGTGGACGGCAAGACCGGCTGGAAGGTCACCGGCCGCGGTACAGTTTCCCTGGACGACCTGGTGGGCGGCCTCGCCAATGCCACGGGCCTGCGGGTGTCCTTTTCGGCCAACGCGATGGAAGCCCGGCGCACGACCCTGAGCTACATCGCTCCGGATGCGGGCATGACGCTTTCCAACGCGGAGCTGGCCGGCTACACGGGCGAGCTGCTGGGCGGGCAGGGCCTGACCCTGGTGGGCTTCACCACGGGAAGCGCCAAGGTGGCGCGCATCGAGGAAGCCGCGTCTCACGCCATCATGGTGGGCGAGGCCGAGCTTGGCGCCATGCATGCCTCGGAGTGGGTGACGTTCAGCGCGAGCTTTGTCCACCTCTCGCCGAGGGCGGCTTCCAACGCCCTGTCCCTCTATCGCGGCGCGGATATGACGATAGTGGGGCACGAAAGCGGCGCGGTGCTGACGGGCCGCGCGGAGCGCGTGCGCACGGCCATGCGGCTGCTGCGCGAGATGGACAAACCGGCGGCGGCAAGCCAGATGGTGCGTGCCTATGACCTGCCCGAAGGGGTCAAGGCCGAAAGCGCCCGGGCCCTGCTGGGCAGCCTGTTTCCCGGCGATGTCACGGAGGTGCAGAACATCGAGACGCGGGTGACGGTCACCACCCGCCAGCAGCCGCGCGTTACCAGTTACGGCAGCCTGACGGGCAACCGCCTCATCGTTGCGGCGAGCCCGCAGGATCACACGCTGGTGGCCCAGGCCCTGGCATCCATGAAATAGCGCGCAAGCAGAGGCGCAGTTGGCACAATGTCCCGGCGCGGCAGTCCGCGCCGGTTCTCTTGGAGATGCTTATGAAGCTTTCAGCGTCGCGTTTGGCCCTTGGCCTGGTGCTGCTGGCCTGCGTTTCAGCCCATGGCTCTTCGCAGGATGAACCCAAGCCCGCCCCCAAACTGCCGGAGTGGCGCAGCGTAACGCCCTCCCTGGACTTCCTGGCCCGCCGCCTGGCGGGCGAAGACGCCAACAGCTATGAGTTCACCTGTCTGGACCTGATGCAGGAGTTTGCCCGTCGTGCCCAGGTCTCCGTGCGCTATGACGCCCGGCAGCTTTCCACGGTGCCCAGGCTCACGGTGGTGGGGGCCAAGGATGCCGCGCAGCGCCCCCTGTTTGAGCTTTGCCAGAAATCCCTTTCTCAGGCGACCATGACGCTGATGCCCGAGGCCGGCCAGGCTCGGGCCTTTCAGGTGGTGGCGAGCTACAGCGTCTCGGAGAGTGCGCCCGTGGTGGCGGAGGCGGAACTGCCTGCCCGCTCTCCCAGCGAGTGGTGCGCCGTGGCTGTCGCTCTCAAGGGCAACAACTCCACGGCCGTGGTCAGCCTGCTGCGCGAAGTCCTGACGCGGCAAGGCGGCAGCATCTCCGTTTCACAGGACGGCTCGGTGATCGTGCTGGTGGATCAGGCGGCCAATCTCGTGCGCATCCTGCCCCTGGTGCGTGAGGCCGACGTGCTCAAGGCCCTGCCCAAAATGGTGGAATACCAGCGTGCGGCCAAGGTGCGGCTGGACGAACTGGCCAAGACGCTTCAGGTGTTTCTGGCCCGCTATTGCGATGAAATGAAGCTTCGCCGCGACAGCGCCTACCTGACCTGGGAGCCCAACACGCGCGTGCTGATCGGCATGATTCCGCAAAGTCTTGCGCCCTTCATGGACAGCGCCGTAGACGCCGCCGAGCGCGCCGCCACCCAGGAAGAAGAGGCGCGAAAGGCCGGGGCCTCCAGCTACGTGATCTTCGAGCTGCCCATGCCTCAGGGCGTGAACGGGGCCAAAGTTCAGGCAAGTCTTCGGGCGCTCTACCAGCAGGAGGTCACCCTCTTTGATCTCTACACCCTGCTCAAGGATGAGCAGGGCACGGCGTTGCTGGTCCGCTGCCGCAACTGGCTGGAGGCCGGGGTGCGCGACGCCTTCGAGCAATTGGCCAAGTAACCCCTCGCAAAACCGGGTTTCCCGTAAGGGTCCGGGCGCGATCTGCCGATTAAACAGACAGGTCCCGCCCGGACCTTGATACGCGCGCGCCGGCTGAGATTTGCCCTCCGGAAGTAGAGTCCCGCCGCCCTGGAACAGGCTCAAAATCAGGCTTTTTCGGGCACATCACGCCTTTGCATGGTGTTTAATCATGTGGGGGTGCTGCCGGCGCAGGGGCCGGTTCGGAGGTGTGTAATGCTGACTGGCACCCACATCCGCGCGGGCAAAACCATGGCGCTTGCCCTTTGGGCCGCGGCCTTTGCGACACTCGCCGCGGCGCAGGAGCCCTCGCTTCCGGAGATACTGGCCCGTCTTGAAGACCCGGCCCAGCACGAGCGCGAGTCGGCAAAGGCCGATCTCGCCGCCCACGGCGGCGACCTCTCCCGCCTGCTGCGGCAGGCCATGGCCGGCGCGGGCGACCACCTGAAAGCTGAACTTCTGGAAGTCGCCCAGGTTCGAGCCGACGCCGCCCTTGTGGACAGCGCGGCCAGACTTCTGGGCCACGACGACGGCCGCCTGGCTGCGGCGGCCAGGGCCTACCTGCTGGCGCTGGACAAGAACTCCCTGGTGCTCCAGGGCGAGCCTGACGAGAGCACGCGCCGGCACTGGGCCGATTTTCTGGACTATCGCCGGCAATTTTTCATCGCGCGCGAGCTCATTGCCGCCTATCTGCTGCCCGGCAAGTACTTCGGCCAGTTTGACGCTCTGTACCGCGCCGAGGCCGAGGGGCTTGATGCGCGACTGCTGGCCCTGGTCAGCCTCGAAGCCCGCTACGGAGAGGCCCTGACGGATGCCGTGGCGGCGCGGCTCGCGCAGGGACCCCAGACCTCGGAATACACGCGCAACGCGCGCCTGCGCCGCATGTCCAACCCGGCCGCGGTGAAAGCCGCCTATCGTCTGGCCTCCCTGGACCGTGCCGACGAATCCGTGGCGGCCGCCATGGCCGACCTGGGTTCATCGGCGCTGATTTCATCGCTTTACTTCATTCAGGACCTGCGGGTGACTGCCGTGCGCGCCCTCGCCCACAGCGCCGCGCCCGACGATGTAGCCGACCGTCTGGCGGCGCTGCATGCGGAAAGCTCGCGCGACTACCGCGACGAAACGTTGCGTCGCAGCCTGGACCAGGAGGCCCTGCGCGAGGAGATGGAAGTTGTGCTGGCGCGCTTTGGCCGACCGGATTTGCTGGAGGCCCGCATCGATCGGCAGCGCAAACGCTACGTGCGCGACGCGGGGGCCGAGGTGTCCGTGCCTTCGCGTTTGAGCCTTGAGGTGGAGCTGCAGGTCCGCAACGATGTGGCCTACCTCTACCTGCGGGCCGGTGACGCTGCCGCCGCCGAGCGTGAGTGGACCAGCACTGCCGAATACGCCTCTTCCAGGCTGGCGGGTTCAACGGGGCGGGCGCGGAGTTCGCTCGCGTCTTCCCTCGGGGCGATCTACTATAATCTTGCGTGCGCGCAGTCGCGCCTGTGCAAGACTTCCAGGGCCATCGTGAGCCTGGTCCGGTCCGTCGAGTTTGGCTATGCGGATTTTGCATGGATGCTTGAAGACGGCGATCTCGCGGAGTTGCGCGGGACTCGTGCGTTTCATGACTGGTTCAGCCGCGTCGCTCCGCCTGCCGTTGCTGACCGGCTTGTGGCTGGCCGCTAGCTTCCTTGCAAACCCGCTGGCCGCCCAGGAGCCCGTGTTCAGCGACACCCGCGGGCCCAATTCGCCCCACGCCCATGAACGCATGCAGGCCCTTACCGCCCTGGCCCGGCCTGAGCTTCTGGCCAGTTGCCGGGCCCTGCTCGCCGCCAAGGACAGCCAGGCCGCTGACCTCGTGCTGGCCATCGACGTGCTGGGCCGCGAGCGCGACAAGGCCGACATCTCCCTGATCGCACCGTGCATCGTCCACGCCGAGCCCGAGGTGGCCGAGGCCGCCATGCAGGCTTTGCGCGGCTATGGCAACTCCGCCCTCAAGGTCATTGAGGGCCTGGGGCCGGATGTCATCGACGCGCCCACGCGCAGGAAGGTGCAGGAGCAATTGCTCAAAGACCACATTCATGCCTGCTGCCGCCGCGACCAGGCCGTGAATCCCTATCAGCTCGACTTCGACAGCCGCTACGACGAGCTGTTCTCCGTCCAGGTGGATCTGCTTCCCATCATGCTGGGGCTGCTGCGGGAGTCGCTTCCCGTGGTGAGGCAGGATCTCGGCGGTGTCTACTTCAACCGGCGCTACTACTACGGCTTGGCGGCCTCCAGCGAGCCGGAGTTCATCAGTTACGGCGCGCTGGCCGTGGCGGCCCTCGGCCGGCGCTGGCCGGAGGTGCTGCGCCGTGAAGTGTGGGACCTGGTGGACACGCAGCCCAATGCCAACAGCAACTACTACGGCGGCCAGGTGCGCGAGCCCGTGACTCGCGAAATCTGCTACTTCTTTGCGCGCAACGGCCGCGCCGAGCACCTGCTCAAGATGGTCTCCGACCTCGACAACAGCACGCGCTGGACCCAGGATCGCGGCTTCACCGCCACCGTTCACTGCGAAATCGCGGCCTGCCTCATGGCCGGCAACGGGGATCTGGTTCAGGCCGCCGAACGCCTGGACAGCGCCCTGGAGCTTGTGGACGCCACGGGGCTGCCGGCCGCTTCCCAGGCGCGCTTTCTGCGTGCGCGGCTGCGTCTGGCCCGGGGTGACGAAAGCGCTGCCCTGCGTGATATCGAGGAGTCCGTCGAGGCCTCGGCCGAGCCCATGCTGCTGATCAGCGTGGATTCCGCCTTCAAGCCCCTGGCGGGCGAGAGGCGCTTTCAGGTCGTTTTGAGCTACTTGGAGCTGGTGGCCCGCCGCGCGCCTGAGCATGCGCGGCCCTTCAAGCGTCAGGATCGCTGATCTTTGAACCTGCCCGGTCTGGACAACGCCTGGTTTCTTCTGGCCGCGCTGCCATGCATCGCCGTGGCGTGCTGGATTTACCTGCGCACCCAGACACCCCTTTCCAGAACGCGCCGCTACCTCGGCGCGGCAGGCCTCCTGTTGGCCTGCCTGGGGCTGCTGGCGGGCGCGGCGGGCCTGTACTGGAACGTGGGCAGCCGTCGCCAGACGGTATGGGTTCTGGTGGACCGCTCACTCTCGGCCGGCAGTCGGGCCGAGAGCCGCCTGCCTGCCGTGCTGCGCGACCTCGCCGCAAGTCTGGGCGAGGATGACCTGATCGGCGTGGTGAGCTTTTCGGACGTCCCGCAGCTTGAGGCCATGCCGCAGGAGGCCCGGCGCATCAACCCGGACCTTGCCCTGGCGCCCATGAAACCCTCGGAAGAGACCTTTCTGGCTTCGGCTCTTTCCTTTGCGCGTCAGCGCACGCCGCCGGGCACCTCCAGCGTTGCGGTGGTGATCAGCGACGGCCACGACAGCACCCTGGCCTACGGCGGCGACCTGCAGCGCGAAGCCAGGGCCGTGGGCGTGCGGGTTTTCGCACTGCCCGTGGATTCGGACCCCGCTCCCGAGGTCGCGCTGGCTGATTTTGCGGCACGTGTCGTGGGTCGCGAAAAGTCGGTGCTGGTGGCTGACGTCGTGGTCTATTCCACTGTCCGCCAGTCCATCAAGCTGACGCTTTCCGTCGACCGCAGGGAAGTGGCCGTGCGGGAACTCACCGTCGATGAAGGGCGCACTCCGCTGCGCATTCAATATGAGCCGCCGCGTCTTCAGGCCGCCTATGTGGTGGAGGCCAGCATCGCCGCCGAGCAGGACACCTCGAGCTCGAACAACACGCTCAAACTGCCGGTGCGGGGGCCGGGCGAAGCCAACATCCTGCTGGTTCACGGCGAGGAAGGGCCCGACGACGCTCTGCTGCGCGTTTTGCGCGCGGCAAACCTGCGCGTGGTTGCCGGCCCCGCGGGTGTGCTGCCAAGCGAACTCGTCGAGTTGAGCCGATACCAGGTGGTCCTGTTGTCTGACGTGGCCGCCTCGGAGTTCTCGACAAGTCAGCACGCCATGATCGAGCGCTTCGTGCGCCAGGGCGGCGGCCTGGCCATGGTGGGGGGACCGCGCAGCTTTGCGCCCGGCGGCTACTACGAGACAGCCATTGAGCGCGCCCTGCCCGTGACCTGCAACGTGACCGAGAAGGGTCGCAAGCAGGTGCCCGCCCTGGTGGTCGCGCTGGACCGCTCCGGCTCCATGGGCGCTTCGGCCGGACGCGGCCGCGAAACCAAGATGGATCTCGCCAACGAAGGTTGCGTGCTGACCTTGCGCCTGATCCCGCCCGACAGCTTTTTTGGCATGCTCAGCACCGACACGGAAAACGAGTGGATTATCCCTCTGGGGCCGCTTAAGCCCGCCGACCTCAAGAGCGCAGAACAGAAGGTGCGCCGACACACCGCCGGCGGCGGCGGCATCAACATGGCCACCAGCGTGCGCGAGGCCCTGGCCCGGCTGCGCGCCACGAAGACCAGCAGTCGCCACCTCGTGCTCTTTGTTGACGGCAGCGACGCCGACGAGCAGGAGGGTGTGGTCAGAATGATCGAGTCCGCCAACAAGGCTGACCTGATTACCGTCAGCGTGATCTGCCTGGGCGACGGCAAGGACGTCGGCTTCCTCAAGGACTGTGCCCGCGCGGGGCAGGGCCGCTTTGAGCTGGTGCGTGACGCGGCTTCGTTGCCTGTGGTGTTCTCGCGAGAGGCCGCCCAGGTGGGGGGCAACTTCATACGCGAAGAGGAGTTTCAGCCCTTTCCCGGCATGACAGGTTTCTTCAGCGAGGGTTACGATTTTCAGGCACCCTCCACGCCGCCTTTGCTGGGCTTTGTGGCGGTGACGGCCCGCGACAACGCCGACGTCTGGCTGTGGACGGACAAGGACAAAGAGCGGCCGCTGCTGGCGAGCTGGCACTACGGCCTGGGCAAGTCGCTGGTGTTCACCAGCGACGCCCGTGATCGCTGGGCCGATCGCTGGCTGCCCTGGGGCGGCTATGCCGTGCTGTGGCAGCGCTGGGTTCGCTGGCTGTTGCCGCAGCCGGAGCAGGTCAGCGGTGTGGAAAGCGAATGGGCCATGACGCGCGACGGCCCGGAGGTCGTCCTGAGTTTCTTCGACAGTGAGGGATCGCCGCGCCAGTTGGCCGACCCCCTGGCGGAGGTCTCCCTGCCGGACGGCACGGTCACCGATGTGCCCATGGTGGCTGTCGGCGTGGGCGCCTATCGCGTCCGCTTTCCCAAGGCGGGTTCCGGCGTCTATGCCGCCACCGTGCGCGAGCGGCCGCCGGGGGCTGAACAGCGGCTGGCCGCGCGCGAGCACCAGGTGTTTGTACCCCTGGACGAATTGCGGCGCAGACCGGCCAATCTTGCGGCCCTGGCCGCGGTTTCGCGCGTGACGGGGGGCCGCGTGATCGAGGCGGGCGCTGACCTCAAGGGCGTCGAGCCGGAAACGACCTACGACCGCGTGCGGCCCCTCGATGCCATGTTCTGGCTGGCCCTGGCGGGCATGTTCATGGCGTTGTGTGCGCGGCGCTTCCCCACGCTCTGGCGGCCGGCCGAGAAGACCCGCGCCGGTGCCCGGCAGGAAGCCAACACGCGCGCCCTCTCTGCCCGTGCCGCCTTTGATCGTGTGCGTGAGCGCCTCGATTCACGACTGCAGGCGGCGAGGCCGGCGGTTTCCGCCACGGTCTTGCCCAGCGCGCCGCCGCGGCCAGTGGCCCCGGTCGCGCCTGCACCGGTGGCCCCGGTGGCTCCTGCACCCGTCACACCGGCGGCTCCTGCGCCGGTCGCGCCGGCACCGTCGTCGCAGACGGCAGACAGCGGGCTCATCGGCGCCATGCGGCGCGTCAAGCGCGAACTGAAGTCCCGTCAGGAGGGCCAATCATGAGAGCCTGGCCCTGGGTGCTGGCGGCGTTCCTTGTCATGGCGGGTTGCACCGAAGGCAGCACCACCACGCGCCGGCCCGCGGCGGACCGGCCGGTGGTGGGGCCTGAAGGAACCTTCTGGGATGCTGTGGCCGCGGCCCAGCTCAAGCAGCCGCAACGCATGCGCTACGTTTTCAGCGTGCGATTCCTCCATCGCTCCATTCTGCCCAAGCACGAACGGCGCGACGCCCGTGACGAAGCCGACTACATTGAGGAAAAGCGGCGCCAGCTTGAGGACCTCAAAGGCATGTCCAGCATCGTGGAGGCCCTCTACGCCGGCTACTGTGAGTGGCTGGGTCGGCAGCTTGCTGACCGCTTTGTCGAGACTGAGCCCCCGATCTACGACATCAAGTTCCGCGACGGTTTTGGCGCGGCCCGGGGACCCAACATCGCGCGCGTCAAGGTGAACTTTCATCACCGCCGGGACGCCGCACGGCCGACCGAGTCCATCGTCGTCGTCTTCGTTCAGGAGGGCGACGCCTGGCGCATCGACAACATCAGCCCGGACAAGCTCTTCGGAACGTTTACGCCCTGAGGGCGGAAGTTTCTTCCCCGCCTCGCGCACGGGCGCCTGCCGGCCCCGCCGCGCGTCCTGGCATGGCAGTTGCATTCCTGCCCGTCATGGGAGGATGCATGAAGAAGCTCTTGCCGATTTGTTTTGCGCTGGCGGCCGGCTGCGCGGCACCACCGATGGCGGAGTTGCCGGGCGGGACCGCGGCAGGCCGGCCTGTGCCGGAGAATCACAAGCCGCGCCTGCGCAGCGAGGCCGACGCCGGAGAGCGGGCGGCCCTCGAGGCACTGCTGGCCGCCGCGGCGACAGGCGACATTGAGCAGGCTGCGGCCCTGCTGACGGACTACGCCCAGGCTGAAATCGAGGCATTGCACCAGGGGCTGGAGCCCTGGCTGGGACTTCTGGCCTCGGGTCGCGTGAGCCTGGCGGAACTCTACAGCCGTGAGGGCGCGGGCGGCCGCTTTCAGGTGGCGCAGTGGGAGCGTGCGGGCAGCCGCTTTGAGCTCGGCTTCTTCTTCGTGCGCGAAGGCGGCTGCCTGAAGCTGGACAACCTGCTGTGCTCGGGACCTGTCGCGCCCCAAGTTTCGCCGGCCCTGGCCAGTTCGCGCTCCAATGTGCTGCGCGCCTTCTGGGCATATTACGGGGCGCTCGTCGCCCTGGCGCCGGAATCCCTGCCCGGAGAGGCGGCAACGGCGCCGGCGGTATCACAACGCGTCAGGCTCAGCCTTTGGCGCACGTCGACGCTGCCGGAACTGCGGCGGGCCATGCAGGGCGCGGGCCCGGCGGCGTGCCGCGAGAACACGACGGCTTACCTCGACGCGGCCTGCAAGGCGCTTGGCGGTTTCAATCTTCCGGAAGTGCGCGAGGCGGACCTGAAGGCCGGGCGTCTCGTGGTCCTGTTCACTCCGACGACGGAACAGCGCGAGCTTGGGGCCCTGCCCTTCCTGATTGAGTATCACAGCCGCTGGTGGCACGGCATGCAGGTGCTGTGCAGCGAGCAACGGGTGGAGAGCGCGCCCTGAAGGACTACGTGTGTTCTTCAATGGCGTTCAGAACGCGCAGGTTGACAAACCCGCCCAGGGGCAACAGCACCAGGGCGCAGATCACGGCGGGCGTGCTCAACTGGAAGGATACCGTGGCGAACAGCACGGCCACGTCCAGGAGCGTGAGCCCCAGCCAGAGCAGGCCGTTGAGCGTGTTGCTGTCGCGCGCAAACACGAAGCGTGCCAGGGGCCAGCTCAGAAAGGGCAGGGCTGCGGTGGCGGCCAGCACGACCAGCGCGCGCCAGAGCACGCCCCAGAGTGAGGCCCAGAACCCGGTGCCCTCGTCCTGTGTGTTCTGGGGTCGCGCGCTGCCGGAGAGCCCGGTGATGGTCATGGTTTCGCCGATGCTCGCTGTGCGATCCTTGCCCGCGGCGCGCACAATGCGCATGACCTGGAAGTCGCAGCGCCCCGAGTCGGCGCCGCTGACGACCTTGGCGCTGATCTGGATGACTTCGTCCGCCTCGCCGGCGCGCTCAAACACCGTGGCGGGGTCGGCCTCAGCGGGCTGCTGGCCCAGGATGGACTTGAAGATGCCGGTGGCCCGTTCTTCAAGGTCCGGATCAGGGGGCTTGATGGCCTTGACGCCGGGCACGGCGTTGAGCCGCTCAAACGTGCGATGCCGGATCTCGCCGTTGGTGGTGTCGCCCAGCACGGGCATGACCACCACCCGCTGCTCGCCCAGGCGGCGCACCTGGTCAGCGTAATGCTCGCCCAGCTTCTCGAGGGCGTCGGACAATGCCTCGCGCTGAAGCTCCTTGAGGTCGTCGGGCGGCTTGAAGAAATGGGCGTAAACCAGCCAGCCGACGAGGGCCAGGGCCGCCAGCCCCACGCCTACGGAGAAAACCTTGAAACCGGGGATGTTGTCCAGAAGTGCCACGCCGCCGTTTTCCTGGTGTCTGGCCCGCGCTGATCCATTCTGCGCGGGGGCTTTCAAGCCTGGGGTTCTTCGTGCCCTTCCCGCTCTTTGCGGCTGCGGCGCGTGGTCCGTTTGCCCTTGATGGGCCGGCCCTCATGGACTTCCGTGCCCTTGCTTTCGTCCGCCGCGGGCCTGGCCGTCGCGATGAAACTGCCGCCGGCCTCCGCGGCCAGTTCCGCGTCGCTCTTCTTCAGGTGCATGACGACGATCTTCTCGGTGCGTCGGTCGGCCGTGACGGGAGCGCCGGCCTCGGCGAAAAGGTTGTCCATGCGCCGGGCGATCTCACTGGCGCTTGCCTGGCGGGCGCTTTCGCTGCCGGCCTGCTCCATCTGCGTGCGCAGGTCGGCGATGGACTTCACTTCGCCCGTCAGGTACTTCAGGCGCGTCTGCACGCGCTCAAGCTCACGCTGGCGGGCAATCAGGAACGACTCGGTTTCGTCCAGCTTGCGGCGTGTCTTGTCAGACTCGCCCTTGTCCCGGGCTGCCTCCTTCTCCAGTTGCGACAGCCGCTCCTGGGCCTGCGCCAGGGACCTCTCCAGTTCACCCTGCTCCCCCTGCGCCCGCTGGCCCGCGCGGGCCACTTCCTGCAAAGCCGCGCTGCGCTCGGCCTCGGCGTGCGTGAGGCGCTCGCGCAGCAGTTGAAGCTCGGCCTCCGTGCGGCGGGCGCTGTCCGTCAGGCGCTCCGTCGTGGCGCGGGCATCCTCCTGCGCGCCATCGAGCTTCTGCTCAAGATCCATCAGCTTCAGCTCGGCCGCCACCAGCTTCTGGCGCGTGGACTGGAGTTCCTGCTCGGTCTGGCCCGCTTTCTGGTTCTGCGCGGACGCGGCCTGCTCCAACTCGCGGCTCAGCCGCGCCTGCTCGGCTTCAGCCTTCTCGGCCCTCCTGGCCAGATCCGCTTCGGACTGGCGCAGGCGCGCGACCTCTCGTTCGCGGGCCTGCATGGCCGACTCCAGCGCGCCCTGGGCGCGCCGCAGCTCATCGAGTTCGCGGCGCAGTCGCGATACGGTTTCCTCCGCATCTTTGGTTGACGTGGACGCCAGCTTGAGCCGCGCCGATGTCTCGCTCAGGCGTGCCTGGTTCTCGCCCAGGTTGCGGCGGGCCTCGCCCAGCTCGATTTCCAACTGGCGTACCTGGGCCGCGCGCTCATTGGACAGTGTTTCGGCCTCGGCCAGCTGACCACTCACCACCTCCACGTTGCGGCGCTGCTCCTTGAGGCGGGCCTCGGACTGCTTTTCCTGCTCTTTGGCGGCGGCCAGGGCGGCCTCAAGCTGGGTGATGCGGAGTTCGGCCTCAGCGCGCCGGGCCTCAGCCTGAGCCAATCTGGCCTCGCTGTCGTGGCGCTGCCTTATGGTGCGCGTGGCGCGGGCCGCTTCGCTGCGCAATTCCTCGGCTTCGCCTTCGAGGGCCACGATGGAGGCCTGGGCATTGGCCAGGCGTGTTTCCGTTTCAACCAGCTCTTCGCGCAGGGCGGCCAGGGTGTCCTGCAACTCCTGAACCTGCTCGTCGCGGCGTGCCACCTGGTCTTTGCTCTGACCGAGCTTCTCCTTCAGCGCTTCGATGGTGCGGGCGGCCACCTCGCGTTCGGAGTCCGAGGCTTCCAGGCGCGCCAGCAGTTCCTCGCGCTCGCCTTCGCGCAACGTGGCGCGCTCGATCACGCGGGTCATCTCGCGTTCGGCTTCCTGGCGGGTCTGGGCCAGTTCGTCCAGGCGCGCGCGCAGGGTCTGGACTTCCTCGGCCAGGGCGCGGCGCTGCTGCTCGGTCTCGGCGGCGCGGCGCCTGGCCTGCTCGAGCTCCGACGTCTGCTCGCGTTCGACGCGCGCGAGGCGCTCACGCGCCTCAGAGACCGTGAGTTCCAGGGCGGCGCGGGCGTCTTCAAGCGCCAGGGCCCGCTCCTGCGCGATGCGCTCGCTTTCGCGCAGCAGGAGGTCCAGTTCGTGGCGCTCGCGCACCATCACGGCCATGCGCTCGGAAGTAGCCTTGAGTTCGGCGCGCAGTTCGTCGAGTTCCGCTTTCAGGGCGCCCAGGCCGCGCAGGCTGGCTTCGGCTTCCTCCACCGCGACATCTGCCCGGGCCAGGGAATCCGCGGCCGGCGCGTGGCCGTTGGACGGGCGCAGGATGGCGGCCTTTTCCCGCTCCAGTTGCCGCAGAAACTCCGCCGGCTCAAGGTCAAAGTCGATGCCTTCGAGATCGACGCGGCTCAGGGGCTCGAGCATCTCCTCCAGGCTGCGCTGAAACGAAGGCTCGGCCAGGGAGTCGAGATTGCGCGTCAGGCGGGCGCTGGAGGACGCGCGGCTGGCCCGCAGCGAAAGCGCATGGCGGCCGACAACCGCCAGAAGCAGCCGGCCAAGCTGGTTGCTGCGTGCCTGGATGCGGGCGAACTCGTCGCGAACCTCGTGCAGCAGGCCCGAGTCGCGGGGACCTTCGCGCAGGCGAGAAGAGAGGGTCTGGGCCCGGCGCTCCAGTGCCAGCACCTGGGTGAGCGAGCGGAGAAAGAAGCTGGAAAGCGCGGCAAGCTGGAACAGAGTCTCGGCGTCGCGGTATCGGAACAGGCTGGCCGTGAGGTGAAAGGCGGCGTCCTGATGGGGTGGCAGGCCCGTCAGGCCGTAGATGGCAACGCAGCGGCGCTGCAATGCATCGACTTGGCCGTCGAATTGCTCGAACTCGACCAGAGGCAGGTCAAGGATGGCCTGTTGTGGCATCGCGGCATCCGCTGGACTTGGCCCATTGTAGCGAGTTCAGTTCCCGGGGGCGCTACTCAGTTTCGGTCAGGGGTGCCGCATCGGAGGTCTGGCTGGGCGGCGCGGGCTCGCCGGGGGGCTGGGCGACGGGCAGCGACTTGGCGGAGGCCGCGGCCTTGCGACGCCCGGAGCGCTGGGCGTCGCGCTTGGGCTTGGGGGCTGTTGCGTCGGCGCGGGCTTCCTCGGGCTGGTAGTCCATCAGGCGCTGAAGCTTGCGCAACGCCTCGTTTTCGATCTGGCGCACTCGTTCGCGCGTGAGGTTGATCTGCTCACCGATCTCCGAGAGTGTAAGGGGCCGGTCTGTGCCGATGCCGTAGCGCAGGCGCAGAATCTCGCTCTCGCGGGCGTCCACGGCATTGAGCAGGTGCACGAGTTTCTGGAGCTCGGCGTGCAGCACCACTTCGTCGCCGGGGTCACTGGCTCTTTCGTCGGCGATGATGTCATTGAAGCTGGTCTCACCGTCCCGGCTCGCCAGTTCGGCGGGCTGGTTCCCGGCGTTCATGGCGCGGCGGATCATCTCGACCTGCTCGCGATTGAAGCCCAGGTCCGTCGCGATCATGGCGATATCGGGTGCCTGCTCGCCCTTGCGGGTGATTTCCACGAGCTTGTGCTTGACGCGCGAAATCCACTCCACCATGTAGCTCGGCACGCGAACGGTCTGGGCACTGTTGAGCAGGGCGCGCCTCATGGCCTGCTTGATCCAGTGCACGGCATAGGTTGAAAACTTGTTCTCGCGCTCGGGGTCGAACTTCTCGACGGCGCGCATCAGGCCGATGTTGCCCTCGGCCACAAGGTCCATGTACGAAAGCCCGCGATGCAGGAACTTCTTGGCCTCGGCCACCACCAGCCGCAGGTTCGCGCGGATCATGCGGTCGCGCGCCTCGGCGTCTCCCTGCTGCACGCGCCGCGCCAGGCTGCGCTCTTCTTCCAGGGTTAGCAGGGGCGTCTCGCGGATGTCCTTCAGGTACAGCTCGAAGCTGCCGTCATCAATGTAGTGTCGCATGGCCGGGGGGCCCCTCGCGCAGACGCTGCACTCCTGAGCGGTGATTTAACCGCCTCTTGCCCCGCGTTACAAGCGGCCCCTTCAGTTACGGCCGCCAAGTGCCGATGGATGCCGATGACGCGGCACTGTGGCCGCCCGGCCCGTGAGTCTCCTGTGCGCATCAAGGCAAAACTGGCCGAGAAGGCGGGCCTGCTCAAGGCCTTGCCGCTGGGCGTGCTGGCGCCGGCGCTCCTGCTGACCTGCGCGGGCATTGCCTTCATTTTTTCGGCGTCGACCGATTTTGCGCTTTCAGAAAGCAGCCTGGGCGCAGGCAGCGGTTTTCACCTGCGGCAGGCGGCCTTTGCCTGCCTGGGACTGCTGATCATGATCGGCCTGGCGGTAACGCCCCAGCGCTGGCTCTCCGGCGGCTGGCCCCTGTGGATTGCGGGCGGCATGCTGATGCTGGGCGCCGTCATGGTTTTCGGCCGCACGATCAACGGCGCCAAGAGCTGGATCTCGCTTGGGCCCATTGCCCTGCAACCCAGCGAACTCTGCAAGCCCCTGCTGTGCGTGGCGCTGGCGGGTTTTCTGCGCTTCCGCCGGCACATTGACAGCCTGGGCGCACTCCTCGCCTGCATTGGCATCACGGGTCTGTTCTTCGTACCCATCCTGATGCAGCCGGACTTCGGGACCTCCATGGTGTTCATTCCCATGGTGGGAGCCATGTTCTGGGTAGCCGGCGGCAACCGCCTTTACATGTGGACCCTGGCCCTGCTTGGCACCGCGGCCTTTCCCTCGGCCTACCTGCTGGGCCTGCTGAAGCCCCATCAGGTCAAGCGCATTGACGTTTACCTGAGCAGTGTTTCGGGCGACGTGATGGACAAGACCGGCGACGGCTACCACATGATGCAGAGCATGACGGCCATCGGCAGCGGCGGATTCACCGGCAAGGGCTTTGGCGAAGGCACCCAGAGCCAGCTTGCCTTCCTGCCCGAGCGCCACACGGACTTCATCTTTGCCGTGTATGCCGAGGAAACGGGGCTGGTCGGAGTCGCGCTCTTTCTGCTGCTCTTCTTCGTGCTGCTGGAGCGCATGCTGGCCGTCGCGCGCAACACCCGTGAACCCTTTTCGCGCCTGCTGGTAGTGGGCATCGCCACGATGTTCTTCACGCAGGTCGCCATCAACATCGGCATGGCCTGCGGCATGATGCCCATCACGGGATTAACGCTGCCCTTTGTGAGCTACGGCGGTTCTTCCCTGCTCACCAGCTTCGTCGGCCTGGGCCTCGTGGCCAACGTGGCAGTCCAGCCCCAGCGCGTGATGGGCCGCGACGTGTTCTGAAGCCCGGAGTTAAAAGACAACGCGCGGCCAAGCCGCGCGTTGTTGGCTTTGGGCGAAGTCTTAGAAGAAGTAGGTCGCGCCGAAGACGAAGGTGACCGTCATGGGGTTGTCGCCGCTGGCGCTGAAGAGGCCCGCGCCGTTGTAGTCGGCCATGATCAGCTTGACGGACAGCGGAATGCTGATGATGGTGGAGAAGCGGAAGCGCCAGTTGTTGATCAGGTTGCCGGTGCGGCCCACGAAGATGGGCGTGATGTTGAAGTCAAAACCCAGGTTGGCCTGGTAGGCGGGGATGAAGTTGCCACGGCGCACGGCGATGCCGGGGAAGTCGGGGGTGCCGTTGCCGTCGACGTCGGTGGTACGGTTGTAGAAGCCGATGTCAAAGTTGTCGTTGAGCACGTCCTGACCAAAGGTGGGCGAGCCGGCAGCGCCGTCCACCAGACCCCCGTCCACGCCCATGCGGTAGTTCACTTCAAAGAACAGGAAGGGCGAGATCGAGAGCAGGTCCTCGGCCTTGGGGATGGAGATGGGGACGTCGGCCATGACGCCGAAGTCCATGCCGATGCTGGCAAAGCCGTTGAGGTCGCTGAAGTCGCCGAAAAGCAGGCCGACCTTGGGGCCGACGATCAGGGCAAAGCCGAAGTTCTCGCGGGTGCGGCGGCCATCGGTTTCGATGAACTCGCTGCTCCAGAGGTTGATGGTGAAGTCAAAGCCGGCGTACATCAGCATGACGCTTTCGTTGATCGTCTCGTAAGCGTCATTGTCAACCGAACGCGAAGCGTTGGTGCCGATGTTCATTGAGTACAGCTCAAGGCCGAAGTCCGTGCCGATGACGCTGTTGTCGGACCCGATCTGGAAGTCAACGTCCAGGCCGAAGATGCTGCGGGTCTGGGACTGGGCGTTGCGGCGGCGGAACACAGCCTCCAGGGCGCCCCCCACAGTGTCCCGCCCGAGAGTCTCGCGGCGGAAGTCCGCAGGCCCGGCCATGGCCACACCCAGGCCGACGCCGAAGCCGCCCGTTGAATACTTGCCTTCGTGGGTGTTCATGTTCATGAGCTGCGGGAAGCGCTGGGCGCTGACCGTGGGCGCAATCGCGCCAGCCATGAGGGACACCATCAATGCGAGCCAAACCAAGCGCATGCCGATTGCTCCTGATCGCAATGAACACAAGCTGTGCGGCACGACGCTTTTATGCGCCGCTGCCTCTGCACGAGCTATTTGCACTTCTTGGGGGTGTGCGCAGATTCAATCGGCGAGTTGCGGGGATGTCAATTCCCAAATGTCCCATGACGCAGGGAAATCGTGATCGTGACTTTGGCGCGGTCCCGCCGGGGGCCCCCAACCCAAGTCCTAGCCCGGCCAAGGCTTGCTTGCCTGCCCGCATTTCCTAAACCTAACCTATTGAGTGAAGTAATTGAGCGCGGCGGCCGCCACGGGCGCCGCCCATCAGGCGCAAGCCGAGGGATCATGACGGCGGACAAGGCCTCCACGTCTCGAGTGAATCCGCTGCGGGATTTGCGGCGCATCACGCAGATTGACCAGGAGGTCGTCTGGCATCCCTACACCCAGATGTCGGAA
This sequence comes from Planctomycetota bacterium, assembly GCA_003576915.1. Lineage (GTDB taxonomy): Bacteria > Planctomycetota > UBA8742 > UBA2392 > UBA2392 > UBA2392. Next base: position 30,637 of record QEVF01000025.1, on the reverse strand, counting down.
TACGGCGCGCAGGAGCCCCTGATCGTCCAGCGGGGCGAGGGCGTCTACCTATATGACGTGCGTCGCCGCCGCTTCCTCGATGGCTATGGCTCCATGTGGTGCAACGTCTGGGGTCACTGCCACCCGGAGCTGGTGAGCGCCATTCAGTCCCAGGCGGCCAAGCTCTGCCACTCCAGCCTGTTTTCGGCCACCCACGAGGCCGCCATCGAATTTGCATACAAGCTGGTCGAGTACATCAAGCTGGACTTCCGCTTCGCGGATGAGCCGCCCACCCTGGGCCATGTGTTCTTCTCCGACAACGGCTCCACGGCCGTTGAAGTCGCCATGAAGATGGCCCTTCAGTACCAGAACCAGATCGGGCAGCTCAAGCGTCAGCAGTTTCTGGTGTTTGACGGCAGCTACCACGGTGACACCGTGGGGGCCATGAGCGCGGGCAGCATTTCGACGTTCAACCGCAAATTCGGCTCTGTTCTCTTCACCGTGCATCGGGCGCCTTACCCCATGCAGGTGGACCCCGATGACCGGCCCTCGAACTGGCGCACCGCCGAGCGCGCCATGGAGGCCCAGCTCGCGGGCCTGAGCGACCGGCTGGCGGCCGTCATCATCGAGCCCGTGGTGCAGGGCGCGGCCGGCATGCGCCCGCTTTGCGACGACTACCTCGTGCGCGTCAAGAAGTACTGCCACGAGTACGGCATCTTGCTGATCACCGATGAAGTGTTCACCGGCTTCTGCCGCACGGGCCCTCTGATCGCCAGCAGCAAGGAAATGGTCGAGCCGGACATCCTCTGCCTGGGCAAGGGCCTCACTGGAGGCACTCTGCCCATGGGGGTGACGGTGGCCAGTAGCCGCGTGTTTGAGGCGTTCAAGGGCGAATGGTCGGAGATGAAGCAACTGCTGCATGGTCACACGTTCAGCGGCAATCCGCTGGCCTGTGTGGCCGCCAGCAAGAACCTCGACATGATCGAAGAGTACAAGCTGGCGGGCATCGTCAAGCAGCGGTCCCGCGAGCTTTCCCAGATGCTCAAGGCGCAAGTGGCCAGGCACCCGCGGGTGGGCCCCATCCGCCAGCGCGGCCTGGCCGTGGGAGTTCCGCTCAAGAATGCGGCAGGAGCCGACGATCTCGGCCACGAGGAGGACGGGGGCTATGAGCAGCGCGCCGAGGCCGAGAAGGTCTGCCAGGCCTGTTTGAAAAAGGGTGTGCTGCTGCGGCCCCTTGGGAATGTGATCACGATTGTGCCGCCCCTCAACATCGAGGTGCATCATTTGGAGGAAATCGTGGCGGCGCTTGAGGAAGGCCTGAAGGTGCTCGGCTGACATGGGCGACTCCATCATCCACAGTGAACGCCGCTTCCAGGAGGCCTTTGAGGGTCAGGACTTCTTCCTGCTACTCGAGGCGGACCGGCACATTTCCATGGCCAGCCAGCGCCTGCGCGTGCTGCGCTACATCAATCCCGTGAATTCGGCGGCCATTGCCAAGCGCTACGTGGAGCGTGAAAACCCGCCCAAGGAAGCGCCCCAGTACGAGTACAAGGAACTGGACTTCGACCCTGAAGTCTTCAAGGTCGAACTGCTCAACCTGCCGATCATCAACAGCGAGCTGGGCCGCATTTACCGCGCCAAGCGCGACGAAGTATTCAACATTCTGGCCATGCTCGAGGCCCGCGGTTCGCCGGAGTTCTGCGACTGGAGCCGCCTGCTCTACGGCACCGCGGACAAGCGCACGCTCGAGATCGCCAACGAGTGGCTGCGCCTTGAGGCCGAGCCGCCGGAAGAACACACCATTGACGCCAAGGAGGCCAAGAACCGCCTCACGGCCATCGTGCGCAAGCAGCGCTTCCTGTGTGAGATCCGGGTGCGCAGCTATCTCTCAAGCGACGCTGCGGCGGGCGAAGTGGCCGTGGCGCTGCGCCGGGGCGCATACTACAGCGAGAACGACATCAAGAGCCTCGCCGTCCACGAAATCCAGACCCATGTGCTGCGCACGCGCAACGGAGAAATGCAGCCCTTCCGCGCGCTGTTCTTCCATGGTTTTCCGAGGCTGGAAGATGCCGCCAGCGGCTACCTGGCCACGGAGGAGGGTCTGGCCACGTTCAATGAAGAACTGGCCGGCGTCCTGACTTCGCGGCGCCGCCGTATTCTGGCCGGGCGCGTCAAGGCCGTGTACCTGATGGATAAAGAAGAGATGTCTTTCTACGACATCTTCAACACCCTGGTGAACGATGACAAGTTCACCAAGGAAGAGGCCTACACCATCTGCGAGCGTGTCTTTCGCGGTGGCGGCTACACCAAAGACCACCTCTATCTCAGCGGCTATGAACAGGTGAAGAAACTCTGGAGCGAAAGCCCCGAGGGTTTTGAGCTGCTTTACATGGGCAAGGTCGGCGTTGCCCATCTGCCCATCGTCAAGCGCCTGTTCAAGAACGGCAACGGCATCCTCTATCCCGCGCGCCACCTGCCTGTGTTCTTCCAGGAACTGGATGCCGCGCGCCGCCTGCGCATGCCGCAGGAAAAGCCCGAAGAGGACGAGCACGACGACTGAAGAACTCAGGCTTCGGGCTTGAGGGTGCGCATGCCGTTGACGTTGCGCGTTACGCCCTGGGCGTCCATGTACTCAAGAAGTGGAATGAGGAACTTGCGGCTGGTTGGAAGCACCTCTTTGAAGTCCTTGGCGGCGGCTTCGCCCTTGGTCCTGAGAAAGTCGGTGATGCCCTTGCGGGCGAACTCCAGCGCCTTGGCGGAGAACAACACGCCGTCATGAAGCACCCGGGCCCGCCCGCTGCCCACCAGATAGTCGATGGCGTTCTGGGTTGTGGCTTCGTTCTGGCCCGCGGCCCTGGCCAGCTCCTTGAGCGTGGGCGGATTGAGCATGGACTCTTCAAGCTGCCAGGCGATGCGCTCGACGATCTTCCTTTCGTCGGCGCTCAGCACGCCGCCGCGGCCGGGCAGGCCCAGCAACTCGCCCCGAACCTCCACCTGGCCGGCAGTTACGGCGGCCTCCACCACGGAGGCAAAGGTGCGGCCGTCGAGCCCCATCTGCGCCTGGACGCTGGCGGCCCTGGGGCCCAGTTGCGCCTTGTTGCTCTGGTGAAAGCGGTCAATGATGGCCACCAGTTCCGCCTGGGCCCTGGCGCGCGCATCGCGGTGAATCAGGGCGCGGGAGGGACCGAATTCCTCCACGGCGCCTTTGGCCAGCACCTGCTCGATCAGGGGCGCAAGGGCGCTGGCGCGCAGTTCCGTGGCCTGGGCCAGCCGCTGGCGGTCGATGCCCGCCGGGCCCGCTTCCTCGATGGCGAGTTCGACGCGCAGCGCCGGGTTTTCTGCGGCCGTGGCCCAGGCTGAAAGGCGCTGCAGCAGGGCGGCGTCGAGGCGGGGAAGCTGGTCGCGCTCACCCCGGATCACCTGGCCGCCGCCCAGCGTGATCGCCGGCGAGGGCAGGCGCAGGATGAAGCGGTCACCCATGCCGGCCACGACGGGCTCTTCAAGGATCAGCTCGCAGTCGCAGGTCTGGCCGGGTTCCACGGCCTGGCGATCGAGAAGAAACAGCGTGGCTACGATCTCGCTGGTGCCCACGTGGAACTTCACTTCGCTGCGGTGCTTGAGCGTGCGCGGCGCCTTCTCCAGGAGGCGCAACCTGACACTGAAATGGCGTGAGGGCGAAAACACGCCCGGCTCGGCCACGGTGTAGCCGCGCTGGCAGGCCGTGTGGTCAACGCCCGCAAGGTTGAGCGCGGTGCTGTGACCGGCCCGGGCCTCCTCAATGGCCGCGTGATAGGCCTGGATGCCGCGCACCTTGCCCTTCTGTTCTCCGGGCAGAATCACGACGCTGTCGCCCAGTCGCACGCGTCCGGAAACCGGAATGCCCGTAAGCACCGCGCCCTGGCCCTTGGCCGAGAACACGCGCTGCACGGGCATTCGGAAAGCGCCCTGGGTGTCCTTGGGCTTTGTGGCCTCGATGGCTTCCCCCAGCGCCTTCCACAGGGCATCGAGGCCTTGACGCGTCAAGGCGCTGACGGGCACCACCGGCGCCGCCTCGAGAAAGGTGCCTTTGACGGCGTCGCGGGCGTCCTCGGCCGCCAGTTCCAGGGTGTCGGCGTCCACCAGGTCGCACTTGTTGAGAGCGATCACGCCGCGCTGGATGCCCAGCAGGGTGAGAATCTCGATGTGTTCGCGCGTCTGCGGCATCACGCCGTCGTCGGCGGCGATCACCAGCAGCACGATGTCCACGCCGCTGGCGCCGGCGACCATGTTCTTCACGAACTTCTCGTGTCCCGGCACGTCGATCATGCCGATGCGGTACTTGCCCTGGTACACGAAGTTGGAGAACCCGAGGTCGATGGTCATGCCGCGCTCGAGTTCTTCGCTCAGGCGCGTGGGGTTCTTGCCGGTCAGGGTCTGCACGAGCGTGCTCTTGCCGTGGTCGATGTGTCCGGCGGTGCCGATGACGACGTTGCGGATTTCGGTGGGGGCGTCGGGCGTTTGAGTCTCGGTCATGGGCGGATTGTCGAATGGGGATTGACGATTGTCGATTGCCCGTCGTTCAATTTCCATCCGTCTGCCGTCAATCCCGGGAGGTCTGGCCATGTCCGTGCTTCTTGAGTTTTCCATGTCCCCCCTCGACAAAGGGGAGAGTGTGGGCGCCTATGTCGCCCGCAGCCTGGACATCATTGACAAGAGCGGCATACCCTACCGCCTCAACCCCATGGGAACCGTGATCGAGGGCGAGTGGGATCAGGTCATGGCCGTGGTCAAGGCCTGTTATGTGGCCATGCGCCGGGATTGCCGCCGCATATCCTGCAGCATCAAGATTGACGCGCGCGAGGGCCACGCCGACCGCCTCAAGGCCAAGGTAGCCTCCGTTGAGGAGCGTGTAGGCCGCAAACTCAAACAGTGAAGCCGGGCGCCCGACGGCGCGTGGATTTTGAGCCGCCCGCTAGCCGCCATGCCGTGCCCTGCCTAAACTTGCCCCCGTGAACCAGCTCGTTTACACCCACGAAGGCCAGCGTGTCAGCGTGCCCCTCGTCGATCGCCCCGTTTCGCTGGGGCGTGGCGACGCCGCCGACCACCGGCTCCCGGACAAGACGGCCAGCCGTGTCCACGCCCAGTTCATCCTTCGCGACGCCAGGTGGTGCGTGGAGGACCTCGAGAGCGCCAACGGCACGCTGGTCAATGGCAAGAAGATCGGGGGCGTGACGGTACTTTCGCCCGGTGATGTCGTGCGCATCGGTGCCACAGAACTCAAGTTCGAAGGTGAGCCTCCCAAACCTCCCGCCGAGCCCGAGCAGGAGATGCCCCGTCTCGTGTTCCAGCCTGACCCCAACGTCGCCCCCGTCGTCGTTCTGATCAAGGGCCGCATCACCATCGGCCGCAAGCCTGAAAACTCACTGCAGATTGACAACAAAGGCGTTTCCGGCACCCACGTTGAGGTCGTCCGCGCGGGCCGTACCTGCACCCTGCGTGACCTTGAGTCCAGCAACGGCACCAGCGTCGCCGGTCGTGAAGTAAGCCAATGCGTGCTGAACAACGGTGACGTCATCGTTCTGGGCAAGGTGGCCAGGCTCTTCTTTATTGATCCACTTGCGCAACCCGCCGCTGCGCCTGCCCCGGTCGCCGGTGCGGGCGCGCCCGCGGCCCCGCCTGCGGGCCCGCCATCTTCCACGGCGGCAGCGCAGGCTGTCGGCGGTCCGGTGCAGCCTGCGGCCGGGGGCGCCTCCGATCGCGGCAGCTTTGAGCCCGTGGCCGAGCCGCAGGAAAGCCTCGCGGGCGCCTGGGGCGTCAATCTGGTGATCGGGCTGCTGGTGGCGGGCGCACTTGTCGCCGGTGGTGTCGGGCTTGCGGGACTGTTGAGTTCAAATCCCGGTGAGGCGCGCGGCCACACCGTGCAGCCGGCACAGGCCGATGCGGCGCTGAGCTTTGAAGGAAGCATCGACGACCAGGGTAATCCCGCCGGGTGGACGGCGCGATTTGAGGCGCCCGGCAAGGGCAGGGCCCTGCTCGCCCTGGATCCGGACAACCCGGGTGACGGAGCAACCTCGCTGCGCATTGAACAGTCCCAGACTGGCGAGGGCGCGGGCATGCTGATCCTCGCCGCCAGCAAGCCGCAGGACTGGGAGCTCACCGGCACCGTGCAGCTTTCCTTCATGGCGCGCGGCCAGGATGTCTCCCTGGCATGCCTGGCATGCGCGCTGGAGTCCGAGGGCCGCCAGCAGACGCTCGTGGCCACGCCCCTCAAGGGCCTCAGCTCTCAGACCTGGACGGAGGTCAAGGCCACAGGGACGGTGCTTGAAAGCCCCAAAGGCGCGAGGTTCGTGCTGTTGGTCGCGGGCTCCTTCGCCAAGCTGTGGCTGGACCGTATCTCCGTCAGTCGAATCTCCGAGGGGACTGCGGCCCCGCTGGAGGCAGTCTCCAGCGGTGCATTGAAGCTGACCCATGACCGCAGCCGCACCGGGGAATGCGTGGTTTCCAACGGCAGCGGGCACTCCTTGCGAATCGTCCCCCGCGTGCTGGCACCCAACGACCGGCAGCTTTCAGAGGCCGGTTTTTGGACCATCGGCGCGCGCGACAAGCGCGATCTGGCTCTTCTGGCCGCGCTTCCCTCACGCGGCATGGTTTCCACCGTGGACTTCCGGGCGGAGCCTTGCGCCGTGCAGTACCTCCAGGAACCCGGCATCAGGGTGACCTACGTGCTGCGTAACGACGTTCAGGGAGCCACACTGGCGGCCAACCTGGAGTTTGCCCTGTCCGAGCAGGCCGTGGTAACCGTCGCGGACCTGCGCGGCACACCCCTGATGCTGAGCCTGGGCGATTTCCACGGGTTCCCCTATTCGACCGTCACGGAGATATCTATCGAGCGGCAGGGGCTCTGTGTGGCGTTCCCGCGCGGCGCCGTGCTCTGGTTGGATCAGTCGCGCAAGAACGTGCTCGTTGCGACCGTGCGTTCATCCCACGAGACCAAGCGCCTGGAAGTCAGCCTCGACGTCTATCCCCACAGCCTGGCCCACGCCCGTCTGTATGCGCGCCTGCTGAGGGAAGCGGAGGAGTTTGACTCGCGCTCATGGTTCAGCGCGGCGCTGGCGCGCTACACCTACCTGCTGGAAAATGCCCCGGACACCATGGCCGGTCTGGATGCTGTGAAGGATCGGGTCACGCGCATCAAGACGCGGCGCGACGAGCTTCACGCCGAGGCGCAGACGGCCTACGCCGTAGCCAAGGACACCCGCACTCTGCTGGCCATTGACCAGGCCCAGCGGGCCGTGGGGAAGTTTCTTGCGGAGTTCCCCGGCGACGCTGAAGCTTCGGGTTTTGAGAAGTTCTCGCGCGAACTCTCGGAGTGGCGCGCCGCCATCCGCGTGACGCGTCCGCCGGAGGAAGCCGCCAAAGCCAACCTCTATGCGGAGAGCTTTCTGCGCGCAGCCCGGGAGCATGAGAAAAACGGCCATGTGCTGCTGGCCCTGGCGTTCCTTGAGAACATCACGCGGGACTATCAGGACACGTCCAGTTTCAAGGAGGCCACGGAGATGTACACGCGCCTCACCCGCGATCTTCAGGATCCCGCAAAACGCGACGCGGCCATCGACCGCGAGCTGGCTGAGATTGACAAGGCCTGCGACGCCGGCGATTGGTCCGGCGCCATGGAGCGCTGCCAGGCCCTCTTCAAGCGCTTCCCGGATACGCCGCGCAACCGCGACATCATGAAGCGCATCCGCCGCATTGAGGAGAGGTTCGACTGACGCAGGAAAACGCCCTGGCGCCGCACAAGAGCCGGAACGCCGTGGGCCAGCCTCGATTGACGGGTTGACGAAAGGACCCGCGCTGATACTCTTCGCGTCCCCGGCGCAGGCCGGCCAGCCGCATCAGAATGGGCCGTTAGCTCAGTTGGCTAGAGCGCTACCTTGACACGGTAGAGGTCATAGGTTCGAGTCCTATACGGCCTACCATCTAAGTTGCGCGGCGTTCGATCCTCAGGACGCCGCGCCTTCTTTTGCCTTCGGCGCTGAACAGGCTTGCGTACACGCTTGGTGCAGTTCCGCGCCGGAAACGTAGAGCCGTTTGTGGTCGATGACCTTGGCGCTTGTCACGCCTGTGACCGTCGCCCAGGGGAGCAGGCCCGGCAGCATGCGCTCCGTTTCCGGCCGCGCCCTGCGGGAATCTCAGCCTTGGACGGCGGCGGCAATGAGCTCGGCGGCGCGGCGGCCCGTTTCAGCCGCTCCGTTGAGGAAGCCCTGGAAGTCTTCGCTGCAGTGCTCGCCGCAGAAATAGAGGTCGCCTACGGGTTCAAACTCGTGGCCCGAAAGCGTGCTCCACTGGCCGACGGTGTAGGCGGAGTAGGCGCAGCGAGCCAGGGGATGTGCGGGCCAATGCATGCGGTGCAGATGCTGGTTGCCTGCCTGAGTCACTCCTGGAAAGGCGAGTTCCAGGCCGGGCAGGAGTCGCTTGAGCGCCTCCTGCACGGAGCCTTCCCCGGCGCGCATGGCCGCGCTTCCGCCCGAGTAAAGGGTGATGCCCGCGCCCGAGCCTGCCTGCAGCCGCGCGTTATCCCATGCCAACTGGAAGGGCTGGTCACTGTAGACGCTTCCCGAGTAGCCCTGCTGGCGCCAGGGCCGTGACGTGGTGCCCAGCATGACCTTGGTGCACATGCCGTAGCTCAACTCGCGTATGGCCCGCCATTTCTGCGCCGGCAAATCGAGCTTGACTTCCACCTCGCGCAGCAGCGTGAAGGGCAGAGCGAGCACGACCAGGTCAGCAGAAGCTTCGCCTTTGTCAAATTCGAGGCGAAAGGCGCTGCCCTGCCGGCTAAGGCGCGTGAGACGTCTTCCGAACTCGATTTGGCCTTCGAGGCGTTGAGCCAGGCCAAGGGCCACCTGCTGGTTGCCGCCGACGACCTTGAAGCGCTCGTCACTTTCCCCGAAGACCTTGAATCCCTCCGACAGGTCTGTGCCGATCATCGAGATGAGGTTGAGGCAGGTCTGGGCGTCGTCGTCGAGGCCGAACTCGGTCACAAAGGCCGCTACAAGCAGCTTGCGCAGCCAGCCGGTGCAGGCGATGGCATCCAGGTAAGTGCGCAGACTCCATGCGTCCAGTCGCGCCAGGCCCTCGGGCGTCTCCATGGCGGCGACGTCGGCCTCCAGGCGAGGCACGAACGCCTTGAAGGCCTCGATGACCTCGCCTTCGCTGTAATGCCGGCCGTCAAGGAAATAGGCCTCGTTTATGACGGCGCTGTCCTGGCTCATGTCGAGGAGGGAAAGGCCAAGCTCCCTGCACAGGGCCAGCATGTCTGCGTGTCCGGTGTCGATGAACTCCCCGCCAAGCTCCGCGGTCTGGCCTGCGTTGAGCAGGCCGGTTTTGCTGTAACAGCGGCCGCCCGCTCGATCCGAGGCTTCAAAGATCGTGGCTCTCAGCCCGGACTTCTTGAGTTGATAGGCGCAGTTGAGGCCGGCAAGTCCGGCGCCGACAATGGCTACGCGCGGGGCGCCGGGTTTTTGGGGTGCATCCACCGGCGTCAGGGCGCATCCGGCGAGAAGGGCGCCAGATCCCATGATGGCCGCGCTCAAAAATCCGCGCCGCGTCAGGCGGACAGGCGCGTCAGGGCGCGGTCCGTTGGGGCCGCTGCGGTTCAGCCCTTCGAGGCGGGCCTGACGCAGGGCATGCTTGAGGCGGCTGAAGAGGGGGCTGTGGGACATGGCGGCTCCGACTGTTATACGCGCGACATTAGCAGGAGGCTCTTTCACGTTGAACGGCTTTACCACCGCGCTGCCGGCAGGCGTTGGTACTGTCTGTTGCCGCGCTATTGAATAGCGGTAAAGTCGTGCCAGAGGAGGAAGTCATGCAGCCATTTCGGAATGAGCCGATCACGATGACGTGGAGCGAAGAGCGCAAGCGCTCGATGCACGCGGGATTTGTCAAAGTGCGCGAGCGCGCCAAGGAAGTGCGCCCGCTGCGCGTCAACGGCGAAGTGGACAAGGACGGTCAGACCATCGAGCGCTTCAACCCCAGCAATACGAAGGAACTGCTGGGTCGTTGCGTGGCGGCCAGCGCGGAAGTTGCCAAACGTGCGGTGGAAGGCGCTCACCAGACCTATCTGAATTACTGGCGCAAGACCGACCCCATGATGCGCGCCCGCATTGTGCTGCGTGCGGCGGCTCTGCTGCGGAAGTATCGCGACGAGTTCAATGCTTACCTCGTGCTGGAGGCCGGCAAGAGCTGGACCGAGGCCGACGGTGACACGGCCGAGGCCATCGACTTCTGCGAATTCTACGCGCGGGAAGCCATCCGCCTTCAAGCCGAGAGGCAACCTCTGACGGAGGTGTTGGGCGAAGAGAACCACCTCTATTACATTCCGCTGGGCGTGGTGACGGTCATCCCCCCCTGGAATTTCCCGCTGGCGATCATGGCCGGCATGACGGTAGCCGCGTTCGTGACCGGCAACACCGTCTGTCTCAAGCCCGCGAGCAACACACCTCTGGTGGCGGCGCGCTTCATGGAAGTGCTGGAGGAAGCCGGCCTTCCTGCCGGCGTGGTGAACTTTGTGCCGGGCGCCGGCAGCGACGTTGGCAACGCCCTGGTGGACCACCCTCTCACACGCGCCGTGGCCTTTACCGGCAGCAAGGGCGTGGGGCTGGGCATCCAGGAGAAGTGCGGCAAAGTGGCTCCCGGCCAGATCTGGCTGAAGCGGGCGATTCTCGAGATGGGCGGCAAGGACGCGATTCTGGTCGACGAGCACAGTGACTATGAGGCGGCGCTTGCGGGAGTGCTGTCGTCCGCCTTTGGATTCCAGGGTCAGAAGTGCAGCGCCTGTTCGCGGGCGATTTTCGTTGGCAAGTCCTATGACGCCATCGTTCCGAGACTGGTGGAGCGCGCCAGGCTGCTCAAGGTCGGGCCCGTGGAGGACCTCGACAATTTCATGGGGCCCGTGATCGACGCCAAGGCGAAGAACACGATCATGAACTACATCGAGGTCGGCAAGAAGGAGGCCAAGCTTCTGCTGGGTGGGGCGGCGGGAAGCGCCGAGGGCCACTTCATCCAGCCCACCATCTTCGGCGAGGTGAAGCCGGATGCCCGCATCCATTGTGAAGAGATTTTCGGACCCGTGCTCGCCTGCCTGCGCGTGGGCAGCTACCAGGAAGGTCTGGATATCGTCAACAGCAGCGAATACGGCCTGACCGGCGCGGTCTATTCCAAGAGCCGCGAGCACCTTGAGCTGGCGCGGCGCGACTTCCATGCGGGCAACCTGTACTTCAATCGCAAATGTACGGGCGCGCTGGTGGGAGCCCACCCCTTTGGCGGGTTCAACATGTCCGGCACTGACAGCAAGGCCGGCGGTCGTGACTACCTGCTTCTGTTCACGCAGGCCAAAGTGGTCAGCGAGAAGCTGGATTACTAGCAGGCCGGGCCAGATTCACTTTGGCCCGACCGCGTTGAAAAAGTGGCCGGATGCCACTTTTTCAACGACCTTCTGGGAAGTCGCCTTGGTGCGGGAGTCCTGCCGGGCGGGGCTCGGGCCGGCGTTCAGGCGCGTTCAGAACGCACGAGTTTGTCGGCGAGCACCCAGTCCACGCTTCCATCTGAGAAGAACTCGCGCTTCCAGATGGGCACGTCCTTCTTGATGCGTTCGACCACCAAGCGGCTGGCGTCGTAGGCTGCGGGGCGATGGTGGCTGCCGACTATCACGGCCAGGGAAGCATCCCCGATCTTGTGCAGACCGACGCGGTGCACGATCAGCAGTTGCGTCAGGTTGAACTGGTCTGCGACTTCCCGGGCGATGCGCTGAAGCTCGCGAAGCGCCATCTGGGCGTAGGCCTCGTAGAAGATGCATTCCACGGCGCGCCCCTGGTGGTGGTTGCGAACGGTGCCAAGGAAGACCAGATACGCCCCGTTGTCCGGCGCCTGCAACTCGCCCAGCAGGGCGTTGACATTGATGGGCTGGTCGGTCAGGCGGGCTTCGACCATGGGCTATTGCCCCTCACTGGCCACGTGCAGCGCCACGACCTTGCGCAGGTCGATGATGAACTCGTCCTGCCCGCCTTCGCTGGGCACGATCAGGGTCAAGACGTGCTCTCCCTTGCCGCTGACAAAGCGGGCATAGGCGTCCCGCGCCGCCTCGGCTGACGGAACCGCCATGGCCTCGACCGCAAGGCCAGCACCGCCATCAAATAGAAACCTGAGTGATTTGGATGCCATCTACGCCTCGTCCTTGACTCACCTCATGACCTGCCCGGCCTGCCGCTACTTCTTGTCCTCTTTGTCCTTCATGGCCTCGCCTGCCAGCTTGATGCCCTGTTTGGCAAACCAACCCGCCCCCTTGCCCGTGAGCTTGGCGACGCCCCAGAGTGCCGTGGCAGCGGTTTTGGCGGCCTGAACCTTCTCTCCCAGAGAGGCGCCGGGGGCGGGGGAGGGCTCTCGCCCTCCGGACACCACCTCCGCGTTCACGACGGCCGACTTTTCCGGCCGTGCGGCACGCGGCATGAACTCCGGGGGCGGTCCTACCACCTCGCGCGCGGCATCACCAAGCCTGCGTACCCGCCGCGCTTCAGCCCACCCATAGTAGATGCCCATGGCCGCCAGAAACAGGACGGCGAACTGATAAATCATGAACATGGAAAGGGGGCTTGCGGCCGGGTCGTTCTCGGCGCCGGCCAGCTTCAGTATCCAGCTCCTCAGGGCAAGCATCCCGACGGAGAGTCCCGCGGCGATGAGCCAGAGTCCGTGGCTGACGCGCACAGCCCGCAAAGTCCCCTCCACAAAGCCGCGCCGGTTTGCAAAGAAGCCGCGCACCGCGCGGGCGCCGTCAGCGGGCCACAGCGGCATCAGATTGCCGACTGCAACGATGAAATTGAGCAGCGAAAGCGCTGCCAGAAAGCCCTTCCATGTCGCAATGGACGCCTGACTGAAAAGCGGATCCTGGCCCCGCGCGGCCAACACCAGAATGGCAAAGGGCAGCAGCAGCAGGCCGATGATGAAGTTCATGGCCGGTCCCGCGAGGGCAATGAGGGTTTCGTCGATGGGCTTTGCCTTGCGTGCCTCAAAAAAGGTCAGGCCCACGAACGACAACATGATCATGGTGGGGCGGTGCCCGCGCAGGCGCGCCATGGCCGCATGCCCCACTTCGTGCAGAAAGATGCAGAACAACAGGACACAGAGGAGCACAAGATGGGCAACGGCGACCCAGGTGCCGGCGCGCGATCGCGAGGCGTCCTCGAGGCTGAAGACGAAAAGCAGGCCGATGAGTACGACGACGTACCAGTCGAGGCGGAGCTGAACGCCGAACCAGGTTCCGAGGTAGATCGTGGGCCGTGCGGTCATCGCCGGCGATGATACGAAGTTCCCGGCCCCAAGCTTCAGGATGCCGTCAACGAATGACGTGGAGCAAGGCTACTTGCCTTCGGGTTTGCTGCTGCCCAGCCCCATGCGCTGCTTGAGGTCTGCCTGCCGGGCCTGGCGGCGCTTCTCCTGGCGGGCTTCCGCTCCTGTCAGCTCGCGGCCCTCGCTGTCCACCGTGATGTCCTTGGACAGAGCCCTTTCGCCCAGCTTGCGTTCCGAGATGTCCACACTCAGGTGAGGCTTGTTGGCGTCCACCTGCCCGGGGTAGGGGTTGACCCAGCTCTTGTCCGGGTAGATGCCCGGAACACTGGCCTGCGCCCGCTGACCTTCCGGCGGGGGAGCTTGAACGCGGGCAATACCCGGTCCGGACATGCCGCACCCCACGCTGTAAAGCGTCGCAAGGAGGCAAAGTAGTGCCAAGGTGAGTCGCATTCTGCGCCCAGTGGGGGCAAGCGGGGAAGTTGAAGCTTAGCCCCATGAAAGGGCCGGGTCAACGTCCCAAACGCTTCGGGGCCGCCATTGGGCGGCCCCGAAGCGCGGCATGGATTCTACCCCATCAGGTCTTCGCGGACCTTTTCAAGCTGGCGCTTGAGCCTGAACACGATGCGGTGATGAATCTGGCAGACGCGGCTTTCGCTCAGGTCGAGCACCAGTCCGATTTCCTTCATGGTCAGCTCTTCAAGGTAGTAGAGCACCACGACCAGCTTCTCTTTGCGTGAGAGGCCACGGGTGGCCAGCTCAATGAGCTCCTTCTTCTCGAGCGCGCTCATGGGCGAGGCGGTCTTGAGGTCTTCGATGCTGTCGATCTGGCGCACTTCCTTGCCTTCGCTGTCGCCCTCGTTGGCAGAACGATCGAGGCTCACAATGCTGGCGCTGTTGATTTCGCGCAGCCAGCGGTCGTATTCGTCGAGGGAAATGCCCAGTTTGTCGGCCATCTCCTGCTCGGTGGGTACACGCCCCAAGGCCGTCTCAAGGTCCTTGAAGGCGCGCTCAAGCTGATGGCTGTGGGTGCGCACAAGGCGAGGCGCGAAGTCCTGTTCGCGCAGGTCGTCAAGGATGGCGCCCGAGATGCGCTGCTTGCAGTAGGCCTCGAACTTCACGCCGCGGTCAGGGTCAAAGCCGTCAATGGCATCCATGAGGCCGAACACGCCCGCCTGGATCAGTTCGTCGAGGTCGACGTGGCTGGGGAGTTTGGTGTGCATGCGTTCAGCCACGACACGGACCAGGGGCAGATAGCACTCGATGATGGAGTTGCGCAGGCGGTCTCCGCCTGCGGCTTTGTACTCGCGCCAGAGCTTCTCGACGTCCGCTTCCGTCAGTTGGCTGAGTTTCGTGGGCACGACATAGGCCTTTGGCAAAAGGGCCGAAGCGCGCGAGAAGTTGGAACGCGGAAGGGTGGGTGCTGGTGCAAGGGTGGGCATGGCGTAACTCCGGGAGAAGGTTCGTAATTTACAATTTGTAAATTACGACATGCAACCCGGTCCGTCAAACCGCCCATCCGTTTTTTTTCAACTTCCTTTGGACTTGGCCAGCCTCCGCCTCACCCCTTCCTTTCGATCCACGCCTTGCGTCGCTTCCAATTGCATCCTGGATGGCACAATAACATCAAAACTATAAAGAACAACAAAAAAAGTACGATTGCGCCCCGACTTGCCTGTTCGTGACGCGGCGGAGACTGTCGCCGCGCCAGGCTCTGGCCGTGGGGCTGCTGTGGTTCTGTTGACGGTAGCGTTTGACGTGGGGTTGGGGCTTGCGCTGGGCCTGCCGGCAGAGCGTAGAAGTTACGGGGCGGCACGGCCAACGCAGGCGCGCCGCAGTCGTGATGGCCCGGTGGCGTCAGATGGCGTCGCTTCCGTGCTCGCCCGTGCGGATGCGGATGACATCATCGAGTCTAAGCACAAGGACCTTGCCTACTCCCACGGCGTCGTCACCCGCGGCCTTCATCACGGCGTCAATGGTAGGCTGCAGGAAGCTGTCGTTGACGGCGATCTCCAGCTTGATCTTGCGGAACATCTCGATGTCCACGGGTTCATCAGCCACGGTGGCCTGGGCGCGCTGGTGTCCGGTGCCCTGCACTTCCGTGATGGTGAAGCGGAAGACTTCGGCTTCGGCCAGAGCTTCCTTGACCGACTCCAGCTTTTCCGGTGCGATGATGACCTGCACAAGTTTCATGGCTCACCCGATAAAATCAATCCGCTCTATGTTCGACAACGGCAGCAGGCCCCTGCTGCTGTTGTAGCTGCGCAACCCCACGCCTGCCACCACGCCCGGCACAATGGCCCGGAACAGCGACGTCTTGCCCGAGCGCACGCGGAGTGACGGCGCGAAATCCGTCAGCAGATAGAACATCGGGACCAGGCCAGAAGTCGTGCGGCCGCCCGCAAGGGTGACCAGTGCGGGGAGTGCTGCGCCCGGTTCCCCGAATTCGACGGTGCGGATGTCTGCAAAGGGGACGAACTCAACGTCATGGAGCTTGACCAGTTCCAGGGTGGCCCCGGTCAGGGAGTCGACGTCTGTGAATTCCTCGCAGGAGACAGGTTCGCGCTGCGGCGCCCCCTCCGGTTGGCGCAGTTGGACGTTGCAGCGCGCGGGGCGGTAGCGCTCCTGCTCCTGCATGCGGCGGGTGTATTCCTCGAGGTCCTGGGCCATCAGGGACAAAGCGTTGCGTCGCTCAACGGGCAGGGACTGCTGCCAGCGCGTCACCGCGTCGGCGCTGTCCTGCCCCAGGCCTTCCTGGGTAATCAGGCTGATCAACTCAGGGCTGATCATCCGCGCGAAGGTCAACTGCGCCAGACGCTGCCAGCGGGACTCCTTCAACTGGCCCGTCTGCGCCACTTCGCGCAGCACCTTGTATTCGTCGGCATTGAACGTGAAGGCCCGCCGCCGCATGGCCGCGACATACTCCGCTGCAACACCATCGTCTTCCGGCAGGAGATCGCGGGCGCGCTGGATGAAGGCGTAGCCCTGCTCGTGCCGGCCCTGCAGAAAGGCCACGCGGGCGGCGAGGAACTGGGCCACGCCCGAGTCCGGGTCCTGGGCTGTCAGGCGTTCCAGCAGCGAAGCAGCTTCGGGCAGCCGCCCCGCATCCAGCGCCAGGGACGCAAGATTGAGGCGCGCGTTGAAGTGCTCCGGATCCTGGGCGAGAATCTGCTTGTAGAGGCGGAACGCGCCGTCAGGGTCACCGGCGCGGTGCTTCTCAAGGGCGCTTTGGAGAATGTCGTCGGTGTCCATTTCAGCTGTAGCGGATCTTGTGGTAGAGACGGGTCAGGAGGCCGTCGGCCAGCATCAGTCCGCCGAAGGTCACCTGTGAGAAGTAGGGAAATGCCTCGCCCCAGACCAGCAGCAGAATGAAGGAGGCCAGCCCCGCCGTGTTGGCCAGAACCGAGCAGAGATAGAACTGGCGGCCGAACTTCAAGGCCACCATGGCTCCGAACAGGGCTCCCAGTCCAAGGCCGGCGAGGCCCAGTCCTTCGCTCTGGGTGCCGAGGTAGGTGGCGCCGCCCGCCGCCAGGCCGCCCACGACAATGCCCGCGAGCATGGCGTTGGAGTAGATGCTCGCCAGCAGCAGGCGAGGGGCGAGAATCATGCCGATGATGGCGCCCAGCAGGCCCAGGCCCGCGACCCACATCACATCGCCCCCTATGGCAAAGCCGCTGACCGCGCCGACCAGTCCAAGCGCCAAAGCCCCCGCTATGCGCACCATGAAGGCCGCCACAACAAGGCCCAGGCCGCCGATCACAAGGGCCACGGCTGTAGCCGAGTTCCGCCAGCGATCCCAGTCAGGGCCGGCCTTCTGCTGAAGCCAGTCACGGAATGCTTCGAGTGTCAGGGGCATGTCGGCGAGCTTGTCGAGACGGGTCTGCTCTTCATCGTCGTGGTGCTCGCTGCCTTCCAGCAGATGGCGGGTACGGTCAGCCAGTTCGCGGCGCTTGGCCCGAAGCTCGCGCAACTTCTTCTGGTATCGCTCGCGCTGCTCAAACGTGCTGATGCCCTTTTCAGCCAGATCAGCGTCGTCCTGGGAGAGCTCGCCCTTGTCCTGCGCGAAGCGAAGGGCCTGGCGCATGCGCTCGCCGTCGACCTGGTTCACGAGATAGGAAAGCGACATGCACAGGAGGATCGTCAGCAGGGCCCAGATCACCGGCAGGTGGGTGAGCTTGGCTTCCGGCGAAAGAATGCGGGTGTCGGTGGAACGGTCATGGCCCGGCGCGCTGTCGCCCGCATCCGCTTCCTCCGCGTCCTCCTCGTCTAGGTCCGACGTTTCCGCCTCTGCGCGTGCCTGCTCGGCGCGCAGTTCGGCGGCCATGCGAGCCCGCAGCTCTTCGGCCTGCCGCAGGTGCTGCCGTGCCTGTTCGCGCTCGTCGTCGCTCATGGTGGGGGTGCCCCGGGCCGCCGGGCGCTAGCGGTTGGCGAGGCGGCGCTCAATGAAATACAGCACTATGGGCCGGGCGCACTCGTACACATAACCGTAGGACTTTTCCAGGTTGTCCAGCAGGGTGATGGTCGGGGCGTGGTCGGATTTGCCCTCTTTCTCCACCGTTTTGTCCAGCGCTTCGCGCGAGCTGTGCTTCTCAAGATCGCGCTTGATGTTGTTCCAGTTGATGCGGTCCCGCTTCTCCTTGTACAGCGAGCGATGGATGACCTTGAATACGTCGCTGTACACCTCATAGAAATCAATGCGCGCCACGCCCGAGTCTCCGGCCTTGATGTGTCCGGTGCCGCCGGTCAAAGCGTTGGTCAGGCGCGAAACCATCTTGAACCGGAAAAAGTCGCGCTCGCTGTCCTCGACGTCCATCAGGGACTCCAGCCGGCGCATCAGTTTGTCGTCCGGTTCCTGGTCGCGGCCCGTTACTTCGTTGCGCAGCTTTTCTTTCCGGTTGTAGGCCGTGACGTGCTTGAGGTACTCGCGGATGCGCGCCTCGATCTCGTTGTTGTCAACGTTGATGATGCTGTTCTCGATCTCCGACGAAATGATCTCGTCGTAGCGCATGCGCAGCACGGTGGTGAAGCCACGGAAGTCGTGGTAGCTGTCATCGCGCTGCCGCGCCAGGAAGTCGTAGTTGACGGGGCCCTGCTCCACCACCTGATCCAGCAGTTTGAACACGGAAAAGGGCGTGATGCAGTCGCTGTCGTCATCCTCGCACAGGTCGGCAAAGAGGTTTTGCAGGATGCGCGTGGGGATGCCGTCCATGCCTTCGTCGGGATACTCATTGCGCAGGCGCTTTCGGACTTCGCGCGTGAGCTGCTGCCGTTCCTTGCCGCTGAGATTGGGCGGGTACTCGCCGGCGTAAAGCAGCGTTTTGGACAGCGGCGTGAGCTTGCTCAGCACCTGGCGCGTTTCTTCCGGAACGTCCGTGGAGTGGGGCAGGTCGCTCTTTTGAACGCGGCTCATCACGGCCCAAAGCGCGGCCATTTCCGTGGTGTGGGGCGCGATCTTGTGGTAGCGGCGCGCCATGCGCAGACCGCGGTTGTAGATCTTCTCTTCGTCCTGGTAGTTGAGCAGATAGGGAACGTCAATCTTGCGGATGCGCGAACGCAGGGCCTTGCTGAGCGGGTCGGCGCGGATGGCCGAATACTCGGCGAGGTTCGTCGTCCCGATGATCATGACGTCGATGTCGCAACTGACCTCGCTGAAGTCCATCTTGTGCTCTTCTACGGCGCTGAGCAGGTGCTGCAGATAGCCAACGGGCTTCTTGAAGATGTCCGAGTAATGCACCAGGCCGCGGTTGCCGCGCACATACTTGCCGTGAAAGCGCACGAGGCTCACGCTGCTGATCAGGTTGGCGATGTACTTGAAGTTCTCGTCGATGGTCACGGGCGTGCTGGCGGTTTCGACGTTGCCCTCCGGCGGAATCTTGGCAATGCCCGTGCCGCCGCTTTCGGAGAAGACCATGCGCTGCACCAGCACATGATCCATGACCTTGAGCCAGTCGCCCTTGTAACGGCGCATCAGGAAGTCGTAGATCTGCTTGCTGTTGAAGTCGAGTTCACCCTCGATGATCTTGTGGGGAATGGCGCGCCTCGCGCTGATGCCGGCGCGCTCAAAGAGCTGGGTGAGCAGGTCGCGGCGCACGGCCCGGGGGATCAGAAACAGCGGGTGCTCATGCATCTGTGAGGGGAGCACGGCCACGGGGTTCTTGATGCCCGCGTAGTCTCCGCCCGCGGCCGCCTGACCAAAACCCAGCCCTGGTGCTCCTTCGCTGTGAAAATCCTTGCCAAAGCGCCAGGCAAACGAATAGACGGCGCCCTCGTCTGTGGCCGTGTAGCCCTCGAGGCCGCGCGCCATGAGATCGAGGATGCTGGTTTTGGCCGTGCCGACGGGGCCGTGCAGGATAAAGATGCGCTCCTTGCCCCCCTCGCGGGCGCCGGAGCGGATGAACTTCACCAGCCGCTCGATGGTGCGCTCAAGGCCGTAGATGGCGCTCTTGCCGCCGTTGAACGGGTCGTCAAAGAGGCGGTAGCGCCGGACCTCCTCGCCGCTGTCCTCGAAGCCCTCATGACCGTAATGCATGATCATGTCGTAGACGAGCTGGTAGGCCGTGCGGGTATGCCGGTAGGGATCTTTGGCGACCTGGGCCAGATACTCCGTGAAACTGCCCTGCCAGGCGGCCCCCGTGTAGCGCTCAAGGTTCTCGCGCACGACGAAGTCGGTGATGTCCTTTTCACTGAGCTGCGGCTTGCTGGCGGACATATTGGCTCTCGCGCCCGGTTAACCGCGACAGTCTAGCAAGTGTTCAGCGCGAGGGCCTAGCGGCCTGAAGAAAGGTTGATCAGTCGCCGAACTCTTCGCGGGGCAGCAGGCGCTCGGCCGTGGCCTCCAGCAGCCGGTCGATCTCGTCGCTCTGGGCCATAGCCATGACTTCGGCGGCCAGGCTTTCGGCTTCGGCGGCTGAGACTCGCGAGAGAATCGTGCGCAGCTCCGGCAGGCTTTGCGGCCCGACGGAGAAATCCCGCAGGCCAAAGCCCAGCAGCAGGATGGCAAAGCGGCCCTCGCTGGCCATCTCACCGCAGACACTGACCGGCAGCTTGTGCTGGTTGGCTGCGGCAATCACCCCGCGGATCAGGCGCAGCACCGAAGGATGCGTGTGCCGGAACAGGTTGGCCACGTGCTGGTTGTTGCGGTCCACGGCCAGGGTGTACTGCACGAGGTCGTTGGTTCCGATGGAAAAGAACGCGGCATCCTTCACGAAGCTGTCAATGGCAATGGCGGCCGACGGCACTTCGACCATCATGCCCACGGGTACGTCGCGGCTGAAGTCGAGACCTTCGCGGGCAAGGTCAGCCTTGACGCCCTCAATGAGGTTCACGGCGGCGCGGAATTCCTCGATGCTGCTGATCATGGGCAGCATCATGCGTGTGGGGCCCAGCTTGCCCGCGCGCAGGATCGCGCGCACTTGCGTCGTGAAGAGCTTGGGCTCGCGCAGTGACAGGCGGATGCTGCGGCAGCCCAGGAAGGGGTTGTCCTCGCGTTCCAGCCCGACTTCCGCGGCGAACTTGTCTGCGCCGAAATCCATGGTGCGCAGGGTCAGAAGCTTGCCGCCAAGCAGCTTGTGGGCGCGGGCGTAGGTCTCGAAGTGCTGCTCTTCCGTGGGGTGGGCGCCGTACTTGGCATAGATGAATTCGGTGCGGAACAGACCTACGCCCTCGGCTCCCATGTTCAGGCTGTATTCCACCTCCTCGTCGAACTCGATGTTGGCATAGAGCGTGACGCGCTGGCCGTCTTTGGTCGCGCGCTCGGCCTTCGAGGCGGCGTCGGCGAGCTTGCGGCCGCGGTCCACGAAGCCCTTGACCCTCTCGGCGTACTTTTCACGGGTATCTTCGTCGGGGTTGACGATGACGCGTCCCGACTTGCCGTCGAGCACGACGATGTCGCCCCCGGAGATGTCCTGGCTCAGGGTGCCCAGGCCCACGACGGCGGGAATGCCGAGGGCGTTGGCCAGAATCGCCGTGTGGCTGGTGGCGCCGCCGGCGTCCGTGGCAAAGCCCACGACCATGGCCTTGTCCAGCGTCGCGGTCTGGGACGGTGTGAGGTCGTGGGCGACAATGATGACCTTGCGGTCGAGCTTGCTGAGGTTTTCCGCCTTCTGGCCCAGCAGGTTGCGAAGGAGGCGCTTCTGGATGTCATAAAAATCGTTGACGCGTTGCGAGAAGTAGGCGTCCTGTATTTCCTGAAACGCCTTGATGACCTTGCGGAATACGCGTGAGACGGCGTATTCGGCCGTGTAGCGCTTGCTTTCGATCTTCTCGCGGATCTCGCCCAGCAGCTTGGGGTCGTTCAGGATCATGAGGTGCGATCCGAAGATGCTGGCGACCTCATCCTTCACGACGGAGTGAATGCCTTCCTTGATGCCGGCGACCTCGGCCACGGCCTTCTTGCGTGCAGCCTCAAAGCGCCTGATCTCCGCCTCCACTTCGTCCTTGCGGATGAAGCGCTTGGGAATGCGGAAGGACTCCGAATCCAGCACCAGCGCGGGCGCAATGGCCACGCCGGGTGAAACGGGAATGCCGATCTTGATTTCCATGGGCCCCGGCCGGCTAGTCTTCGGAGAGGTAGAACTTGTTCAGGAACAGTTCAACCAGTGCTTTGGCCGCGGCCTCGGCATCGGCGCCCTCGGCCTCCACGGTCAGGCGCGTGCCCTTCTCCGCGGCGAGCATGATGACGTCGATGATGCTCTTGGCGTTGCAGCGCTGATCACCCTTGATCAGGTACACCTCGGAACTGAAGCGCCCGGCCGTTTCAATGACCTTCATGGCCGGCCGCTGGTGGAGGCCGTACTTGTTCAGCAATTCGACTTCAGCGCGAACCGGCATGGGCATTCCCGACTCAGCAAGGCCAAACTTTTAGCGAGAACATTGTAGAAATGCACGCGTCCAGCGGTCAGGCGCGATTTTTTCGGAGCTCTCGGTAGGTCTCAAGCAGCACGTCCGCCAGCCGCGCCGAGTCATGGCGCACGAAATTGTCGGCGCTGGCCAGATCCGCGGCAATGATGCGCACCTGTCCCGGCAGCTTGGACAGCTCGGCCATGTCCGCTGCCACCGGCACGCTGCCTTCCGCGCGGTAAGCGGCCAGCAGCTTGTCGGGTATGGCCGTGGTGCTGACCAGCACAAAGTCCAGCAATTCGGGAGAAGCGTGATCCATGATGGCCCGTACGTGCCGCGAGGCCGGAAACCCGCTGGTTTCGCCGCGCTGGGTCATGACGTTGCAGACGTAGCCCACCAGGGCCGGCGTGGCCAGGAGCGCCTCGCGGACTTCGCCGATGAGCAGGTTCGGAATCACGCTGGTGTAGAGGGAGCCGGGCCCCAGAACCACAAGATCGGC
Source organism: Planctomycetota bacterium (assembly GCA_003576915.1). Lineage (GTDB taxonomy): Bacteria > Planctomycetota > UBA8742 > UBA2392 > UBA2392 > UBA2392. The sequence goes on along the minus strand of QEVF01000025.1, from coordinate 8,007 downwards.
CTGCATGATGGCGTCGACCACCTCGGGCGCCGCCTTGACGTCCGCCGGGCGCAGGTGCAGCCGCACCACGGGCTTGTCCACGCGCCCCACCAGCGACTCGCCCGTAGTCTTGGTGCCGTCGCTGTGCTCGGCCACGAGGCTGACCTTGACCCCCGTGGCGGGCAGGACACGCCCGCGCACAGAAAGCACGCGATTGGCCTCCTTCACGGCGCTGACGAAGTCGCCGGTGACCTGCGTGAGGGCCGCAAGGAAGATGTTGCCAAAGGCGTGGCCCTTGAGATCGCCTTCCTCAAAGCGATGCTGAAAGAGGCGCTCAAGGACGCTGCCGGAATCGCTCAGCGCCGCGAGGCAGTTGCGAACGTCTCCGGGGGGGAGCATGCCGAATTCCTGGCGCAGGCGCCCCGAGGAGCCTCCGTCGTCGGCTACCGTCACGATGGCAGTCAGCTTGTCGGTGTGTTCCTTCAGCCCTCGCAACAGGCCAGACGCGCCGGTGCCCCCGCCGATGGCTACCACGGTGGGAGAACGCCGGAACAGTCTGGGGAACAGGGCCATGCCGCGGGGCTATTCGTTGACTGCGTCCTCGTAGGTCTCGTCCTTGGGCAGGCGCTGGGTCTGGCGCTTGACGTCGCGGCCGAGCTTCTTGCGCTTGTCGGTGCCCTTGTGGCCGCGGATCTTCTCCTTGAGCTTCTTGAGCTGGCGCTCGGACTTGTCCAGGCACAGGTCGATGGCGGCGTGAATGTCTTCGGTGTTGGTCACGGAGGCGACAAAGTGGCCGTGGCGTGCCGCGGCGATCTCGATCTCGCAGCGGTTGGAATCGCCCTGTTTGTCCAGCGTGACGTGGATGCTGTTGATGCGGTCAAAGAAGCGTTCGAGGCGCTCCACCTTGTCCTCGGCGTACTCCTTGATGGCGTCCGTGATCTTTGCGTGCTTGGCAACGATGGTCAGTTTCACTGGCAACCCCCGATTATTGGCCCTTCTCGAGCCGGTCAGCGTTGTAACTGTCAATTTCCTTGATGGCACGGATCAGCGCAACGGTCTTCTTCACGTCATACTCGATGCGCCGCCAGATGAACTTCGGCCCGTCCCAGATCACGTAGCACGCCCGCGTGTCGCCGTCGCGCGGCTGGCCCACGCTGCCCACGTTGAGCACGAACTTCCTGCCCTTCTCGACGGTGAACTCGTAACCGAGATCGCGGTCGCTGCGGTAGCTGAAATCTTCGCCCATCACGCAGGGAATATGGGTATGTCCGACGACGCAGACCGAATCGATGGCGCTGAAGATCTGCTTCATCTTCTCGACGGCCTCCGGGTAACCGCTCTGGGCATTGTCGCAATCGCCGCGCAGGATGTATTCGGTCGTGGGCTCCCGCGGACTGCCGTGCACAAAGAGGCAGCCTTCCTCGCGATGGGTGAGCTTGAGCGCCTTGAGAAAGCTCATGCGCTTCTTGTTCTTCAGGCCGAAGAAGCCGGGCTCCATCAGCTTTTTGGTCCAGCGGATGGCCGTCAGGGCGCGGTAATTGAAGCCGACGGGCTCAAACACCACGGCTTCGTCGTGGTTGCCCATCAGGTTCAACTGGAAGTTCATGGCCGCGTCGACAATTTCGACAGGTTGCGGGCCGTAGCCCACAAGGTCGCCCAGTGAATAGATCTCCGTGATGCCGTGGGACTTGATGTCCTTCTCCACGGCTTCCCAGGCGGCCAAGTTGGCGTGTATGTCAGAGACCAGTGCCTTCACGCGCAGAACTTTCGGTCACGCCAAGAGTTGGGATGCCTGCCGGTGTGGAGCATTGGTGTGAGCCTAACCGCCAACCTAAGTGTGTCAAGGACGGCCGTTCATGGCGCCCACTTCAGGGCCTCCGGGGGATAGACGACCCGAACCAGCGTCAATCCCTCCGGCGGCATGTTGGCCCCCGCTTCGCGCCGGTCCCTGCTCGCCAGTACATGGCGCACCCAATCCGGGACTTGCCGCCCTAATCCCACCTGGGTCAGGGTGCCGGCAATGCTGCGCACCATGCCGCGAAGAAAGCCGTCGGCGCTGGCCTCAATCTGCACAAGGCGCCCGACGCGGCGGACCTCCAGGGCCATCAGATGGCGCAGCGAGCCCCTGGGCCTGGGCTTGCGCCAGGGCGGAGGGGCGCTGTGACCGGAAGCAACAGCGGCGGGACCATAGCGGTCAGCGGTGATGTCCGGGCCGTCTTCATCGTCTGCTTCGTCGCTGCTGGACTCAAAGCAGGCGAAGTCGTGGGGGCCCACAAGAAAACGGGCGGCGTTTGCCATGGCCATGACGTCCAGGGGCCTTGGCATATGGCAGGCACGGTCTGCCAACAGGGGGCTTGGCGAACGGCCCAGGACAAAGCTGTAGCGGTAGAGTTTGGAATGGGCATCAAAGCGCGCATGGAAGCGTGGGTCCACCTCCTGGGCGCGGCGGACCTTGCAGTCCTGAGGCAGTCGGGCATTCAGCGCCATCATGATGCTCGCCGGGTCCAGTCGAGAATCCAGGTCCACGTGGGCGGCCATGGCCAGTGCGTGGACGCCGCGATCGGTGCGGCCGGAACTGTGGACCGCTGCCTCGTGTCCCACGAGGTCGCGCACTGCTTCTTCCAGCGTGCTCTGCACCGTGCGGGCCGCGCCCTGTCGCTGCCAGCCAAAGAACCCCCCGCCGTGGAACTCAACCGTGAGTAAGATGCGCCTCATGGCCCTGAGATACGTGATTCTGGCCCATAGCGTCAATGGTGGCGTGCACTTTGACCTCCTGCTGGAGGTTGAAGGTCAGGAGCGCCTTCGCGCCTGCCAACTTGCGCAGCGCCTCGCCGCCGCCGGGGAAAGCTGTCCCTGGCGCGAGCTGGAGCCCCACCGTCGCCTCTACCTGAGCTTCGAGGGAGAAGTCAGCGGAGATCGTGGCCGGGTCAGTCGCGTGGAACAGGGCCATTACACCCAGGCCGGAGCGCGGCTGTCCCTGCAGCCACAAGACGCCGCAGCCTATGAGTTGGAACTGTCTGAGGGCCAGGCGAAACGGTTTTAGCGGCTACTTTTTCACGATCCGCCGCGAGTCAGAGGCGCTTTTCTTGCGGGCGTCGTAACGTGCCTGGGCCTCGGCATTGAGCTGGCGGTCCTGGTCGGTTTCCAGTTCCACGGGCGGGATTGGAGTGGGCTGGCTGTCACCGTCCAGGGCGACAAAGCTGAAGAATGCTTTGCACACGTTCTTGCGGTCGCCGGTAAGCGGATTCTCGGCCCAGGCATCGACGTAAATCTCCATGCTGGTCCGCGCCGTAAAATGCACGCGCGCCGTGAGATCGAGCAAAAAGCCGTGCTTCACCGGCGCCACGAAGTCCACTTTGTCGATGCTCACCGTCACGCAGTTGCGCCGCGAATGACGCATGGCCGCCATGGCCGCGCATTTGTCCATGAGCGAAAGCAGGCGGCCGCCAAAGAGGCTGCCATGAATGTTGAGATCCTCGGGCTGAACGATCCAGGTGATGTGGCTTTGGCTCTCGGAGGCTGTTTTCGGCGCAGTGGGCATGGTCCTGTTATAGCCATGAAGAACTCGGAGTTCACGGAGAACTGCCGCAGCTAACGGTCCTTTCGGCGGCCTTGAAATCTCCACGCCATCAGGATGCTCGCGGCCACCGCCGCGTTGCAGCTCTCCACTTTGTCCGTTTGCGGCAGGCCAATCCCGATGACGTCGCGCTCGTTCCAGAACGGCTGCACGCCCTCAGTCTCGCCGCCGATGATGAACGCGGTCTTGGGCGGGAAATCAATCTCGAAAGCGGGCTTGCCGCCGCGCGCGGCGACGTAGGGCCAGACGCCGTGGGCGTTCAATTGCTGCATGACGTCCTCGGGCGTGAGGTCGGCAAACACCGGCACATGAAAGATACCGCCCATGCTCGCGCGCACGGCCTTGTTGTTCCAGGCATCGACGCAGCCCTTGAGAAGCAGCAGCCCGCCACAGTCGAACGCCGCCGCGTGGCGGCAGATGGCGCCCAAGTTTCCCGGCTCGCGAATGTTGTCCAGCACGAGCAGCGTGAGATCGTGGCGCTCAAGCAACGTGGCCAGCTCGTATTGCGGAATCGCGAACACCGCGAGCACGCCCTGGCTGTTCACGGTGTCGGCGCATTCGCCGAAATCCGCTTCGCCGGCACTGACGCATTCGATGTTTTCCCTGGCACAGCGCTCCATCAGCGCCTGCACCTTGTCGCGCCGGCCCGCCGGCGTATCACTGATCACGACAAAACGCGGCATGACCTGGGCCTTGAGGGCCTCGTCGAGGAGGTAGGGCCCCTCGGCAATGTAAAGCGACTGCTCCTCTCGGCCCTTGCGTTGGGTCAGGGCGCGAAGCAGTTTGAGGCGCGCTTTGGAGATCGTCTCCACGGGGCGAAGGGTTTAGCAAGAACCGGCCATCGTGTAAAACGTCCCCATGAAGACTCCCGTCATTCTCATCTCCGGCTTTCTCGGCGCGGGCAAAACCACCCTGCTGCTTCGGCTGCTTCAAGCCGCACGTGAGGCGGGCATGAAGCCGGCGGTGCTGATGAACGAAGCGGGCGCAATCTCGATCGACGGTCCCGTGGCGCAAAGCGGAGGGGCCATCGAGGTCCTGAACGTTCTGGGGGGCTGCATCTGTTGCACGCTCAAAGGCGACCTGCACGCCGCACTTCAGGAGATCGCGCGCGACCTCAAGCCCGAACTGCTCTTCATTGAGACTACGGGCATCGCGGACCCGGTCGAGGTGCTCGACACCTGCACGGCCCTGGATCTCGTGGAGCGTCTCGATGCCCGCGGCCTGATCTCCGTGCTGGATGTCGAGCACGGACTGGATGCCCTCCGCATCAACGATCTCGCGCGCCGTCAGCTTGAGCTGGCGCAGATCGTCGTCCTCAACAAGATGGACCTGGCCGACCCAGCCTGGTTCCCGCAGCTTCAGGCACGTGTCCGCGAGGTGGCGCCTGCCGCGCGGCAGGTCAACACGGTGCGCTGCGATGTCGATGGTGCGGCCACATTGAAAGAGCTGCTGGCGATGCCCGCGCCGCGAACGGGAGACGCGGCAGTGGACGGGCTGCTGCAGGACGCCCACGGCCATCACCATCACGACCACGGATTTCTGGCCCTGAGCTATCGTGTGCGCGAAGCCGAGAGTCGGGAGGCGCTGCTGGCCGCCCTGCGGGCTCTGCCGTCCAACGTGATTCGCGCCAAGGGCTTCGTGCGGGTCAAGGGAGATGAGCGGCTGTACATCTGCCAGTGGGCGGGCGGCCACGCCCAGGCCCATGTATTTCCGCTCGAGGGCTTCAATCCCGCGCCGACGATCGTCGTCATCGGCCGCGAGTTAAACCGCGCGGACATCGAATTGGCGCTAAAGAATTTGTCGCCTGTTGGCGTTTAGCGCATGTGGCATCGGCACCCTGCCGATGGCTGGCAGCTACGCCGCCAGCGCGGACACGTACAGCGCGCCCGACATCGGCAAGACGCCGATGCCACATTCGATTCATTTTTTGACGGGGAACTCGTCGGTGGCGGTCTTGTCCGCGCGTTCGGGCGTCATATCCGGCTCGGCGGTCAGAATGATCTCCAGGGCGCGCTTGATGTCTTCCACCTGCTCAAGCAGCTTCTCGGGCTGCACGACCAGTCCGCGCAGGGCATCACCGCTACCGCTCATGCGCTTGGTCATCATGGCCATGTGCGCGCAAAGCACGGTTTCCAGCGCGTTCAGCCACGCGATCACCCAGGCACGGAACGCCTGCTGGTCGTATTCCTGCAGCTTGCCTCGCGGGTTCACAATATGGTCCAGGCGCACCATCTTGAGGGTTTCGATGGTCTCCTCGGCAATGAGTCCGCGCAGCTTTAGAATGTGCTCGCGCACTTCCTGGTCGTCGAACTCGGGGATGTTGAGACGGTCGCTCATCGCGACTATTCCTCCTCGGCGTCATCCGAGTCTTCACCGCCCGCGTTGAAGTGGCCTTCCTCGCAGGAGATGATGAAGTGTTCCAGCCGTCCCTTGAGGCGGTTCCACTGCTGCCTGAGCTTGGTGGCTTCCGCTTCGTCGATGCGGCCGTCGTTGGTCAGGCTTTTCTCCGCGTACTGCAGCATGTCGGCGAAGTCATTCAGCGAGCTGACGGTCTCGCTCACAAAGCTGATGCGGTCGGAACCCTTGGCCTGAGGGTTGGGCGTGTAGTAGCCGCGCGCCATCTGGCAGATGAAGTGGACCAGTTCGAGGTCCTGGCTCAGTTCAAAGATGGCCAGGAGCTTATCCAGCGGATTGCGCGCGCCGGACGCGGCCGGATTCTGTTTGGTGCGTGCCGGCTGCGTCCACTTGTAGACCAGGCTGAGCGAGATATCGAGGGCGCGCGCCACGCGCTTGGGCCCTGCCCGATCGATAGCCTGCTTGAGCACGCGATGCGTCTCCTTCATTGCGCGCTCCATCTCGCCCTGGGCCTGCAACTGGACCCTGGCGAGGTCCGCCACCGGGTCGGTCTTGCCAGCCGATTGCGTAGTCTTTTCGCGGGGCGCAGACTTGCCCATGGCTTGCTCCATCTAAAGCAGCAGTAGGTGGGCTGGCTGCGCCCAGGCTCCGGGGAACTGAACCGTATGAGAATCCAATCTTCAATATACGATGCCGCCCCTCAAGACTAAAGGAGCGGGAGTTTGAACTACCCAAGAACCCTGCAGTGGCTAGGCGACGCGGCCGGCGGCAAGCTCGTGATCATTGACCAGACCCGACTTCCCGGTGAGCTGGCCTACCTTGAGCTGGATCGGCCAGAACAGCTGATCGATGCCATCCAGCGCCTCGCCGTGCGCGGTGCTCCGGCCATTGGCGTAGCCGGCGCCTATGGCTGCGTGCTGGCCCTGCGTGCGGGCCAAGGGGAAGCCGGGCTCGATGGGCTGGCGCAGGCCCGCCCCACGGCCGTGAACCTGCGCTGGGCGGTGGAGCGCGTGCGAAAAGAGGCCGGCGGCGACCCCGTGCGCGCTTTGGCAGCCGCTCAACGCATCCATGCCGAAGACGTTTCAGCCTGCCAGGCCATAGGCCGCCACGGAGCGAAATTGATCCAGCCCGGAATGGGCGTTCACACCCATTGCAACGCAGGCGCTCTGGCCACGAGCGGCATGGGCACGGCACTGGCCCCGATGTACGTTGCCCACGGCAATGGCGTGAAGTTCCGGGTGTTTGCGGATGAGACCCGGCCGCTGTTGCAGGGCGCGCGCCTGACGGCATGGGAACTGGACCAGGCCGGCATTGATGTCACGGTCATCGGCGACGACATGGCTGCCGTCGTGCTGCGTGAGAAGAAGACGCAACTGGTGATCACCGGGGCTGACCGGATTGCCCGCAATGGTGACGCGGCGAACAAGGTGGGCACCTATGCCCTGGCGCTGGCGGCCAGGGTACATGGTGCGCCGTTTTACATTGCCGCGCCTCGCAGCACCTTCGACGCGGCGGCCAGGAGCGGCGCCGACATTCCCATCGAGGAGCGAAAGGAGAGTGAGCTGCGCCAGTGGCAGGGCGCACTGCTGACGCCCCTCGGCGCCAAAGTTTTCAATCCGGCCTTTGATGTGACCCCCGCTGAGCTGATTGCGGGCTACATTACGGAAGACGGAATTCTGAGCGCGGCAGAGCTGGCGGGCTGGCTTGGCTGAACGGCAGGCGCCCACGTGATTTCTCACGCCACCTTGACGTTTGGCCGATAGGGGCTACCTTTGCGCCACCCCGGAGGCAGTCCCTCCTGAAGTCGACGTGTCGGGGCGTAGCGCAGCCTGGGTAGCGCGCTTGCTTGGGGTGCAAGAGGTCGCGAGTTCAAATCTCGCCGCCCCGACCAAACAAAACACACCGCGAGAGCGGTGTGTTTTGTTTGGTCGGTCCCAAGGCAAAACAGTCCGGTGGACTGTTTTGCCGCGGCAGCGGGAGTTATTGGTTGAGTGCGGGGTGTGAGTGCAGCACCGCGAGAGCGGTGTGTTTTGTTTGGTCGGTCCCAAGGCAAAACAGTCCGGTGGACTGACTTGCCGCGGCAGCAGGTGCATGTG
>QEVF01000045.1 GCA_003576915.1 Planctomycetota bacterium | reverse complement strand
GAGAGTTCGCGGATAGACGAGAGCGTACGATGAATTGTGCGGCGTCCGCTGCTGATGACCAAGCCCACAAACAAGGAGACAAAGCGGGCGAAAGTGGGCCTGGAAAAACCCGAAGAAAAACTCAAGACGATGGCGTAAGACGCCGATGGAAGGTCAGGCATAGTGGGCTCCTGCCGGGTTGACTCGACACCAACCCATCGGCAGGAGCCCGTTCATTTATTGAGCCAATTCTCCCCCATCAAAAAGTGCAAAAGTCGAGCTTGGCGCAGTTCAGGGCTGGGTGGCGGGCCTGTCACGGCGCTTGTTGATCCATGCCCAGAGGGTAGGGATGACCAGCAAGGTGAGCGCAGTGCTTGAGGTCAACCCCACGATCACCGTAATGGCCAAGGGTTTGCGCACTTCAGCGCCTTCGCCGCCGCCGATCAGAAAGCGCAGGCCCCGGGCCAGGGAAAACGTGTTGCCTCCGATTAGCGGCCAGTCGGAGGGTGAGGTCAACGAGAGGCCCACGCCCTCGACGGCCGACTTCAGCCCCGCATCCACTGCGCTTGCCATGCCAGTGGCAGCCGGCATGAACGGGTCCAGCCAGCCTGACATCGGCAGCAGGCCCAGGAGCGTGGTCAACGTCGTGATGGCAATGGGGCGCAGGCGAATCTTGCCTGCGGCCAGTGCGGCGTCGCGGGCGGCCATGCCGCGCGACTGAAGCAAGTTGGCATAATCCACGAGTACGATGGCGTTGTTGACGACGATGCCGGCCAGCACGATGACGCCCAGGAGCACCATGACACTGACGGGCATGCCGAAGGCGATCAAGGCGGCCACCACTCCCACGCCGGCGAGGGGTACAGAGAACATGATGATCAGGGGATCAATCAGGTTCTCGAACTGTACGGCCATGACCACGTATACGAGAAAGATGGCGAGAGCCAGGGCGAGCATCAGGCTGGTGACGCTTTCCTCCATCTCGCTGGCCTGGCCCGCAAAGCGCACGGCCGAGTCGTCCAGGTCCACGCTGCCGCCCTGCACCAGCGCCTCGATGCGCTTCTTGGCAAACCCGAGCGCGACGCCGTTGGGCTCGGCGTGAAGGATGATGGCTCGTTCGTTGCCCACGCGGCGGATTTCGCTTGGGCCCTCTTCCGGCGCGGGCCTGACGCCGGCGGGCAAGACATCTTTGAGGCGGACTCCGCTGGCGACTTCGATCTCGAGGACGCGATCCACGCTGGCCTTGTCGGCGCTGCCCAACTCCACGAACACGTCAATATCTTCTCCCCTGGACGCGAACGAGGAACTGACCTCGCCTCCCACCTTGATGCGTACGGCACGGGTGACCTGGTCGGCGGTCAGGCCGTAGCGCTCCAGCAGTTCGCGGTCGTAGGAAAGCGCGATCTGGGGCCGCCCCGGCCGGAGACTGCTCTGCACCTCCAGCAACAGGGGCTTGCCGTCGTCGCGGGTCAGTCGGCGCAACTCGCGGGCCAGGGCCTCCGCTACGCGGCCCAGCCGCTCGTAGTTGCTGCCGCGCACCTCCAGTTCGATTCCCGTCGAGAGCGAAAAAAGCTGGGGCGCGCTGAACTCACCGCTGCCCTGAAACATGGGGCTGTCCTCGACCTCGCGGCGCAGAATGTCCTGAGTCTGGCCGGTGACGGCGCGGGGATCCTGGCCCGGCCTGAGGGTCACTACCAGGCGGGTGCGGTGGCTGCCCAGTTCACGGCGGTCGCCGGCCTGACCTTCGCCTCCGGTTTCGCTTGAAATGCGAGCGACCGTTGACTTGAGCTCTTCGCCGGCGAAAGCCCTTTGAATCAGGGCCTGGGCCTCGGCGTCGGTCAGTTCAATCTTGGTGCCCTCGGGCGCGGCCATGTCGGCGTAGTATTCACCCTGCTGAAAGTCCGGCAGTAGTTCCGTGTCCAGCGCCCGGGTGACGAGCAGGGCCGCGACGCCCAGTGCCACGGCCACGGCAAGGACGAGCAGGGGTTGGGGTAGGAACAGCCTCAACACGAGCGGATAGGCTTCTTCCACGGCCCGCCAGCCAAGGTCGAACAGCCTCCCGAGAGGGCGAGCCACCAGCGAAACGACGGCCCAGATGCCACGCAGCACATAGCGCAGTACCAGGGTCAGTGTGTCCAGCAGTCCTACGACCAACAGGGCTGCCAGCACGAATGGAAGTTGAACGAAGCGGCCCCCGAAGAACAACAGCTTTCGCCACAGCGGCAGCCCCGGCTGCGGTCGCAGGTAGCTGGCCGTGGCACGGGTGGTGGCAAAGGCACCTGCGTGGGACAGCCCGGCAAAGCTCAGGCCCGCCAGGGCCGGCACCACAAACATGGCCACAATCAGCGAGGCCAGCAGGCTGTAGCACACCGCGAGGGCCTGGTCGCGGAATATCTGCCCGGCAATGCCGGTCACGAACACGATGGGAAAGAACACCGCGACGGTCGTCATTGTGCTGGCAAAGACGGCGGCGCCCACCTCAGAAATGCCGCGCACGGCTGCCTGAAGCGGGTTGTCGCCCTCCTGGCGGCAGCGGGCGATGCTCTCCAGAACCACGATGGAGTTGTCAACGAGCATGCCCACGCCCAGGGCCAGACCGCCCAGGGACATCAGGTTCAGCGTGACCCCCTGCAGCCGCATGGGAATGAAGGTAGTAACGACGGAAAGGGGGATGGACACCGCGATCAGGAAGGTGCTTTTGACGTTGCGCAGGAATAGGAAAAGCACCAGCACTGCCAGCAGCGCACCCAGCACGGCACTGCTGGTGACATCGTTGACGGCATCTTCAATGAAATAGCTCTGGTCGGAGAGTACGCGAACGCCAAAGCCTTCCGGCAACTGGTCGGCCAGGGCGCGCGGGCCCATGGAGAAGCCGCCTTGCCCCGGCGTGAAGGCGCGTGTGGTGGCCCCGGCCGCGCCGCCGCGCCCTGAGCGTGCGCCCCCGCCGCGGCCCGAGGCGCCTTTGGAGACATCGGGGCCCTTTTCGCCGGATTTTGCGATCATGGGCGGGCGCGAGGCGTCCTCGCCGCGCTGGCGCCGGATGGCCTCATAGCGGGACTCGCCGTAGAGGGCGATCCACACGCGTTTGGCGGTCTGAACGATGTTGGCGTCGCCTTCCTTGAGGATCTCGAGAAGCACGCCCTCGCGGGCTTCAAAGCCCGTTTCGGCGCCGGCGAAACGGGTGACGGTCTTGCGCTCCTTCTCCTCGATGCGGATGTCGGCCACATCCTTGAGCAGGACGCGGGCACGGTCGGCACCGCCGACGATTTCGAGATCCTCCAGCACCTTGGTGCGGTCATAGGTGCTGACGACGCGGAGGATCACGTCCTGGCCGGCAAGTGAAATCAGCCCCGCCGAGATATCCACGCGGGCGGCACGAATGCGCTCGAAGACCTGCTGGGCCGTGAGGCGGTGCTGGTTGAGGTCGCGTTCGCGCAGCGAAATCTTGACCTGGCGCTCGGCGCCTCCGGAAACACGGACGGCTGCCACGCCGTCAATCTTGGAGAGTTCGGGTTTGAGCACATCATCGGCGAAGCTGCGAAGTTCGAGCAGGGAGATGTCGTCGCGGGTGGCAAACAGCATGAGGCGCAGGGCGGGGTCCTGGCCGGGGTCATAGCGCAGAATCTGGGGCCGCTCGACGCCGTCGTCGAGGCGCGCGCGGTCCAGGCGGTCGCGCACATCGGCGGTGGCTTGAAGCATGTCGGTGCCCCAGGCGAACTCCAGCAGCACGTCACTCTGCTCGGCGCGGGAGATGCTGCTGCGCTGGCGCAGGCCCGGCACGTTGCCGATGCGCTCTTCGATCTGTTTGCTGACTTTTTCCTCGACGTCGATGGGGGCGGCGGCCGCGTAGTGGGTGCGGATCGTGAGGTTGGGGTAGTTCAGGTTGGGCATCAACGTGGTGGGCAGGTCCTTGAGGCTGACGTACCCGAACACGACGAAGGCGGCGACGACGCAAAGCACGGCCACGGGCCGCGTGGTGATGGTCTGGTACAGGCGGTTGGTGCGGTCGAGGGACGGCGCGCTCATGGGCGCCCATTTCTACGCGCGAGGGAGTCCGGAGTGGAGAGAAAACAGGGTTCAGCTCACTTCGCGCAGGTCCTCGCCAAGGCGACGCGCGATGGAACTGCACATCAGGTCGCAGAGCTTGAACAGGCTGGCGTCAGCAATCCGGTAAATCGCAAACAGGCCCTGACGCCTGCGGCTGACAAATCCGCTGTCGGCGAGGAGGGCGAGGTGCTTGCTGACATTGGCCTGGGAAAGGCCCGTGGCCTCGACCAGCCCGTTGACGGAAAGCTCGCCCTTCATCAGGGCGTTGAGGATGGCCAGGCGGGCTGGCTCGCCCAGCACGCGAAAGCGCCGGGCCACGAGTTCGATGGCCTGCGGCGTCATGTTCTTTGAGCGCGCCTTCATGGCCTGATGATAGCGCGCGGAATTTTCTGCGCCAGCGGGAATTGACTGCATTGCTATATGGTTATATAGTGCAATCACTGACCAGGGAGAGAGCCATGCAGACTACCGCCACGCAACCCATCATCCGCCAGTTCAAGAAGCCGGGCGAAGGCTGCCTCGGCTATGTGATCGCCGACCCCGAATCCCGCAAAGCGGCCGTCATTGACCCCCGCCACGACCAGGTGGACGAGTACCTTGCCTTCCTGCGCGAGCAGAAGCTGGTCCTGACCCATGTCATCGATACCCATACCCACGCCGACCACCTGTCGGGCGCGGCCGCTCTCAAGAAGGCCACAGGCGTCCGCTATGCCATGCTCAAGGGCACGCTGGTCAAGGCCGCTGACATGGCCGTGAGCGAGAAGGACGTCATCAGCCTGGGAAGTGTCGAGCTTCACGTGATTGAAAGCCCCGGGCACACGCCCGACAGCATTACGCTCAAGGTCGATGACAACCTGTTCACGGGCGACACCCTGCTCATCGGCGGCAGCGGTCGCACCGACTTCATGGGTGGAGACGCCGGGGCGCTTTTCGACAGCTTCGCCAAGTTTGCGGCCCTTGATGACGCCACGGTGGTATGGCCGGGCCACGACTACCAGGGGCGCACCCACAGCACGCTGGGCGCCGAACGGCGGAACAACGTCGTGTTTCTGGCGGGCTCGCGCGAGGCTGCGGTCAAGAAGCTCGCCGTGCACGGGCCCCTGCCCGCGAACATGGCCGAGATTCTCACCTTCAACCGCAAGGGCGAAGCCCCCGGCGTGCATATTGATGTGGCCACGGCCTCTGACCTGCGCCGCCAGGATGTCACCTTTGTGGACGTGCGCAGCGCCCTGGAGTTCTCCGGCGAGAACATCGAGGGAAGCTGGAACATCCCCCTTCCCGAGCTTGAAGACCGCCTGGGTGAACTGCGCGACGCAAAAAAGCCCGTCATTGTGCTCTGCCGCACCGGCAACCGCAGCCTGATGGCGGCACAGGTGCTGGAGCGCCGCGGGTTCAAGGACTACCGCATACTTGATGGCGGCATCACGGGCTGGGCGAAGCAGGGACTGCCGGTCAAGCGCGGCAAGAAGCGGATTTCCATCGAGCGCCAGGTTCAGATGGCGGCCGGCTCACTGATGCTGACCGGCGTGATCCTCGGCACGCTGCTCAGTCCCTGGTTCTACGCCCTGTCAGCCTTCGTGGGCGCGGGCCTGACCTTTGCGGGCCTGACCGGCTTCTGCGGCATGGGCATGCTGCTGCTCAGAATGCCCTGGAACCAGATCGGGCCCAGCACGGGCGGCGGAACCAGCGGCTCCTGCAGTGTGGGAGGAGCCGCGACGGGCTCGTGCAGCTCCGGCGGCGGTTGCGCCGTAGGAGGTTGAGCGAAGTCGTCAAAGAGAACGGACGCGGCAAGCCGCGTCCGTTCTCTTTGCGTTCTTTTGCGGTGGGGGCTTTCGTCTACTTGGTGTGAACCTCGAGGTCGTACTGCTTGCCTCCGTAGCGAATCACGACGATCTTGACCACGCCCTCGGCCTTCTCGAGGGTTTCCCAGAACTTCTCAATGGTGCAATCCGCTGCGATGGAGGTGTCACCAACCTTGATAATGAGGTCTCCGTTGCGCAGACCGGCCTTGTCGCACATGCTTTCGGCCTCGGGCTTGGCGCTGACCATGATGCCGCCCTTGGCTTCTCCGTACTTGCCGCGCAGGGCAGACTCGTTGGCCGAGATGACTTTGGTGAGGCCGCGCCAATTGCGGGGCTTTTCCTCGACTGCGGGCTTTTCTTCGGGCTTGGGTTCGGTTTTTGGTTCGGGCTTGGGTTCGGTCTTTGGTTCTGGCTTTGGCTCGGCGCCGAAGTTGGGGTCGTTGACTTTCTCCTGGGCCTTCTTCATTGCGGCCAGAAACACAGCGGGGGTCATGAGTACGCGGTTTCCAAGCATACGCGCCGGGTCGCTCATGCCGCCCAACAGAGCGCCGATGCCGCCTTGTCCCTGGTCAGGCTGGCCGCTGGTTTTCTGGCCGATGATACCCAGTACGTCGCCGCCCAAGGTCACGACCAGCGCACCCAGGCAATCCTGGATGGAGCCATCGAGTCCGTAGTACTTGCCTTCTTCGATCACGCTGTTGATGCGGGCGGTTTTGAAGAATCGCGCGTGATTCAGGTTGGCGTCGTAGGCGCCCAGCACCACCACTTCTTCGCCCAAGGCCGGCACGGAGACTTTCTCCGGCATGGTCAGGTGAGCCAGGGGCTTGTCAGCGGGGGTCTTGGCGGCGAAGAAGCGCATATTTACGGCGCTGTCTTCGTGAGCGGCCAGGGCATCATGGATGGCGCCGGCAGCATTGACCCTGAAGTTCTCGGGTCCAGAAGCGCTGGAGCCGCCGCGGCGGCCACCGCCGAACATGCCCGCCAGGCCCGCTGGATTGGCGGCAAAAGGCTGTGCTGAGACGGCGACCAGCCCTTTCTCTCCCAGCAGTATGCCGGTGGTGGAGCCGGGGGTCTCGATTTCCTGGCCCATGGCGCTTGCGCGCGTCACCCAGGTCAAGGTCACGATTCTGGACTGGTGCTTCTCCAGCAGCTTGCGCAACGCCTCAGCCCGCGGGTCCGCCGCAGGCTTTTCCTGCGCTGCAACGGGCGTCTGGGCAGCCAGCAGCGCCGCGCACAGGGCCAGCAGCAAACCGAATGTCAGCTTCATGGAACTCTCCTGAATTGTGGCAGTAGTCGCCCTCGGACGCTATTCCTCACGGAGGGACGATCGAGAGTGGCTGCGGCTCAGTCGCGCGGGCGCCTGCGACCCATCTGGCCGCGGCGCTGCGCGCGGGCACCGGGGCCGCGACGTTCAAAACTCGGCGGTTTGGCGCGGCGCGGATCGGGGCGGGCTTCGCATTCTGTCTCGTCGACGGAAGGCTGCCGCGTCCCACGGTCTGGCCGGGCGCCTGCCCGGCCCTCGTGGCCGTCCCGGGGCCTGCGGCGGGATCCCGGGCCGCGCCTTTCCTGGGCTTGCGCCATGGCCTGTTTCTGGCCCCCGGCGCGGGGACCGCGGTGGCCATGCTTCTTGCGCTTGAACTCGGGCGCATGGGCATCGCGTCCGAACTTCTCGCTGCTTACCAGGTCATGTTCGTACTCGATTTCAAAGGCCTCGGCGCGGCGGCAGTAATCCTGCAAGGCCTGGATTTCCTGAGTGCGCAGCTTGCGCGACACACCAGGGGCCAGGTCGCGCAGCTCAAGGGGTCCGATGCGCACACGCTCCATGAGCGAGATGGGGTGGTCAAACTTCAGGCAGATGTCACGCAGGGATCCCGGCAGGCTTTCGTAGGCCGTGATGCGCAAGATGCTCTGGTGGCGCGAGGCCCGTACCACGCGGATGCGCTCAAAACGCCCGCCGTTCATGGCATAGTAAAGCGCGCGCTCTATCTGCGCGGCCGTGGCGAAGCTCACTTCACCCCTGACCGTGAGGCGGTAACTCTTCGGCACCTTGTAGCGCGGGTGAGTCAGGATGTTCGCCACGCGCCCGTCATTGGTCACGAACATCAGGCCGCAGGAGCCCTTATCGAGGCGGCCCACCGTAAACAGGCGCGGATGCTCTCCGGGAATGACATCCGCGATGAACTTCTCGGCTTCGCGCTCGCTGACGGCCACACCCTTGGGCTTGTTGGCAATCCAGTAGCTGCTCTGCGGCAGGCGCACACGCTCGCCATCGACTAGGATCACGTCGTGCGAGATGTCAGCCTGGGTGCCCAGCACGGAAACCGTCGTGCCGTTGACGCTCACGCGTCCATCGACGATGAGCTCTTCACAGGCGCGGCGCGAGCCAAAGCCCGCGCGTGCAAGGATTTTCTGAAGGCGTTCTTTTCCGGGTGTCTCGGTCTGGGGTTGCATGAAGGTCTCGTGTCGCGCCTGGGTCCGCTGCGGAACGCGCCACAATAGCAATGACTCGCACTATGTGGGCACGTTGTCGTGGTTGTCGCGCGGGTTGCATAGCCAGCCCGGCGATTACTTCTTCTTTTCCGCTGGCTTGGCAGCCGGCGGCCGCTCGCCGCTTTCGTTGCTGGAGCCTGAAGCCGCGCGCTCCTGCTCCTTCTTGAGTTTCTCATAGAGCTTGAGGTCGTGGCGCGAAAGATCGTCGTGGCCCATGCGCTTGTGAAGTTTGGCGCGGTTGTAATAGGCCTGGGTCAGTCTGGGGTTGTGGTCCAGCGCCATGTCCAAATCGCGCAGCGCGCCGTCGAGGTCATTCACCCGCGAGCGCACAATGGCCCGATGATAGAACAGCTCGGCTTCGTCCGGTGCGGCCAAAATGGCCTGTGTCAGGAAGGCCTGGGCATATTCCAGCTTGCCCTCGTGTTTGAGCAGCAGGCCCTTGTAGTAGTGGCCCTCGTAGCGTCCGGGGTCGAGGTCAATCAGCAGGTTGAAGCGGTCGGTGGCGGTGGGGAAGTCATCCTGGTCGAAGGCCTCTTTGCCTTCAGCCAGCAGTTTCTCGAACAGCTCGTGCCGCAGCGGCTTGAGCTTGACCAGGCTCGCGCGATCCACCCCTTCACTGACCAGCCGGCGCCAGACGCGCGCGGCCTCCGTCAGGTCGCCGGTGGAAATCAGCTCGCTGATCTGGGTAACCATGGCCCGAGCGCTTGGTGTAAGTTTTTCGGCGCCCGGCAGCTGCCCGGCGGCGCCCAGCTCGCTGGCCATGGAGCCGGGCAGGTTCTCGCCTTTGGCCACGAGCTGTTCCAGCTCGATGCTTACGGTGCGCTCAAGCTCTAGTTCCAATTTGATATGGCTGTCGATGCCGAGGTTGATGAAAGTGGTGTGATTCTCCATCGAACCGACAATGACCGAGAAGGCGCAGCCGCGTTTGTCGAGCAGGTTATAGGCGTCAACGATCCAGCGGATGTCCTGGCCCTGGGCGGTGTAATCGGGGGGCAGGGCCACGGCGACGGCCTTGTTGCGCAGGGGCAGAGTCTCCAGCAGGTCAAACAGCCTCTGAACATCGCCGATGCTCAGCGTCTTGCGCCCCTTGATGTTGAGAAGCAAGCGATCGGATCGGGGTTTGAGTTCGAAGCGTTCGGCAAAGACGATTTTCTCCTGGTCGAACTTGTAGTCCCTGGCAACGACCTGCGCGAGAGTCTGGCGGCGACTGCCGACTTCGAACTCCAGGAAGTTGGAAGGCATCAGGGCCGGGTCGCCGCTCTTCTTGAAGGTCACGCCCTGGCCGAGCATGATCTCGCGCAGCGGCTTTACCGGCTTGCCTGCACGAAACGCGTCGCGCTGCTGGCGCAGGCCGCGGCGGTAGACTTCGTCGCAGCGGGTCGCCTGCAGGTCTACGGGCGCGGGGTTCAGCGGGCGCTTGCCCCAGGGAGCCTCCGCCGCGGGAAGCTGATGGCGGCGGATGAGCTTGAGGTCGGTCAGGACATCTTCGATCGTCTCGTAGCGCTGGGCAGGGTCTTTGGCAATCATCTTGAGGACGACGCGCGACATGGTCAGCGGCACCTCAGAGTTTACGACGCTGGGCGCCAGCGGCTCCTCGCAGTGGTGCCTGACCAGCAGCTCCCAGTTGTTCTCGCCGCGGAAAGGTAGAACACCCGTCAGGGCCTGAAAGGCGGTGATGCCCAAGGCGTAGACGTCGGTGCGGGCATCGATGCGAAGGTACTCGCTCTGTTCGGGCGCCATGTAGGCTACGCTGCCCACGAACTGAGTCGTGTCGTCGCTGCCTTCCTCCTTGCGGTCCAGCTTGGCCAAGCCGAAGTCCAGGATTTTGACGATGCCGTCGTCGCCGATCATCAGGTTGGCAGGCTTGATGTCGCGGTGCGTGATGTTGTGGCTGTGGGCGACGGCGAGGCCCTTGGCCGCGCCCTCAATGTGCGCCAGCGCTTCCTCAAGTTCCAGGGCGCCGCGCTTGAGGCGATCTTTCAGGGTCTCGCCCTTGGCGAGCTGCATCACGATGTAGTGGAACCCCTGGTCAGACCCGACGTCGTAAATGGCGACGATGTGCTCATCCTCGAGTTTGGCGGCCAGGCGCGCCTCGCGCAGGAAGTTCTCGACGTTCTTGGGCTCCACGGCCCACTTGGAATCAAGAATCTTCAGGGCCACCTTCTTGTTCAATGCAAGCTGGGTGGCGAGGTACACCGTGCCCATGCCGCCCGCGCCGATGACATCGACAATCTCACAACCGCCAATGCGCTTGCCGCGCATTTCGGTCGGCGTAAGTTCTTTAGCCATGACCTAGCCTTGGTTGCGACCGCCGGGGCGGATACGCTTTCGGGGACCTCCGGAATATAGCATGAGACCCGGTATTGCCAACTCACGCCCCGCACAGTCGTTGCAACTGCAGGAGACTTCCATGCCTCGATGGTTCCTGATGCTGCTCGTGCCTGCCGTGCTGCTTACGACCGGTTGCGTGACCTACGAGGTGAATGAAAAGGGCGAGCGAGTCAAAACCGAAGATGAGCAGGACCTGACCAAACTGGTCTTTGATTCCAACGGTCGCTTCCTGGCCGTGGCGACGCGGCTCATTCCACCGCACACCCTGATCGTCAACGGCGGTAAA
The DNA here is from genome assembly GCA_003576915.1 of Planctomycetota bacterium. Lineage (GTDB taxonomy): Bacteria > Planctomycetota > UBA8742 > UBA2392 > UBA2392 > UBA2392. The sequence continues at coordinate 2,040 of QEVF01000045.1, read as the reverse complement.
CCTACCGAACGCGAAATCCGCCTGCTGGGAGTGGAGGGGCTGCCTCAGCGCGCCGCGCCCAATACCTACGCCCGCTGTCAGGAGTGGATGGCGAAGTTCCTCAGCCGCGGCGAAACGCTGTACATCAAACCCCAGGAAGGCGCCGACACCGAGCAGCGGGTGATTTACGGCGAAGTATACATGGAGGCCCTGGACCCGAAGACAGGCGAACCGCTGGTTGACCAATACGTCATGGTCAACATGGCCATGCTCAGCCAGGGGCTCGTCAAGCTCCGTGATGTGCGCGAGTTCGCCAACCCTCAGATTCAGAAACGCATGCGCGACGTGGAGGACGAAGCGCGGCGGGAAAAGAAGGGCCTTTGGTCGGACCAACCCTGAGCACCGCCCCGTTGCCTTGCCTAAGTCGCTTGATACACTTCGCGCCCCTGCCCGGAACTTGGGGCAGCGGCATCGGGGTGTAGCTCAGCCTGGTTAGAGCGCAACGTTCGGGACGTTGAGGCCGGAGGTTCAAATCCTCTCACCCCGACCATCCTTCAAACCCGCTTTGGAGGCCTGGTCTGTCCAGTCCGGCGCCCGCGCCACAGGCCAGGCGTCGCCTCATCGGTACACAATGAGTGCACACACAGGTTGCCGGATTCCAAGCTGGCGTCGTGTGGCGCCTTGCGCGCAACCTCTCCTTTGTCCGGGTCCTGCTTGAGCAATGCTGTCAAGTATGTGCGTTCACGGCTCAGGGCCTTGAACTCCCCCTTGCGAACTCGTATGTCGCGCTGCCCCGGCCAATCGCGTGCAGCATTTCTTCTCGCCGCCGTACTACCCGCGCTACAATGCAAGCTGCGAGCGGGGCATTGGCGAACTGAAATCCTGCGCAAAGTATCATGCAGAGCTGAACTTGAGGCCCCACGCCTGGAGCAGCAGTGATCTGCAGCGAGCTCAATCCATCGGCAACGAAATCATCCGCCCCTGGGGCCACAACCGGCCCACGCGGATCGAGGTCTGGAACTCGCGCCAAGCCATCACCGATGAGCAGCGCAACAGGCTGCGCGAACTGCGCGACCGCTGCCGCGAAAACAGACTGGCCGAACTTCGCGAAGTGTTGCGGCTCCAGCGGAGCCGCAACTCAGTGGAGCTCTGCGGAGCGGCCGGCGCGTCAGCGCCGACAGACGGCCCAAATAGGACTGTCGCGGACGAAGTCCGCGACCAACCGATTACTCTTGAGGCAGCGCTCCGGGCGCGAAACGCCTCTGGCTGAGGCGAGGCTCCTGCGGAGCCTCGCGAAGACACGGCGGGGGCCACTGATGCCCCCGCCCCCGGCCGGGAGAATGCGCGCCGACCACTTTGTCGAAGCACGAGCAGGCCAGTTTGGAGCGGAAGGCAATCGCCGACGCGCTGGCCGAACTCGGTTTTTTTGTCGTACTGGAGGAGGCAGTTTACCCCACCCATTAAACTCGGATTTCGTGCAAAGAATTAGCTCAGGGCACAGCAATCGGGACATCGCCGGATGAGTTCAATTCATATCGGGGGCACACTGCATGGAATGACAAAGAAGGAAAAAAGATACCCGAGGCAAAAAAGTGTCACTGCAAATGACCGCACGAAAGGTCTGTTTCAACCAGAATATGACTACTGATGACCAGCGGCTGGAGGTGACGTTATGTGGCATATTGATACACTAGAGCGCTGGGCGGCCATTTCCTTCGGCCTACTAATATGCGGCTGTTCGGCAAATGCTAATGTACCCGCGCCCAAACATTGGGGCGCCAAAGAAGTCGAACGTCAAGTCCCGGGCGGTAACTTGAGGGAGCATTTCTACGTAAAGGTGGCCCCCGATGGTTATTGGATACTCGACGGCCGATATGAGCTGGTCTCGACCACAGATAAGGTCTTGCTTAGCGGGGTCTACGACATGGGTGAGCGGGTTGGTGTTTGGGTTGAGACTTATCCTTTTGACCCCTGAATTGAAAACGTTTCTCACAATGGCAGTCCGGCGTGGTTGAAGAAGGTTCGGTGCAGCGTTTCCCAGCGGTGCTTGTTCTCCAGTTT
>QEVF01000024.1 GCA_003576915.1 Planctomycetota bacterium | reverse complement strand
CTCGCCTGACGCAAGAAGCAAAACCGCCGCCCAAGACACGGGCGGCGACAAGAAAACTCAAAGGACCAAGCCAGAAAACAATCAGAGAGCAATCATCAAGATACTTCCAGAATCTATTTCAACGGCCTGCTAGGCGCACTCACACCCAAAACGACGATAGACGAATTCACTCGCGCGTTTCGCGAAGCGCTCAACGAGACCAGCAGAACACTCAACGCGCTGAAAAGTCCCGCATCCACCACGGCAACCGCCGCCCTCATCCTGCCTCACGCTGCGTTTGTCGCCAGTTCCGGCGACAGCCCCTGCATCTACTACAGCCGCGACCTCAATCGTTGCGGACTCGCCACCAGGGAACACTCGACCGCCCAAGACCTTTACGCTCGCGGTGAAATCGAAGCCTCGGAGATTGCCGCGCACCCGTTCCGCGGAATGCTCACCAGCTACGTCTCACGCAGCCCCGTCCATGCCTCGCGCATTCACACCCGGGAAGTGCCTCTCGATTCCGGTGACCGCTTGCTGGCGTGCAGCGACGGCCTCCTCAACGTCCTCACTCCCCTCGAAGTAAACCGCGCGCTCACCATCCCTAGTCTGTCCGATGCCGCTCTTGTGCTGGAAGTGCTGGCCGCGGAGCGTGCGGACGACAACGCCAGCTTTGTTCTCGCCGGCAACGACCATCCGGCGCCAGTCTCTCTCGATCAATTCACGTGCGCCAAAAGGGAAAGCCATGGCTGTGTTTAGAAAACCCGGCGACCGCGTTGGCCCCTACAAGATCAGCAAGCGCCTGGGCGCCGGAGGCAACGGCATCGCTTACCGCGCGACAGACGCAAAGGACGAGTTTGTCGTCCTCAAGCTCCTGACCGACTCCAACCTGGCCCAAGCCAACTTTGAAATTGAACTCTCCATGAGCGTGCTCGCCGCGTGCGCAAGCGCCTACCGCGGCCTTGAGGAACACTTTGTGCCGGTACTCGCCCTGCTGCGTGACAACGACGACTTCTTCCTCGTCATGCCGTACATGATCGGCGGCAGCATCGCTGACGCCTTGGCAAAACGCGGCAAGCTCGACTACGAGGTGGTTCGCATGGCCATCCGCCCGCCGATGTTGGCGTGCCACGTCATGCACAAAGTGGGTGTTGTCCATCGCGACGTCAAACCTGCCAACCTGCTTTTGCGCGACCACCCCGCTCGCAGCGCGCTTGCCGACTTCGGCATCTCCGCGCCCGCGAACACGCCGCTTCGCGCGCCGGGCTATTCCACAGGCTATTCGTGTCCGGAACAGATGTTCAACCATCCCGCATCACCCGCGCAGGACGTGTTCAGTTTCGCCGCCACCATCTACGAACTCGCCACAGGCATCCGACCGTTCGCAGCCGCAACTGAAGACGAGGAAGACCAACTCGTCGGCGACTACACCGTAACGCACACACCGCTCAACACCCTCGCGCCAAACATCCCCCACAGCGTCGCTCGCGCGGTGGATGCCGCGCTGTCCAAGAACCCGCTCGCCAGGCCCTCACTTCGCGAGCTCTACCAGTCCTTCAACTAAAGGAGATCCTCATGACCAGTCCCACCAGCGTTGACCCGTTCGCCGGCCAGCCCGTGCCCCTGCCCAGCAAGGTATTCCCCACGCGCACGCATAACCCGACGCACGCCAAGCCCCGCCGCAAGGCGCTCGTCAAATTTGTCTACGACAAGACCTATAGCATGGACGAACTGGACGGGCCTGTCGTGCAGTGCTCCCATGAAGCCGTCGACGAGTGTGCCCGCGACAACATCGAGCTGCGCACCGGCCTGCTTTTCGTGAGGGACGTTCCCGAAAACGGCGCGGACAATGGCCTCATCGACCGCGGCATCGTCGCGATCGACGAGTTCAAGCGCCTCATCGCCAACGAGCCGCTCATCGGAAACAACTCCGACGATGAAAGCCAGCTTGACGGCCTCTTGCGCGCTGCCCTCGCCGACTGGCCTGACGTCCGGCCCGGCCGCGTCAAACACGTCATCCTCGTCACCAACAGCGGCACCAAAAACGCTATGGACGGCGCCACTCCCGAACAGGCAGTGGACGTGTTCCTTCGCCAGGGCGTGCGCGTCCACATCATCGGGCCCGCCAACGTTGACGCCTACAAAATCCTGACCGGCAGGACCGGCGGGCTTCTGTTCCCCATCCCGCCCGTCACCAAGGACTATTTCACCAGTATCTTCCAGACCATCGGCAAGACCGTCACCGCCACCAGCCTCGCCAAGTAATTCCCTCGCAAGTTCCTCGTTGTCTCTCCCCGCCAAAAAACAGGAGGGGCGCGCAGGCGCCCCTCTCCCTCCCTCGTGCAAGACGAACGCGACAACACCGCAACACCGGCAAGTCCTTGCGCGGATCAACGCAAGCGACGCAGGAAGACAATTAACGCGAGTTACCAAGTCGAACTCGTGCAAGCTGTAGGGCGCAACCCCGCCAACCCAACCAGCCACCTCACTCCTGCTGAACGCGGCCAGCGCCTCGCCAGACTGTGGGCTGAAATGTTCCGCCGTTTGCGCGACGGCAAGTAATCAACAAATTCGCTATCGCCTTGGAACCTTGTAGAATAGCGGCTTCCAAGGCGTTGACGTGAAATGGAGGTATGCCATGAACGCGCCCGAGCAGGTATCGACCAGAGTGGCCGCACTTTACGCCAGGGTCAGCACCGACCAACAGGCGCTTCGCAAGGATGGAAGTCTCGACACGCAGGAAGATTTGCTGCGCAGGCACGTTGAGCAGAAACGCGCGATGGGTGAACAATGGGAGGTCAAGCTTTACCGTGAGGAAGGCGTTTCGGGCAAAACGCTCGACCGCCCCAAGTTCCAAGAAATGATGGCCGACATCAAAGCCGGCAAGGTTCAGGCACTGGCCGTGGTTGCATTGGACAGAGTGGCGCGCAACGTGCGCGCGTTCCTCGGCTTCCTCGACTTTCTCATCGAACACAAAGTCGACTTCATTTCTTTGCGCGAACAGGTGGACACTGGCACCCCGGTTGGGCGGTTGATCCTCACTTTTCTCTCGGCACTTGCCGAGTTTGAGCGTCAAGTCATCTCGGCCCGAGCAAAAGAGAAGTCCGACTGGCGCGCAAGCAACGGGCTATGGCACGGCGGCCCCCAACCCCTCGGCTACAAGGCCGGCAACGGAACCATAACGCCTCAAGAGGACGAGAAGCACGTCGTCGAGGCCATCTACCGCACGTATCTCGAGACCGACTCCGTGCGCCTCACGGCCGTGCAGGTCAACAAGATGGGCTATCGCACCAAGCGCTACCAAAGCAGACGCGGCAAAACGCAGGGAGGCAAGGAGTTTCACAAGAGCCACATCGCGCAAGTCCTCACCAATCCGGCTTACATCGGCAAAATGAAGCGCAACGGCCAACTCGTCCCCGCACAATACCCCGGCATCATCAACGAAAACCTGTTCTACGAAGTCCAACACCGCCTCAAACGCAACCAGGTCGTCAAAATCCGCCGGCGCAGGGACAAGAAATACGTCTTCCTCTTGGAAGGCCTGCTCAGGTGCGGCTACTGCGGAGGAGCCCTCTCCCCCAGCTACTCCAAAGGACGCAACGGGTACTTCCGCTACTACTGCTGCATCAACCACCGCGACAACCACACCTGCAAGTTCGGCCGCATCAACGCCGAACAAATCGAAAACCTCATCGGCGAACAACTCGTCAAACTCTCCACCAACCCCGACACGCTCGCCGCGGTCATGGCCGACAACAACTCGGGCCAAGACGCCACGGTCAAAGGCGTCCAAGACAAAATTCTCGCCCTAACCGCAACCAAACGGTCGTTGGAGGGCCAGATTGCCAACCTCATCGACTACCTCGCCCAAGGCAAGCCTAGCACGTCAGTCACCAAACGCCTCGCGGAGCTCGAACGCCAGGAGGCAGAACTCGCCAACGAAATCGACAAAGCCAAAGCAGAACTCAACACAGCCACGGCAACACGCATCGACGAGCCCACCGTAAAAGCCTCGCTGGAAGCCTTCGCGCCCGCCTACACCGCAGCCACACCCGAAGAACGCAAACAACTCTTCCAACTCATGCTGGACGAGGTCGTGTTTACCGAGGAAAAAGTGCGGATGGCCCTGTACGAGGTCAAACTACGCCCAGGGCCATCAACTCCCAACGGTTCTGGTTCGTCGAGAACGAAAGATTGGCTGGCCCGTCTGGACTCGAACCAGAAAAAGCAGAACCAAAATCTGCTGTGTTACCAATTACACCACGGGCCAGTCGCGCGAAGGGTAGCAACGGGCCCATGCCCCGCAAGGTCGAGAACAGGCCATCGGGGCACCTTTCCAATCGACAACTCGCAGCCTCCATCGGACAATCAGGGCCATGAAAGCCGTCACCGTCAAGCTCGACGACAAGGGGCTGGACTCCATCCTCAAGCGCGTGCGCATGGGCCAGGAGTTGGGCTTTGACCAGTTCGACCTCACCATCGAGAATCCGCAGGCCCCCCTGGGGCGCATCGTCAAGGCGCTCAAAGAGGTGAATGCCAAGCTCTGCGCCGTTCGCCTGTCGGAGCCCCGGCAAAGGGCCACGGTCTTCCGCCGCCCTGGCTACGCCAAGCTGGGGGCCCTCAGTCGTGATATCTCTGTGGCGTCAGGCAAGATGGTTCTCGATACCACCGAGCAACTGGCGCCGGCGCGGCCGGGCCATGTCGTGCTTTCCGGCGGATATCTGGAGTTTCCGACTCTCGTTGAACGCCAGCTTCAGCTCGAGGAACACCTCGACTGTGACACTTCTACGCAAGCCTGCCCTGTGCTGCCCAAGGACTTGATGCAGACGCCCGGCGCAAAGCCCGAGGCCCAGCTCGAGAATTTCTGCCGCGAGCTCCACGGCCTTTGCTCCAAACTGCAGGGCGTCACGGTCTGCCTCATGCCGCCGGCCAGCCCCTTTGGATTGCTGACGCCGCAGCATCTGGAGTGGGTGTTTGATTCGCTCAAGGCCAGAAATCTGGGCTACTGGCATTCGACCAGCAGCGCCGCCATGCTCGAGAAGCTGAGTGTCGTTCGCCAGGAGGAATGGCTGACGCGCTTTGGCTCGCGACTCAAGGGCGTCTATCTCGCCGATAACCTGGGAGCGCACGGGGAGCAGGCGCCGGGTCTGGGCGACATCGACTTCAAGAAGATCGCGCCTGAATTGGCGCGAGCCACCGTTCGTGTGCTGGTCACCGATGATGCCTCGGGCACGAAAATGCGCTTTGGCAGCGATTACCTGGTCAAAGTCGGGATCTTCTAGCCGTTGCAGGCCCAGCTCTACTTCTTCTCGAGTTCTTCAATGCGCTTGCGAAGGGCGGCGTTTTCGTCGCGCAGGCTCTTCAGCGCGGCTTCATCCAGCAGGGAGGCCGCGGTGCGCGTGCCCTCTTGAAGCCCCTTGTGGTAGGCGGCTTCCTTTTCCGACAGGACGCGGGAGTCAAACTCATCCTTCGCCAGCTTCAAGCCCACGAGCGCTGCCGCGCCGGTGACGAGGAATCCGACGAGTAATCCGATGACCAAGGCCAGCTTGCCAGACATAAACGCCTCCGCTGATTACTGTAGCAGACTGTGAGAGGGGCTGCCGCGCCGCAGTGCCAAGGCTGCCGGCGGGGTCGCGATGGGGATGTCTGATCCTGGCGGGCGCGGCAAGTTTCGGGAACCTGAGGGCGGCGGATTGCGTATCATCCCGGCACGCGGTCTGTTTGCTCACTTTTTCGATTCCGGAGATTGCCGATGTCGCTTGCTCAACTTCCCAAGAAGGCTCGATGGCTCGTGGCGCTGGGGGCGCTGTTCCTGGTAGTGGCCGGGTCTGCCGCCCTGAGCTTTGGCCAGGCGGGTGCCCAGGACACCAAGGACTGGCTCGCCGAAGGTGACCGCCACTTTGCTGAAAAGAGTTACCTCAAGGCATTTGAGGCCTATGAGAAGGTGCTCAAGGCTGAGCCCGCCCACGCTGAGGTGTTCCGCCTCAAGCTGCGCATGGGCAAATGCCAGAGTCAGCTTGAGAACTACGACAAGGCGGAAGAGATTTATCTGGGCCTGGCCGACGACAAGTCGCTGGCCCCGCTTCAAACCGCGCGCGCCAACTACCACACCGGCCTCTTCTTTGCGCAGCGCCCGCACTACTACTACGAGAACGCCAAGAAGGAGCGCAGTTGGGGGCGCTGGATTGCGGATTCCCGCTATGTCGATGTAAGCCGCAAGGACGCCGAGCAAAGCAAGGACCGCCTGAAGGCGTCCTTTGACATTCTGGAGCCCCAGGCCCGCAAAGCGCTGGGCCAGCTCGAGAAAGAGGGCCAGGCGGCCCTGGATGTCATCAACGAGGCCTTCAACGCAGGTCTGGATGCCGCCGCTGCACTGCACGCCTGGCAATACCACTACGGGCAGAAGCGTCAATCCATCGACTACTTCGATCGCGACAACCAGAAGCAGACCTACTACTTTTATCGCTGCGAATTCCCGGACAAAGACACCATCCTGGCCCAATATGACACCGTGGCCAAGCTCGGCGCCGAGCTCGAGCAGGCCTGCGTCAACCTGCTCAAGCAGGGGCGTGAGTTCCCCAAGGGCGTGGTGGAAGCCGCGAACAAGGGACGGGGTCAGGGCCGCGATACGGCTGCCCTGAGCACCTACCGCAAGGGCGCCTTCCTGGTGGCGATGACCCAGCTCGACGACTGGTACATCGAGCGCCTGCTGCACCACCCCGACCTCCAGAACGCGCCCCTGTTCGAGGAGAAATACTCGCCCATTCCCGTGCTGCGCAGCGTCTACAAGGACTATCACGACACCAGCTTTGCCGACGACGCCCTCTATTACGTGGGCTACTTCCACGAGCAGATCGGCCAGCACGACCTGGCCGAGAAGGCCTACCTTGAGCTCATTGAGGACCCTGCCTTCAAGGAGAGCACCGAGCGCTCCAGCGCGCAGCACAACTTGCAGCAGCTTCGCGCCCGGCGCCTGAGCGTGCGCAACATCGCTCAGGACAGCGACATCAAGAGCGACAAGGAAGTCCGCAAGTGGAGCAACTGGAGCGACTGGTACTTCCGCCGGCAGGTGGGCGTGGACCGCGAGATTTTCAAGCCCGGCGAGAAGCTGGGCCTGTGGGTTGAGACGCGCAATGCGCCCAAATTCAAGGTAACGGCCCGGGCCTTCAATCTGCCCGGACTGATGGCCGACTCGGCGTTCCTCAAGGCCGAGACCTCGGGCTTTTCCGGCACGGGTGATCCGGTGATCGCCGAGATGCTCAAGAAGTACACGGGCGAAGAAATCTGGAGCAAGAGCTTCGAGACCGGCGACGATGGCCGGCACCTCTACACCCAGATGCAGTTTGCCATGCCGGGCAACCTGCCCGTGGGCAGCTACATGATCGAGACGGACGTGGAGGGCGTGCTGGACCGCCGCCTGTTCGTGATCAGCGATGTGCAGCTTGTGATCCAGAGCTACAACCCCGATGAAAACCTGGCCCTGGTCGTGGACGCCAAGAGCGGCGCGCCCCTGCCCGGCGCCAAGCTGACCTACAAGCGCTGGCATGCGTGGTGGGACAATGACGTCACGCGCTGGAACATCGACGTCGCGACCTATGTCGGGGGCGAGGACGGCCGCCGCCGCATTCCCACCGCCGGCAACGGCAGCTATGACGGCTATCTGCTCTACGCCGAGCACAACGGCCGCTATACCTTCCACCAGTACGGGTTTGAGTGGTGGCAGAGGCGCGGCTGGGAGAATTACGACACCTTCAGCACCCGCCATCTCGCCATCACGGACCGGCCCGTTTACCGCCCCGGCGATGACGTCCACATCAAGGTGATCCTGCGCCAGAAGACGGGCGGGGAGTGGCGCAACGTGGAAGGCGGCGCGTTCCGCATTGAGGTGTACGACGCCAAGGGTGAAGCCAAGGTTCAGGAGAACTACAAGGCGACGCGTTTTGGCGCCGTGGAGATTGACTTCACGCTCAAGGGCGATGCCGCGCTGGGCGCCTACTACATCTATGTACGCGGCGGCGACGGCTCCTGGATTGGCAGCAGCTACTTCCAGGTGGAGGAGTACAAGAAGCCGGAGTTTGAAGTGACGGTGACTCCTCCTCAGCGGCCCGTAAAGCTGGGCCAGGCCATCAGCGCGTCGGTCAAGGCCGAGTACTACTTCGGCGGACCTGTGGGTGGCGCGGAGGTGAAGTACACGATCTACCGCAACACGTACTGGCACTGGGTTTACTTCCCCCGCGAATACGACTGGCTCTACAACTGGCAGACGCCCCGCTATACGGGCACCCCGGACCAGCAGTTCAACCGTTTCAGCAACAGCGAGCTGGTTCTGCAGGGTACGGGCAAACTGGACGAGAAGGGCGAGCTGGTGCTGGAGTGGAGCACGCAGAAAGCGCTGACGGACTGGGGCGAGTATGACCACCAGTACAGCATCAATGTCGAGGTGACGGACGCCTCGCGTCGCACGATCAAAGGTGCGGGTTCGGTCAAGGCTTTGCGCCAGGCCTTCTTCGCCTTCGTGGACAACAAGCTGGGCTACTACCGTCCCAACGACACGGCGGAAGTGGAGATCCGCTGCGTCACCGCCGAGAACCAGCCTGTCCAGACGCAGGGCACGCTCGAGGTCTATCGCGTGCAGTTTGAAAAGGGAGTGGACGAAAAGGGGCTCACCAAGATCAACGAAATCAAGACATTCGTGAAATCCATGCCGATGGACACTGACGAGTACGGCCTGGCCTGGTACCGCGAGAAGCTGACCGAAAGCGGCACTTTTGAGCTCGTTTACAAAACGAAAGACGAATTCGGCACGGAGATCAAGGGCTTTGAGCGCATCATCGTCAAGGCCGACAAGTGGATGCCCGGCAGCTTCCGCTTCGACAAGGTCAGCCTTGTGCCCCACAAGCGGGTGTTCAAGCAGGGCGAGGAGTGCAAGGTCCTGCTGGCCAGCGACATTCCCGACGCCTGGATGCTGGTGAGCGTGATGGCCGAGCGCGAAGTGATCAAGCAGTTGTTCTTCAGCATGCCTGCGGGCCAGTTGGAGCTGGTGATTCCCATCGGGCGTGAGCACATCCCGAACTTCCACGTCAACGTCATTTCGGTGCGCGAGGGTGAAATCTACACCAACACCTGCGCGATCTACGTTCCGCCGGTTGACGAGTTCCTGAACGTCGAAGTCAAGTCCGACAAAGAGAGTTACCTGCCGGGCGAGAAGGGCACGATCACCGTGACGGCGAAGGACAACAAGGGCAACCCCGTCGCGGCCGAGTTCGCGGTTTCCATCTATGACCGCGCGCTCACCTACATCATGCCCGAGAGCACCCCCAACATCATCAAGCACTTCTACGGCGACCTGCGCTGGTACAACCTCAACTACCGCAACAGCTACCAGACCAACATCGGTGAGGGGCAGTGGGACACCCAGAAGTATGAGAAGTACCGCTGGTACGGGCAGCCGCTGGGCTGGGCCGTGCGCAACTGGATGGAGTGGGAGCTCAACGCCTTTGATTTCAACACCGACGTTTCCCGCGCTGACCGCTACAAGGCCGGCTTTGAGAGCAAGGTGCGCCAGGAGGGCGAGGCCAAGGAGAAGGATGCCCAGGGCCTGCGCACGAAGGACGGCAACGAAGAGATGACCGATGCCGAGGCTCCCGCGGACGGCAAGAGCGGCGCCACCTACCGCCGCGCCCGCGGCGGCGGCGGCGCGAGGGCCGAGGCGCCGGGCGAGGCAGCCCCGGCCCCCAAGCCTGCGGCCAACAAGAGCCTGGAGGGCGGCGAGGAGCGCGAGAGCCTGAAGAAGGATGAAGGCAAGTCCCTCGCCGAAGAAGAGAATGCGGCCACGCCCCGCGTGCGCAGCAACTTCAAGGACAGTGTGTTCTATTCGCACCGCGTGGAAACCGGCGCCGACGGCAAGGCCGTCATCAACGTGGAATTCCCCGACAACCTTACGGAGTGGCGCGTCGGAGCCCGCGGCATCACGACCAAGGCCAAGGTGGGCGAGGGTTTCCTGGCGATCAAGGTCAAGAAGCGCCTGATCCTGCGCGACCAGGCCCCGCGCTTCTTTGTCGAGGGCGATGTGGTCACCCTCAGCGGTATCGTGATGAACAATTATGACCGCGACCTGAAGGTGACAGCGCACCTGCTGCTGAACCCGGAAGACGGCGCAAGTGAGGCTGACAAGCGCGCTTTCTGCGGCTACGAGCTTTTCCCCGAGACACCCAAGCGCGTTGAGTTCGTGCTGGGCGCCATGCGTGAAAGGCGGGTGGACTGGCGTGTGCGCATGACCCGCGCGGGCACGTTCAAGGTCATGATGTTCGCCTTGACCGAACTTGAAAGCGACGCGACGGACAAGAGCTACAAGTGCAAGGTGCGCGGCGCCGAGATGTATCAGGCCCATACCACCAACATCAAGGACGGCGAAAACAGCAAGTCATTCACGCTGACCTTGCCGGACAAGCTCGATCCCGAGCAGACCAACCTCGACATCATGCTCAGCCCCAGCGTGGCGGCCCTGGCCATGGATGCCCTGCCCTACCTGCTCGACTATCCCTATGGCTGCGTCGAGCAGACGATGAGCCGCTTCATTCCAGCGGTGCTCGTCCGCAAGACGCTGCAGGATGCCGGCATCAGCCTGGAGGAAGTCGGCAAGCGTCGCGCCCAGATGGCCTATGACGGCGGCAGCCCGCAGGCCGCTTACTGGTACAAGAAGAGCCCCGTGTTCGACTCCGGCGTGATGAACGACATCATCGCGGCGGGTCTGGACCGCATCATCTCCTTCCAGCACGGCGACGGCGGCTGGGGCTGGTGGCGCGGCGGCGACAGCGACAGCTACATGAGCGCGTACGTGGTTTACGGCCTCGTGATTGCCGCACAGGCCGGGGTGAAGTTTGACGTCAACGTGCTCAACCGCGGCGCGGCCTTCCTCAAGAGCGTGGCCCGCGGCGAGAAGAACCTGCACCGAGTGGCCTACATCTCCTACGTGCTCAGCTTCGCGGGCACGCCGGACAAGGAACTGCTGGACAAAGTCTATGACCGCCGCGACGACCTGACGCACCTCAGCCGCGCCATGATCTGCATGGCCGAGTTCCTGGCGGGAGACAAGGAGCGGGCAAGGATACTGATCTCGAACATTGAGGATTACCGCAAGACGGACGCCGAGAACGGCACCTGCTGGTGGGAATGCGGTCGTGACTACTGGTGGTGGTGGAACGACAAGATCGAGACCAACGCTTTTGTCATGCAGGCGCTGACCATGGTGGACCCGACCAACAAGTGGCTCGAGCCCCACGTCAAGTGGCTGGCGCAGAACCGCAAGGGCTCACGCTGGAACAGCACCAAGGACACCGCGCAGGCTGTGAGCGCGCTCATGGCCTACGCCAAGGCAACGGGCGAACTCTCGCGCGAATACACGGTCAACATTTACCGGAACGGCGAGAAGGTGAAGAGCTGGGAGGTGACGCCGCAGAATGTGTTCGCCCTTCAGACCAACTTCCGCCTCAAGGGCCAGGCCCTGCCGGCCGGCAAACACGAGTTCAAGGTCGAACGCGTGGGCCAGGGCAAGCTCTACTTCTCCGCCTTCCTGAGCTACTTCAGCAAGGAGGACAACCTCAAAGCCAGCGGTAACGAACTCTCCATCGAGCGCAAGTACTACAAGCTGACGGAGAAAGTCGAGGAAGTCGAAATCGAGAAGAAACTGACGGACGGCAGCGTGCAGAAGGTGCGCGAAAAGCGCCTGACCTATGACCGCACCGAGCTGCAGACCGGCGCCACCCTGACCAGCGGCGACCTGATCGAAGTCGAGATCGGCGTGACCTCCAAGAACGACTATGAGTATCTGGCGTTTGAGGACTTCAAGCCGGCCGGATGCGAGCCGGTAGCGCTGCGCTCGGGCGCGGGCCTCGGCGGCGGGTTGATCCAGAACGTCGAGCTGCGGGACGACCGCGTGGCCTTCTTTGTCAGTTATTTCCCCCAGGGTTTCGCCCGCCTGAAGTACCAGTTGCGCTGCGAGATCCCGGGCACGTTCAGCGCGCTGCCCACTCAGGGCGGAAGCATGTACGTGCCGGAGGTGCGCGCCAACAGCGCCGAATGGAAGGTGACCATCAACGACAAGTAGGCGCACTTGCCTGGAAGCACAGGGCCCCCGCGATTTCGCGGGGGCTCTCTCTTGGAGGCTGCGATCAATTCAAGGGCTTGGAGCAGGCACCGCCGCCTTCCTTTGCGATGTCCTCCATGAACTCGATGTCGCGCCCCTTGTTGGCAATGGTCACCGTGTTGATGGTGACGGGCGAAAAGCGCAGCGCGCGGCGCAGGGCGGCAAGCAGGTTCTCGCGCTTCACATAGGCGCCGCGCGAGGGAGCGCCGTCGCTCATGAAGTAGATGGCGTGGACCCTGGCATCGTCCAGTGGCAGGGTGAGCGCCTCGTAGAAGGCGCCCCAGCCCTTGACCTCGACCTTGGCAATCCAGTCGTTGGCGGCCTTGATGTGGGCGGGCGCCGCTTCGCGCACGCCGTCGCTGAAGGCACGCATCCACTCGGTCTGGGGCGGGTACTGGCTGGAGTAGCGGTAGGCGCCGACATTGAACATGGCGCCTTTGGGCAGCGCCGACAGGGTTTTGGCCAGTTCCTCGCGGGCGAGGTCAAACTTGATGCGCGTGTCGCTGCGGCTAACGGGATCGCGCATGGAGCCCGAGAGGTCGAATACGAACATGGCGTTCTGCTTGAGCACCGGCACGTTGAAGAACACTGTCGAATCGCCGCCGCCGCTCTGGGCCAGTTGCCCGGCCAGGGGGGCCTTCAGCCAGCCCTGCAGGGGCCGCTTGGGCCTGGCGGCGAGCTCCTTCTTTGAGCCCTCCCACCACATTTTCCAGCCATCGGCCGAGTATCCCTTGCGCTCGCCACTCAGGAGTTCCAGTGCGTTGACGATGTCGTGGACGATGAATTCCTTTTCGCTGCCGAGAGCCCCAATGAGCAGCTCCACACTGGCCTGCTGCCAGAGATCGACCAGGGCTTCCACCGTGCGGCGGCGCACACGCCAGTCCTCGTCCTTGAGCAACTCTGCCAGCGTCGGCCTTGCTTCCGCGATGGCCGGGGCCTGGGTAAGCCGCGCGAGGCACTGAGCGGTGGCGATGCGCACGCGCCAGTCCCTCGATGCAGCGCACTTGGCGGCGGCCTTCACGTGGGCATCGGGTCCCAGTAGCGCGAGGCCGTCCAGTGCGCCTGCGGCTGCCTGCCACTCCTTGGCCGTCAGCAGCTTCTCCATCCGCTCCGCGGCGTCAGTCTGACCCAGTTGGCCCAGGGCGCGCGCGCAGGCTCCGCCCGAGGACCCTCCCTGCTTGAGTCCCTCCAGCAGCGCCTTGCGCGCTTCGTCGTTGCCAATGGCGCCCAGGGCCCGGGCGCAGGCTTCACGCACCGCAAGTTCCTTGTCGGCGCGAAGTTTCTCTGCAAGCTCCTTCACCGAGTCAGCCGCCAGGCGAAATCCCAGCACTTCGGCTGCCCGCCAGCGGATCTCCGCGTTCTTGTGTGACAGCGCCCGGGTCAGCGATGATTGAACCGCGTCTCCCTTCATCTCGATGAGAATGTCGGCGGCTGCGTCACGAATGTGTACGTAGTCGTCGGCCAGCAGGTCGATCAGCTTGCCGGCTGCATCAGCGCTGCCGGACTTTGCCAGCGAGCGCATCTTGTCCTCGCGCTCATACTGCTTGAACGGCTCGGTCTTGAAGTCGTCGATGGCCTTGATGTCTGCCTTGTCATCGGCGTGAATGGCGCCGGTCAACAGGATGCAGGCCGCCATCGCCATCCAAAGATGTAAGCGCATGGCCATGGTTTTCTCCCGGCTAGGCCTTCGTGAAATCCTTGGCATCGCTGAGCGTCAGGGAATAGCCCGTCTTCTCGTCGAATTGCAGCACGCCCTTGACCACCACGAAATAGCCGCGGCAGCCTTCGGGCTTGGCTTTGTCGTATGCTTTCCTGTCAGCAAAGCGCACGGCCACATCCTGCTTTTCGCGGTGGCCCAGCATGACCCGGGGCTGCTTTTCGTCGGGAAAGAGGCCATTGGCCTCAAGCACGCCGCCCAGCAGCGTCACTTCCTTGCCCACGGCCGCCTTGAGTTTCTCCGCTGTGTCGTCGTCGCCCAGCATGATGGCCGACTTGTCCTCGCGGTGCTTCTGCTCGAACCTCTCGGCCTGGTCGGCCCGTTCGCTCCACCACTTCAGCCGCCTGTCGTAGTCGCGGTAGCCGCGCGGCTTGTCGGACCAGATGCCGCGCTTGGCATCGCGGGCCTCCTTCTCGGCGGCCTCGAACTTGTCGCGGAAGCGCCGGCTGTGGCCGTATTTCATGGAATAGGGGCTGAGCCCGGCGCGAACCAGTTCCACGTTGTAGTTCTTTTCCTCTCCGGCCCCCTTGGGCGTGGCGAAGATGTAGCAGAGGTTGCGGCCGTAGTAGTCCACCTTGCGGTTGAGTGTGTCGTATTCCAGGCGCACCTTTTTGATGCCTTCAAAGAACTTCACGGCAAAGTCCCGGCCCTCTTCGCCCACAAACGTGGCGTACTTGACGGGCATTTCGCTGGCGGCTTCCTTGGCTTCGCGGTAGGCCTCAAAGTCCGAGACGGCGGCCTTGCGGTCCGAGGCGTTCTTGAAGGTTTCTTCAGCGTCCAGGCAAAGCAGCCTCAGGCTCGACTTCAGACCTGTGACGCGGACCGTGTCGCCGTCGATTACGGCGTCCTTCTCCGCCAGTTCGAACTCTCCCAGCAGCAGGGATTCCGGCTTGTCCTGGGCGTGAATCGAAAGGGCCAGAGCCAGGACCAGAGTCAGGCCGGCTCCGAAGATTCGCTTAGTCATGCCGCGCTCCTGTGAAGACCTGGCCCATTCTACGGGCGGCCAGCACGGCCATACAGAGCGCTGCCAGCGCCGCCAGAATTCCGGCGCCCTGATCGTCGCTGCTGCATCCGCCGCCGTCACTGCTGCCGCCTCCGCCAATGAGCGGAGAGGCTCGCACCGTGATCTGCAGGTTGACATTGTTGTAGTTGTTGACGCTGTCGAAGACCCGCACGCTGAACGCGTAGGGTCCCGTGGTCGGGCCCGTGGGCGTGCCCGAGATCAGGCCGGCCTGGCTCAGGTTCAGTCCCGGAGGCAGAGCGCCCGTGATCACCTGGAACGTGTAAGGAGCCGTCCCGCCCGTGGCGTTGAGATTGACGGAGTAGGGCGAGCCCTGGATGGCGTCTGCCAGCGCCCCGTTGCTGAGGCTGAGGCCCGCAAGCAGCTGGATGCCGCGCCCCGCAACGCTGAGAGAAAAGGGGCTGGGTTTGGCGCTGTCGCTGTGGGAAAGCTGGATGATGGCGGACTTGGCGCCGACGCTCGTGGGCGTGAACAGAACGCTGAACGTGTAAGTTCCACCGGCAGGAATTGCCGCGGGCAGTCCCGCAGCCGTGAGACCGAAGTGCGGAGCGCCCGAAGTGAGGGTCACGGCGCTGAGGGTGAGGCTGGCCGAACCGTTGTTCTGCACCACAAAAGGGCGGCTGAGGCCGATACCCGCGATGTCGTAGTCGCCGAAGTCGCGGTAGCCGCCCGTCGTCACGGGGGAGCCATCGGCCAGCGTGGCCCCTCCCGTGCCCTCGCGCAGTTCGAATACGGGACTACCCGATGGCGTATAGGTGAATGCCGAAATGAGGGAGGCCGTTCCCCCGGCCGTAGTGACCGCAACATTGACGGACCCCGCCACATGGCTGGGCGTGGTGCAGGTGATGCTCGAGGCTGAAGCCGTCAGGTTGGTGGCGGGGGTCCCGTCAAATGTCACGCTCGTGGCCGTGGCTAGGTTCGTGCCGGAAAGCGTCACCAGGGTCTGGCCGGTGTCCGGGCCCGTGGCCGGCGCAATGCCCGAGAGCGTGGGGGGCGCAATGAACTCAAACGCGCTGGTCAGTGTGCTGGTACCGCTGGCCGTGGTCACGCTGACGTCTGCCAGGCCGGCGGGCCTCGCCGGCGTGAGCACGACAATCTGCGTGGAGGTGTTGGACGTGACGGCCCCCGCTGTCCCGCCAAACGTGACGCTGGTGGCACCGCTAAGATTGCTTCCGTTGATGGTCACGCTCGTGCCCCCCGCCGCCGGGCCCAGGGCCGGCGAAAGTCCGCTCAGGACGGGTGCGGCTCCATAGGTGAATGCCCCCGTGGCCACGGCGGTGCCGGCGGGTGTTGTGACGGACACGTTGACCACGCCCGCTGAACCCGGCGGAGTCAGGCAGGTGATGCTGGCGGCCGTGGCCACCACGTTGGTCGCGGCGGCCCCGCCAAAGGTCACGCTGGTGGCGCCGTTGAGGTTGGTACCTGAAATGGTGACGCTGGTGCCGCCCGCGGTCGAGCCTGTGGCGGGCGTGACGGCGCTGATGGCGGGCGCCGGGACCTGGGTATAGTTGAGAACGAAGTTGTCGATGCCGAAGCTGTCACGGTTGCCGCTTCCCGTGCTGGGGCTGAGGGCCGACACGCGTATCTGCACCTCCTGCCCGACATTGTCCAGCGTGCTTCCGAAGTTGTAGTTGAAGGCTGTTGTGCCCCAGGTGCCGGGATCGTTGTAGGTGCCGATGGGGGTGAACACCGCCGTGGTGCCGATGCGATATTCGATGGTCCAGGTCGTGGAGCGCGGCTGGACTGAGAGCATCATGAGGTCCAGGCTCATGCTGAAACCGGCAAACCCCAGAGTGTCCTGAATAACGAAGAGGAAGCAGGGCGGAGATGGACTGGTGCTGCCTGCATCGCCAAAGCTTCCGCTCTGGCGAATGCCGATGCAGCGGTTTAGGGAATTGTTCTGATCAGTGGAAGACGAAGTCTCGATCAGGCCCGTGGCGGAAGCGTAGTTGTAGAAGTTGCCCGTGAGCGAACTCCAGGGTGACGGCGAAAGCACCGGCGTAATCGAGAAGCCGTTGGTCGTTGTGGTGCAGACAGTGCGCGTCGTAAATCCGTTGGGCAATCCGCCGCCGATGGCGTCGAAGTTCTGGGTGTAGTTCGTTCCGCTCAGCACAATCTGTCCGCTGAGGGCCGGGGCCAGCGAGGCGAGCAGACAAAGCAACAATCTCGTCATGGACACTCCTGAGATAAACTAACCGGGCGGTGAGGATAGCGTTGGCGCTTGAAGAGCGAATCAAGAACATGGCCGAAATTCCACCTGACCCGCAACCCGTTGAGCCACGGGACTTTGAATCGCCGCGGCGCCTCGCTAAAACAGGGTCATGACACCTGAAGACGTCGTCAACCGCCAGTTGGACGCCTACAACGCCTGCGATCTGGACGCCTTCGCCCAGACCTACACCGCCGATATCAGGATCCTGGATGAACAAGGAAAACTGATCTGCGACGGGATCAGTCAATTGCGTGAGGTATACGGACCCCTGTTCAAGGCCAATCCCCACCAGGTTGCCATCATCGAAAAGCGCATTGTGGGCGGGCCCTATGTCATCGACGACGAGACCGTCATCGGGCGGGCCGACGGAAAGACGCGGCACGCGGTGGCCATCTACAAAGTGACGGGCGAGCAGATCAGCCACGTCACGCTTGTACGCAAGTAATGTCGGTGCAAGGGGTAGCGCGTTCCTGCCGTGGAGCCATAGGGCCCTGTGGTTCTGTCGTGTTCAAAAACGTGCGTTGGATTATAATGGTGGCCCCCGTGGGCTACGGGGTAGGGTCTTGGACAAGGCGCTGAAAGCAGCAGCCGTTATTCGCTAAGAACGCGCACAGGTTCGACAACGACAGGGGTCCCTCGGCCCCCCAGAGGGAGGAGAAACGAAGATGGGTAAGACGATTGGAATTGTTCTCGCGCTCGTGCTTGTACTCGGCGTCGTGGGGTTCATCGCGGTGAAAACCGGCTGGTTCGCTACGGCCAAAGAGGCCGGCGAGGAGTGGATGGACGAGCAGCAACTCAAGAACTTCCCAGCGCTTGCGCGCCAGGAGCTCAAGAGCATGGAGAACAAGCTTGAGGAGACTCGAGCGGCTCGCAAGAAGCTGAACACGAAGATCAACGTCCTCAGGGGCACGGAAAACATGTCGACGGAAACGTTGATCGACGAATCCAATGGTTACGCGACCATCAAGGGTTACGAGATTCTTACGACGCGCAAGAACGAGTACATCAGCGCCCGTGAGAAGGCCATCAAGAGCATCGTCGCCGAAGTCAAGAAGGGTCAGGACGACTACGTCAAGGCTGGCGGTGCAGTGAGCGAATCCGGCGCCATTCCTGAGAACGTGAAGTACAAGATCACTCGCGCCAACGGCACGACGACGGAGTACACGCTGGCCGAAGCTCGCAAGGTGACCGACGATCTGGCCAAGGAGATTGCTGCCGCCAAGAAGGACTTGGAGCGCTACCAGAAGCGTCAGGAGAAGCTGACAAGCATCGTCAAGAACATGGAGGCCACGGGCGCCAAGCTTGAGAAGGCGATCGAAACGCAGGCCGAGAAGATCAACGACATGAAGATCTTCATCCAGGACATGGAAGCCGAGCTCAAGCTCCTTGAAATCGAAAAGGACATCGCCGCCATCAACGCGGCCATCGAGGGCAAGGAGAGCAACAGCGACTTCGGCAAGCTGATCGGCAAGTTCAAGAAGGCCCAGAAGGAGTTCTACGCAGGTCAGGCCGAAACCGAATCGGCCGCCAAGGAGGCCGACAAGGGTCCCAGTGCTTCGGACTTCATGGGCGCCGACAGCGGCGGCAGCAGCGGCGGCGCGGCGGACGACTACTGGAAGTAACTTGGCTCTTCAGCCATGGCTGTTCACGGGGCCCGCGATGCGGGCCCTGTTTCTTGGGGCACCGGCGATGCGGCGCGCGCCACGGTCAGGGAATGTACATTGTCGCCCATGCCCAAGGCCTGCCCCGCCTGCGCCGCCGAAAATCCGGACGCCGCCAAGTTCTGCAACGAATGCGGCGCGAAGTTCGCCGCAGGGCTGACGCCCCCGCCGGTTCAGGTCACCCGTCGCGTCGTCCGCGACGAATCCCGACGCAGCGCCGGCGAGCGTCGCGTCGTGTCGGTGCTGTTTGCTGACATCAAGGACTATACGGCACTGTCCGAGCAACTGGACCCCGAGCAGGTGGAAGAACTCGTGGGGGGCCTCTTTCGCGAATTCGCCGACGTCATTGCCCGTCACGGCGGCTACGTGGACAAGTTCATGGGCGACTCCGTATTGGCCCTGTTCGGCGCGCCCCGCAGTCTCGGAGACGACACCGAACGCGCCGTGGCCTGCGCCCTTGAAATGCAGCGCCGCGCCCAGGCCAGCAATGCCGGCCGCGAGAACAAGCTCGGCGTGCGCATCGGCATCGACACCGGCGAGGTGGTCGTCGGCAACATCGGCCAGCGCGGCGAGTACACGGCCATCGGCGACGCCGTCAACACGGCCAACCGCGTGCAAGCCGCCGCGGAGCCGGGCAGCGTTTTCATCAGCAGCGAGACAGCCGCCCAGGTCAAGGCCCGCTTTCGCCTCACGGAACTGGAGCCGCGCCAGCTCAAGGGCAAGGCAGACGCCGTGGTGCTGTTCCGGGTTGAGGGCATGTTGAAAACGACGGAGCGCTACATCGGCCCGTTTGTAGGCCGCAAGCGCGAATTGGACCTGCTGCTGGCCAGTTTCGAACAGTGTGTGGCCAATCGCCGTCCGGGATTTGTGCTGGTGCGCGGCGAGGCGGGCATGGGCAAGAGCCGGCTGTTCCATGAATTCCGCCGCCGTTTGCGTGCCTTGCGCCACGCACCGCGCCGCCTCACGGCGAGTTTTGCCCCTGTGGGCCAGGAGCCCATGAACGGCATGAGGCAGATCGCCCGTGCCGCCCTGGACCTCGCCCCGACCGCCGAGCCGGCCCAGGCCGCTGCGGCCATCGCCCAGGCTCAGGCCCTGGCCCAGGAAGGCGCGCCCGCGCCACCCGGTTTTGCCGAGAACCTGGCCTTTCTCGTGGGCCTCCAGGTCAGGGAACTCACCGAGAGCGGCCTGCCAGCGCGCCAGCGCATCGAGGGCGCCGCCGTTGCGCTCAAGCGTCTGCTGGAATTGCGCGCGCGGGATACGCCCCTGCTGGTGGTGTACGAAGACCTGCACTGGGCCGACACCGACAGTTGCGACTTCCTGCGGCGACTCGCCCGCTCTGATCTCAGCGGTCCCATTTTCTTTCTGGCCCTGGGGCGCCCTGAAGCCATGGAGCTGGTCCGCGACCTGCTGGCCAACCCCTTTGAGAGCATTGAGCTGCGCGCCCTTGAACCCGGCGAGATCGCGGCCATTTCGGGAGGCATCCTCCAGGACGGCGTCATCTCCGACGAGCTCGCGGCGCTGGTGCTCCAACGCTCCGGCGGCAATCCGTTCGTGGCTGAAGAGCTGCTCAAGGGCCTGCGCGAAACCCAGATGCTGGAATTGTCCCGCGAGCGTTACGTGCTGCGCGACGGCGCCAGCCAGTCGCTCATCCCCGTGGGTGTCCGCAGCATTCTTGCCGCGCGCATCGATGCGCTCGAGGCCCGCGAGAAGAGCGCCCTGATGGCGCTGTCGGTGCTTGGCCGCGAATTCTCTCTCGATGCCGCGCTGCATGTGATCGGCCCCGAGGGCCCGGCCGCCATCGATGCGCTGGCGCGGCGCGGCATGCTTGTCCTGCTTCAGGAGGACAAGAAACGCCCGCGCTGTCTGATCTCTCACGCGCTGATGCAGGAGGTTGCCTACGGCGGGCTGCTGAAGCGGGACAAGTGCGCCCTGCACCAGGAAGCCGCCGCCTTCTTCGAGCAGCGCCTGCAGCAGGAGTCCACCCAGGATCCCGCCCGGCTTGTGGAACTGGCCTGGCACCTGTCGCGCGCCGAGCAGCCGGAGCGGGCCTGGCCGCTCTATTATCGCGCGGGGTTGAGGGCCTCGGAAGAGTCGCAATTGGCCTTCGCGGCCGAGCAGTTCAGGCGCGCGAAGGATGAATTCGAGCGCTGCCGCGTCCAGACCGGCATTGACGGACTTCCGCCGGAGGGGGCCAAGCTCAAGCTGCTGCTGGCCTTGTGCGAGGCATGCTTCGAGAGCGGCAAGCCCGATGAAGCCCTGGCCCACGCCGAACAGGTGATTGCCCTCACGCAGAACACCTTTGGCCGGCAACGCGCCCTGGCGCTGGAATTCGCGGCCAAGGTCTCCCACGTCAAGAGCCGCTTTGAGGATGCCATCGTCCATGCCGAACGCGCGGCCGCCCTCTTCGAGAAGGCCGGCGAGAGCGCAGCCTCGGCGCGCCTTCACCTGTTCAAGGCGCGCATGTTCTCGCACACGGGCCAGGCGGCCCAGGGGCTTGCCCTACTGGAGAACTTCAACCTCAAGGACGCGCCGCCCGAAACCCGGATTGATTTTTTCAACACCCGTGCCTCACTGCTGCTGGCGCAGGGCAAGATCCGTGAAGCGCTCGACGACGAGATCAAGCGCCTTGAGATTGCCGAGCGGGTCCAGGACCGGCGCAAAGTGGGCAGCGCCCACTCCAACATCGCCACCTATCTCAGCGACCTGGGCCGTCAGCAGGAAGCCGATGAGCACTTCCGCCTGGCCATGGCCGAGTATCAGCGTACGGGCGAGTTGTTCAACCTCGCCATCGTTCACGGAAACTACGGCAACCAGTTGCGCCGCGCCCGGCGGCTGGACGAGGCGGTCAAGCACCACACACTGGCCCGCAAGCTCTCAGGTGAACTGGGCGATGAGTTCGGCATCATGGTGGCCGAAACCAACCTGGGTACCTGCCACCTGACCAGCGGCGATTTTGCGGAGGCGCGCCTGAGTTTTGAAACGGCGCTGCCCCTGGCCCAGCGTTTTGGTTCGGCTCAGGCCATCAGCCAGCTTTTTCACAACCTGGCCCTGGCCGCCCTGCGCTGCGGCGACGGCACAGCGGCCCGCGAGCGCCTGGAACGGTCCAGGGGCATCAATGAAAAGCAGGGCAACGAGCGGGGCTTGCTGCTCAACGACAACCTCGCGGCCCAGGACCAGCTCAGGCTTGGGGCCTTCGATGCCGCACAGCGCGAGTTGGCCCAGGTGGCGGAGCGGGCGGCCAGGCTCGGCATCGGGGGATACGAGCTTGCAGCCTACATGCTCATGCTGGAGACGGCGCGGCAGAAGGGGAGTGCGTCGGAAATGCGCAAAATGCTGGACATCATCGAGCGCAGCCAGCCGGAGGCATCGGCCGGCGCTGATGAGCGGGCCCTGCGCCAGGCTCACCGCCTGGCCGCAGCCGCGCTTGAGGGCGAAGAAGAGCCCTACGGCAGGGAGCTGGCTCGTTTCGGCGAGCTTGTGCCTCGCACGGTGGCTGTTTCGGCGGACGCCGAGGCGCTGGCCGTGGCCGCATCGGCGGTGGCCTTCGGTCCCGCGCCGCGCGCCCATGTCCAGGCGGCCTTGCTCTGGTCCCAGGACGCACTGGCCGCCATGGAGCGCGGCGGTCGCCAGGACCTGATGGTGATCGAAGCTCTGTCCGCGCGCGGACAACTCCGGTTGCTTTGCGGTGAAAGCTCAGGGCAGGCCGATTTCGCCCGTGCCGAGCGCCTGGCGTCGAGGCTTGGGGCGCTGTGGCTGACTGACCGGCTTCGGCATGCCGGCGCGCGGATAACATGAACGTTTGGCAGTCTTCACCCGTAGAATAGTGCGGGAACCCCTTTGGGCAGCAACAGGGGATGGAACCGGGTTCAATTTGCAGGGGCCGGAGCCTTTCATGGCACACACACGCACGCGCAGTTTTCTGACGCTTTGCCTGCTGCTGGCGGGCCTGTTTGCCTTGAGCACCATGCTCGCGCCCCTGGATGCCCAGCGTCGTCCCAAGAAGAAAGTCGAGGACATCCCCGAAGATGAAGGTGACGAAGAAGCGGCCCAATCCGCCATTGCTGAAGGTGAACAGGCCCTGCTCACGGGGAACTACAAATCCGCCAAAGTGGCCTTCAGGAAGGCCCTGAAAGAGACCCCCGCCAGCCAGCCAGCCGCGCGGGGTCTGGCGGAAGCCCAGGCGGAGACGGGGGACCCCGAAGCCGCGCTCGCTTCTCTGGACAAGGCCATCGAAAGCTCTGTGGCGGCGCAGCAGGTCATTGAGCGGAGCACCCAGGTAGCTCGCGGCCGCCTGCTGTTCTGGCTGGGCCGCCACGATGACACTCTCAAGGTGGCCGAAGCGCTGCTGTCCGGAGACGCCCAGGACATTGACGGCCATTTGCTCAAGGCCAAGGTTCTCTACGAAAGTGGCCGCTACGACGACGCGGAAAAGTCCCTGGAGGCGCTGCGTGCCGCCGTTGCCGCCAAGCGCCGCACGGAGCTTGCCCCGAAACAGAGCAAGGATGCCGCCCCCCAACTGGCGGATCTCTGGTGCAGCGCGGGCGAAGGCTACTTCATGCTCAACCGCCTGCACGAAGCCAATGACTGCTGGACCAACGCCCTGAAGGCCGACGAATTCCACCTGCGGACGAATCTCTGGATGGCGAGGCTCTATCTGGAGCAGAACCACGACTCCAGCACGCTGGTCAATTACGTCGAGCCCATGCTCAAGCGCAACCCCAACGCCAGCGGGCTTCACTTCTGGAAGGCCTGCGCGCTGTTCTTCCGCTGGCGCGCCACGGAGGGGCGCAAGTCACTGGACACGGCTCTCAAGCTCAACCCCCGCAATCTTGAGGCGCTGTGCTTCCGGGCGGCATACCTGATCAACAAGGATCAATACGATGAAGGCAAGGCGGATTATGAGGCGGCCCTTGCGCTGAATCCGCGGTCCCTCGCCGCTCTGGGCGCCAAGGGCCTCCACGGGGCCACCCTGGCGCTCACGGACGTATATCAGGCGGCAGAAAGGGCCGCGCTTGCCGTGAATCCCTCGCCGGCCGAGTTCTATGAAATCGTGGCCGACGGCCTCAGCGAGCGCTTCCGATACGTCGCGGCCCTGGACTTCTATGAACGGGGGCTCAAGGCCAATCCCAAGCGCTGGACGCTGTATCGCGGGCAGGGCCTGGCCGCCATGAACAAGGGTGATGACGTGCTGGGCAAGAAGTCCCTTGAGGTGGCCCTGAAACAGGACCCCCTGCGCAACAACCTGCAAACGGTCAACCTGCTGACCCTTCTGGACAGCTACAAGAACTACCAGCGGTTCGAGAGCGAGGATGGCCGGTTCCGCGTCCTGATTCACAACAAGGAAGCCAAGGTGATGAAGGAGTACTACTTCCGCCTGCTTCACGAAGCCTGGGACGCGCAAACGGCCAAATACGGCTTCAAGCCCCGTACCCCCCTCACTGTCGAGGCTTTCCCCGAACACGCCGACTTCGAGGTGCGCACCGTAGGCGTGACGGGACTGCCGGCCCTGGGTGCCTGCTTTGGACAGCTCATCACGCTCGACAGCCCAAGCGCCCGCCCCCCGGGCAGCTACAACTGGGCCTCCACTCTGCGGCACGAGATGGACCACGTCTACCAGATCCAGATCTCCAACGGGCAGACGCCGCGCTGGCTGGCCGAGGGTCTGTCAAGCTACGAGGAAAAGCGCACGCGGCCGGAATGGGAACGGCACATGGAGGATCAGCTCTTCATGCGCTACCACCTCAAGGACATTCCCAGCGTCCGCCGCTTCAACGAGTGGTTCCAGGACGGCAGCAAGGTCATGTTTGCCTATTACCTGGGCAACGTGATGTGTGAGTTCATCGACAAGCATATGGGCGGCTTTGCCGTGATTTCCAGGATGCTGGAGCAGTTCGGGCGCAAGAAGACGCCGGACCAGGTTTTCAGCGAGTGCCTGAACATGAAAATCGAAGACTTCGACGCGAAGTTCCTCGAGTACGTCAAGTCGCGCATTGCCCACCTCCGAATGGTTCCCTTTGTGGCGCCCGACGACCTCGACGCCCTGCTCATCAAAGCCGAGGACGGCCTCGCCTCACGGGCCGAGCTGGTTCGCCTGGCGCTGGGCTATCTCCAGAAGGGCTCCACTTTCGACTGCCAGACATGGCTTGGCCTGGCCGGCAGGAAGGGCGCAGAAGACGCCCCCGGCGAGGAGGGAGCCCACTACTGCTACGTCAAGGCCATGCTCGCGCGCGGCGACGAATCCCTGGCCGCCGCCGAGCGCCAGCGCACGATGAAGTCCTATCTCGAAAAGGCCATTTCGCGCGGTCTGGAGGATTACAACACCTACCTGCTCATGGCCCAGATTTCCCAGCAGGCGCAGGACAGCACCAGCCTGCTGCACTATCTCAACGAGGCCCGGCGAGCCTGGCGCGAGAGTCCCCAGCCCAAGGCCGCCCTGTTCCAGCTCTACCTGCAGCAGAACAAGCTGGAGGATGCCAAGGCCATGGCCGAAGAGTGGATGATGGTGGATGAGAACAACCTCGAGACCCGCGTCTGGCTGATTGAGAACGTCTATCGAACCGCCCGGGACTGGGCGAAGATGGCGGACATGTCGCTCCAGGCCATTTATGTCCAGCCCTTTGACATCAAGCTGCACAACTACCGCGCCTTTGCCTGCCGCAAGCTCAAGCAGTGGGAAGAGGCGGTGTTTGAGTTCAACATGGTGCGCAAGCTGGCGGCCGGCACGCCCGAGGAGGCCCTGGCCACTGATGTGGGCGCGTTGCTGGATATATGCGCTACCTGGATCAACGCCGGCGACAAGGCCAAAGCCCGGGCAGCCCTCGATGAAGCCAAGCAGTTGGACCCCAAGAATGGCCGAATTGCAACGCTGGAACAGGAGCTGAGTGGGGAAGACAGCCCCGAGGAAGATTACGACGGGCATGATAGTGGCCAGTAGCCCGCGGCGTCGCACTTGAAATTAACCAAATCAATAAAAATCATCTGGACAGACCGACCCTCTGCCGTGTGAAATAGCACAAGGCTACGGCACAGGCGTCTGTTGCGTCTGCAGGCTGTGGCGGATGGTTCAGGCCAAGCTGCAGGGCCACCATCCGCGCCACCTGGGTTTTACCGGCCTGGCCCTGCCCTGTGCTGGCGCGCTTGACGGTGGCTGGAGCGAACTCATGCACCTCCAACCCGCAGGCAGCAAGCGCGGCCATTGCAACACCCCGGCCCTCGCCGGATTTCAAGGCGGTGGATGCGTTGATGCCGACGAATCCGGCCTCAAGCGCGGCGCAGTCGGGGTTGAGCCGGCGAACCAGGGTGCTGAGGTCTGTGTGAATCTGGGCCAGGCGCCGCGCATAGGGCTGCTTGGGGTCAGGACGAAGCACCCCCGCCTCGATCAGCTTGAGTTTGCCATTGCGGCGCTCAAGCAATGCATAGCCGAGGCAGCGTGTGCCGGGGTCAATGCCGAGAACGCGGGTGCAAGTGGATGCGGCCATGACTGAAACAATAGATGTTCCGGCCTTTGCCTGGTACCGCCTGCATGGGCGTGAAGCTGCCGCGCTTTGCGTGCTGCTGCTGGCCTTTGCGGTGCTGGCGGGAGTGGCCCTGGCGCATCGAGGTGTGACGCGGGAGGTGGAGTTCAAGTCGAGGACCCTGCCCGCGGCGAGGGTGTACGTGAATCGCGCCGGGGTGTCCGAACTGGCGGCCCTGCCGGGCATCGGTCCCAGGAAAGCCGAAAGAATCATTGAGGCCCGCGCCAAGGCGCCGATAACGGACCTCGCGTCGCTGGCCCGTGCCGCGGGCGGGATATCGGCCGCCAATCTGGAGCGCATGCGCCCCTACGTGGAGTTCGGCCCATGAGCCAGCGCCTGCGCATTCTGATTTGCGATGATCTGCGCGAGCAGCGGTTGATTGCTGCCACGGCTCTCCGGCACGAGCTGAGCGAGGAGTTCGAGATCGCCATTGAGGAAGCTCCGGACGGGCAGGCGGCCCTGGACTTGCTCAAGCAGGGCGGGTTTGACCTGATGTTGCTCGACTACCGCATGCCCCGGCTCGACGGTCTGGAGGTCCTGCGTGAGCGGCAGCGCCTGCACCTGGATGTGCCTGTGGTGTTCGTGACGGCCCAGGCGGACCGCGACATTGTCATCGAGGCCATGAAGCTGGGGGCTTCCGACTTTGTGGCCAAGGAAGAGTTTGCGGCCCAGAGACTTCCGCAGGTGGTGCGCTCAAGCCTGGAGCGCTCGCGCCTCAGGAGCGACGTTGCCCGCACGGACAAGCTGGCGGCCATAGGCACTCTGGCGGGCGGCGTGGCTCACGAGTTCAACAACATCCTTCAGGTCATTCTGGGTCAGGCGCAGTTTGCCCTGACGCGCGACGAGCCGGAGCGCTGGAAGCGCGCCCTGGAGCAGGCCCGCGACGCCGCGGAAAAGGGCGCGCGCATTGTGCGGCAGTTGCTGTCCTTCACGGGCAGCAGCAAGAGCGCACCGGTCAAATTCCGGCTTGAGGAGGCCGTGCAGGAAGCCCTTGAAATGGAGCAGGCCCTGGCGAGGCAGGACGGCGTCGAGTTGCGCATGACCACGCGGCAAAGCCCGGTGATTCTGGGCGATCGCGTCCAGCTGGTGCAGGTGCTGCTCAATCTGCTGACCAACGCGCGGCACGCCTGTGTGGCCGCCGCCGCGCGCGGCGCCGACTACCGGGGGCAGATTGACATCACCCTGGACGCCGATGACGAGCATGCCCGCGTGAGTGTGAGCGATAACGGCATCGGCATGAATCCGGCGGCCATGCGGCGGCTGTTTGAGCCGTTCTTTACGACCAAGGGCTCCCTGGGCGGGCGCGTGTTTGACGGCAAGGCGACGGGAACGGGGCTGGGCCTGTCCATCTGCCAGCGCATCGCTGCCGAGCACGACGGTCGTATTGACGTGTCCAGTGCGCCCGGGCGCGGCTCCACTTTCACGCTTCAACTGCCGCGGGCCCACAGCCACTCCCGCGGAGACACCCGCAAGCGCCACAAGGACCACGAAAACGATCGCACCACGACGCTGGTGGACCCGGAACTCAAGGGGCGCAGCGTGCTCGTGCTGGACGACGAGCCCCTGATCGCCGGGCTGGTGTCCAGCTATCTGGGCGAGAAAGGACTCCACTGCGACGTTGCCCTGGACATCGAACATGCCCGCACCCTGGCGGCCGGCCGTGGCTATGACCTGTTTCTGTTCGATCTTTCGCTGCCCACGGGCAGCAGCGCCGATCTGCTGCGCGAGTTGCGGCAGCAGGCTCACAACAGCGTTCCGGCACTGGCCATGACGGGCCATGGGGCATCTGACTCCGACCAGGCCCTGTACCAGGCGGGCTTTCGCAGCATCCTTCGCAAGCCCTTTGTGATGAGCGAAATGGGCCGCGCGGTGCTGGATACGCTGCGCTCGGCTGCCGTGAAATGAAGCGGGCCGCCGAAGCGGCCCGCGAATTCCCTGTTTCCGCTACTTTCCGTAGCGCTCGTAGAAGTCGTACCACACCCGCAGCGGATAGTCGTTGGCGGGATCAAACGTGGTCGGGTCGAAGGTGGCTTCCTTCTCAGGATAACCGATGGCGCGCTCGTAGATCCTGAACAGCGAACGGGACAGGTTCTGGAGCTCCATGCGGTTGCGCTTCTCGAAGTGATCGATGAGCGCATCCACACAGGCGCCAATGAAGGCCTTGCGATCTTCCTTGGACCGTGACTGGTCCTGCACGACTTTGATCTGGGCGTCGGTGACGGACTTGCCGTCGCGCAGGTCGCGGAAGATGTTTATCAGGGCCTGGGGGCAGGCAGCGCCGGTCTTCTTGGCCGGGGCGAGATCGGCAGGGGGATTCTCGTCAGGACCCGCCGTGTCCGGGTTGTTCGGGTCGCGGGGGCGCTCTCGATCCGGATTCTCGAACTGGTTGTCGTTGGTCGGGGTCTTACGAACGTAGGCCGCTTCCTTCTGCTTGAGATTCTCCAGAACGCCCGAATCCTCAAAGCGCAGGATCCTGACGTTGGTATCGCCGGCTGCAGCCCCCACGTAGAAATTCAGGTACTTGTTCGAGGCTGCCGTGGACTTGATCATGACCATGCGCCCCAGCAGCACCTTGCCACCCAGGGTCAGCGAGAATTTGGCCTCGGCCGGTGTCTTCTGCTTGTCCATGGCAGCTTCGTCGGCCTGGGCGTCGACGCCGCCATACATCATCTCGATGTATCCCATCATGCGCTGGCGGATGCCGTCTGGGCCCTTGATGTTGCTGCCCTTGTAGCGGCCGGTGGGGTTGCCTTTCTCGTCCTTCTCCCAATCGCCGTCACAGAACAGCGGGTTGTCCATGAACTTGTCGTAGTCCGAAGGCACGGGCCGACCGGCCTTGTCCAGCTTGGGGGAGCCGTCGGGGTTGGTGGGCGGCTTCTTTTCCCGCTTTTCGAGCTGGTTCTTGAAATCCTCCCACACCGCCGTCCAGTCGAACATGGCCGAGAGCGCAGTCATGTCCTTGCTCGCGAGCATGCCGGCAATCCGCGGCCCTGCCTGCGTGGCCGCCTGAATCGTGGCGATGCGAGCCTCGCCGTCCTTCTTGACCTGCTCGTTCTTCTTGAGCTGGGCTTCCTTTTCTTCCCTGGCGCGACGATCGTCGTCGGCCTTGGACTGCTGCTGCTGATTCTCTTTGCTGGAGGTCATCATCACGATGGCGGCAATCATCCCTACAACAATCACTCCGCCGATGATGCCCATGATCATCATCGTGTTGTCCTTCTTGGGCGGGCCAAAGGCGGCTCCCTGCGGGCCCCCCTGTGCCCCCGGCGCGCCGTAGGGCTGCGCGGCGCGAGGTCCGCCCGCCCGCCCCATGGGCTTGGGGCCGCGCGGGGCGGGGCCACCCCGGGCCGCGGGCGCGCCCTTGGTGGGCGCCTTGCGGCCGGGGGCCTGGCCGACGACCACCATGTTGCCGCACTGGGTGCACTGGAATTGAACTCCGGCCTGCAGGCCGGTGCCGTCATACTGGTAGCCGCAGGACTGGCACGAAATCGTAACTGCCATGGATGCGCCTCGATAAGAACGTTCGTAACAGCATACTAACGAAGAGCTCCCAGCGGGGTTCAGCCGGGTCGTTTCGGGGGTTACGGGCCATTGTGCCTCCGTATACACTGCATGGGAAACCCAAGCCGGGTCGAAGCGCGGCCTGAAGCCGCCATGACCCGGCCAAGGACAGGCCCATGAACCGAGAAACAGCGCGTCAGGAAGCTCACAGACTTCTGGAGTCGGCCCAGCGGCTTTCAGCCGATCAGGCCATTGACTTTCTCAATGCCACGGTGGCCCACAATTACAGGCTGCTGAGCGACGATCCTGTCATCAAGGCGGAAGGCCCCTGGCTGCATACCGCCCGCGGCCGCACCATTTTCGACGGTGTCTCGGCCTATTCCGCAGCCAATCTCGGCCATGGCCACCCTCTGATCAAGGAGACCCTGAAGGGCTTTCTTGACGCCGGCTATCCCACGGTGCTGGGACGCTTCATGCCTGATCCGTGGCTGGCCCTGTTTGCGCGCAAGCTCACGCACATGACGGGCTTTGACATGTTCCTGCCCGCCAACGGCGGCGTGGAAGCGCCGGAGGCCGCCATCAAGCTGGCCCGCCGCTTTGCCCATCGCGAGAAAGGTGTGTCTGCGCCCGAGATCATTTACGCCGACCACTGCTTCCACGGCCGCACCCTGACCGTCACCCAGATGTTCGACGAAGAGGACCAGACGGCCCGCGCGGGGTTTGGCCCCTTTGCGCCGGGCTTCGTTCGTGTGCCCTTTGACGATGTCAGGGCAATCGAACGCGCCCTCACGCCCAATACGGCCGCCGTTTTCCTTGAGCCCATCCAGGGCGAAGGCGGAATCAACATCCCGCGCCCGGGGTACCTCAGCGCCGTGCGGGCCCTCTGCCGCGAACACAACGTTCTGGCCATCTGGGACGAAATCCAGACCGGCTTTGGCCGCACCGGCCGGCTGTTTGCCTGGGAACATGAGGGCGAGAAGGCGCGGCCTGACGTCCTGTGCGTGGGCAAGAGCGCTTCAGGCGGGTTTGCCCCTGTGTCGGGCATCCTGGCCTCGCGCCGCCTCATGGACCACTTCGAGCCCGGCAGCCACGGCAGCACTTTCGGCGGCAGCCCCATGGCGGGGGTGCTGGGCTTGGCGGCGCTGACGGCCATAGAGCTCGAACGCCTGCCGGAACAGGCAGCCGAGAAAGGCGCCTATGCCCTGGCACGCCTGCGGGAGGTGGCCAGGAAGGCCCCGCGCATCAAGGAAGTGCGCGGCATGGGCCTGATGCTGGGCATCGAGCTCAACCGGAACGGACCTGACGGTCACGAGTTCACACGCCGGCTGCTGGAGCTGGGTGCCATCGTCAAAGACACGCATCATTGGGTGCTGCGTTTCACGCCGCCGCTGGTGGCCACGCGCGACGAGCTGGACTTCGTGCTCGGGCTCATCGAGCAGGTGTTCACGGAGAAGTCCCGCCTCAATGCAGGCGGGGCCTTTGCCCGCGCCTGACCTCGGCGCCCGATCCCGCATCTGCCCCGCTGCCACTTTCTTCCGCGCCTGCTAAAGTCGGCCGCACATCGCAGCGGGGGACTCATCGTGCCAATCATTGCCGCCAACGTCGGTATCATTGCGGGGGTTGTGGCTGCAGTCGTCGTGCTCGCCGTTGTCGTCGCGCTCTTGATGCGCAGGAAAGGAGACGCATCACAGGCGCCGTCCGCGCCGCGCCCCGCCGAACAGCCGGCCGCTGCAAGCGCGCCCAACAATATGCCCAGCATGGTCGCCCCCGTCCGGCCCGAACCGGCGGCGCCCGCGCAGGCGGCCGCTGGTTCGGTGACGACGCCAGCGCCGGCAGCGGACGAGCCCCGCGTGGTCTCGACGTCGGGCCGCGTCATCCAGGTACCGGCGGAACTTCCGGCGGGCGAACCCTCCAACCATGATCTGGCGCCGCTGGAGCCCGCGGCCACGGCGGAAGTGCCGATGCTGGCCGAGGCGGGCCTGGAGCCCAGCCTCGACGAACCCTCCATGGGCACCGATGAGCTGCCACGTGTGGGAACGGCCGAGATGCCCGCCGTGGGCGCCTTTGTGGAGGCACCCCGCTATCGCACCCCGGCCGCCCAGGAACTTCAACGGGCCATTGAATCCATGAAGTGCCCCAAGTGCGCCCAGCCGACGTTTGTGGGCCGTGAAACACCCGAGGAGCTCGGCACCGACGGCGTGGGCATGTTCAAACTCGAGGGCCGTTGCGGAGCCTGCGGACACAAGGCCCAGGTCATGGACATGCGTATCGGCTGACCATGCGGCTCAAGGACATCGATCTCGAAGTCAAGCTTGCCGACGAAGGGGAATACGAGCGGCGCCTGCACAAGGCGCAGTTGCAGCTCCTGCTGATTCAGCGGCACATGTACGAGCACAGGCGCGAGGCCCTGCTGGTGTTCGAGGGCTGGGACGCATCGGGCAAGGGCGGCTCCATCCGGCGGCTTGTCGAGCGCCTGGACCCCCGTGGTTTTGTGGTGCACCCCATCGGTGCGCCGACACCCGAAGAGAAGTCCGTACACTTTCTGCAGCGGTTCTGGACACGCCTGCCGGGCCCCGGGCGCCTTGGCATCTTTGACCGGAGCTGGTATGGCCGCGTGCTCGTCGAGCGCGTTGAGGGCCACGCCTCGAAGCAGGAGTGGCAGCGCGCCTACGGCGTGATCAATGATTTCGAGCGCGCCATGGCCGAAGAGGGCGCGCCTGTGGTCAAGTTCTTCCTTCACATCAGCCGCAAGGAGCAGCTCAAGCGCTTCAAGGAGCGCGAAGCCAATCCCTTCAAGAACTGGAAAATCACCGACGAAGACTGGCGCAATCGCGAGAAGTGGAACGAATACGAAGAAGCCATCGACGACATGCTGGAAGAAACCTCGACGCGGCACGCCCCCTGGCACGTGGTGCCGGCCAACCATAAGTGGTATGCGCGGGTTGCCGTCTGCGAGATGGCCGTCAAGGAGTTGTCTGCCGCCCTGGACTGCAGTCCGGAGTTGCCCCGGGGCTGGCGCGAACTTGATCAGTAGTCCGACGCTGTGCGCCGGGCAAGGGGTCGCGTGAGCGGTGCAGCATTTTTCGGGGGTGTCTCTCCATGGCGGATTCGGGTTCCAAGGGCGCGGTCCTGGCAGCGGTCTGTGTCAATGTCATCATCACGATTCTGAAGTTCGTGGCCTTTGCCATCTCCGGCTCGGGCTCCATGTTTTCCGAGGCCATGCATACGCTGGCCGACGCCGGCAACCAGTTCCTGCTTTACCTGGGCATCCGGCGCAGCGAGCGCCCCGCGGACGCCATGTTTCACTATGGCTACGGCTATGAACGATTCCTGTTTGCGTTGTTGTCGGCTGCGGGCATCTTCGTGCTGGGATGCGGAGTCACGGTCTACCACGGCATCGATGGCCTGATCGAAGGCCACAAGCCGCGCCCCGGCTGGTTTGACTTTGTCGTGCTGGGCATCGGCTTTGTGCTCGACGGCTGGATTCTGTACAAGGCCATCAACGTCGTGCGTCGGCAAAAAGGCTCTAAAGGGTTCTTTGAGTATCTGCGCACCACGAGCGATCCGACGGTGCTTGCAGTTCTCTTTGAAGACTGTGTGGCCTGCCTGGGCGTGCTGCTGGCACTGGGCGGCATCGGGCTGTCGGTGGCTTTCAACAGCGGAGTGCCGGACGCCATCGGCTCCATCCTCATCGGCATCCTGTTGGGCGTCGTGGCGGTGTGGCTCGGCTTCAAGAACCGCGCCCTGATTCTGGGTATCTCCATCCCGAGGGATGTAGAGCTGAAGATTGTCGACTGGCTCAAGTCTCAGCCGAGCATTGAGGCCGTTCACTCGGTGCAAAGCCGCGTGCTGGGCAGCGAGCAGTTCAAGTTCAAGGCCGAGGTCGACTTCAACGGGCGCTACATGGCAGAAAAATTGAAGGACTGGCTGGAGAATGAACCGGTGGTGAAGACCGGCGCGTCAGACCAGACGCCGGAGCAGCGCCTTGAATTCGCGAAGATCTTCGGCGAAAAACTGATGCAGGCCCAGGGCGAAGAAATCAACCGGATCGAGTCCGAGATGCGCCAGGCTTTCCCTCAGCTTCAGTTCATTGACCTGGAGGCCCACTAGCACACCGCCAAAGGAGAGCCCAAATCAGCCGCACGGTTGCGCCGCACCGCAGCCGGTCCCGTGGCTGGAGCTACTCCTCTTCGTAATAAGGTTCTTCGTCATCGTCTGGCGTGATCTCGGGCGGCGTGTTGCCTGCAGTGTCCTGGAAGATGCCGAACTCGCCGGTGAGCTTGCGTTCGTTGTTCCGGCGATCGGCGCGGGTGTAGCTGTCCTCACCTCCCGTGTCGAAGAAGAACC
The DNA here is from genome assembly GCA_003576915.1 of Planctomycetota bacterium. Taxonomy (GTDB): domain Bacteria; phylum Planctomycetota; class UBA8742; order UBA2392; family UBA2392; genus UBA2392. Next base: position 28,013 of record QEVF01000024.1, on the reverse strand, counting down.
CGAAGTTGCGCGCCAGGCGCCCGCCGCCATAGCTGTTGCCGCCGCCGTGGCCCAGCGTGCTGGCGTCATAGGCTCGATAGCTGTCGTTGCCGGCAACGTCCCAGAAGATGCCCACGGCGTTTTGGGAGCCGGCCCCCAGCCCCAGTCCGCCTGAACGGTAGCTGTCATTGCCGTCGAGGTCGAACATGGCGCCGGTGGCGATGTCCCAGACTCCGGCCATGCTGGCGGGCCCGACGTTCTGGTAGTCGTCATTGCCAAGGTCGTCCATGAACAGGCCCACGGCGCAATGGGCCGCCGCAGCCAGGCCATAACGCGAGGCGCGGTAGATGTCATGGCCCTTCATATCCCGCACTACTCCCACCCCCAGGAAGTAGCCGCACCCCAGGCCAAACTCGCCCGCGTCGTAGACATCGTTTCCGCGCAGGTCCACGACTGCGCCAATGCCGCCCGCGGCCAGGGACCGGAAGCCAAAGCCGCAGCCGATGCCCCAACCCTGCCACTCGCCCTGGGTGCCATAGCCGCTCTGATATTTGCCCGTGCAGCGGTAGCGGTCATCTCCGTCGCGGTCCAGCACAAGTCCGAGCCCGCGCGGCAGGCCGCAGCCCACGGAGTAAACGGAACTCTCGTAAATGTCGTTGCCCAGACAGTCCATGACAGCGCCGACGCCATAGGCCGCGCAGCCGATGGTCATGTCGCCGCCGCGGTAGCGGTCGTTACCCGCTTTGTCGATGAGCAGCCCCACCCCGCAGAACGCGGCCCCTATGCCCCACTCGGCGCACTCGTAGGTGTCATCCCCGCCTGCATCGTAAAGGATGCCCGTGCCGCCCGCTGCGCTGGCCAGGCCAAACTTGTGCTTGCTGCGGTAGGTGTCATTGCCGGCCAGATCGATGATCACGCTGACCGGGTTGCCAAGCCCGCTGGGTGCGGCGACCCAGCCCTCGTAGGTGTCGTCGCCCCCGAGGTCCACGATCAGGGCGTATCGGTTGGATTGGCAGTCCCAGAGGTTCGCCCCCGGTCCGCCCACCGCCACCAACCCAAAGGGCGTCTTCAGTTCCGCAACGACGCCGGGCGTCGGGTTGTGGGGCTTGGGCCAGGTCGAGCATCGGCGAGCCTCCTCCAGCAGGACCTCGAGGGCGCGGTCGGCGCGTGCCAGCAGGCTCAGCCGGGAGTCAGGCTGTTCGCGAATGAGTTTGATCAGGGCGACCAGTTCGGGGAACTCCGGCTGACCTTGCCAGGCCAGCTCCACCTTCTGGAGGCGCTGCATCAGGTCGCCCCAGGCGGCGTCGCCGGGCTGCTGGCGCAGGGACGGCCGCGAGTCCAGGGCCGCAAGTGCTTTCTTCAGGCGCCACACGTCGGCTTCCGTTGAAGGCATGGAGGCCTCCGCCTTGGGCCAATCGACGCCCAGAGGCAGCAGCGCAGGAGTGCAATCCATGAGCTTGGAGGCCGCCACGTAGAGCTGCCAGATTCCTGCGCTGTCGTCGCTCATGGAGTTGGCCAGAGCGTCTGTGGCTTCTTCAATCCAGCCCTGGCTGCTGGCCGGGTCGCGCAGCAGCAGTTCGCAACTGGTCAGGGACTCATGGCAGTCCCAGAGGTCGAGTTCCCGCTCGTGGGCTGCCAGCAGATGGTCGTAGGCGCGCCCCAGCCGGTACTCGCTCAATGCGGCCGCCACGCGGCGCTTGAGACCGTCCTGGCGCGCGGCCGCCACGCTGTGAACACGCCAGTCGTAACTGCGGTTGCGTTTCTCGCGCGAGGCGTACAGATCGGCGAAGTTCTTCTTCGGGTCGCCCAGGCGAGCCACGACCGTGAGCTCCTCGGCGGGCCTGGTTTTGTCGGGGTTGGGTCTCAGGATCTTGAGGGTGACGTCGTCGCCGGGCTTGCTTGCGTAAAGACAGCGGCAGTAGTCGTCAAGACCTGCGAGTTTTCTTCCATTCCACTCCAGAATGCGGTCACCGACGCTGGCCACAAACTTGCCGTCGGCACCGCGGGGTCCCCCTTGTTCGATGGTCAGGTCGTCCTTAAGAGCAATGCCCATCTGGCCAAAGCTATAGGTGCGGGGCAGTCTGAATTCGGAGGGCTTTTCTTCGGGCTGGGCCAAGAGGGAACCGACCAGGAACAGAAGTGGAACGACACAAATCGTCCGTAATGCTTTCATGACACGCTCCGGAAATGGACCCTGCACGCGATGCCAAGCAGGCTATCTTGTCGCGCGCGCTGAGGTAATCCATGGGACGCCGGATGGAGGGGCATGGTGCCATGAATCAGAAAACACTTGTCGCGGGCCTGGTCCTACTGATGCTGGCAGCGCTTGGCGGCGGCCTGCTGGTGATGGGACGCAACGGCCCCCTCGCGGGCTGGTTCGCTTCCGGTGACACTTCGCGGCCGCGCAACGTTCAGGCGACGAAGAGCTCCCCCGAAGAAGTCCCGAGCGCTGACGCGTTCGCCACCGATCGAGTGGCCGACGGCCGCGACGAATCGGGGCCCTATCGCTGGACTCGCGATGGGCGCAAGGTCTATGTCGATGAGCGGGGATTCCCCGTGAGCCGCGCGCCCGGCAACGCCGGGGCGTCCGGCGGCGCCAAAGGCAGGAACGCCGAGCGAGGCAGCGGCGGCGCTCCGGCGCATGTAAGCGGCGGCAGCAACGGGACCGACAAGGCCCAGCAGGAGGAGCCCGGCGCCCTGGCCTTCCTGACGGGCCGCGTGGTCAATGACCTGGGGGAGCCGCTTCTGGCGACGGTCAGCGTGACGTTCGCCGGTGGCAGCGAAATGCCGCAACGGGTCACGACTCAGGACGATGGCCGGTTCTCGGTGGGCGGCCTTCCCCTGCAGGTCAGCCTGACCGTTATCGCGCAGGACAGCCGTGGCAACTCCAGCCGGCCCATGACCACGCGTCTTGCGGACGGCACCGTGAATCTGGGTGACATCGTCATTCTGCGCGACACCGGCATTCGCGGCACGGTGCTTTCAGCCGAAAGCGGCGCACCCGTGGCCGAGGCCCAGGTCTTTCTGCAGGAGTTCAACGGCCTGAACTTCCGCGATGTCAGCAGCCTGCGCACGTCGCAAGGCGGCGGCTTTGAGTTTGTCCCGCTCTTGCCCGGGAGCTACCGGCTTCGCGTTTCGCGCGAGGGCTACGCGCCCCGAATTCTCAACAATGTGAGCCCGCCCGCGGACCTGCGCGTCGAACTCAGCCCCGGCGTCGGAATTGCGGGTCGCGTGGTGGACGCCGCGGATGTGCCCGTCGCGGGGGCGCAGGTGCACTGCGACTTCTTCGCCGAGCCCAATCAGCACTTCCATACGGAGGCCAGCACGGACGTCCACGGCGAGTTTCTCGTGCGGTGCCAGCCCGAGAGCCTGCATAACGTGATCACGGTGCTTGCGCCAGGTTTCTCGCGCTTGACGCAGAACTTCGTCAAGAGCGGAACCAGCGACCTCGAGATCAGGCTTCAGCGCAGCAGCCTGGCCGTGGTGCGCGGCCGCATTCTTACGCCTCAGTTGCAGCCCGTGAGCAGCGCGATGCTCTCCGTGTTCAGGACCGACGGCAGAGCGGCGCGCATGGAGCAGCGCACGGGGCCTGATGCCGAAGGCCGGTTCTGGTGCGAGGTCGCCCTGGATGCCGCACAGTTGGCCATTGCGGCGCCGGGTTATCCGTCCAGACGGGTGGATATCGCTCCCGTGGCGGGTGAGGTGCAGGACCTGGGCGATGTGATGCTCCAGGCCGGCGTCAACGTCTTTGGGCTGGTGTACGAGCAGGGCGAACCCCGTCGGCCGGTCCAGGATGCGCGGATCAGCGCCGAGAATCGTCAGGCAGTCAGCGACGCGTCGGGCCAATACCGCCTTGAAGGACTGCCGGTTGCTTCGTTTCTGGTGGGCGTCCAGCACCCGGCATTCCTCGGCAACACCCTGCGCGTGACGCCGGCTCAGGGCCAGTACGAAATCGAGCTGGACATCGAACTGCGCAAGGCCGACTTCTCGGCCCGCGTGCGCGTGACCGATGCCGCGGACGGGGAGCCTCTGGCGGGCGTATCCGTGAGTGTGGTGGACTACGGCCAGACCCTGACCACTGACGAAACCGGCAGCGTGCGCATCAACGGTCTTTCGTCGCTCAGGCCTCGCTGCCGCTTCAGCAAGGCCGGCTACGTGGAAACGACGCTGGAGGTCACGGCCTACCCCAGCGCGGAGGTCGATCAGAAACCCGCCCATGAAGTCAGCCTCGTGCGCGGCAGCGGCATTCGCGGCCTTTGCTCCAGTCAGGGCAAGGCGCTGCCGGGAGGCGTCGTGCTTGAGGTGTGGTATCTTGATGGCAAGGGCAAGCTCTCGCAGCCGGCCGGCAACGCTTCGGCCACAACCGACAGCCAGGGACGCTACGCCACCGGCAATCTACCGCCGGGTCAGTACTTTGTGGGCATCTCGGCCTACCGCGTCGCGGCACGCCCGGTGACCGTTCCCGCCGAGGGCGGCGCCAGCCTCGATTTCGAGTTGGGTTCGCTCTGCAGCCTTCGCGGGGTCATGAAGCGGCACGACGGCACGCCTCACGCCAACGCCGGGGTATACGTGCATCACAAAGCCCATGTCTACTACATCGACACCGTCTATACGGGGCCCGGCGGCGAGTTTGAAGTCAGCAACCTCTGGCCTGACACGTTCACCCTGACGCCCTTGAAGACCCAGGGCGATTCCAGTGCCCAGTTCACGGTGGATGTGACGCTCGAAACTCCGGGCCTGACGCAGCGGGTGCTGACCCTGCCTCGCGCCACGGGGGTGGTGGAGGGGCGTGTGACATATCCGGACGGCGCCCCGGTGGTGGGGGCCCGGGTAAGCATTACCAATCTCGACGCCGGCTGGGAGCGGGCATGCCTGGCGGCCTATGTGGTAACGGACGCCCAGGGCCACTACCGTGCCGAGCGCATGGAAAACGGTGCCCGCATGCTGGCCCGAGTGGGCGGCTATCCTGATGAGGCCGAGACCTCCACGGCATTCTCGGACCCCGTGGTGGTGCCCCAGAACAGCGAGCCCGTACAGGCCGACATCGTGGTCGAACGTCGGGGAGTGACTGTCGTGGGAGTCGTGAGGCGACAGGACGGCGGTCCGCTGCCCGGCGGCTCAGGGCTCTATCTGGTGGATGCTCAGGGGCGGCTCAGCGGCCTCTATTTCGGCGGGCAGGGAGCACAAGGAAGTTTCACACTGCACGACGTCGCGCCCGGAACCTATCGCCTGATGGCAGCCAACCCCCTTCTCAAGCGCGGCGAGATCACGCTTGAAGTGGGTACAGGCAACCTGTCGGGCATCGAGATTCTCGTGGAGCCCCACCGATAACAGGGCCCGCTCCGGGCCGTCAGCGGCCCTGGAGCTTCAGGAAGCGCGGCTCGTTCTGAAGGGCCGCAAAGTCTCCGTCCGTCGCCACCTGTTGCAGGGTGACCTGGCCGCCGAAGGACTCAGCCGCCGATTGCTCAAGGTAATTCAGCGCTGTGGCCACATCTTCGGCACGAGCGGCGCGGCCCTCTTGGCTGTCCGGGTGCGAGGCTGCGCGCAGCGCGTAGACCACGGCCGCCACGTAACGTGCGACCGCCGCGTTGGCTCGGGGGTTGAGAGCTCGTTCAACGTCCTGCGTCGCCGCCTCAAAGTTGCCGGCCTTGGCCTGGCAGTAGGCCGCGTTCAGGAAGTCGAACCACTCGCCGCGTCGGGTCTTGAGTTCGTTGAAATCGGCCACGGCCTGAGGCCATTGCTTGAGTTCCCAGAAGGCCGAGCCGCGAAGATGGCGCATGTCGCTGTACTCCTGCTCCTCCAGGCAGCGGGTGCAGAGCCGGACGCAGTCGTCATAGCGCTTCAGTTTGAACAGGCACTCGCCCTCCTTGAGCAGGAAGTAGGGTGCGCCGGGCACCAGCGCCTGCAGGCGCTGATACTCCGCCATAGCCTCCTCAAGGCGGGCAAGACTCTCAAGGCTTGCGGCACGCCCCTGGCGCCCCTCCGTGTCTGTTGCATCCAGGGCCAGAGCGGCGTCGAAATCCGCAAGGGACTCGGCGGCACGGCCCAGCGAGAGCAACACCTGACCGCGCAACAGCAGCAGCGAGGCATTGTCGGGGTCGAGGCCGATGGCGGCGTGGAACCAGGGTAGGGCTTCGGCCAGTCGGCCCAGCGAGACCAGACACTGTGCGCGCCAGAGTGTGGTCGTCTTCTGCATCTGCCTGAAGTTGCCGGCTTGGGCCTCCGTCACGCGGCCGGCGCGCCGGGCCAAGTCCAGCGCGGCGACGCTGGTGTCGATGCGACCGGCGTCCAGCGATATCCCGGCCAGTTCAAGGTCCTCGGCGGGCATGGCTTGCCGCGCCCCATCGAGAAACTCCAGCGCCCAGTCCGGGCGGCCCCGCAAGGCAAACCAGCGTCCGACCTCGAGCAGCGCCGCAGCGTCCTGGCCTGAGCGGGCCCGAGCCTCGTCAAAGCCGGCGCGGCGGTCTCTGGCGCGGCGCGGCAGCGTGATATCCCAGAGATACACGTTCTGTTCGCCTGCCTCGACCACCATGCCGCTCCCGGCCCTGGCCATGACAATGCCGAAGCTTTCGGCGCTGGTGATGGTGCGCAGCTCGCCCCCTGTGGCGAGGTCCCAGACCCGCAAGGTGCTGTCTCCCGAGCTCATCAGGCATTCGTCAAAGAAGGTCAGCGAGGTCACGGACAGCTTGTGACCGGCCATGACCTGGGGCGCCGCGCCCGTCAAGGACCAGACGCGAATCTCGCCGCGGTCGTCCCCGGTGGCGAGAAGCGACTCGGAGTCGTTGAACGCCAGCGTGCGGATGTGCGCGCTGTGGCCTTCAAAGGTGTGCAGAAGCTCTCCGGCGGCATCATAGACCCGGGCCATCTGGTCGCTGCCGGCCGTGGCGATGTAGCGGCCGCTGGCGGAGACTTCAATGGCCAGCAGGGTGGCCGGAGTTTCCACCGTGACATGGGGCCGGGAGACGTTGTCGCGCGGCCTGAAGAGGCGAAGCACATGGTCACGCCCCCCGGCGGCAAGAAGCGATCCGTCTCCGGAGAGGGCCGCCTTCAGGGAAGGCCAGCCCGCGAACGTGCCCGCCTCCGCCCCGCTGGTGCCGTTGAGGAGTGTCACCCGGTATGTCGCGTCCTGATACAGTACCAGCGAGCCGTCGTAAGATACCTCAAGGGCGAGCGGGCTCTTGTCGAGCGGGCGAGACCATAGCGGACGCCCGGAGGCCGTGTCGAAGACCATGAGCGAGAGCAGTGTCGGCATCCGGCCCCCCAGTTCCGTGGACTGGATGACGGCGAGGCGGCATGCGCCGGCGGCGGCCGCAAAGAAGCGAATGTCGGGCGAGTGCTCAAACAGCGGCCTGCGCTCCCGCCCCCGGCCGATCTCCCACACCGAGATGGAGCGGTTGGGCGTCGGCGAGACAAACACGCGGCCGTCGGCCGAGAAGCGCCCACGTTCGCCGATTCCCGGCGAGGGCGTCATGGAGCGGGTTGCGACGGCGCCTGCGCGGAAGTCTGTTACCACAATGGATTGATCCCGGTGACACATGGTGACGAGACTGCGCCCGTCGGGCAGGAATGAAATCCAGTCCACGGATCCCTCGTGAACGTTGAACCTGCCGCCCGAGAAGTAGACCAGGCGGCCCGAGTCAGACTCGACGAGGTGGACGCTGCCATCGACCAGGCCCGCCGCGATGAAGGTTCCGTCTCTGGAATAGCGGGCACTGCGCACGCCCGCCTTGAGCTCGAAGCGGCTGACTTCGCGCCCGCTGTCGCAATCCCACTGGCGCAGGGTCCCGTCGTCGCTGCCGGTGAGCAGGCGCGTGCCGCTGGCCGAGAAGTGCGCGGCCCAGACGGTATCCGTGTGTCCCGCAAAGCGGGCCAGGGGCCTGCCGGTCTCCACGCTCCAGAGATCGAGTACCTTGGCCGTGCCGCCCGAAAGCAGGGACCGGCCGTCAGGTGAGAACATCAGGCCGAACAGCGGATACTCCACGTCGGCGATGGTGCGCAGCTCTTTGCCGCCTGCCACATCCCAGAGCTTGATGGCGAAGGATCCCCGGCCCCGTTGCCACCCCAGGGGTGCCTCCCCGGAGGCCAGCATCGTGCCGTCGGGTGAAAACTCCAGCGCGCCGATGCTGGCTACATGGCCCCGCAGTGTGCGCAACAGGCCCCCCGTCCGGGTGTCCCAGAGCTTGACGGTGTTGTCCCATCCGCCCGAAGCGACGAGCCGCCCGTCGGGCGAAATGGCCACGCAGTAGACATTCTGGTTGTGGCCCTCAAAGCCGCGCGTTTCCTGCCCGGTTCCGACGTTCCAGACGCGAACGGCGTTGTCGCTGCCCGCCGATACGCAGGAGTCCCCGTCCAGGAAGGCCGCCGCCAGAACGCCGCTGGTGTGACCGGCGAACTCGCGGATCTTCGTGGCATCGGTGGGCCGGAACTGGACAACCTGGCCGTAACTGCCGGTGAGCAGGCAGGTACGTCCGCCCTCGGCCCAGGTGATGTTCCGGATTTCGCCGATGACCACGGGCAGGGCGAGCAGAAGCTTCAGGTCCTCCAGGCGCCAGGCATACAGCCGGCCGTCCGTGCTGCCGGCGTAAACCAGCGCGCCATCCTCGGAGAAGCTGCAGGAGCAGAAGCTCCTGCCCCGTTCATGGATCAGCGTATAGGGCCGCCCCTCGCGCACGTTCCAGACCTGGATACCCTCAAGGCGCTGATCGGCGGACCTGGGTTTGGTGTTGCAGGCCAGCAGCCACTTGCCGTCGTTGGAGTACGCAAGGGCCGCCGTGCTGCGTACTGGGCCTCGCAGCACCATGGCTTCCTTTCCGCCGGCCACCTCCCACAAGCGGATGCTGCCGGCGGCTTTCTCGGGGTCGTCGGCCATGTCGCCGCTGGCGAGGTATTTGCCGTCAGGGCTGAAGGCCAGGGCGCTGACTTCTTCCTGATGGCCCGACAGCCGGTGCAGCAAGGCGCCGTCCGAGACACGCCAGAGGGCAACACACTTGTCGCCGCCGCCGCTGGCCAGCCACTGGCCATCGGGGGAAAAGGCAACGCAGGTGATCAGCCTCGGCGTCCCCGAAAGGCGGCGAAGTTCGCACCAGCGGCTGACGTCCCAGAGGGCGATTTCCGTGTTACTGGCCAGCGCGCAAATCCGGCCGTCGCGCGAAATCGCGGCCGACGTGACATTGCCGTAGGGGCTGCCGCGCATGACCACCAGAGGGTCGGGCGCCCGATCCTCGGCAAGCGTCCAACCCAGGTCGGCGTTGAAGCTCGATGTGCCCAATTGTCTCAATTCGTCGCCGGCCTGTGCATAGAGCTTCTTGGCCTCGACACGCCGCCCGCTTGAAAACAGGGCATCGGCCTGAAGCACACGGGACTCCGCCAGGCGCTGTCGCGTGACCAGTTCGGCTCTTGTGGCGCGGGCGGCCTCGCCTCTGGCGTGGCTTTCCGCTTCCCGGGCGCGGCTTTCGCCTTCACGCGCCTTGCCTTCCTGCTCGCGCGCGAGTTCGGCGTTCCTGCGCGCAAGTTCGGCCTGGGTTTCCGCGTTTCTGCGCTGCTGCTCGGCGTCGTCGCGCGCACTCTCTGCCTCGGCGCGGCGCGCATTGAGGTTGACCACAAACCATGCACTGAGCGCCAACAGCATCACGAACGCCGCCGCCGCAGTCTGCGCAAAGGCCCTGTTGCGGCGATAGAAGAGCTTCAAGTAGTGCAGCGCCCCCGGTGGCCGCACCGAGATTGGCTCGCCGCGCGAAAAGGCCTCAAGGTCCTGTGCCAGCTTCTCCGCGCTGGCGTATCGCTCCGCCGGCGTTTTCGCCGTGGCCACGCCGATGATCGTCGCCAGGTCCTCCGGCAGGGCGGGGTTGACCCGGCGCGGCGCCCTGGGCTGCTCCTGCAATACCTGCTGGATCAGCCGCGCCTCGGAATCGCCATCGAAGATCGGCGCGAGGCAGGCAAGCTCATAAAGCGTGGCACCCAGAGCGTAGATATCGGCCAGCGGCGTGACCTCTAGCAGGTGGCGCTGCAGCTGCTCCGGCGGCATGTAACGCAGCGTGCCCACGATCTTCACGTTGCTTTGCGTGAGACTCGCGCCCCCGCCCTGCATCTGTGCCAGGCCAAGATCCATCACGATGGCGCGCTTGCCGTCCTGCGTGAGCATGATGTTGCCCGGCTTGAGGTCGCGGTGCACGATGCCGTGTTCGTGCAGGTGGGCCACGCCGCGCGCGGCATCGGCCATGACCTGGGCGATGCGCCGGTAGTAGTCGTTGCCCGCTTCGAGCTGGGGCATGAACGGCGCAGCTTGAGGCGCCTGCGGCAGGGCGTCGATTCCGCTGCCGCCCGACGAGCTGCTCTTGTCCTTGCGCGCCTTGAGGTGGGTGGATACGGCGGCGAGCAAATGGCCTTCCTTGAAACGCCCGCCCGACTGCGTGACCCACTGCGTCATGACGCCGAATACGCCCGCGAGATCGCAGCCTTCAACGTATTCCATCGCGTAGAAGTAACGGTCGCCGTCCTGCCCCGCCGTGAGCACCTTGACCACGTTGGCATGGTCACAGCGCCCCAGCGCCGCCACCTCGCGCTTGAAGCGCGCCACGGCCACGGGGTCACCCGCCAGGCCCGGCGGCAATACCTTCAGCGCGACGACGCGGCCCAGCGAGCCTTGCCGCGCCTTGTAAACGAGGCCCATACCGCCGCGGCCGAGTTCTTCGAGAATCTCAAAGTCGCCGATCCACTGGCCCGTGCCGGGCCCGGCCTCGACGCGTGCAATGACCTGGGTTTCCGCGCCGGCGGCCAGTTGCTCGACGGCTTCGGCGGAAACCGGCTTGCCGCGCAGGCGCGTGAGCAGTTGGGCCAGGCCCTCCACGGCATCCTGGCCGGCAATGCGCGCGCCGGAGTCGTAATCGAGATACTCCACACGCCTGACGCTGATCGTGCTCTGTGCGTCGCCCTTGGCCGCCACACGCTTGCTGGAAACCAGATTGAGAAAGCCCACGCGCTCGCGTTCAAGCTCGTCCACCTCATAGACCACCAGCGGGTGCAGCAGCACGCGCACCGCGCCGCCCGCAAGCACCACGCGGCCTGCGGGAATCTGCTGGTCGCGCTCGTTCAGGGCCACACCCGTGACCGGCGCCTGCACGCCATCGCCCGAGAGGCGCTGATAAATGCGCGCAACGTTGCCCCGGGGGTCGAGCACTTCGCGTGTCACGGCAAGCTGCAGATCGCCCATGGGACGCAGCGCGTTGAGCGCCTCAATGGTTGCGTTGAGTACCAGTGGTGCGGCCTGTGCGTAAAACTCCCGCGAGCGTTGCGCGCCGTGCCCCAATTCCTGGTTGCGGTAGCTCACGACCGTGTCAAAGAAGTCGAGCACGGAAAGGCTTTTGCGGCCGTCCGGCTTCTCGGCAAGCTTTGCCGCGAAATCCAGGAACGCGCGCGCGGCCGGGCGCGGCTCTTTCCGTGTCAAGCGCTCGTTGACATCGGAAAGCGGCACCAGCGATTTGTCGCTCCGCTTGGCGTGGTGCGCCGAAAGTTCACGCAGCATCGCCAGCCAGTGACCCGTCGAGGCCCGCGTCAGGCTTTCCAGCAGCTCGTTGAGGGCCGCGTCGCCTGCGCCCAGTTGCACGTAAACGCCGACCTGTGCCGCCGTCGAAAGCTTGAGTGCCGATTCGAAGAAGTAATAGGCCGCAGTGTGGGCTTCCTGCGGCGACTTGGCGTTGAGTGCGCGACGCAGCGTCTGCGCCAGCGGCAAGGGCAGGCGGGGCAACTCCGCGCTCAGGGCCTGGGCATCAAACATGGGCCGCGGGAGTCTAACATTTCGCTGCGTGCCGTCGCTTGCGCCCGGCAGTCCGCTTGAAATGGAGGCCGGGCCGGATTCACCGTGGCCCGACGGAGTAATACAGCGTCCCGATGCCGCCTTCTCAGCGACAAGCCGGCGCGCAAGGCTTCAGCCGCGGGGCCGCCCCGGTAAGCGGGGGCGCGAACCCAAGGTCCGCGCCCCCCGATGGACACACCCGGCCCAAGCTTGTGTTTACTTCACGCGCTCGGCGACCAGCACGATCAACGAGCCTTCGGCCCCGGCCCCGGGCGAGACTGTGGCGCTGCGGCCGCCCACGGCCAGTTCCGTAATGAGCTCAAGCTGCGAGAGGTCACTCCTTGAGCGCTGCACGGACCACTTGCGCTCTTCGCCCCAGGGGATGTTCTCGAACTTGTCGTCGCCCACGGTCAGGGCCGCGCGCAGTTCAAATCGCACCAGGCCCTGTTCAAGGGAACGGGCATTCCAGCGAACCTGCTTGCCCGTCACCAGCGTACCGATGACGGGGTCCATACCCGCCGCCTGTTGCGCCACCATGGTCTGGTAGTCACGCACGTGGGCTGCCATGCCCAGGTCGAGGAAGTCCATGCGCTGGCCGCCCAGTGCCGTGGTCGTGCGGTCCAGAACGGGCAGACGCAGGGCCGCCATGGCCGCCATGTCACGCTCGGAGGGAGCCCCGTCCACGACGCCTGCGGGCAGCCCTTCGTCAGGCGAAACCACCCAGGCGCGAACGCGTATGGTGATCTGGGCCGGCTCGGACAGGGCCTTCTCCAGATCCCTGGCTACGAGCGCCGCCTGAATATTGAACTCCTTCATCAGTTCCTCGTTGTCCACGGGGGCGAATCCGCGGATGCCCAGGAACGGACCTACCACCTGGAACTGGAACCAGTCGGAGCCCGGCCTGCCTTCGAGGTACTCTTTCATGAATGCGGCCGCGTCGTTGTAGGGGCCGTCAATGGGCTGCTCCACAAACACCTGGTCAAAGGAAATTCCGTCTCCCATGACCTCCATACGGTTGGGCGTCATGAGCCAGGCCGTCACCGGGGCCATGCCGCGCAGGCAGCCGGTAACGTTCATGAGGCTGAGCGTGGTTCCGGTGTTGGATTTCAGGGTGCGTCCGCTGATGGCGGCATCACAGTCTGCAATGACGAGAAAGCGGTTCCCCGGCCCGGCATCCAGCACCGTGCCGCAGGCGCGCGGCAGCACCGAGGCCAAGGGTGTGTAGCTGTAGGAGACGCGGGGCAGTTCAACGCGGCCGCAGTTGGTTTCAAACTGCTGCATTTCGGCCAGACGCATGGACGCGTGCCACCCCTGGATCCAGAGCTTGCCGTCCGGCAGCACAATGGCGCCCGCGACAATTTCCTCGCCCGTGCGCAGGTTGCGTACGTCGGACTGTGCCACCGCGCTGCCCGTCGCCACCGACATCTGGTAGTCGGCCAGATAGCTCTGGTGCTGCACGCGCTGCAGCACCATGCGCTCGGCGAGCCCCCCGCGCAGGGTGCCCACCAGCCGCGCGGTCTTTGCCGCTGCAGCGGCCTGGGCGGCCGTCAGGACGCCACTGCCGGCTTCGCTGCCTGCGGGCAGTCGGTACACCTGAAGCGATACACGTGCCCGCGCCACTTCGCGCAGGGCCTCAAGGCCCCAGGCCAGGCGCTTGTGGACTTCTTCAGTGGTGCGCACCACGACCTGCACCGGGTTTCCCCGTTCGCGAGACACAACTTCATAGGCATCGCCGTTGATGTTGCAGAAATCGATCAGTGAATGGAGCACATCACCGTTCGAGTCCCAGCAGCGGGCCTCGTCACCCGAGTCCCGCAGGGTCCAGGCGTCCAGCTCATGGTCGGTCACAAGGTTGCCAAAGAGATGGTCCGGGGCCAGCACATCGCCGATTCCGCCATTGGCGGGCTGAACTTCCAGTTCGGTCCGGGACAGCCCGCGCACGTCATAACTGCGCTCGATGATGGCGGCCTGTGCGTCGCCCGGCGCCTCGGGTGCCGCTGCCTCGCCTTCCTGCGCCTGGTAATTGAGGGAAAACAGAAACAGACCTGCCGCGGCCGCCCACGCCAGGGCCGCAATTCGGAAGACCTTCATGATGGGAATTCCCCAAGGGGCAACATCGGGGTTGGAGTTTAAGCCTACCACGCCGCAAGGCCCCGTGACGGGTAAAAATCACGCCTTGCCCCACGGGCCACGCAAGGCACTCTGGCGCCATGCGTGTTCTGGTTCAAAGAGTGTCGCGGGCGGCCGTCACAGTCGAGGGTCAAAGGGTTGCCGACATCGGGCCGGGGCTTCTCCTGCTGGTGGGTGTAGGCCGCCGCGACACCGCGGCCATCCTTGAGCGCCTGGCATCGCGATGCGTCAACCTGCGCATCTTCGCTGACGATGCCGGCAGGATGAACCGCAGCGTGCATGACCTCGGGGGTGAGATTCTCGCGGTCAGCCAGTTCACACTCTACGGCGACGCCTCAAGCGGCAACCGCCCGGGATTTACTGAGGCGGCCCGACCCGACGCGGCCATGCCGCTCTTCGAAAAATTCGTGTCTCTGCTTGCGGACAAACTGGGAAGGCCCATTGCTACGGGGCGCTTTGGCGCGGACATGCAGGTTGAACTCGTCAACGACGGGCCCGTAACGCTCTGGCTGGAGGCTGTGCCCGACTCAGCGTAGCCACTTCAGCGCGCCCTTGACCAACTGGGGCGCGTGCAGCGTGAATCCCTCATGCCAGAGCAGCGTCTCGCCCTTGGGTGTCAGCAGCAGCATCGCCGGCTGGGTACGTATGTCGAGTTCGGCGGCCAGGGCCTTCTCGGCGTCGTCATGGAGCGTGATGCTGATGCCGGCCTCGGCCGCCCGCTGATCCCACTCATCGCGGCCCTCACGCCCGAGATAGATCGCCGCCAGAGCCACTCCCCGCTGCCTGAATTCCTCCTGGAGGGGCCCCAGCAAAGACAACAGGCGCCGGGCCGGCTCGTCGTGAGTGCTCAGCAGCAGCACCAGAGTCGGCCTTTCACCCACCAGCTCCTGAAGTGACAGAAGCTTGCCGTCAGGAGCGCTGACCTTCGCCTGCGGCCAGGCCGTCATCTTTCTCGAGGCCAGCTCGACGGCGTCCAATTCCTCCCGCACCAGCGTGCAGTCGGCGGTCACCGCCGTCGTTTCTCCGCTGCGCACCGTCACAGCCGCGGCACGGAAGCAAACGTCGCCCCGGCCCGACCGGGCGCCCGTGAACAGCACGTAGTTGCCCGGCGCCACATCACAGGCGCCAGCCCTCCATTCCAGCGATTCCTGGGGCTCAACGAAGCCCCGTTCGACGCGGCACAGCATGAAGTCGCGCCAGGGCTCGGCATCCGGGAATTCCCCGCCATCACGGCGAAAACGGATCTGCAACCGCCCGGGTCTGGCGTAGACCGCCGCGGCCTCGGCCTTCACTTTGCCGAAGTTCTCCGGCTCGAAGGGATAGGCAGGCAGCCACTGACCATCAATGCGAACCTCAGCCCATTGCCCGCCCATAGCCAGGCGTGCCTCCAGCCCGGCACCGCGGTAGACCTGCACCAGGCACACGGCCGCGTCTTCAACCGTGGCCCGACCGGCTCGCTCGCTTTCCACGGCGTTGGCGGGGCTGCCAAAGTAGCCGCGCTCGGCGCGGGCAAGCCCCTGTGCGACGGTCACGCCGAGAGCCTCTGCCAGGGGCCTGCCGGCCAGACGTGGCGGGGGAGAAAAGGCCGCGCGGATGCCGCGCTCGCTGGAGCTTTCGTGGCGCACGCGGGGAGCGAGCACCCACGGGCGCCAGCTCTCCAGGTTGACGCCGGGCGACGGCCGGTGACGTCGAACGTGCGCCGCCAGACTCTCGGCGGTCCACTCAAAACAGTCCTTGTCGTCACCCAGTTCGAGCACGTCGATGACGTAGGGGCGCTCGGTGGCATCGAGCGCGGCAAGGGCGGCCAGAATTTCCGGGGCATTGGCGCCGCAGCGCGCAAGCTGCTCGCGCGCGCGCGCCCTGTAGTCGCCTTCGAGTGTGTCGAGCAGGCGTTCCGACTCGGGCGTAATCCGGGCGCGCTCCCGCCGCCACTGGTCGCGTGCGCGCAGGCGCTCCTGGCTGGCCCGGGCCAGCATCTGCTTGTGATCCTGGCTGAGTTGCGTAGACGAGGCTGCAACCTTGCGCCCCGTGGACCTGCGAGGACCCTGGGGAAAGCGCAGCCAATGATGCCCTTCGACTTGGGGGCTCTCGCCGGCGTCCTGCGAAGGTCGGCCGAGGACGTACTGATCCCAGCCACGGGAGGTGAGCTGGACCTGAACTTCGGACAGCACATCAGACGAGGCCGACTGATCGTCAAAAGTGCGGGCCAGGGCGGCCACGGCGCCCTGAGATGTCCTGGCCGTGAGTATGTAGTCGCCCCGCCCCAGCACGATGGAGGCTCCCGGGGCGAATCGCGCGATCACCCGCAGGGATCCAAAATTGAAGATGTGAACATAGACGTCGCCCTTGATTTCGGCGTCGCACAGCGCCTGCACTGCGCAGGTATCGCCATAGACGGGTGTGCTGTTGATCAGCGTGACGCCGGCGCGGCGCGCCAGCACCGGCTCGGGGCTGTCGGCCACGTCACCGTACGCCGTGCTGACCACCAGACCCGCGCGCGAAGCGGGGCCCGCGAACCAGCCTCGATCAAGTTCCAGCTCGGGCTCGCAACCGCCCAGGAACCACCAGCGGCCGTCGGCAAAGGCCTCACACCAGGCATGGTTGTTGTCCGTAAAGGTCCAGTAGGGGGTGCTGCAGGGCCGCGCCGGAATGCCCACGCTGCGAGCCGCGCAGATGTAGAGGATCATCTCCTCTTCGCAACGTCCTGCCCCGCGCAGCATCGTGGTCAGGGGGCCCTGGTCGCGCCCGTTGGTGCTCTGGAATGTGGCATACTCGCGCGCGTAACGGTTGGCCTCCAGTGCGGCTTCCTGCATAGGCAGGTCCTTTACGCGCGGCCAGAGTTCATCGTGCATCAGTTTGCGCCAGGCCTGGCAGGGCTCCTGGGTGACACGGTGCGGCAGAATGTAGTGGTAGAACAGTTCGTCGGATAGTTGCCCGCGCCAGGCCGCTTCGCGCCGGACCTTGAGCGCACAATCTACGTGCTCGCGCAGCAGATCAAAGGTCAGCGCGCCGTAATCGACGGGCGGCAGGTAGGCGAATAAGAACGCCACGGCCAGCAATTCGTCGCGCCGTTGAGGCTCGGGCCTTTCCAGCAGCCAGCTTCTTACTTCGGGGTAGGCGTAATAGCTGCGAAGGTTTCGAAGCGCCTGGGCGCGATAGCGGGCAGGAACGGCCTCAAGGCGTCGCTCCAACTCGGCCTGGGCAAGGGCCTCAAGGCCCTTCTGCACCGGCTCCTCGACGGCCGGCCCATCGGGCGTCGGCGTCTGCCTGGCAGGTGTGCACCCCGCATGGAAAACGCAAACCACCAGCGCCGCGAATGCGGCCAACAGGCGAAGTCGATTCATGTTGTCTTCACAATCGAGGCACAGCCCAGTCTGTCGATTGTAGGCCTGCAGCGGCCCGGCGTCACTATTCGGGGCGGATGGCCTTGAGAGAAACTTCGACGTCGCGGGCACCGCGGAAGTCGTTGACGATGGGCGAAAACGCAATTCTCAGACGGTCACCCCGCTGGATTCGTTCGACCAGTGACCCCAGTCCGAAGCCGATCGCCCGCAGCGCCGGCCCGCTGCCCTGCCGCAGCAGCAGAGACAGGTGACCGGAGCCGCGCCCGACCACTTTGGGCGCCGCCACCACCTCCACGTTGCGCGCGCAAAACTGGGGCTCGGGGTTTCCTTCGCCGAAGGGTTCGAGCAGGGCCAGGGTATCGACAGCCTCCAGCGTCAGCTCGGAAAGCGACACTTCAGCATCCAGGTCCAGGGTGGGCGAGGCGTAGTCCGCGCTGAGCACGTGCTTGTCGGCTACTTCGTTCACGGCGCGACGCAGCACGCCCAGATTCTCGCGGGTGATTTCCAGGCCCGCCGCCTGCTCGTGACCCCCGAATCGCTTCATCAGGTGCGCGCACTCGTTGAGCGCGTTGTACAGGTGGAAGCCCGGCACGCTTCGCCCCGAGCCCCGGCCGCTGTCTCCGTTGAACGCCACCAGCACGGCCGGCTTGTGAAAGGTTTCCGTCAGGCGCGCAGCGACGATGCCCACCACGCCGGGCTGGAAGTCCTCGTGGCCCAGAACCAGCACCCGCTCCCGTTCATAGCTGCTGTCGGAGCGCACGATCTCCGAGGCGAGCCGCGTCAGCTCGCGGTCCAGTTGCTGGCGCTTGCGGTTGAGCACATCGCACTCCTGCACCAGTTTCATGGCTTCGCCGTAGCTGGGCGCAGTCAAGATCTCCAGGGCCAGCGTTTCCCTTCCCATGCGCCCACCGGCGTTGAGCCGCGGCGCAAGCTTGAAGCCGACGTCAGTGCCCGTGGGCACGCGGGTGAGTGATGCGACCTCCATCAGGGCGCGGATGCCGGGGTTGGAGCTGTCGGGCATCAGGCCCAGTCCAAACCGCGCAAAAACGCGGTTCTCGCCGCGCAGGGGCACGACATCGGCGATGGCCGCCAGGGCCACCAGGCTCTGAGCGCTATGCAGGAACTCGCGCGCCGCGCCGTCGATGCGGCCGCCGCCTGCGCGCTCCAGAAGCCCCAGGGCCAGCTTGAATGCCACACCGGCGCCGCACAGATCGCGGAAAGTCACGGTTTCCCCGGCCACGTGGGGGTTGAGCAATGCATAGGCCGGCGGCAACTCGGGGGGTACCGTGTGGTGGTCGGTGATAATCGTGTCGATGCCTAGTTCCCGTGCCAGGCCCACCTCGCGCACGGCCGTCGTGCCGTTGTCGCAGGTGATCAGCAGCTTCACGCCCTTCTGGGCTGCCTCCCGCACCACCCGCTCGTTGAGACCGTAGCCATCGACAGCGCGGACCGGAATGCTGGCCTCGGCCTGGGCTCCCAGCATGCGGAACAGATTGAGCAGCAGCGCCGCGCTCGCCGAGCCGTCCACATCATAGTCACCCTGGACCAGGATTTTTTCGTTGCGCTGGAGTGCGCCAAGAATCCGGTTGACCGCGCGATCCATCTGGCGGAAGGCAAAGGCCGACTCCAGG
The DNA here is from genome assembly GCA_003576915.1 of Planctomycetota bacterium. Classification (GTDB taxonomy): domain Bacteria; phylum Planctomycetota; class UBA8742; order UBA2392; family UBA2392; genus UBA2392. The sequence continues at coordinate 9,138 of QEVF01000024.1, read as the reverse complement.
TGGCCCGGCAGGGGCCGCAGGTAGCGCCCGGCTGCGCCTTCATCGCGCAGGCCGCGGTTGATCAGCACCCGTGCCACCAGAGGCGGTACGCGCAGCGCCGACGCCAGCTCCCTTACCTCCGACGAGAGCTGTTGAGCGATGCACCAGGTTGTCGTCGCGTCGTCCACGTCTCACCTGCGGGCCTGGAAAAGTAGTACCCGCCGCGACAGGACGCGGCAAGCGCGGCGTGTGCAACCGACGCCTAATTCACATTCCGCCCACAGACCGGATGCATCTTGACGGACGTCGCCAGGTCCGTGCCTTTTGACACGTACTCTGCCTGTCCTGGCACCGATGCGGATGCCCTGAAGCGCTGGGATCGGCGCAAAGGCCCTCGACGGTCCCGGACGGGCCTCTCACCGTCATCACAGTGTCATCACGCCATCGGGAATACTCATATTATGTAACGGCGCGGCAGCACATTTCTCAGATAACTCCCGCCTGGGGTTCGCCGGCCGCCTAAGCTCATATGGCCGCGCAAGACGCGCGGCCATTGCAGGGCTCGGGGCTGCCGCGCTTGCCTGACCGTCCGGCGGTTCTCCCCGCTGTTCCCGCAATCTCACTTTTCTGCACCCGCTCACCCGGGAGGGGAACCATGTTGCCCAGATTCAGAGTTTTCCTGTTGCTGGCCGTCGTCGTCGCGGCCCATTCGTCGGCGCTTGCGCTGGCGCGCGCCTCGCAGCGTCAACCTCAAGAACCGCCCGGGGGACTGGCAATGCCGGCCGTCCAGCCCTGGGACTTGCGTCCCGCGGCAGCGTTCACCTCGCCGGCGGCCGGCAGCGATACGGCCGGCGCCTTCGAAGTCGCCCTGGCATTCAGCGCGGCTTCAGGGCCCGAGGTGGACCCGGCCATGACGGAGATTCTCTGCTCGCGCGATATTGACTTGGGAGGCCAGGTTCTCGCTTCCGGCACCAATCTCGCACAGGTGCCCGGTTTTCTCGGCTCGCTGGGCGCTTCAGGCGCGACATTTGAACTGGGCGGCAGCGGCCGCAGCATCCCCGGCGGTGATTGTGTGTTTTCGTGCCGCGTGGCCAATGTCGCCGGGCGCCGCTCAGACTGGGCCTCGCGGCGAGTCTGCGTCGAGGGCGCTTCAGGCAACGTGTTCACCTGCCCATCGCCCCTGTGGCAGGGCGCATCGGGAGTAACATTGACGCTTACGGGCGGGGACTACCGCCTGGCGGACCAGGCGGACTTTGGCCCGGGAATCGAAGTCCTCGGAGTTTGGGGATTTGAGGGCTTTGCGACGGTCGCAGTCCATGTAAGCCAGACGGCCCCCAGCGGCTGGCGATCCGCCACCCTTTCCTCGTCCAACCCGCTTGCCATCGACTTGCCCGCGGCAGGCGCCGTCGAAGTCGGCCAGCCCTGCCGCGCGCCATTCGTATCGATGGCGCAGGAAGCGCCGCGAAACGGCGCCACGGCGGCAGAAGGCGTGGTGCTGGCCTCCGGCGCATTTACCCATGAAGCCGTGGACCTTGAGCTCAGGGGCGTTGGCCTTTCGCTGGTCTGGCAGCGGAGCTACCGCAGCGACCTCCAGTTCAACGGGCCCCTGGGCCGATGCTGGACGGGTGAATTCTTCCAGCGCGCGTTGCTCACAGGCTCGGTCATCCAATGGCAGACGGGCCAGGGACGCAGCCACACGTTCACCCCCGCGGGAGACGCGTGGCTGGCGCCGCCCGGCGTCTATGTGCGTGCCGCGCGTGACGCGGCCAGCGGCCACATCTCCCTGCAGGACCGCAACGGCGTGCGCCGGGTGTTCAATCCTGACGGCTCGCTCTGGATGGTGCAGGACCCGTGCGGCAATCGCATCGAGTGCGAGTATGACGGTCATGGCCGCCTGGAACGGATACTGGACGACCGTGGCCGCTGGACCCGGCTGCACTACGGCGCAGATGGCCGGGTGCTCGAAGTATGTGACCACGCCTGGAGCCTTGAGGCGCCGCGCCGCATCACCTATGCATACGGCGAAGGCGGCCACCTGGAGTCAGTGGCATTGCCCCAGACGGCGCAGTATGAGGGTCCAAGGCGCCTTGTCACGCAATATGAATATGACGCCGATCGTCTCTCGGGCATCCGCAAGCCGCGCGAGGTTCTGGAAGCAGGCGGCCTCTGGCTCGAGAACCAGTACCACGAGGACCGCGTCTGGGCCCAGCGGATCGCGGGCGGACCCTGGACCCAGTTCCGCTATCTGCCTTCGGGCCTGCGCCGCGTCGTGGGGCCGCGGGGGCTGAGGCGCGACGTTGAACTTGATGCCTGGGGACGCGCTGCCTCCAGCGCGGAGTTCACCGGTTTCTGGACCGTGGGTGCGGGTCCTTCTGCGGACCCCGCATGGGTGGACCAGATCGGCGCTCCCCTTCGCGCCACGGACCCCGCGGCGTTCATCGAGCACTTTGAGTACAACAGCCATCATGAACTGACGCTTCACCGGCTGCCCGACGGAAGCCGTCAAGCGTGGATCTATCCAGAGCCCCAGGAGCTGAGCTCCGGGTTGGTGGCTTCACTGGGCGCCAACCTGCTGCGAGATGACTCCCAGAGCTGGCAGGCCAATGCCTTCGCCGGTGCCTGGCTGCGGGTCCAGACTTCACTGGGCGCGCGCAGCTTCGAGATTGTGTCCAACAACGAGAACACACTCTTTGTGCCCCATTGGGAAGACCTTCTGGCCGATGGCGTGGAACTGGGGAGTAGTTTCTCCATCCATAGCGCCAACCCTGACGCGCTGGCGGCGGGAAACTGCCTCTTCAGACGCCGCTATGACGGACTTGGCCCGCAGGCCGCCTGCCTGGAAAGCGCATGCGAATATGAGCCCCGCTTCCAGCAACTCTGCCGCAGCGTTGACGCGCGCGGTCAGGTAACCCGCTGCCTCTACGGTTATCAGGGCTTCGCGGCGGAGGACCCGGCGGGCTGCCACCTCACACGCGTCGAACTGCCCGAGATCGTGAGCGGCCAGGAAACTCCGCAGCTTGCTGTCTGGACTTACGGCTATGACGAGCGCGGCCGGCGCACATTCTCAACGGATCCCGCCGGGGTGCGCACGGAATATGCCTATTCGGTCGGAGGCGCCGCTGAAGGCTTTCTGCAATCTGTGGTAGTGGACCCGGCTCAACTCGCGCTCACCCATGAATTCGAGCGTAATTCCGTGGGCCTGGTGGTCGCGTACTGGCCGCCGCGCGCCCAGGGAGCTCCAGATCGCGATGCATTCAGGACCAGCATGTCGGTCAATGAGCTCGACCAGACCTGGCACTGGAGCGGACCGATACTGACCGAAAACGGCGCGGCACGTCGCGATGTGTACTGCATATTTGACCCCAACGGCCTGCCGGAACGCACGTTCGAAGAGTATGTTACTTTTGACGGCCTTGAACCGGCGGTTCCGGCCAATCCTCACGACCCGACAAGTTACAGCAAGTCGGAGTTTGCCATGTCTCCCACCTGGGTGGAGTGCCGCCGGGTGTATGACGGCGCCGATCAGCCCGTGGCCTGCGTTGCCGACGCCGTAGCCGGCGCGACCGTGACCCGGGAGTCCACGGTGTTTGAGTACGACGCGGCAGGAAACCTGACTGCCGTCATATCGCCGGAAGGCCGCCGCACGACCTTTGCATACGATGAACGAAATCTGCTGCTGTGCAGAACCGACGGCGCTCAATCAGCGGAGGCCGGTGAGTTCCTTCATGACTACGATCTTGCCGGGCGCCTGACCCGCGTGACCGACCCCCGGGGTTTCCACTGGTCTCGCGAGTATGACGGCTTCGGGCGCCTGACCCGGGTCATAGATCCTCTGGGCCACTTCCGTGCATGGGTCTACGACCCCAATGGCAGCGTCCTTGAGGAAGAGTGGCGCAGTTCGGAGAACCAGTTGTTGCGCCGGACCTGCTTTGATGTCGACGAAGCAGGGCGTGTCTGGCGGCAGAGGACCCTGGCCCTTGACCGACTGGGCGAGCCGATCGGATCCGGCGAGTCGGTGACCCTTCGGGTTCACGATGCCGCGTCAAGGCTCACACTGCTTTCACGGGGCGCAGGTGCCTGGAACTATGAATATGACAGCGCGGGGCGGTTGCGCCTGGAGCGCGACCCCGCGGGCAACGAGCGCCTGTTCGGACGCGATGCCGACGGTCACCTGACGCAGTTGACGCATCGCCAGATCAATGGCTTGACCGGGCAGTTCGAAGAAACCCTGGAACACCTGGATTATGACTGTTCAGGCCGCTGGATTCGCTACCGCGACCAGCGCTATGGACCCCAACGTGACACGGAAGTGCGTGTGGCCCGTGACAGCCGTTCCCGGGTGGTGAAGCTGCGCGATGGGGGCCAGCAGGAGGTTCTTGCAAGCGCGTGCGGCTATGACCTTCGGGACCGGTTGGTCTCCCTGACGGTCAAGGCGGGAGCCGACGTCACGGAGGAGCGGCGCCACGCATGGACTTGGGACGCAGACGGCCTTCTGACGGGTTTGTCCGTTCTCGAGAATCCCGGATCGGGGGAGCCGCAGTGGCGGGATGTGCTCTATGAGCGCGATGCGCGGGGCCGTGTGACCGCCATGCGGCGCCCGGACGGCCGACGCTGGGAATATGATTATGACGGTTGCTCGAACGTTACGGCGCGCCTCGACCCGGCCGATAACCAGACGCTCTTTACCGTCGACGCAAGGGGACTCACGACCTCGGCCGCGATCACGAGGGGGCCGGGGGTCCTGGGTGCGACGCTGGAAACCCGGGAATTCGACGCACTGGGGCGGATGATTGCCGGGGCAACCTTCGAGGGCGAGGTTCTGCTCTCGCGCCAGGAATTCCAATACAACAGCCTCGATGCGGTCGAGCGAGTGCTCACCACGCTGGGCGCGCCGGGCGCAGCGGTCACGTTTGAGCAACATGCAGGATATGACGCACAGGGACATTGCGCTTACCGCACGTACTGGGACGGTCGCAACGTGGCCCTGCTTCGCGACGCCCTGTCCCGTGTGTCTATGGCGCACGACCAGACCGCTCAGCTCGACCTGGCGGCTCTGGTTTACGGCGGCCCACAGCGAGTGCTGCAGGCGGCCTGGGGCAACGGCTGGACGAGCACCTGGAGCTACGAATCGGTCAACGGCGCCGGCGGGTGCAGCACCCTGCCTGCGCGCGTTGAACACAGTCGTCAGGGCCACTCGTTGCTGATGTCGGAGGCCCTGTATGGCCCACGTGGCGAGATGCTGGCTCACCGCTGCGGACACGAGGGCGCCATGGGTGAAGTTCGGCGCCTGGATGCCCTGCCCAGACCGGAAATCCTGCGCGGCACTCTCGATGGCTCATTTCCCGCATTTTTCTCCGAGGTCCATGGGCCCATCCAAGGGCATCACCTCGTGGACGACTTCCGGGTGGGCCCCGCAGAGTTCAGGCGCAAGCCACCCTATCCCGTCGTGACGGACCATCCCATGGACGACTTCCGGGTGGGCCCGGCAGAGTTCAAGCGCAAGCCACCCTATCCCGTCGTGACCGACCATCCCATGGACGACTTCCGGGTGGGCCCCGCAGAGTTCAGGCGCAAGCCACCCTATCCCGTCGTGACCGACCACCCCATGGACGACTTCCGTGAGAGCTCCCAGGTCCACTCACATTTCTCCGGCGTTGACCTCTCTGATTTCGACGGGCCGGATGACTTCAACGGCCTGGGCGACCCGGCATTGGAGCCTGCCGCGTTCGGCCTGGCCTGCCGCGTCTCTTTTGATTCAGCGGGCAACCGCAGGGGGCCTGAGGCCATGCGCCTGCTGGCCCTGGGCGGCCACGATGTGCGCCATGATGAATACACCGTCGCCTCCGATGGCTCCCATGCCTACATCTCCGTGAGCGGGCGCACCCTCACTTACAATGCAAGCCGACAGGTGACCTGGGATGAGCGCCGGGGTTTGTACTTCGCCTATGACTGGCAGGGTCGGGTTGTATTGGCAGACGACAGTCCGGACCTCCAATCCCCCCTGCTCAAGGTCGTCTATGACGCCCTGGGACGACGCGTCCTCGATGTTCAAATGCACCCCCAAGGCGGCGTACTAACGCCCCACGCCGTGTCAGCCACACTCTACGGTCCAGACGGCGCAATTGCCGGCGAAGCAGCCCTCGACGGCCAGTCGCAGATTCTGGGTGACGTGCAACTGCTTGAGGTCGCACCCAACGTCGTGCTGGAACGCGCCCGCTGGGGCGGCACCACGGAGCACCGCTACCGCCACCAAGACGTCCTGGGTCGCGTCATCGGGGTCACAAACGGCGCGGGCCGCCGCATCGATGAATATGGATACAGCCCCGCCGGCCTTCCCCTGCGCCGCCGTGTGGTCACTGACGTGGGGGGGCATGAGGTCGCCAAGGTCCGCGCCAACCATCCCCAGGCAGGCCAGACGCGCGTGGATGTGGCTGGGCTGCCTGCTGCTGCCGTCGTGGGGCGTGAGCTGTGCATGGCCCGCCCCGGAGCTCTGGCTGACCGCTACCTGCTGGGCAGAGTCCTGGCGGCGGACATGGAGGGCCTGACCGTCAGCGATCCCGACGGGAAGATTGCGGTGGCTTTGCTGGAGGGATGGGGTTTCGTCATCTTCGACTTTGCTGACGGCATCGGCTGTCCCGGTCCTTCAACGGGTGGTTCATGGAGCAGCGGTCCGGTGTTGGGCGGCGGGCAAACCCACTACACGTTCCAGGGCGGAGGATTTGCAGCCTTCCAGCGCGGCTGGGCGGTCTGCCCTGATGCGTCGAAGGGCGTGGTCCTGCCTGTGGAGGCTGTGGCCGACTCCAGCACCCTGTCCACGAGGGGCAACGCGCTTCCCCTTACGCAACAGGGCCGATACTTCAGGCTCTATGCGCCCGTCGGGACTTCGGCGATTCATGGTGCGAGCGAGGTTAACTACCTGGCCTCGGGTTCGGTCCATCTCCTGGGCCTGCGTCGCTATCTGGGACCTCTGGCGGGGCACTTTGACGGTGTGAACATTGTCGGGGCGCAGCCGGGCCGGGAGCGACAGGGGGCCTGGATTGAGGGCTGTGAGTTTGACATCGACTTGGGCCGCCGACGCACGCCGCGGGGCGACGAAAGCGGAGACCATCACGCCTTTCGCTGATGGATGTGAACGTGAAGCCGCCCGCGAGGCAACTCGCGGGTGGCCTACTTCCTGGCCCAGAGCAAAATGCGCTTGAAGGGATAAAAGCAGGGCCGGAGATTGCCCATGCGCTGGATCAGTTCGCGCCTGTACTCGGCCAGGTAGGCTTCATAGAGCGCGGCGGGCAGGCGCTTCTGGTAATCGGTCAGCAGCGTTCCCTTGACCCACTCCACGATGTCCTCCGAGGACCCCAGCGTGTGGCTGTAGACCCGAAGCATGACCTGCTGCTGCGTCGCACCCAACTGGTGCAGCAGAAGTGCGTAATCCTCCGCAGGCAGCACGGGCGATGTGCGTACATAGCCGCCCAGGGCGGCGCGATAGGGCTCGCGCGCGGCGACTTCGTGTGCCAGTTGCTGCGACACATGGTCGTGGTTGGCCGGCATCTGAACAGCGAGCTGGCCGCCGGGGGCGACGAGACCCAGCAGCCGCGCGAACAGTGCCGCGTGATTCTCCACCCATTGCACGGCGGCGTTGCTGAACACGATGTCGAAGGGTTCCCGGGAGCTGAAGTTCGCCAGGTCAGCCTTCAGAAATGACAGCCCCTCGCCTTCAAAGCGTGCGCTTTGCGCGAGCATGGACTCGGAGTTGTCAACGCCGAGGGTTTCCCGCGCCAGCAGGGCCCGGTGAAGTTCGCGCGTGAGTTCGCCGGTGCCGCACCCGAGGTCGAGGACGCGCTGATGGGGTGTGCGCGTCAGCAGGGCCAAGAGGTCGAAGAAGGGCGCTGAGCGCTCCTGCTTGAAGCGTTCGTATTGGGCGGGGTCCCAGGAGTCGCGGGCCATGATTGGACGGATGTTAGCCGTCGGTTTGCGGACTGTGGAGGCGGGGTAGACGAGTTTGGTTGCTTTGCGCATGGAGGGTCCGGGAGAGGGTGGCGTGTACCACGATTTGTATAGAATCGGTGCCCCGCAACAGAAGGGAGAAGTGGCCCTCTCGCCCGGACTTCACGACAACGTCATTGCAAGGTGGTGCCACGCGCCAGAACCGGGGGTTACCTCGCGCGGCCAAGCCGCGCACTTTCCCCAAGACGCTACGCGCTTCAGGGTGCGCGCCCTACGGTCGCCCCCCGGCTATTTGCGGCCGGCCCTTTCAGGGCCGAAGTGGCACGCAAAGGCAATCTCGCGCCCCTTCCACACGGTCAGGACAGGCAACGCCGCAAAGCCCGCCAAGGAAAAGCATTCGTAGCTAATGGCGGCCTTCGCGGCCTTGGCGCGCGTCAATGCGCTACATAATCCGGCTCAAGGCCGCCACGCGCGGGCCGTATTTGGCAACGACGCCCGCCAGATCGAGGGGTTCATGCCACCACGTCTCGACATGCGGCGCACGCAGCCAACGATGCAGCTGCGTCAGGTCGGAATGCCCCATGGGGCGGAATGAGCTGTGGTCAGTGTTCAAAGCCGCGCGATTCCGTGCGAGCTTTGTATGCGCAAGATTCCCCATTCCGCCCCGAAGGGGCCCAACGCCAATAGCCGTGGGTGGAGCGAAGCGGAACCCACGGAATCTACGTACCGGACGTAGAGCCCCGAAGGGGCGACCGGAACAATCGCAAATGTTGGTCGTGGGTTAGCGCAGAATCCGGTCGCCCTTACAGGGCTCGAATCATCGCGCGCGAGATCCGGGGGTTGCCTCGCGCGGCCAAGCCGCGCCCGTCACCGCCGGCTATTTGCGGCCGGCCCCTTTAGGGCCGAACTGCCCGGCAAAGGCAATCTCGCGCCAAGGCCGCAAAGCCCGCCAAGGAAAAGCATTCGTAGCTAATGGCGGCCTTCGCGGCCGTGGCGCGCGTCAATGCGTTACACAATTCGGCTCAAGGCCGCCCCGCGCGGGCCGTATCTGGCAACGACGCCCACAAGGCCAGAGGCGAATGCCGCTACGCATTCACATGCGGCAGTTGCAGCCAACGGTTGTAGTGCTCCCCCGAAATCAAGCCACCTGTTCCTGTTGTTGGGCCCGGAACTGTTCCGGGCTCATGTAGTTCAGTGACTGGTGCGGCCTTTCTGAGT
>QEVF01000023.1 GCA_003576915.1 Planctomycetota bacterium | reverse complement strand
GGTCGAACGGCTCCAGTGGAGCCGTGAGAGAGCGGAGCAATGCGGAGCGGCCCGTGGCTGAAACCCAGATCGTACCCCATAACATAGAGGCCGAGCAGGCGGTTCTCGGCGCCGTTTTCATTGAGCCCGCCTGCCTTGCCGAGGTTTCCCTCGTGGTCAAGACGCCCGAGATGTTCTATCGGGCCAGCCACCAGCACATTTATCGCGCCATTCTTGATCTCTCGGCTCGCGGCGCCGAGATTGACTGGGTGCACGTCACGGAAGAAGTCCGCCGCCGCGGCGGCCTGGAGGCCTGCGGCGGGGCCGAAACCCTGACGGCATACCTGAGCGAGATCTCCCACGCCGTACCCAGCGCCTACGGGGCCGAGGGTTATGCATCCATGGTGCGTGACCGCTACGTCATGCGCGAGATCATGCACACCGCCGGTGAAATAAGGTCGATGGCTCTGGAGGAGACCCGCACCCCAGGCGAGGTGATCGATCGCCTCGAGCGAAAGGTCTTTGAACTTGCCGCCGCGCGCTACCACGGCGAGACCCACAACTTCATGGAATTGCTGAGCCAGGTCATTGCCCAGCAACAGCAGATGAAAGAGTGGCGCATGAGCCACAACGCGGACCGGCTGCCCGGCCTGTCCAGCGGCTACTCGGACCTTGACCAGATGACCACGGGCTGGAAGGGCGGCGAGTTGATTGTAGTGGGTGCCCGTCCCGGCCAGGGCAAGACGTCCCTGGCACTGAACATTGCTGAGAACGTGGCCCTGACCACCCAGGACCGCCGTGAAGACGGCAAGGGCGGCGTGCTGCTTTTCAGCCTGGAAATGACGGGCACGGAGATCGTTCAGCGCATTTTGTGTGCGCGGGCAGGGGTGGATCTGCGCGCGGCCAAGCTCGGCGTCTTTCGTGGAGACGACGAGGCGCGCCTCAATGAGGCCAAGAACCAGTTGGCCACAGCCCAGGTTTACATCGATGACAGCTTCACTCTGAACCTGAGCGAAATCCGCAGCAAGTCAAGGCGCCTGAAGGAGCGCGCGGACATCGAGCTGATCATCGTCGACTACCTCCAGCTCGTGAAGGACAATGAGCGTCTCGACCGCCACCTGCAGATCGGCAACATCTCGCGCGGGCTCAAGGCCCTGGCGCGCGAGCTAGATGTGCCGGTGATTGCCGCCGCCCAGCTCAACCGCGGTGTGGAACAGCGCAGCACCCGGGAAAAGAAGCCCATGCTGGCCGACTTGCGCGAGTCCGGCAGCATTGAGCAGGACGCCGACCAGGTCATCATGCTTTACCCGCTTCAGGGCACAGAGGGCGAAGGGCCTCAGCCCTCCCAGGACTCCTACCCCGTGGACCTGATTGTGGCAAAGAACCGCAACGGCCCCACCGGCGACGTGCATATGGTCTTCAACCGGCGCTTCACGCGTTTTGAGCTGGCGGCCCGCGTCCCCACGCATTTTGCCCGCATACCTCAAGCCTGATGGCCGGCCCCATGGGCCGTCAAGCTCCCGCTTTTGCCGGCGTTCGCAGCTTGGCCAAGGACGCGCCATGAGTTAGAAGGGCTTGGTTACCAGCGAAAGCACAGCCATGGCCAAGAAACCCGAGCCCGACCGCAAGATCAAACTGCCTGGCGCCTCCGGCCAGGCCTCCATGTCCGGGGCCCGCCCTCAGCCCAGGCCCGCGCAGGCGCCGCAGGGCGCCGCCCCGACGGATGACGTCGGCCGCGCCATCGAAAACCTCGAGCGCAGCGCACAGGTTCGCAGCAAGCACGACCTGCCGGACCGCGTGAAAGTGATCACGCCGGACGTGATCAAGGGCATCGTGCACAGCATCGTGGACAAGTTTGTCACCGACGGCGTGACGGCCGACGAGTTGGCCACCCTGACGGCTGAAAACACCCAGATGCAGCTCCGCATGCAGCAGATGCAGGGCCGCGAACAGGGCATGCGCGAGGAGCTCGAGCGCCTGCGGGCCTACGTGGACGAATTGCAGGGCATGCTGGATGCCCACGTTCAGGGGCGGGCCACCGCCGACCAGAACGTGCAGTATTACGAAACTCAGATCCGCGACCTGCAGCAGAAGAACGCCCAGATGGTGGACCTCTACGCAGACGCCCAGCGTCAGCTTGAGGAACAGGCCCAGGCCGCCCAGGAGAACGAGGCGGCCCTGGACCACACGGCGGGCGAGTTGGTGGCTGCACGTGACGCCCTGGCCGCAGCGGAGGCAGAACTCGAGCAGTTGCGCAGCGGCGTCCAGAAGGACTCCGTGGAGGCCGAGCAATTTGCGGAGAAGCTGGGGGCGGACCTGGAGGCGGCCAAGGCGGAATCGGCCGAACTGCAGCAGCGCATCGAAGACCTCGAGGCTTCCCTGGCCGAGCGCGCGGAAAGCATCAACCAGGAGCGCGCGGCCCGCGAGCGTCTGGAGCGGGAGCTGGACGCCGCCAACGGCCGCCTCACGGCCATGGAGGCCGAGTCCGACAAGCTGCGGCAGGACACTTCGGCGGCGGACCAGGCCCAGGCCCGCGTCGCGGAACTGGAGGGCGAGCTGGCGGCTCTGCGCGACAAGCTGGTGCAGAACAACGAGAGCTCCAGCGGCAATCTGCGCGAGCTTCAGGAAAAGAACCGCAAGCTCAACGATCAGGTGCGGGACTTCGCGGTCAAGGAGCGCAAGTACGAACAGATCGACGCCGAACTCGAGAAACTGCGCGTGGCCGAGGGCAAGTGGCTGGAGGAGCGCCGCAACATGGCCGCCCAGCTCAGCCACGAAACGAACCTGCGGCGCGAGGTGGAGGCCAAGCTCAAGGCCATCGAGAAAGGTGAAGTGCTGCCCGGCGGCAAAGCCCTGGAGGACCGCCTGGCCGAGGAACGCAAGAAGAACGAGGCGGAACTGGCGCGCCTCAACGAGCACGTGAAGAAGGCCGAAAAGGAAGCCGCGCTGGCCAGACAGGCGGCGGAAAAGCAGGCCGAGCTGCACCAGGAGGTGACCAGGCGCGACGAGCGCATCACCCAGCTTGAGAAGCAGCTGGCAGAGGCCAAGGCTCAGGCGGCCGTGGGGGGCGAGCATGCCAAGGGCGAGATGTCCAAGGCTGACGAGAAGATCAAGAGGCTCAACGATCAGGTGCGTGAGCTGAGCGTCATTGCGCGCAAGTACGACAACGTGGCCGCGGACCTTGAGGCTTTGCGCGTGGCCGAGGGCAAGTGGCTTGAAGAAAAGCGCGTGCTTGCCGGGCAGGTCACCCACGAGGCTGACCTGCGCAAGAAGCTTGAGGCCAAGCTGCAGGGCCTCAACCTGGGCGACCTCGTGGAGCGGGCCAGGCTCGACGAAGCCGAAAAGACCGTGAAGGCCCTGAGAGAGGAAGTCGAGACGCTCAAAAAAAAACTTCTGACTGAAGAGGAGGCGGCTCTCGGCGCCCGCAGGAGCGCGGGGGAGAGCGTGGTCAACGAGCGTTCGCTGCAGCTCGTGGAGACGGAGAACGAGCGTCTGCGCCGCGAAGCCGACGACTGGCGCAACCGCAGCGAACAGCTTGAGGCGGAACTGGCGGGCAAGGCGGCCGATTCCAAGCGCGTGACATTGGTGCAGGCCGAGTTGGCCCGCACCCGCGCCGACCTCGAAATCGCCCGGGGCGAGCGCGAAGCCGCCTATGCCGACCTGAACATCGCCAGGGAGCAGTTGGCCCGCGAACGCCGCGAGCAGGCGGCACGATTTGCGGCCATCACGGCCCAGGTGTCCACCCTCGACCAGATCAAGCGCGAGCGCGACGAAGCCCAGGCAGCGCGGGATGCCGCGCAGCGCGAGCTTGAGGCGGAGCGTTCGAAGTCCGACCAGCGCGCCAGCGTGACCCGCGAGGGGCTGGAGCAATGGCACGCCCGCGAGAAGGAGCTGGAAGGAAGAGTCTCGGCCCGCGACCTTCAGTTGACCGTGGCCCAGCAGCAGATCACAGATCTCAAGGCCGAGGTCGCCCTGCTGGAGGAAGCGGGCAGGGATCTCTCCCGGGCGCGCGAAGAAGCGGCGCGGGAACTCGAGCGTCGCAACCAGGAGCTGCACAAGGCCCAGGAAGCTCTGGAGCGCGCCAGGGAAAGAGCGCGCGACGCCGAACATCTGCGGCAGGAGTCCGCCGCCATCCAGGACAGCCTGAGGCAGGACCTTGCCCTGGCGCGCGAAGAGGCAGCGCGCCATGCCGCCCAACTTGAAGCCGCGCGCAGGGAGCTTGAACGTCTGACGCTGGAGCTGGCTCAGGCCAGGGCCCAAGGTGTGGACAATGCGGCCATCGAGAAGGAAGTGGCCTCGAGGTCCCTGAGCGTGGTGGAGGCCGAGAACGAGCGCTTGAGGGCCAGGGTCGAGGAGATCACCGGCAAGCGCGACGACCTGCGTGCGGGCCTGGAACAGGCCATGGCCGAGATCAAGGGGCTGGAGGAGGCCTTGGCCAAGGCGGGCCACGACGAGCGCCAGGCGCGCAAGGAACTGGACGAGGCGCGAGAGGCCCTGGAGAAACTGGACCAGCGGGCTCAGTCCGCCGAGCGTCGAATGAGGGAGCTGGAACAGGCCCAGTCCGAAATGGCCCCGGCCGCGGCGACGGCAGCCCAGGTGGCGAGGGAGCTTGAGGAAAGCCGCACCGAGCTGCGCCGGGTCAGCACGGAGCTGGAAAGCGTCCAGCAGCAGTTGGGGGAGCTGCAATCCGAAGCCGACGAAGCGGAGACGCTGCTGGACCAGGAGCGCAAGGCGCGCCACGAACACGAGGTGCAACTGGCGGAGACCCGCGCACGCCTCGAGGCGGAGATCCAGGTGCGGCTGGAGCGTGATCGCCGCATTACCCAACTCGATGCCGAACTGGCCGAGGAACGCGAGAGGCGGATGAACTCGGCGCCGGCGGCGGCCGTCGAGTCCCTGGCGCAGGCCGTGGAGAACGAGCGCAAGCTGGCCGACGACCGCCTGGCCGCCGAACGCGACAAGTGGGAGACGCGGCACAAGGCCGACCTTGAGGAGCTGCAACGCCAGCGCGATCTGACGAAGGAGGCCGAGATGGAGGCGGCCGCCCTGCAGGATCGTCTCGACGAACTGGAGGGCAAGACCCAGCAGGCGGCGCAGGAAAGCCTGGAGGCAAAGAGGCTGTCGGGCCAGCGGCGCGCGCAGATCGAGCGCATGCAGGCCGAAGTGGAGCGCGCCCGCGAGGCGGCCAAAGCCAGCGAGCAGTTCTGGAAGCAGGAAATGAAGCAGTTCGAGGAGATGATCCGGACCCATCTTGAGATGGCCGAACGCAAGGAGGAGGGCGCGGACGTCAAGATGGTGCGCGTGCTTGAGGACCTGCAGGTGGGGGTGTTTGACAAGTACTCCAAGGCGCGCAAGAAACTCAACCGCCTGGAGAAAGCCCACGAGGCCGCCCACGTGAAGATCAAGACCCTGGAAAAAGTCATCGAGGCCCACGAAAAGCAGGGCCAGCTGCTGCAGAAGCTCAAGCAGCAGGAGAGCGGCATCCAGACCAAGCCCAAGCGGGGGCGCAGGAAATCTTCCTGATTTGAACCATCCCCATCCGGCCCGGACCGGCGCCAGAAATCGGCGCCGGTTGCCTTTTCATGCGGTAAGCTTTACTCACGGGACCATCATTCAGGGGGGAGATCATGGGCAAGGTGACGCTTTCACTCATCATGCTGTTGATGCTGGCCGGCTGCGGCCCGCCGCGCTTTTTCACCGTGGAAGAGATGGACGAGCAGGCGCTGCGCAGCGCCACGGCCTTTCATTCCAAGCCGGTGCAGTGGGATTTCCAGCGGCCGGCCAACTGGGAGATTTCGGACAAGGACTGGCAGGAGATGTACGAAGACAGCAACGCGGCCTATCAGCGCGTGCTGGTCACCAAAGTGAATCGCAAGGTCTACGAACTGGCGCCCGGTGCCGGCGCTTCGTCGGGTGCCGTCATCGACCTGCGGATTCACCGCATCGCGCGCGGCCACTACTCGTTCTTCACGTGGGGCCCTGCCACGCTGGACGCCAAGCTCACGATCACTGACGTCTCCAGCGGCAAGGTGCTCTTCCGCGGCTCCGGCGTGGGGCGCACCCAGATTCAGAACGCCGAGACGGCCGGCGACGGCGGGCGGCTGAAGTACGCGCACACCCACCTGGCCGACGAAATTGAAGCGTTGCTCGAGTATTACAGCGGCAAGAAATAGGGTCTGGAGAGCGAACAGCACGGGCAAAGCCCGTGCTGTTCGCGTTTGAAGCCCGTCAGAACCGGAAGCCGATGCCGATCTCAGGTCCCATCGCCATCCAGCTGAACTCGCTGTGCCGCACCTTGCTTTCCAGTTCGACGTTGAGGTAGCGGTACTTGGCGCCCACCAGCACGGAGAAGAAAGAAACCGGGCGCCACTCAAAGAGCAGGCGGCCGGTCAGGGAAAAGACCGACTGTTTGACGCGACGGCCTTCGCGCTTTTGAAAGGTGGGAAATCCGTCCTGATAGCCCGCAAAGGCGCTGGCCGAGATCCGGAAGTGCGCGGAAATGTCCCAGACGAAACCGGCCCCCCCGACTGCCCAGGGCAGGAGTTCACGGAAGCGTTCGCGTTCGCGGTTGTCACGGGGAGTGAAGTCATCGCTGCCGACCTGCGCGTCTATGATCGCCCACTCCAGTCCCGCCTGCAGGAACAGGCTGAAGTTGCTGCTGCTGCCCAGATAGAACAGGTCGCGTCGGTAGAGCGCATGGAAGTCATGGAAGTCGCTTCCGTAATCCGCATCGATGCCTTGAGGATAGATGAAGCCGTTCCAGCGCGTGCTATCTTCGAACTCGTCAAACTCTCTGAGCAGGGAAAACGAGTAGCCGAGTTCCAGGCTGTCGTACCACGAAAAGCGCACCCGCACATGGGTGTCAAGGAAGGCGCCAAAGGGAACGCCGTTGAGGTCGCGCGCGAAATTCACCCGGTCGGCCTTCACCCCGTCGGCCTTCACGCTCTGCCACTGGTCAAAGAAGGGAAACAGGCCAAAGACGTCCACCTCGGCGGAGATGCCGTGGGGCTTGGCGAACTTCTGCCGCTCACGCTCACGCAGATACTCTTCGCTCATATAGCCGCTTTGTGCGCAAAGCGGCGCGGCAAGGCCCAGCAGGGACAGAAGCAGGACAACTCGGGTCATTGAGCCCTCGTGGAGTAGACCAAGGCGTGGGAATGTAACGAGCCAGCGCCATGACGCGTCGGAAATTATTGCCCGGCCGTCAGTTGCCCCGGTGGAAGCCTGAGTGAGCGTCCGTGGATCGTCAGGTGGCGCGCAGGCGCTTGCTGGGCGCCCTGCCTTCGGCCAGTTGCTCGCCTTCTTCGGGGGTAAGGTAGTCGAGGCGATCGCTCTCGTGCTTGAGCCTGGTTTCGGCGTCGGCCTTCCTGGCGGCCTCGATTTCGGCCTTGCTGCGGCGCTTGCGCTTGGGCTTGACGGCCACGGGCGCGCCGGAGCTCGACATGGGCGAGTCTGAGGGGATGCGCTCTTCCACGAGGGCGGTCTTGGGCTTGCGCGCGCGCTTTCTGGGCGGCGTTTCTTCGGGGGCGCCCTTGAGGCGGGTGCTCAGGTTCCGGGTCAGGAACGCGGCGGCCTCGCGCACCACGCTGTCCACAATCCGGGCGCGGTCGGCGTCGCTGCCCACGACCTCCGCCAGGCCCGTGGCCAATGCGTCGATGCTCTCGCCCAGCTTGGTGCGCACCGAGGCGCTTTCGCTGGGGCTGACATTGACTGCCGGCTCCAGGGCCGATTCACCTGCGGGCTTCAGCGGCGAGTTGTCGCCGGCCAGACCCATGCGGCGCTTGACTTCACTCTCCAGGTCACCGCTGCGCTCCACGGCGTAGAACTGGCCCTCTCCCTCGCTCACGGCCACGCAGTTACGCCCGTGTTCCTTGGCGAAGTAAAGGGCGCGGTCACAGGCCTCCTTGAGCTCCTTCTCCGAGGGCATGCGCGCACTGTCGTACTCGGCGACTCCGAAGCTCGCGCTTACCGGAAGCAGGCGGCCTTTGTCATCGTGGAACTCTGTGTGGGCAATCAGGCTGCGCAGGCGCTCTGCGGCCAATGCCGCGTCGTGTTCGGTGCTGCCCTGGCAGATAATGCAGAGTTCTTCGCCGCCGTAGCGGAAGGGGGTGTCGCTCTCGCGCGCCTCACGGCGCAGGATCTCGCTGACCTGCGCCAGCACGAGGTCGCCGGCCAGGTGGCCATAGGTGTCGTTGACATGCTTGAACTTGTCGATGTCCAGCATGACCAGCGAAAGCGCCATGCCCGTGCGGCGGGCGGTGGCGGCGGCGCGTTTGATCTGGTCGGCGTAGTGGTTGGCGTTGTAAAGACCGGTCTTTTCGTCCTTGATGGCGCGGTCCCACATGGCGCTCTGCTTGAGACCCAGGCCCAGCATGCGAGCCAGGTGCGAGACGCTCTGCTCGAAGGCGGCCATGTCATCCTTGAAGTCGGGCTCACCCTGCACGTTGCGCGAAATGCGCACGACGCCTTTGAGGCCGTCGGGCGTGGCAAAGCAGGCCGCATACACGTAATCGCCTGTCAGCTCGTTGAAGTGGCGGCGGCCCTGACCGTGCGCCAGCGCTTCGTCCACCAGGCTGCTTTCCACTTCGCCGTTGCCGAGGTCGGGGGGAAAGCGCGTGATGCCGTGGCGGCGCAGGGCGCGGGGCTCCAGGACTCCGTGGCGGTCGGCTACGAAGACGGAGGCCTGGTCCGCCCTTGCGAAGTGCTCAATCTGCTCGAGCACCGCGCCGAGTATGCGCTCAAAGTCCACCTCCTGCTTGATAGCCATGGAAATCTGCTGGGCGGCTGCGAAGACGTCGAGGTTGCGCTGCATGCGGAAGCGCTCGCGGGCGACATCCTCGTTGAGGTAGCGCTGGAGGTGGCGGCATTCGTTTTCAAAGCGCAGGCGGGCGCGCCAGGTCACGAAGGAAAACAGGGCCAGCAGCGCTGCCATAAGACCCGAAAGGCCTCCGGAAATGGCGATGATCGAATAGGCCCAGGCGTCAAATGGCGCCTTGGCCGGAGCCAACGGGCCCATGCGGAAGAAGTAATAGGCCGTGAGCACCATGGTGCCGATGGGCAAAAGCAGGGCCACCCCCAGCAGGTACGCCGATCGCCAGTCGCTACCCTTACGCGCCATGATTGCCCCCGACTCAATGAACAGCCCGTGACAGGCCGTCTTTGCACTATCGGCGCAAATCCCTGCCGCCTTGAACATTTGCGCCGACGCCGGTTCTGCTCCAACGGGGCCGGCGCCTTGCTATGCTCCAGACATGAACGCCAGGCAGATGCTCAGGCAGGCACTGGAGCTTTATCGCGAGAACGACTTCCCGCGGGCCCAGATGCTGCTTGAAACGCTGCCCATGGACGAACTGGAGAGCGAACTCCAGATCGAGGCTCATTACCTCTGGGGCCGGGTGCTCGTTTCGCGCGGCGAACCCCTCGAGGCCGCCAACCACTTTCAGGCCTGCCTCAAACTCAAGCCCCGCTACTTCCCGGCCCTTGACGCCTGGGGCAACGTGCTGGCCAGCATGGGCGACGCCCGGGGGGCCATCGAGAAATACCGCCGCGTCCTCTCCATCGCCCCCAAAGAAAATCACGCCCACGTCCTGTTCAATTACGGCTCTGTGCTGCTGCGCCACGGCGCCACCATGCGCGCCCTCAAGCGCTTCCGCGACTGCTTCAAGCTCGACCAGCGCCGCGCCGATGCCGCCTATGGCGCGGGGGACTGCTACCTGCGCCTGCAAAAGCCCAAGGGCGCCATGAAGTGGCTGCGCATCGCGGCCAGCCTCGAACCCAGGGAGGCCCGCATTCAGGTCGCCTTGGGAAATGCCTATTCCATGGCGGGCAAGCACGACCTTGCGGTGGCCGGCTACCGGCAGGCCATCGAGCTCGATCCCGCCTACTCCGACGCCTGGTACAACTGGGCCGTCGCCCTGGCGCGGCGCGGCTTGTTCGTCGAGGCCATCAAGCAGTGCAAGGCGGGACTCAGGCACTCACCCCAGGCCTTTGAGCTGCACGTCGAGCAACTGTTCTGCCTGCGCAAGCTCGGCGCCTTCGACGCGGCGCTGCAGGTGGCAAGGCGCGCCTGGGCGGTCCTCGCGCAGAGCCAGAGCGAGCGCCGGGCCGGCTTTGCGGACCTGGTGGCCTGCAACGAGGCCGCCTGCCGGCGCGAACTGGGTCGCCTGCGCGAAGCGCGGCAGGGGCTGATGGCCTTCCTGGGCCAGTCGCCTGATTCCTGCCCGCACAGTGTGGCGGAGTTGCGCTATGCCTCCATGCGGCGCCTGCCCAAAGCGGTGCGCGCGGAGCTGACGCTGCACGTGAGGCAGGAAGGGGCGGCTGACGAGGCCCTGCCCCCGCGGTATTCGCGGCATTACTGGGTGGTGGCCAAGGATATGGCGGAGGCAAGGGAGTTGGCCCGCCAGCTTGAGCCTGCGGGTGCGGATGTCGAGTTTGACCAGGATGCCAGGGTGCTGGAGGAGCTGAAGGATGCCGACACCGGCGTGGTGGAACGCACCCAGGCGCTTGGGGTGGAAGAGCCTCGCGAAGGCGGCCTTGGTTAGGCGCGCAGGCCGCCTTCCGGCGGCCTTGGTGAAACGCGCAGGCCGCCTTCCGGCGGCCTGCGATGCTCACGGGGGCGTGATTACTTGCCGCCTTCCTCGTCGGGATAGTAGTAGTCGTAGTCCTGCACCCACTCCTTGAACTTGCCGCCGGGGCGCTTGTGGAACTGGGCGGTGTTCTGGAGGGCCACCTTGCAGACGTTGAAGGTTTCACCCTTCTTCCAGTCGTACTCCGTGGTGAACTTCAGAACCAGAAACTTGTCCTTGGCTTCCTTCTCGCCGGCCTTGGGATTGTTGAACCAGTAGGCCAGTTCATAGCTCCAGATGCTGAGGAACACCTGAGGCGCGCCCTCGCCCGTGCTGATGGACTTCAGACGCTTGGCCAGCAGGTCATAGGGGTCCACGCCTTCCTGCACGCCCACCAGCAGCTCCAGCGCGTCGGTTTCCCAGGGGTCAAGCTTGTCCTTGATCTTCTCGCCGCTTCCGGACTCGATGGCCTCGCGCATTTCCTTGAGGCCCGCCGTGTAGTCGCGGATGTATTCGTCGCCGTAGGTGTCCTTGAGGTACCAGTTCTTGGCGTTCCACACCGTGCGGATCAGGTGGGTGCGGTTTTCCGTCACGGTCTTGATCACGGCATACTTGCCCACGGTGTTCTGCTTGAGTTCCGCGAGCTTTGCGGCGTCGAAGGTCGCCAGATGCATGGCGATGATCTCGATGTTCTTGGCTTCCTTGTTCTTGTAATAGCCGGTGTACTCGAGCTGGTCGTGAGCGTCCTTGACCCAGCAGGTCTTGAGTACGTCCATCTTGCCGTCCTTGGCCGCCTTGATGGCCTTGGTCAGCACCTCCGTGGGCGACTTGTGCCCTTCGTCCTTGCCCGCGACGATCTTCAGGTCGCCGGGAGACACCAGCTTCTCGTCTTCCTGCATCGCCCTGGCAACGCGTTCCACTGACTCTTCAGCCTGCACTTTGAGCGACACCCCAAGCGTGAGCGCAAGCATGGCAGCGCCCAGCGTGAACCACGTTCTAAGCATCGGTTTCTCCATTGGATTGTTTTCTGGCCCGGCCCGCGGCAAGCGGGACAATCAGGATAGATATCACCCGTCCCCCGTCAATTGGCCCCGGCCTCGCGCGGCGCGAGGGGCCAAGCTACATTCGGTTTAAACACCGGTTCAAAGCGGGAGTACCCATGGACTTCGCTCTCAACGAAACCCAGCTCATGTTCCAGCAGGCCGCCGCCGATTTCGCGAAGAGCGAAGTCGAGTCCGTGGCCATCAAACTCGAAAACTCCAAGGAGTTCCCCTGGGAGCTGACGCAGAAGATGGCGGCGCTGGGTTTCATGGGCCTGGTCATCCCCGAGCAATACGGAGGAGCAGGGGCCGACTACCTCTCGTATCTGCTGGTCGAAGGCGAAATGGCCAAGACCAGCATCTCGCTGTCCATGACCCTGGGAGCGCAGAACTCCCTCGTGGCACTGCCCATCATGAACTTCGCCAACGACGAGCAGAAACAGCGTTTTTTGCCCGCCCTTGCCAGCGGCGAAAAACTCGGCTGCTTTGCCCTGACTGAGCCCAATGCCGGCAGCGATCCCGCAGGCATGGCGACCACAGCCGTAAAGAAGGGCGACAAATGGGTCCTCAACGGCACCAAGCTTTACATCACCAACGGCAGCGTGGCCAAAACGGCCATCGTCTGGGCCAGCACCGGCAAGAAGCCCGACGGCAAGAACATCATATCGGCCTTCCTTGTTGACCGCGACGAGAGCCCCTTCAAGACCGGCACCGTCGAGGACAAGATGGGCGTTCACGCCAGCCCCACCACCGAACTGATCTTCGAAGACTGCGCCGTACCGGCAGGCAACCTGCTCGGCAGGGAGGGCGACGGCTTCAAGGTCGCGCTCATGACGCTGAATACCGGCCGCCTGAGCGTGGCTACCCAGAGCATCGGGCTGGCCTCGGGCGCCTACGAGCGCGCCAAGAAATTCGCCCGGGAGCGCAAGCAGTTCGGCCGGGCTCTGACAGAGTTCCAGGGCATATCCTTCAAACTCGCAGACATGATCACGGCCATCAATGCCGCGAAAATGCTCACCTACAAGGCCGTGTGGCTCAAGGAGCAGAAGGGGCTGAGCGACCCGGAGTTCATTTCGGCGGCGGCCCAGGCCAAGCTCTTTGCCAGCGAAATGGCCAGCAAGGTGACCAGCGACGCCGTGCAGATTCACGGCGGCTACGGCTACATGAAAGACTACCGCGTCGAGGAATTCTTCAGGGCGGCGCGGCTCATGGAAATCGTTGAAGGCACCAGCGAGATCCAGCGCCTGACAATCTCCAGCTGGGAGTTGAAGAGCTGACCTGGTGCAGGGCGCCCGGGCTTCCCTTTTCTTGTGCGAACTTAGTCTCAAAATGCTAGGGTGCCTGACAGCCGCGCCGGCGATGATGTAAGCGGCGGCGGTGCAACGGTTAGCGACTCGAGGTCGTCGGTGAGTGCGGAAAAGTCAGCCTTGAAGCCCATACTGCTCGTGGAGGATAACGAGGACGATGTCGAGTTGATTCTGCACGCCTTTCGCCGCACCAACCTGGCCAACGAAGTGGTTGTCGCCCGGGACGGCCAGCAGGCCCTCGATTTCCTGCACCGTCGCGGCGAGTATGCCTCCCGCCCCGATATCAACCCCGGCCTGGTACTCCTTGACCTCAAGCTGCCCAAGGTTGACGGCCTGGCCGTGCTCAAGGACATCAAGGCCACCAAGTCCCTCAAGCGCCTCCCCGTCGTGGTCTTCACCTCCAGTCGCGAGGAGAAGGACCAGCTGGAAAGCTACGACTTCGGCGTCAACGCCTATGTCGTCAAACCGCTGGACTTCAAGGATTTCATCGTCGCCATCGGCGAGGTGGGGTTGTTCTGGGCCCTGTTCAACGAGCCGCCCCCGGCCAAGTAGCCCTTACGACCGCAGCAGCTTCTCGAGGGGCGCGGCATGGCTCTGCGACAGCCGCCCCGTGCGCAGGGCCAGCTCCAGGGTGGCCTGCATCAGCACGCGATAGAGTTCGCGCTCCCGGCCCAGCAGGGCTGTCAGGTGCCGGCTCACAGTCTCGGTGTCGCCGCGCACGACGGGCCCCGTGAGCGCTTCCGCGGCGCCCAGGGCCAGAGCGTTGGCGAGGCTGCCCTGCATGAGCGGCACCAGCATTTCGGCCGCGGCCCGGCGGGCAAAGCCGGCCCCGAGCAGCACGCGCTCGCCCGCATCCAGCAGGGTGTAAAGCGCGTTGGAGGCGAGGACGGCCGCGGCGTGATAGGCCGCGCGCTGGGGACCGCGGATGTCGAAGGGCCGAGCCCCGAGGGCCCGGGCGCGCTCAAAGAGTTCGCGGCGCAGGCCGCCGGAGGCCTCAATGGCGCAGAAGGAACCGGCCACACGCTGCCAGGCAAAGGGAGAGGGGCCAAAGCTCTGCAGCAGGTGAAAGGTCCCGACCCTGGCGCCCTGCTGTGCCAGGGGGTCGAGCGCAGACGGCCCCAGGGTGGCGCAGCTGTGCGCAAAGCGGTGGACCGGGGCGCTTGGCACCGAAGCCAGCTCGGCCGCCGCCTGCGCCACGTTGCGGTCCTGCACGCAGATGAACACGAGGGTGGGCGCCGGGAGCGCCCGGACAAATCCGGCGGCGCCCGAGGCCAGTTTCACGCCCACGGCGCGTTGCAGGGCCGAAGGCCGGGCGCCCTGGCGAATGCCAAGGGCCATGACGGGGACGCCGGCGTGCTTGAGGGCACGGGCCAGGGCGCGGCCAAAGCGCCCGGCGCCGAACACGGCACAGCGCGGCTCAGCGCGTGAGCCGCTTGACCTGCGGGGAGACGACGTAAGTTTGGACGACCGAGCCAAAGGCGTTCTTCCACTGGCGCACGCGCTCGCGCGAGACGCCGAACTCACGGGCAATCACTTCGCCTGACACGTTTTCGGACAGCAGCTTGATGAAGCGGCGGAACTTGGCCTTTCCCAGACGGGCAATGAAGTTTCTGGCGACAATCACCCCGTCTGTGGCGCGCTCAGTTTTGCGCTCGGCCATGTCCGTTCCCCCGACTGCTCTTGACGTGTAAACAGGGGGGTGACCCTACGCTTTTGGTCCGCCTTAGGCAAGTGTGAAGATGTCAGTAACCCCGGCACTTTGTCCCCGTAGAGGCTTCAAGTTGCCCCCTCTGTTTGTATAAACTTGCGCCCTGTTTTCCGGGGGCCTTGTTCGCTCAGGGAGGGTGCATGGCGGGTCAAGTCGCGATCCTTCAGGCAAAGCCTGCGCCCACGGCGCAGGTCCTGGAACCCGGCTGGATCTGGACCAGCAGCTGGGACAAGCGCTGGATCATTTTTACCGCGCTGCTTGCGCCGGTGCCGGTGTGTTTCTTCTACCTCTGCATCTGGGCCCTGGGGCGCTTTGCCGGGGTCACGGGACACGACGCCAAGGGCATCGCCGAAGACCTGACCAGCCTCTTCGTCATGGCCCTCGCAGGCGGCCCCCACGTCTGGGTGACCTTCACGCGCACCTACCTCAACGACAACTTCCGCAGAGGCCACAAGTTCTGGTTCTATGCCGGCTTTCTCGTGGTGCCCACCGTGGCCACCCTGGGCATGTACAGCAACACCACCCGCACACTCCTGATGACGGGTTTCTTCTTCCTGGCCAGCCTGCACATCGTGCACCAGCTCAGCTATGTCGTGCGTTTCTACCACGACCGCGATGGGGCGCGACCTTCGCTGACCTCGCGCCTGATGGACTTCGGCGCCGTGGTTTTCCCGCTCTATCCGCTGAGCACTTTCCGCATGGTCATGGCCAATGAGGGAACCCTGGCCTGGACCTGGGCGTCATCCCTGCTCGGCGTGGAGCGGGCCACAGAGTACCGATTCCATATCGGCCGCATGCAGCCCATGCTGCCGGATTTCATCCTCGCCGACTGGTTCTGGATGGCCAACCTGGCCGGATTCGTGGTGTTCACAGGGGTCTGGGCCCTCAAGTCATGGCGCGAGCACGCCGCGGGCACCCTGCACCTGCCCAAGTTCATGCTCATCTGCTGCGCCATCGGCGTGGGCCTGTTCGCCCCCCTTTGGCCCAACCTCGACTCCAGTTTCCAGGGCTTCAATTTCTGGCACAGCACCCAGTACATCGCCCTGACCTGGTTCATCACACGCCGCATGTCGGCCAGTGGCGGCCACAC
Organism: Planctomycetota bacterium; assembly: GCA_003576915.1. GTDB lineage: Bacteria > Planctomycetota > UBA8742 > UBA2392 > UBA2392 > UBA2392. The sequence goes on along the minus strand of QEVF01000023.1, from coordinate 47,350 downwards.
CAACGGCTTCATGCGCTGGCTTGGCGGCGAAAGCGTGGGCGGGGCGCGCTACTACGGCATCGGCCTGGCCGTGTTCGTGCTCGTCGTCTCCATCATGCTGCTGATTGCGACGGTGCTGGTCGTATCCCAGGGCATCGGCTACTTCCAGGGCATCGGCGAGCCGCACCAGCTTCAGTACCGGCCGGGAGCCGTGCTGCAGAGTTACTACCTGCTGGGCTTTGGCCTGCTGCTGACGCACTACTTCCATGACTTCTTCTTCTTCACGCGCGACACCTACCTGAAGTAATCCGGGATTTGCGCACCCTTGGCCCCGGTCCCTGGACTCCATGTTTCCGGGGACCGGCTTTCTCATGAGGGAGGGCTCCATGCGCGTCACCTGTCTTCTGCTTGTGCTGGCCCTGGGCGCTGCCGCGCTGCAGGCCAACGCGCCGCCCCCCGAGGATGACTGGATCTATTCCCCCAACAACCAGTACGTGTTGCGGCTGACGTTCCGCGGCAACGAGCAGAACGTCTACAAGGCCGACGATCGGGAAAAGCCCCTTTGGTCCTTCCGCATTGATCAATGGGGTCACAACTTTCACGTGGCCGACGACGGCACCATCGTGGCTGAGGTGCGCGACAGCTACTACTACATGGCTGACAAGGCCGAGGCCGGCGTCCTGTTCCGGGACAGGACCGGCATCATCGCCGAACACAGCTACGAGAGTCTTTGCGCCCAGCCCCGGGCGACCGGCTACGAAAACGCGCGGCAGTGGCACTACCAGGATTACCGCGAGGGCAAGTTCCTGCATGTCCGCGCCGTGGACGGAACCTTGAGCCGCTTTGACTTCGCCACCGGCAAGCTGGTGGAACAGGGAAGGACAGAGCCGGCGCCGGAAAGCTACGGTTCGCGCTGCAGCACGGCTGAACTTGCCTTTGGCGCGGGCGCGGCCCTGACTGTTCTGGCCCTGCTGGCGCTGGGACTTCGGCTCCGGCGCGGGAGGCCGGCCTGAAAGTTGAAACTTCGGACCTGACCCTGCGTCCAAAAGGCTGTGGAGGATAGGCCATGAACAAGTTCCTGCTCTTGCTGGCGCTGCTGTTCAGCGGGCCCCTCTGCGCGCTTTCGCCCGTTTCGGACTCATGGCGGGTCGTTTCACCCAACGGGCAGTACACGCTGACCCTGAGCCGCTCCCAACAGGCCCAGCAAGTTTCCAGGACTCAGGGCGGAACGACATTGTGGTACTTCAAGACCGACACGTCGGGCCGCCAGTACTTTCTCTCCAATGACGGCACCACCGTCGCCGAAATCATTGACGGTCCCGCCTTTCAGGGCGTGAGGCTGCTGCGCGACGGAAAGGTCTTCGAGCTGCCCCTTTCGCGCCTGTCCCAAGGGCCCGCAGGCCATCCTTGGCTCCAGATGGCGCGGCAGCAGGACAATCAGGTGTTTGTGCAGGCCCACTGCGGGCTGGTTTCGCAGTTTGACCTGGGCGACTTCGCTCTTGTCGCGCAGGCACCCGGGGCGCCCAGCGTGAAGCGCGGCCAGGGCTGGTGCGGCACGGAACCGCGTATTCACTGCGGCCCCTGCGTGCCGCGCGACATTTATACGGAGGAAGACCTGGCCCTGGATCTCGGGGGCAGCCTTCTGACGTTCCTGCTGCTCGGCGCCGGCCTGGGCTTTGATCTGGCCCGGCGTCGCCGTGAGCGCGGCCTGGGCGTTGCTCACGCCTGAACCACGGAAATCGCCCCGTCGCGCCAGCCCAGCTTGAGCGTCACCGAGCGCGGCTTGTGCCGGACCAGATAGCGGGCCAGGGGCGCCACCACCAGATCCTCGATGGCCCGCTGCAGGGGTCTGGCGCCGAAGCGGGCGTCGAACCCGGCCAAGACCACCTGCTCGACCAGACTTCGGGAGAACTCAAGGCGCAGTCCGGCCCGCTGCATGCCGTCACGGACGGCCAGCTCATGGAGTTCCTTGGCCGCAATCTCAAGCACGGCCTCCCGTGACAGGGGTTTGAAGGCAACCACGGCGTCGAGGCGGTTGAAAAACTCCGGCCTGAACCAGGCCATGGCTTCGGCCTCGTAGTCCGGTTCGGTGCCCTCGCCGAAGCCCAGGGCCTGACCTTTGCCCGCGCCCAGATTGCTGGTCATGATGATGATGGCGCTTTGCAGACTGGTGGTGCGGCCAAAGCGGTCCGTGAGCCGGCCCTCGTCAAAGGCGCTCATGAACACGTCGTAGACGTCCGGTGAGGCCTTCTCGATCTCATCCAGCAGCAGCACGCAGAAGGGCTGGGCGCGCAGGCGCCGGATCAGCTCGCTGGGCTCACCCCGGGGCCCTGAGAAGATGCGCTCCGCGCTGCCGCTCTGGCCGTACTCGCTCATGTCCAGCCGGATCAACCGATCCCGGCTTTGACCATGCCCAAAGAGGTAGCGCGAGACGGCTTTGGCCAGTTCCGTCTTGCCCACACCCGTCGGCCCGCTGAACAGCAGCACGCCCACAGGGCGCTGGGGATCGTTCAGGCCGGCCTTGAATATGGTCAGCAGGCTCGCCGCCGCGCCGACGGCGGCAGTCTGGCCGATGACGGAGAGTTCAAGCTCGGCGCGGATCTCGGCTTCGTCGAGCGCTACTTCGTCGCGCAGGAACAGTTCAGGCAGGCCCGTGTCCGCCACAAAGGCTTGCAGGGCATCGGCCTGGCCCAGCCGCGCCTTGTGCGCCGTGGCGGCGCGTTCAAACAGCAGGTGGAGAAAGCCCGCCGCCTTCCCGGGAAAGGCGGCCTGGGGCAGGAAGCGGCGATGCATGCGGTAGACCAGTGCGGGCAACTGTTCCTCGAACTCGACGCGAAGATTCTGGCGGTCGGCCCGGGCCAACTGGTCCAGCACGGCAATGGCCGCCTGGCCCGCGGGGCCGGCCAGTTTCAGGATCTGGAAGTTCTCCACGAAACCCGGAAGCAGGCGGCGTACGGCCTCAAGTTCGGCCTGGCTGCACTCAGCCACCATGCGCAGCTCGCGCTGCTGAAGGAAGGGCAGCAGGAAGGCCGCCACACCGTCCGTGGCATCCAATCCGCCCACCCGCAAAAGCTCGATGAGGCTGTCCGCGCAGAGGATGCCGTCGATCTCCTCCAGTTCGGCCACCACCTGCTCGCAACGCTCTTCCCATTGTCCGAGATAGCGCATGCCGGCGATCAGGCGCGAACCGCTGGTCTGCCAGAACATGGGAGACAGGGGCCCCTGCTCGGGATCGCGCTGTGGATCGCGCCGCACGCTTCGTTCAATCTCGCGGGCCGCCTGAAGCAGCATCGTGGTCTTGCCGCTGCCGCTCTCGCCCACCAGCAGCACATTGGCGCGATCTGCCTGCAGGCGCCTGACCAGGTCAGCGATCTCCGCATCGCGGCCAAAGGCCCGGGGGGAAAGGCGGCCCCGCTGCCGCGTCACCGGCTCGGCCACCATGGGCAGGGCCTCGAGGACTCTGGCTTTGGCCCGCTTGGGGCCGGGGCCGGGCAGGCGCACGGAAACATCGGCCAGTTCGAGGTTGTCCGGGGGCCAGAGGCGGCTGACGGAAGCCGGCGAGAGTCCCGATACCCGCTCCCGGACGTAATGGGCCACCAGTTCCTTGACCTGCTCGTCTTCGTGGCAGGTGAAGCGCAGATTGAGCGTGGGCGCCGCGCAGAGTGTCAGGCCTGCCGGCAGGTCCCCCATCACCACGGGCACGGGCAGGGTCACACTCTCTTCGACGGGGAAGCGCCGCTTGCGCAACACGTACTCCGGCCGCACGGACACCTGAAACCAGGCCAGGCGTGGGCGCTGCATCTCGGGCGCGCTGAAGGCCCAGGGCTGATGTTTCACGGCCCAGACGCACCAGTCCTGAAGGGCGGCCAGCGCTTCGGCGGCGCTGCTGCCGACGGCAGCCTGCCCGGATTCATCTTCCACCAGGGCGGCCGTGTACATGCCGGCGGGGTCTTTCCATACCACGGCGGGAGCGCGCATCAGGGCCATGCTTACTCCTCCTCTCCGTGGCCCAGGGGCAGGGCGGACAACAGGTAACTGCGGCGGGCCCCCACACCGGCCTCGCTGCGTGTGACATTGCCCGAGCGCAGGTCCAGCGTCTGGCCGCCCTGGTGAATTACCCGAAGCACCGGTCCGGGCGCAAAGGGTTCTTCCCCGCCCTGCGACCACCAATGCCTGCGGGCCAGGCGCAGCCGCTTGAGGGCGGCCTCGGGCTTCTGGCGCGGCTTGAGCGGCAGGGCCGTCACAGCGACGGGTGCCAGCTCGCCATCGACGATAAAGAGGTGAGTCCCGGCCTCCAGCGGAGCCACATCGCGCGCCAGGCTTCCCTCGACGAGCAGCGCCTTGGTGTATGGAGAGCCCCGGACTTCCAGTTCGCGGACCGTCAGTTCGAAGGCCTCGCGCAGCACTTCGGCTTCCTGGGCCGCCAGACGCGCGGACTGCGGGGGCAGGGCGGCATTGAGAGATTCGAAAAGCAGCACCAGGCGGCTGTCCTGGCGGGGCGCGGACCGCAGGAGCAACTGGAGCAGGGCCGTCTCGCCCAGCAGGTTTCGAAGGGCGCCGTCGGCCTGGCTGTCGCCGTCGTGGCCATCCTCGCGGGACTGGGCCAGGACCTCGCGCACGTCTTCGATACTGCAGAAGTCGCGCCAGGCCCGCTGGCCGGCATACTCCATGCGCTCGCGATGGCGCCGTGTGTGCCGCGCGCCGCGGGCGGGACGGCTGCCGCGCGAGCCCCCGTCGCGGGAACGACGGCCAAGACGCTCGGCCAGCTTCCGGAGTTTCTCGGCCTGAGCCTTGATGGCGAAGTAGGCGCGGTGGGACTGCTCGATGCGCGCCCCGGAGATCGCCTCGCGCGGGCGAAGCCTTTCCATGGCCAGACGCGCCTGCTCCAGGGCTTCGTCCACGAGTTCTTCGGCCTCGCCTGCGTCAGGTTCTCCCAGGGCCGCCAGGCTTCCCTCTGCGGGCGCGGCATTCATGAGGGGGCGCTCCAGCACCTGCAGGCTGTCTTGGCCGGGCGCCAGTGTCAGAAGGGTGGGGGCGTGGCCCTTGAGGCGCGCCACGGCGCGGGCCAGGGGCTGGGTGATCTCGCGCTCGAGGGCGCGCTTGAGGGCTCGGGCGCCCAGAGCGGGGTGATATCCCTGGCGGGCGACACGGTCCAGGGCCGGGGGAGGCACGCGCAGCACGCACTTGCGCCGCCCCAGGCCTTCGCGCGCGACGAGCGCGTTGAGAAGCTGCCGCACGATGCGCCGTGTTTCACGCCGGGGCAGGCGGCCGAAGGGGACGACGTGGTCGAGGCGGTTGAAGAACTCAGGCCGGAAGAAGCGCTCAGCGGCCTTGATGTAGGCGGGTGCGCCCTTGTCCTCGTGGCCGGAGAAGCCGAGGCCGCCGCCGGCTTCGCGCACGCCCAGGTTGCTGGTCAGGATGATCAGGCAGTTGGCGAAGTCCGCCGTGCGGCCCAGACCGTCAGTCAGGCGGGCTTCGCCCAGCACCTGCAGCAGAACGTCGTAGGCGTCGTGGTGGCACTTCTCGATTTCATCGAACAGGATGACGCCAAAGGGCTGGCGCCGGACGGCCGAAGTCAGGAGCCCCTCGGGCTCATGGAAGGTTCCCGCCAGCCGCGAAACGGCGTAGGGGCTGGTGAATTCGTTCATGTCAAAGCGCAGGAGGCGGCCGGCATCTCCGAACAGATAGCGCGCAATGGCCTTGGCGGTCTGGGTTTTGCCCACGCCCGTGGGTCCGAGAAACAGGAAGGAGCCCAGGGGGCGGCCGGGATCGTTGAGGCGCGCCTTGGCCAGCGCCACGGTGTCGGCCAGCAGGGCCAGGGCTCGGTCCTGCCCGGCCACTTCCTCCTGCAGGGCGCGGAATACGCCGTCGCGCGAGAGTTTGACGCGCTCGTCGAGGAATTCGACGCTCAGGCCGCTGACGGACTTGAACTCGTCCAGCACCTGCCCGCGGCCGATGTCGGCGGCGCGGTGGCGCTGGGCGAGCTGTCGCAGAAAGCCGGCCGCCTTTCCGGGAAAGCTGCGGTCCCTCAAGTAGCGCGCCTGCAACTCGACGACGGCCGGGATGACCGTGGCATCGAAGCGGCAGCCGTGGCGGGCCTCCAGCCGGCGCATGACTTCGATGAGAATGGTGAGGTTGCCTTCTTCGTGGGGTTCCCGGACATGCAGGACGTGGAACAGGTCCGCAAAGCTGCGGTCAAGCTCCCGGAGCACGCGCAGTTGTTCGGGCGTGATCTCGCCCACAACGCGGAACTCCCTCCGTTCCATGAAAGGCTTGAGCACATGGGCCACGCTGAGCCTTGACTGGCTGGTCTGGCCTGCCTTGAACAGTCCCACGAGGTCGTCGAAGTAAAGCACCAGCTTGCGCTCGCGGGCGGCGGTCAAGATGGCATGCAGGCGGTTCTCCCACTGGCCCACCACGCTCATGCCCGAAATCAGGCGCTGGGGATTCAGCAGCCACACGCCGAACTGCGACACCCGGCCCAGCCGGCGCGCCTCACAGCTTCGCGCCACGTACTCATGCACGATGGCCGTCTTGCCGCTGCCCGGCGCCCCCACCAGCAGCACGGGCCGGTGCTCCTCGCCGTCCAGGGCCCGCGCCAGCTCGCTGACCTCGGGCTCGCGCTGCACGGCGCGGCCTATCTCGTCGGGGTAGAGGGCATCGAGGCAGCGCCCCACGCGCTGAAGCTCCTCCAGCCCGCCCTTGACCTGGAACTCGCCGCGCGCGGCCTGCTTTTGCTGCTCGGGCGGCTTGAACAGCAGGTCCGTGTCCACGCGCAGCTCCAGGCTGGACAGCCAGGCCTGGCCGGTAAGGGCAAACTCGGCGGGGTCGGGGCTGTCGTCGCTGTCGCGCTCGAGGTTGCGGAAGTAGCGCGCCAGCACCTCGGAGGCCCGCTGCTCGGCGGTCTCACCGCGGGCCACGGCAAAGAAGAGTTCGGGAAGCTTGGGCGTCATGCACAGCCTGTGCTCGCCCAGGTTGAAGCTCACCAGCAGGAACGTGAGCTTGCGCGAGCGCTTGCGGTACTCCAGGCTGACCTCGACGCGGCTTTCAGAGAGCGGAGGCGCAAAGGCCAGTTCGGCCAGTTGTTCGTGCCACTGTCCCCGCGAATACTCAAGCGCCAGGTCGCGCAGCCTCGCTGCCAGGGCTGTCATGGCGCGGGGCAGGTCGTCGCGTCTCTGTTCGGGCTCCAGGAAGAACAGGGGTCGCACGACATAGGTGGCGGGCGCTCCGCCCTCGCCTGGCTGCTTCTCGCAATACACCGGCAGATCGAGCTTCAAGACGCCACCTGCGCTTTCAGGGTGTGCGAGAAACTCTCGGTCAGCGCCTGGCCCAGGGCCACGTGCATGTCCCGGCCAGGCCAGGCCCAGATCCGCCCCAGGCGCAGGTCCAGCAGCTTGCGCAGAGGCAGGTCGTACTTGCGCCGGATGTCGTCCTGCGCCAGCAGCTTTTCGAGCGCCTCACCCCGCGGCAGCAGATAATCCATGGGCGAAACCTCGATCACATCGACGTGGCAGGCCAGGGGCCGGTCTCCCTGCTCCAGCAGCAGCAGATGTTTGCCCTTCTCAAGCTCAATCAGGGGCAGCGCGTTTTCACCCAGCACCTCCAGGGCCATGGCGGGCAGGCCTTCGGGCGCTTCTGCAAAGAAGCGGTCCTCGTCGAGCACGGGCAGGCACAGAGCCGCGCCCAACTGCACGCGCCGGTGGTATTCCGTCCGCGCGCGCTGCGCCTGGGCGTTGTGGCTGGCGTCGAACTCCAGGCGCTTGAGCTCCTGCCGTGAGAGCTCCCGGGCGTAGCGATACAGCGTGACTTCGAAGCCGCGCTCGCGCAGGGCCCCGAGATAGCACTGGGCGAGCGCCGCCAGGGCAGGGCGCTCGCCGTGGAGGGCCAGGCAGCCGTATTCCACCTGCTCAAAGCGCAGGTGATAGAGGCCCAGCAGGGCGCGGTCAAAGTCCTGGCGCAGGCGCATCAGGGCGTCGTCAAGGCTTCCGCCGGGCCGCCCAAAGCTCGCCAGCAGCGCCCGGTCCTCCAGACGGCGCGCATCCTCCTGCAGGGAGTCCACCCGGCCCAGGGCTTCCTTGCAGCGCGGCAGGCGCTTGAGGTTCACGGCTTCCTCCGCCGTCAGGCCGCCCTTGCGCCGTCGCCGCTGGGCCTGCCGGGCAGCCCTTTCAAGGTTGTAGATTTCACCGGTCAAGTCCCGCACCACGGGGCTCTTGAGCAACTGCTGCGCGCTGCGGCGCAGCTCCAAGGAGGCCTGTGTCAGCGCGGCCTGGGCGGGGTCGGCCCGCTTGCCGCGCTCGCGCCGGGCCGCGCGTATCTCCAGGCCCAGGCCATCGCCCCGGGCGCTGACTTCGACGTGCAGGGGTCCCGGCGCCGACGACTCATTGACGGCAACCGCCAGGGGTACGAGCAGATGTCGCTCCATGGCGCGTTTGAGCGGCCGCGCCCCGTATTTTTCCTGCCAGCCAAGCCTTGCCAGCACCTCCGCCACGCCCGGTCCCGCATGGAGCTCCAGGCGCCCTGAAGCGGCGGCGCGGCGCCGGGCCAGTTCCAGCTCGCGGGCCGCCACACGCTCGATGTCTTTGGCGCTCAGGGGCATGAAGGGCACGATGCGGTCGAGGCGGTTGAGCAGTTCAGGCCGCAGGAAGTTCCTGACCTCGGCGGTGAAGTGGGCTTCGGCCTTCTTGCGGCGCGCGCCAAAGCCGAGGTTGCCCTGCATGAAGCCCTGGGCGCCGAGATTGCTTGTCATGATGATCACGCTGGTCGTGAAGTCGGCGATACGGCCTTGGGCGTCGGTGAGGCGGCCTTCGCCCAGCACCTGCAGCAGCAGGTCAAAGAAGCTGGAATCGGCCTTCTCGAACTCATCGAACAGGATCACGGCAAAGGGCTGCTCGCGCACGCGCGCCGTGAGCAGGCCCTCGCCGCCGCTTCCCGAGATCAGGCGCTGCACCGAGGCTGGGTCGGCGTATTCGCTCATGTCAAAGCGCGTAAGGCGGGCGCGGTCGGAGAACAGATACTCGGCCAGGCTGCGGGCCAGCTCCGTCTTGCCCACGCCCGTGGGGCCGATGAAGAGCAGGCTGGCCAGGGGCCGGCCGGGGCGCGCGAGGCCCGCCTTGAAGGTGGCCAGCAGATCAACCACAAGTTCCACGGCGCGGTCCTGGGCCAGCACGCGTTCGTTGAAGAACTGCTGCGCTTCCTCGAGTTTGAGTTCGGCGTCCTCATCGAGCATCGAAAGGGGCAGGCCCGACTCACGCGCAAAGGCCAGTGTCACATCGCGCGCGGTTAGCGTGCTGCCCGGAGTTCCGTCGCGCAGCAGGTTGCGCAGAAAGCGCAGGGGCCGGCCCGGCCAGGCAGAATAGGAGGCAAAGCGACGGTGCAGGCGTTCGAGTTTGTCGAGGCCATCGTCGGACAGCGAGCAGGGCTCGGGGGCATCATGGATGCGTTTGCGCCGCGCCGGGGGAGGGGCAGGGCGCGCCAGGAAATCCGCCTCTCGCCGCAGAATCGCCCGAGCGCGCTGCGGCGACGGCTCTTCCACCAAGAGGCGCGTGAAGGCGTTAAGCAGGGCGGGGTCGATGCGCTCGATCAGGGCCGCCTGCTCGGGCGTGGCCTCCACCACGGCGAGCAACTCGCCGCGCGCGATAAAGGGCCGCAGGAACCCCGCCACGCCCTGCTCCATACCCTCGGCCTTGCCCACGTCCATCAACTCGGCAAGGGAGCCCAGGTGGACCACGGCGCGCGCCTTGGCCGCCTCGCGGCGCAGGTGGTCGCAGCGCTGCTGCCACATTCCGTAGCCGCTCATGCCCGCCACCAGCCGCGAACCCGAGGTCTCCCAGAATGGCGTGGCCCCCAGTGCGAAGCGGGCGCGCTCGCGCACAAGCTGATGGAACAGCGCGGTCTTGCCCACACCTGCCTGTCCCACCAGCAGCACGCCGCAGGGGTGCTCACCGCCGATCAGCCGCGCCAGGGCCGCCACGCTCTCATCCAGCTCCCATGCCTCGCGGGGCGGCACTTTGCAGAGGTCGGTGCCCACTTCTGCCAGCACGGAGGGCGGCTCGGCCATGCCCTCGTCATGCCGCGCGATCTCGCGCGGCGTGCGCAACTGGGGCACGACGCTGATGTTCTCGTGAGTGACGGACTCCACGCGCTGGGTGAATGCCAGCTCGCGCAGAGATTGCGCCATGCCCCGGCGTGTAAGGGCCGCGCGGATGTTGGAGGCCAGCAGTGTTTCGAGGTTCTGTCCCGTGGCGAGCACTTCGATGCTCAGGGCCGGAACGCGTGCCGCCTCGGCGTCGCCCTGCCTCCAGCACAGGGCGTGAAATCGCAGGGACAGGCGCCCGGACCAGAGGGGGAGCTCGCGCGGCGCGTCAATCTCAACGGGGACCGTGCGAACTTCGACGCGGGCGGCCTGGCGTCTCCGGTGCAGGTCCAGCAGCGGCTCCTGCTCGAGGATGCGCCTCAGGTTGGCGCCCAGCGTCGAAGTCAGGCGGGGGCGGGAGTCGGAGAGACGCGTGATTTCAGGAAAGAGCAGGGCCTCGCCCAGGAGCAGGCCGCCGCCCAGGTCTTGAATGAAGGCCGGAATACGAAAGCTGATCAGCGCCATGGGAGCGGGATTCTATGCTGGCGGCTCTCCCCGTGCACGCGGCAGTGCGCCGCGTTTCTTCAGCTTGCGCCAAAGCGGCCCAGCACCTGATGCAGGGCGCCCTCAGGCTTGAGTTCGCTGGCGTAGAGCGCAATGTCCCGCAGGGAAAACTCCGGCAGGCTCAAGGTGGCGTGGCGTTGAAGCCAGCCGGCTACGGCTTGCGGCGCCGCGTTCTTGAGCCGGGCCAGGGTGATATGAGGCGTGAATTCCCGCTCTTCGTCGGGGCCAAAGGCCTCAAGGGCCCGGTCCAGCGACTGCTTCAGGGCGGCCAGCTCCCCGCGCGGCTGCAGCGCCGCCCACAGCACCCGAGCGCCGCGCCCCGCCTCCGGCAGAGGCGGAAAACAGCCCACCCCGCTGACGCGGCAGGTGAACGCAGGCCGGCGCAGAAGCGCCAGGGCCGCTTTTAGCTCCGGCAGGCGGCTGTCTTTGACCTCGCCCAGGAATCGCAGCGTGCAATGGAACTGGGCGGGCGGTGTCCAGCGCGCGTTCTCTACGCCGTGGCAGAGCCGGGCCAGCTCGGCACGCTGGTATTCAGGAATGTCCACGGCGAGGAACAGGCGCACAGGGGTTTTATAGCACTTCAGATTGGTGCGTTCTTTGACGCGGCAATGGCCTCGGCCCAGGTAGCCCTCAGATCGGAGAGCACCTTGGCCGCTTCATCGGCCAGGGCTGCGCTTTTCTCGAGGCCGGCGCGCGCCAGGCGTTCCAGGGCAAAGCGGTAGAGCGCCATCAGGCGGCCGTAGGCCTCGCCGATGGAGGGCTGCTGGCTCTGCATCAGCTCGGTTACGATGTTGCGGGCGCTCAGGAAGCCCTTCTCGGCGTCGAGGTACTGCCGCGCTTCAAGGCGGGCCTTGCCGGACTCGATGAATCGCAGCGCGCCGTCAAAAAGCATGAGCAGCAGTTGCTCGCGAGGGGCGGAAAGCACGGCGGATTCAAGGTAGGCGTTGGGCCGGGCGCGCTCAACGACGACCGGGGTCGGCGGCGGCCTGTAGCCTCGAGGAGCGGAGTAGCTGTTGCGCGGTTCCATGGGGCCTCCGCGCAAATCATAAAAACAGCAAAACAAGAAAAGCAATAAAATTCCTGCACCGCTCAGGCCGGCCGGCGGCTGTTCTCGAAGTTCACGAAGTCGGCCAGCGTTTTGCCCTCCAGCTCGTCGTGGTAGCGTTTGCGTACGGCGGCCCAGAAATCATGCATGGGGCAAGCTGTGGCATCGCTGCAGACTTTCTGCCCCATGACGCACTGGTCGGTGCGGCGCAGGTCTTCAAAAGGCGCGACGATGTCCAGCAGGCGCGTCTTTGCCGCCCCGCGGGCGAGGCGGAAGCCGCCAAGGCGGCCGCGCGAGGACTCCAGAATCCTGGCCTTGGCCAACTGCTGCAGGATCTTGGCAAGGTACTGATGCGGCAGGTCCAGCTCGCGGGAGAGTTCTCGGGCAAGCACGTACTGACCGGCCTCGTGGCGTGCAATGGCAATCGCCGCGCGAACGGCATACTCGCAAGTCTGGTTGAACATGTTCAGCGCTCGAGCCCGCGGCACGACGGGCGGCCCAGGGAATCCGCATCAGAGCCCTTGGCGCGAACGGCTACTTCTTGCGCTGGTAAACGAGAAACTGATCCGACAGTTTGCCCGCCACGGGCAGGGCGTGGTCCGGCAGCATGTCCACGGCAATGCCGCGCGGCAGGGTTTCGCACCAGCGGTCGCCCATTTCCATGAAGGCGTCCTGGAAGAGTTCGTGGCCCTCGGGCACGCTCTGCTTGAGGACAAGCAGGGGGCGTGTTTCGGGCTCCCCCTCCTGGCCTTCGTTGCGGATGGCCATTTCCATGAGCCAGACGGCCTCGACGGTAGGCAAGTCTTCCGCAACGCGGCGCAGGTCCTGCAGGTGGTTTTCGGGCAGGCTGAAGCTGGGCGGCTTGACGTCCATGAGCGCGCCGTGGGGCAGGTACTGTCGGCTCACGGCGCCTTCCTTCTTGTAGGAGAGGGTAGCCTCGCTCTCCTGCATGGGGTCAATGCAGACCTCGGGCTCGTGGTGGGATGCGAGCTGGTCGAGCAGGGCGGCGGTGGGCATTTCCATGCATTTGACCTCGGACATCTTGCTCATGCCCGTGGCATCGGCGAACTGGCGCAGATATTCGGGTTTGGTGAAGGCCACGGGGATCTGCTTGCCTTCGGGGTTGACGGCCTTGACGGCCTCGACCACTTCGCCCTGCTTGGTCTGCTTGCGCACGACGGGCACGAAGACTTTTTCGGGCAGGTTGACGACCTTGGGTTCGCTCATGGCTTTTCCTTGGTGGCGGCAAGGGCCGGGGCCAGGCCCAGGCGCTGCACGTGACGGGTGATGTCCTCGCGAAGCTCGGCCTGCAGGTCCGGCTGCAGGCCCTCATTCAGAACGTTGAACAGCACGCTTTGTTCCTTCTGCGTGTGCTGCTCGAAGTAGCGGGCCATGCGCTGGGCGGCGGCGCGCAACTCGGCCGGTCCCGGTCCCCCGGAGCCGTCGAAGCGGATCACCAGGTCGGTGAATTCAGTGAACAGGCGGTGCAGTTGCTCGTGCTCCTTCTTGAGCACCGCCACGGGGCCGGCCGTGCGGCCCAGAAAGCTCTCGGCCGCGCCATAGATGACCTCTTCTTCCAGGCGCAGGAGCTGGCTGAGCTCGCCGCGCGCCAGATTGATGAAGGCAGGCACGGCCTCGGGCAGTTCAGCGCCGGGCTGCAGGTCTTCGAGGGCCGCGAGCAGGTCCAGCAGGTGCCGTCGCGCGCGGCGGTGCAGAGCCTCGACGCTTTCGGTGGCGCCGGACGCGGGGGCGGGCACGTAGTCGGCATCGACCTGGGCCACGCCGGTGACCCAGGCGAGCTGGCCCTGGAGGGCGGACTGGATGCCGTCAAAGACGGTCTGGCCGGCGCTGGCGCACCCGACGCAGTTGCCGGTGAGCCGTACGGAGACGATGCCGTTGTCGGCGATATCGACGAGTTCGACGTCGCCGCCGTCGGCCTTGATGTAGGGACGAACCTGATCAAGCACCTTGAGGACGTCGTTGCGCTGAAGCGGGTTCATGGCAGGTCCTTTGGTCCACCGGTTCAAATTCTAGCGCGGCCTAAATCACCCAACAAGGTCCGATTATCGTATTTTGTGGCGGAATCCGCCAAGTCAAGGGTGTGTCAGTATTTAGGGAGCCGGGGCGGCGCGCCGAGGTGACTAAAGATAAGAAGACTTTCTTGTCTTTTTTGTTTGGACTCGGGGCGGGGGCGGGGTATATCTGGCCTAAAGAGATGCTGATATCCGATTAGCGCGGTTCCGTTCTTTCAGGAGTGCCCGCCGTGAACAGGATGCTTCCCCACCTTCTGCTGCTCTTCGCCGTCGCCTCGCTGGCCTGCGTCTTCCTGGCCTTCGAGGGCCGCGAAGCCAACGCCCAGGCCGCCGAGCCGCCCGCCGGAACCAAGGCCGCGGGCCTCGACCCGTTCAAGACCAGTTGCGCGCCCTGCCACACCATCGGCGGCGGCAAGCTCGTCGGTCCCGATCTCGCGGGCCTCAAGGACCGCGTGCCCTCGCGCGAGTGGCTGCTGGCCTTCCTCAAGAATCCGGCCGGCACCAACGACGACTACGCCAAGAAGGTCAAGGCCGAGTTCGGCGACACCATGCCGGCCCAGGCCGCCCTGGGCGACAACGTCCTCAATGACCTTATCGACTTCATGTTCGCCGGCGGCCCCGGCCTCACGGTCAAGAAACTGCGCGGCGCCACGCCCGAGGATATTGACCTCGGCCGCCGCCTCTTCACGGGCGAGGCCCGGCTCGCCAACGGCGGACCCTCCTGCATCTCCTGCCACAGCATCATCGGCCTGACCGGCCTGGGCGGCGGAACCCTGGCGGCCACTGTGGGCGCCAAACACACGGACCTGAGCAACGCCTTCAACCGCAACGGCGGTGAGGCGGGCCTGCGCGCCTCGCTGGCATCGCCCCAGTTCCTGGTCATGAAGCAGGTTTTCGCCGACAAGCCCATGACCGAGGAAGAGGTCATCGCGCTCACGGCCTATCTCGGCGACGTGTCCAAGACCACCGCGCCGCCCCCCGGCCGCGACTACTTCGTTATTTACGGCATCGTCGGCGCGATCGCGCTGCTGATTGCCCTGGACCTGATCTGGATCAGGCGTTTCCGCAACGTGCGCAAGACCCTGGTGGGAGGCTCAAAATGAGCTCGTGGATCCAAGACATCGTTGACCCTGAAACACGCTCCTGGGAAGAGTTTTACCGCAACCGCTGGTCCCACGACAAAGTCATCCGCTCCACGCACGGCGTCAACTGCACCGGCAGCTGCGGCTGGATGGTGTACGTGAAGGACGGCATCGTGACGTGGGAGATGCAGGCGCTGGATTACCTCCCGCTTGCCGGCGAGATCCCGCCCTACGAACCCCGCGGCTGCCAGCGCGGCATCTCCTACAGCTGGTACCTCTACAGCCCGCTGCGCGTCAAGTATCCCTACATCCGCGGCGCCCTGCTCGACGCCTGGAAGGCCGCCAAGGGCCGCCACAGCGATTCCGTCGAGGCCTGGGCCAGCATCCAGAACGACGCGGAACTCCGACGCGGCTACCAGAAAGCGCGCGGCAAGGGCGGCTTCCGCCGCACCACCTGGGCGACGGTGCTCGACATCATGGCCGCAGCCAACATTCACACGGCCAAGACCTGGGGCCCCGACCGGATCAACGGGTTCTCGCCCATTCCGGCCATGAGCATGGTGAGTTACGCCGCCGGCGCCCGCTTCCTGCAGCTCATGGGCGGGGTGTCGCTCTCCTTCTATGACTGGTACTGCGACCTGCCTCCCGCCAGCCCCGAAATCTGGGGCGAGCAGACAGACGTGAACGAGTCGGCCGACTGGTACAACGCCAAGTTCATCGCGATCATGGGCAGCAACCTGAACATGACGCGCACGCCCGACGCCCACTTCGCCGTCGAGGCCCGCCACAACGGCACCAAAGTCGTGGTCTTCGCGCCCGACTTCAACCAGGTTTCCAAGTTCGCCGACGAATGGGTTCCCATCCACGCCGGCCAGGACGGCGCCTTCTGGATGAGCGTCGTTCACGTCATCCTCAAAGAGTACTTCGTCGATAAACAGGTGCCGCGCTTTGTGGATTACAACAAGCGCTTCACGGACAACCCGCTGCTGGTCCGGCTCGAAAAGCAGGGCGATGTGCTGAGGCCCGGCCGCCTGCTGCGCGCCAACACCGTGGACAAGTACAAGGCCGAGGACAAGGGCGAGTGGAAGTTCCTGCTCTGGGACAAGCACTCCGGCCAGCCCCGCATGCCCATGGGCTTCATCGGCCACCGCTGGCAGGAGAAGAAGGGCCAGTGGAACCTGCTGCTCAAGGACGGCGTGGACGGCCAGGACCTCGACCCCCTGCTCAGCCTCGCCGAGATCAAGGACGGCGTGCTGCAGGTGGGCTTTGACGACTTCGTCAAGGGCAAGCAGGTGATGCGCGGCGTGCCCGTGAAGTACGTCCAGACCAGCGAGGGCAAGGTTCCGGTCTGCACCGTGTTTGACCTGCTGCTGGCGCAGTACGGCGTGGATCGCGGCCTGGGCGGCGAATACGCCAAGAACTATGAAGACGCCGAGGCGCCCTACACCCCGGCCTGGCAGGAAATGCGCACGGGTATCGGCCGCCAGCAGGTCATCCGCTTCGCGCGCGACTGGGCCCGCACCGCCGAACTGACCGGCGGCAAGTGCACCGTGATCATCGGCGCCGGCATCGACCACTGGTACCACAACAACCTGATCTACCGCGCGGCCATCAACGCCATGCTTCTCTGCGGCTGTGTGGGCGTCAACGGCGGCGGCCTGGCCCATTACGTCGGTCAGGAGAAGCTGGCACCCGGCGAACCCTGGGCGGCCATTGCCCTTGGCCGCGACTGGAACCCTGCGGCAAGGCTTCAGAACGCGCCGAGCTGGCACTACATCCACACCGACCAGTGGCGCTACGAGAAGAACTTCACGGACTATCACACGGTGCCCACGGTCCAGCCGGCCAACAGCCTGGCCAAGGGCCACGCGGCGGACGTGAACGTCACGGCCGTGCGCAACGGCTGGCTGCCCTTCTACCCGCAGTTCAACAAGAGCAGCGTCAAGCTGGTGCAGGAGGCCGAGGCGGCCGGCGCCAAGACCGACAAGGAAGTCATCGAGTACGCCGTCAGGCAGCTCAAGGAGAAGAAGCTCAAGTTCTCCATTGAAGACCCCGACGCCCCGGAAAACTGGCCCCGCGTCTGGTACATCTGGCGCGGCAACGCCCTGATGTCCAGCGCCAAGGGCCACGAGTTCTTCCTCAAGCACTACCTCGGCACGCACACCAACGCCATCGCGCAGGAGACGGTGGCCAAGGGCGCCGTGCGCGAGATCGCCTGGCACGAGACGGCCCCGCAGGGGAAGATGGACCTGATCGTCGACCTGAACTTCCGCATGGACACGTCGGCGCTGTACTCCGACATCGTGCTGCCGGCGGCCACCTGGTACGAAAAGGCTGACCTGAACACGACGGACATGCACGCCTACGTCAACCCGCTGTCGGCTGCCGTTCCGCCCTGCTGGGAAAGCAAGAGCGATTGGGACATCTTCAAGGCCATCGCCAAGGAAACTTCGGAACTCGCCAAAAAGCACATCCCCCAGCCTCTGCGCGACCTTTACTCCGGCCCGCTGCAGCACGACAGCGCCGCCGAGCTGGCCCAGCCCCGCATCCCGGACTGGATCAGCGGCAAGGATGAAGCCGTGCCCGGCAAGACCATGCCCAACATGACGGTCATTGCCCGCGACTTCGTGAATCTGCACGCGCGCTACTGCGCCTTCGGCCCCCTGGTGCGCGACAAGGGCCTGGGCGCCCACGGCACGCATTACAAGTGCGACGACCTCTATGACGAGTTCACCAAGTCGCCCTTCCGCCGCACCCAGACCATCGACGGCAGGAAGTTCCCCTCCATCGAGCGCGCCGAGGAAGCCTGCGACATCATCCTCAATTTCGCATCAGTGACCAACGGCGAGATGGCCTGGCGCGGCTACAAGGAAATGGAAGAGCGCTGCGGCGTGCCGCTCACGCACCTGGCTGATGCCAGCCGCGGCGTGCGCATGAACTATAACGACATCCAGTCCCAGCCGCGGCGCCAGCACAACTCGGCGATGTGGTCAGGCCTGCCGAGCAACGGCCGGGCCTATGCTCCCTTTGTCTACAACATCGAGAACAACGTGCCCTTCCGCACCCTCACGGGCCGGCAGCACTACTACCTCGATCATGAGGGTTACCTGCAGTTCGGCGAGCACCTGTGCACCTACAAGCCGCGCCCCACGCCCATGAGCTACGGCGATCTCGTGTACTCGGAGAAGGATGAGAACACGCTGATGCTGAACTACCTCACGCCGCACGGGAAGTGGCACATCCACAGCACCTATGGCGACAACGAACGCATGACGACGCTGTCGCGCGGCTGCGAGCCCTTCTGGATGAACCCCAAGGACGCGGAGAAGCTCGGCATCAAGGACAATGACTGGCTGGAGATTCACAACGACAACGGTGTGCTGGTGACGCGGGCCAACGTTTCGGCGCGCATTCCTGAGGGCCTGTGCATTGTCTACCACTCGCCCGAGCGCACCTACGGCGTGCCGAAGTCGCAGTTGCGCGGCGGCAAGCGCGGCGGCGGCCACAACAGCCTGACGCGTGTGCGCCTCAAGCCCACGCTGATGGTCGGCGGCTACGGCCAGTTCACCTACCACTTCAACTACTGGGGCCCCACGGGCGTCAACCGCGACACGCACGTGCTCGTGCGCAAGCTCGGCAAGCTGGAGTGGTAACGGAGCATGGTCATGGCGACGACGCATACGAATACGAGTTTCCGGTTCGACATCGCCGTCATCGACGACCAGCACCAGCACTTGATTGACCTGCTTGACCGCCTGGGAGGGCTGGTGGACGGCCAGGTGCCGGAGATTCTGGAGGTGCTCGACGCCCTCAGGCGCTACACGGTCGAGCACTTCAGCTTCGAAGAGCAGCTCATGCGCGACCACGGCTTTCCGGAATATGAGAGCCACCGCCACGAGCACGAGGTGTTCGAGGCCTATGTGAAACACCTGTACCGCCGCATCGAGCTGGGCAAGGCGGTCCTCAGGCAGGATGTGCAGTCGTTCCTGAAGGTGTGGCTGACGCGCCACATTCAGGGCTCAGACAGAAAGTATGCGGAGTATTTCAGGCAGCGTGGAGTGGTTCTCTAGCACCGGGATAATGCCATGAACGTGCGCGCTCAAGTTTCGATGGTGTTCCACCTCGACAAGTGCATCGGTTGCCACACTTGCAGCATCGCCTGCAAGAACATCTGGACCGATCGCAAGGGCACCGAATACATGTGGTTCAACAACGTGGAGACCAAGCCCGGCACGGGCTACCCCACGCAGTGGGAAGACCAGTCCAAATATCGCGGCGGCTGGGAAGTGAAGGGAGACCGCCTGCGCCTGAAATCGACGGGCAAGGGCCGCATCATCACCAATATCTTCCACAACCCGCACCTGCCCACCATGGACGATTACTACGAGCCATGGACCTACAAGTATGAAGACCTCTTCAACGCCCCGGCCGGCACTGACCAGCCCACGGCGCTCCCGATTTCCAAGGTCACGGGCGAGTACATCGACATCGAGTCCGGCCCCAACTGGGATGACGACCTCGGCGGCTCCAACATTTACGCCGCCAACGACCCCAACCTCAAGGATGTCAGCGAGGAGCAGCGCCAGCAGCTTCAGGCCGTCGAGCGCCTTGTGTTCTTTTACTTCCCGCGCATCTGCAACCACTGCCTCAACCCCGCCTGCGTGGCGAGCTGCCCTTCGGGCGCTTTGTACAAGCGCGGCGAGGACGGCATCGTGCTGATCAACCAGAAGCGCTGCCGCGCCTGGCGCTCCTGCGTGGCGGCCTGCCCCTACAAGAAGACCTATTACAACTGGAGCACGGGCAAGAGCGAAAAGTGCCTGCTGTGCTATCCGCGCCTTGAGACGGGCCAGGCTCCGGCCTGCTTCCACTCCTGCGTGGGGCGCATCCGCTATCTGGGCCTGCTGCTGTATGACGCCGACCGCATTGACGAGATTGCCAAGCTGCCGCCTGAAAAGTTGGTGGAGGGCCAGCGCGACCTGATTCTCGACCCCAACGATCCCAACGTGATCGCGGCCGCCCGCAAGGCGGGCATGCCCGAGCAGGTGATCGAGTTCGCCCAGCGCTCGCCGGTCTATCAGTTCGTGAAGGTGTGGAAGATCGCGCTTCCCCCGCACATCGAATACCGCACGCTGCCCATGCTTTACTACGTGCCGCCGCTGCTGCCGGTGCTGGGTTCCACGGCCAACCAGGTATATGAGAATGGCGTGGATGCCAAGGCGATTTTCCACGCCTTTGACCAGCAGCGCGTGCCCATGGGATACCTGGCCAGCCTGTTCAGTGTGGGCGACGAGGCCAAGATCCGGTATGTGCTGCGCAAGCTGGTGGCCGTGCGCACCTTCAAGCGCGCCGAAACGGTGGGCGACATCCCCATGGCCGTCGCGCTGGAGGCCCTGAAGCTGGCCGACACGACCGAAGCCGAGGTCGAAGACATCTACCGCATGACCTCGCTGCCCACGTTTGCCCAGCGCTTCGTCATTCCGCCCATGCACCGCGAAGAAGCCATCGAAGCCTTCAAGGACCCGCAGGACCACAAACGCGAAGTCGGATTCGGCTTCACGGCTTCGCCCAAGAGAGGGTTGTAACATGGCCGCCGCGCTCGAAGATCTGAAGAGGTTCGGCCCTTTGCTGCGCTACCCGGCTCCGGGCAGCGCCCAGGCGGTGCAGCGCGCCCTGGCGGTCGTGGCGCCGCAGTCTCTGGCGGCGCGCGAACTGGCCGCCCTGAGCGAGTTCCTGGACGGCAAGGACCTCTACACGCTCGAAGAAGAGTACACCCGCACATTCGACATCAACCCCGTGGTCACGCTGGATGTCGGGTTCCAGCTCTTCGGCCTGGCCTACAAGCGCGGCGAGTTCCTGGTGAAGATGCGCCAGGCCCTGGCCCGCTGCGGCATGGAGCAGGGCACGGAGCTGGCCGATTACCTGCCCACGCTGCTGGAGCTGGCCGCGGCCCTGCCCGCAGACGAGGGCCTTGCGCTGGTCGAAGAGTGCATCGCTCCGGCCGTCAAGCGCATGGCGGCGGGCCTGCCCGAAAAGGCCGGGGGCTTTGCCCACGGCCTGAAGGCCCTGCATGCCCACCTCGCCGCGAACTGGGGCTGCTCTGATATTGCTGATCCGGACCTGCGCGACGAAGCGCACGATATTACTGAGGGATATGAGTATTCGCCCGGGGACCTCGACGATCTCCGACTGGGAGTGAACCGCCATGTATAGCCTTCTGCAGACCGCCGCGCCCGCCGGCCCGCTGCCCATCAACGATCTGCTTTTCGTGGTGGTGCCCTACGTCGTGCTGGCCGTGTTCTTCTCCATGACCATCTGGCGTTACGTGAAGGAGAAGTTCAGCTATTCGTCCTACAGCTCCCAGTTCCTGGAGAACCAGCACCAGTTCTGGGGCAGCGTGCCGTGGCATTACGGCATTCTTGCCCTGGTGGCCGGCCATCTCATCGGCTTTCTGGTGCCCCGCGGCGTGCTGTGGTGGAACAGCGTGCCCGCCCGCCTCTATATCATTGAGGGCGCTGCTCTGATATTCGGCATCATCACACTGATCGGGCTGATCAATCTGATTGTGCGTCGGGCAACCAATCCCCGCGTCCGCGCCGTGACCTCGAAGATGGACGTGGTGGTGCTGGTGCTTTTGCTGCTGCAGGTGATCGGCGGGCTCTGGGTGGCCCTGACGGCGCGCTGGGGTTCAAGCTGGTTTGCGGCGGTGCTGGCGCCCTATCTGTGGTCCTTGTTCACCTTCCAGCCCGACGCCAGCGCCGTGGCGCAGCTTCCCTGGAGCATCAAGTTGCACATTCTGGGCGCCTACGCGATTTTCGCGCTCTTCCCCTTCACGCGGCTCGTCCACGTTCTGGTTGTGCCTAACCATTACCTGTGGCGCCGCTTCCAGGTGGTGATGTGGAACAAGCGTGCCAGCAAGGCGGAGTAGTCGGGGGCAGGCAGTGGCTCTGATGCGGTGATCAACGGGCAGGAATTGGGAGGAGCAGCCATGGATTTCGCGGTTGCCAGGGACAAGGGGTTCTGGAAGGCCGGGCATTGGCCGACCCTGTTTACGTCGCTCATATACTTTGACTTCTGCTTTGCGGTGTGGGTGCTCAACGGCGCCATGGCTCCCTTCATCAGCAAGGAGTTCGGGCTCGATGCCGCCGAGAAGGGCTTCATGATCTCGGTGCCGGTGATCGTGGGGGCCCTGATGCGCTTTCCTCTGGGCCTGCTGGCCCAGTACATCGGGCGCAAGAACGCGGCCCAGGTTGAAATGGGCATGATCGTGGTGGGCCTGGGCCTGGGCTGGCTCTTCGTCGAAACCATGGCGGGCGTGATTGCCATGGGCTGCGTGCTGGGTGTAGCCGGCGCGAGCTTCGGCGTGGCTTTGTCGCTGGGCTCGGGCTGGTATCCGCCCAAGTACAAGGGCCTGGCCATGGGCATTGCCGGCGCGGGCAACTCCGGCGCCGTGCTGGCCGTGCTGCTGGCCCCGCCTCTGGCCAACGTGTACGGCTGGAAGGCCGTCTACGGGCTGGCCATCATCCCCATTGTGCTGGCCATGGTGCTGCTGGCGATGTTCGCCAAGGAGCCGCCGGACCGCGAGCACAAGAGCCTCAAGGACCACCTCAAGATCCTTTTGGATCGCGACGCCTGGATCTTCAACCTGATGTACGCGCTGACCTTCGGCGGCTACATCGGCCTGACCAGCTTCCTGCCCACGCTGTTCCATGACCAATACGGCGTGGCCAAGGAGAACGTGGGCCAGTACGCCGCGGGCATCATCATCATGGCCAGCATTCTGCGCCTGGTGGGCGGCGGCCTGGCTGACCGCATCGGCGGCCTGCGCATGATCAAGTGGCTTGCCGTAATTTCGGTTATCGGGACCGCGATGGCCGCTTATCTGGTCTACGCCAAAGATGGCCCGCTTTCTTCGCCCTGGGTCATGGTGGCGGTCATGGTCGTGCTGTTCTCCGCGCTGGGCGCCGGCAATGGCGCTGTCTTCCAGCTTTTGCCCCTGCGCTTCAAGGGCAATACCGCCGTGGCGGGCAGCCTCGTGGGCGAGATCGGCGGCCTGGCCGGCGGCTTCCTGCCCAACGCCATGGGTGTCGGCTCGAAATATTCCGGCATGGGTTTCACGCCCGGCTTCCTCGCGGGCACGGCGCTCTCCATCTGCATTCTGGTGGCGCTGGCCATGGTCATGAAGAAGTGGACCACCACTTGGGTGGGTGAAGGCGGCAGGGCTCTGCCCGACGCCGCCCCACCGGCAGAGCCGGCCGCTCCGGCCCAGTCCAGGATGCAGATGGTTGGCAGCGGCACCTGACCGGAGAATCCCATGTCTGCTCAAGCAAGCATAGCCGCGCTGCCGTCCTCAGCCTCGCCGCCCAAGGCGGGCGGAGACTGGCTGACGGAGTGGAAGCCGGAGGACCCGACCTTCTGGGCCCAGACCGGCAGCAAGATCGCCTGGCGCACGATGTGGCTGACCACGGCCACGCTGGTACTGTCGTTCGCGACGTGGTTTGTGGTCAGCGCCCTGGTGGTGCGCCTGCCCGGCATCGGCTTCAAGTTCACGGAAACAGAGCTGTTCTGGCTCGCGGCCATGCCCGGTCTGGCGGGGGGCACGTTGCGCGTGATTCACACGTTCCTGATTCCGATTTTCGGCACGCGCAAGGTGGTCACGGTCGCGACCTTCCTCAAACTCATACCCTGTATCGGCCTGGGTCTGGCGATTCTGGACCCCGGCACGCCGTTTTGGATGTTCATGGTGCTGGCCTTCCTCGCCGGCATGGGCGGCGGCGATTTCTCAAGCTACATGCCCAGCACCAGCCTGTTCTTTCCCAAGCGCCTGCAGGGCACGGCCCTGGGCATCCAGGCGGGCATCGGCAACTTCGGCGTCAGTTTGACCCAGTTCGTGACGCCCTGGATCATCGGTTTTGCGCTGTTCGGCGGCGTGGCGGGCGCCTCGCAGGTGTTCACCAAGGCGGGCAAGACCTCAGAGATGTGGCTGCAGAACGCCGTGTTCTGGTATGTGCCCTTCCTGCTGGTGCTGGGCGTGGCCTGCTGGATGTTCCTGAGAAGCGTGCCGGTGAAGGCGTCGTTCAAGGAACAGCTCGACATCTTCAAAGACAAGCACACCTGGTTCTGCACCGTCACCTACATCATGACCTTTGGTTCGTTCTCCGGCTTCTCCGCCGCGTTTCCGATGCTGATCAAGAGCCTCTACGGCGGCTTCCCGGACGCGCCTGACCCGCTCAAGTACGCTTTTCTGGGCCCGCTGATCGGCTCGGCGGCGCGGCCGGTGTTCGGTTGGCTGGCGGACAAGACGGGGGGCGGCATTCTGACCCAGGTCTCGGGCCTCGGCCTGGTCGGCTGCTGCCTGGCCGCGGTGCTGACGGGCTCCCTGGCGCCGACGTCGCTGGACAGCTTCCCGCTGTTTGTGTCGCTGATGCTGGGCATTTTCCTGTTCACGGGCATCGGCAACGGCTCGACCTTCCGCCAGTACCCGGTGATTTTCGCCGCCAACCCGCGCCAGGGGGCGCAGGTACTCGGCTGGACGGGCGCCGTGGCGGCCTATGGCCCCTTCGTCTTCAACGTGCTGGTGGCCTGGGCGATTTCCAGCTCCACGGCGGAAGGCGGCACGAAGTCCGCCGTGAGCTTCTTCATCGGGGCCACGGTGTTCTTCGTGATCGCGACCGCCCTCAACTGGTTCTACTACGTGCGCAAGAATTGTGAGAGGCCGTCATAACGGACGCAGGTGCAATCATGAACTGGCGACTGTTTACAGTCATATTCCTGGCGACCTTCGGGCTCAGTTTCTCGGCCCTGGCGTCTTTGGGCGACTTCCATCTGCTGGGCAATCATCAGGATTATCAGCCCCAGCAGCCGATTGCCTATTCCCATGCGCTGCATGCCGGCCAGCTCGGCATTGCATGTGAGTATTGCCATTCCGGCGCCGGAGAAAGCCGCCACGCTTCTGTGCCTTCGCTCAGCACCTGCATGAACTGCCACGAGCAGGTCAAGGGCAGCACGGCTACGGGCCAGGCCGAAATCCAGAAGATAGCCCGGATGCACGCCGCCAATGAGCCCGTGCGCTGGGTGCGGGTGCACAACCTGCCTGACTTCGTCTACTTCAACCATTCGGCCCACGTGAACAAGAAGGTGGCCTGCCAGACCTGCCACGGCAACGTGCAGGACATGGCCGTGGTCAAACAGTTCTCCGACCTCTCCATGGGCTGGTGCGTGAACTGCCACAGGACCCAGAACGCTCAGGACCCCAAGCTCAACGCGCCGCTCGATTGCGACGCCTGCCATCGCTAGCGCGGGAGTGACCATGACTGACCGATACGACAACCTGATTCTCACGCCCGCACCGGACGACGCCTCCATGCCGCCGGAGATCGCGGCTGAGCTCGAGCGCGTCAGTGAGTCGCGCCGCCGCTTCCTCCAGCTCAGCGGGCTTGGGGCTCTGGGCGCCATCGTGGCGGGCTGCCAGGGGCCGCAGATGACCGTGGCGCCCCAGCCCAAGCGCACGCCCGAGGTCACCCCCGGCGTGGCCTACTGGTATGCCTCCACCTGTGGCGCCTGCAGCGCCCAGTGCGGCTCCCTGCTCAAGGTCCGCGACGGCCGCCCCATCAAGGTCGAAGGCAATGACCTGCACCCCATGAGCAAGGGCGGCCTCTGCGCCAGGGGCCAGGCCTTCGTGCTTGACCTTTATGACCCCGAGCGCGCCAAGTCGCCTTGGCTGGACGGCAAGCCCTCAGACTGGGCCGGCCTGGACAAGGAAGTCGTCGCGGCGCTGCAGAAGGCCAGGAACGTCCGCCTTGTCAGCGGCACCCAGAGCGGACCCACCACCCGCTCCGTCATGGACGAGTTCTGCAAGAAATACGACGCCCGCCACATCGTCCATGACGCCATGCCGCTTTCGGCCATCGCCCGCGCCCACGGCCAGACCCACGGCCTGACGCTGCTGCCCCGCTATCGCTTTGACCTCGCCCGCGTGATCGTGAGTTTCGGCGCCGACTTCATGGGCTCGTGGCTTTCGCCCGTTGAATTCGCCCGCCAGTGGGCCGAAGGCCGCAAGCTGGCCGAGTTCACACCGGCGCGGCACGTCCAGCTCGAGGCGGCCATGTCGCTCACGGGCGCGTCGGCCGACACCCGGCTGCGCCTGCCCGAAAGCGAACGGGGCGCCGCCCTGGTAGCCCTGGCCAACGCGGTGGCCCGCAAACTGGGCAAGGCCGAGCCCTTCGATGCCGCGTCCCCCAAGGCGGTGTCCGGGGCGGAGCTGGAGAGCCTGGCCGGGCAACTGGCGCGCGAGAAGGGCAGGTCTCTGGTCGTGGCGGGCGGCAACCACCTGCACGAGCAACTGGTGGTCAACCAGATCAACATGCTGCTGGAGAATTACGGCCAGACCCTGGACCTGACGCAGGCCTCGCAACAGAAACTGGGCGACCCCGAGGCCATGGACAAGCTGCTGGCCGAACTCGAGAGCGGCGCTGTTGACGTGCTGATCCTGTGGGGCGTCAACTTGGCCTACGACCATGCGCGGGGCGCGGACTTCGCCAAGGCTATCGCCAAGGCCAGACTCAGCGTGGCCCTGGCCGACCGCCTGGACGAAACGGCGTCGCTGTGCAAGGTCGTCGCCACGGACCTTCACGCCCTGGAAAGCTGGAACGACTTCGAGCCGCACAAGGGCCTCTTCTCCCTGGCCCAGCCCGCCATCCGCCCCCTGCACGGCGGGCGGCAGGCACAGGAAAGCCTGCTGGTCTGGGCCGGCGCGCCGCGCATCGTTTGGCACGGCAATGAGCCCGAGATCGTCGGCAAGGCTTCGGGCCGCGCCTTGAAGCCCTACCGCGAGATCATCAAGGAGTTCTGGACGGAGAACATCCTGCGCGGCGAGAGCTTTGAGGCCGCCGTGGAGCGCGGCTGCCTCGACCGCCGGCAGGCCGGCGCCGCCCCGGCGGGCAAGGCCGTCGCGCGGGAAGCCGGCGCCAGGGCACAGCAGCAGGCAGGCAAGGGATTTGAGCTTTGTCTGTATGAAAGCGTGGCCCTGGGTGACGGACGCCAGGCCAACAATGCCTGGCTTCAGGAACTGGCCGACCCCTTGAGCAAGGTCACCTGGGACAACTATGCCGCGCTTTCGCCTGCGGGCCTGGCGTCGCTGGGGGCGGCCCAGGGCGATGTGCTGACCCTGACGGCCAAGGTCAACGGCCGCGACGTGAGCCTGGAGCTGCCGGCGGTGGTTCAGCCGGGCATGGCTGACAACGCCGTGGCCGTGGCGGTGGGCTATGGTCGCACCAAGGCCTGCCGCATTGCCGGGGCCAACAGCGCCAGCGGGGTCATCGGCGCCAACGCCTATCCGTTGCTGACCCACGACACGCTGGTTTCCGTGACGCTGGCCAACACGGGCAGGAAGGCGGTGCTGGCCCGCACGCAGGAACATGACTCGCAGGAAGGGCGGCCCCTGGCGCGCGAGGTGAGCCTGGCCGAGTTCGTGAAGGACCCGCGCTCAGTTTCAAAGGTGGACTATCCCGTGGGCACGATGTGGGCGGGGCACGCCTACAAGGGCCACCGCTGGGGCATGGTGATCGACCTCAATGCCTGCAACGGTTGCTCGGGCTGCATCGTGAGCTGCCAGGCCGAGAACAACGTGGCCGTGGTGGGCAAGACCGAGGTGGCCACGCGTCGCGAGATGGCCTGGCTGCGCATCGACCGCTATTACAGCGACGACAAGCCCAAGGATCAGGGCGCGGTGGCCGACAACCCCGGCGTAAGCTTCCAGCCCGTGATGTGCCAGCACTGCGAAAACGCGCCCTGCGAGACAGTGTGCCCCGTGCTGGCCACGACGCACAGCAGCGAGGGCCTGAACCAGCAGACGTACAACCGCTGCGTGGGCACGCGCTATTGCGCCAACAACTGCCCCTACAAAGTGCGCCGCTTCAACTGGTTCAACTACAAGTACGACGACCCCAGCCTGAACCTGGTGCTGAACCCGGACGTCACGATCCGCACGCGCGGCATCATGGAAAAGTGCTCCATGTGCGTGCAGCGCATCCGTGAGGGCAAGCTGGCGGCGTCCAGGGACGGGCGCAAGCTGGAAGACCGCGAGATCAGGACGGCCTGCGAGCAGAGCTGCCCGACCCAGGCCATCGTGTTTGGCGATCTCAACGACAAGTCCAGTGAGGCCTCAAAGCTGGCCGCCAGCGGCCGCAACTACGTGGTGCTGGGCGAGCTGAACGTGAAACCCGCGGTGCAGTATCTGGCGAAGGTGCGCAACAACGGGGATGTGCCGCCGGCGAAGTCCTAGGCGGCCAGGGACAGCGAGAAGGGTGATTTATGAGCCACAGCGTTGAATCCGAACTTCGCGAACCGCTGGTGCTGGGCGACAAGACCCTGCACCAGATTACGGAGGACGCCTGCGCGCCGCTCGAGCGCAAGCCCAACACCCTGTGGTGGGCGGCGTTCTTCGTGGCCCTGACCTGCCTGGGCGTGGGTTTTTCGGCCACGGCCTACCAGATCGCCACGGGTATCGGCACCTGGGGTCTGAACAAGACCGTGGGCTGGGCCTTTGACATCACCAACTTCGTGTTCTGGGTGGGCATCGGCCACGCGGGCACGCTGATTTCGGCCGTGCTGTTTCTGTTCCGCCAGAAGTGGCGCACCTCGATCAACCGCTCCGCCGAGGCCATGACGATCTTCGCGGTGATCTGCGCGGCCATCTTCCCGCTGATTCACATGGGCCGGCCCTGGCTGGCGTTCTGGACGGCGCCCTACCCCAACTTCCGCGGCCCCCTGTGGGTGAACTTCCGCTCGCCCCTGCTTTGGGACGTGTTTGCCATCTCGACCTACTTCACGATTTCAGCGGTGTTCTGGTACATCGGGCTGGTGCCGGACCTGGCGGCGGCCCGCGACCGCGCCAAGAGCAAGATCCGCAAGACCATCTACTCGATCCTGAGCCTGGGCTGGAACGGCAGCGCCCGTGTCTGGTCCCGCTACGAGACGGCCTACATGCTGTTTGCCGGCCTCGCCACGCCCCTGGTGGTGAGCGTGCACACCATCGTGTCCATGGACTTTGCCACGAGCGTGATCCCCGGCTGGCATACCACCATCTTCCCGCCCTACTTCGTGATCGGCGCCATCTTCTCGGGATTTGCCATGGTGATGACCCTGCTGATCATCATGCGCAAGGTCGTCAACTTCGAAGAGTACATCACGCTCAATCACCTCGAGAACATGGCCAAGGTCATTCTGGTCACGGGCAGCATCGTGGGCCTGGCCTACGGCACGGAGTTCTTCGTCGCCTGGTACAGCGGCAGCCCCTACGAAGGCTTCACGTTCATCAATCGCGCCACGGGCCCCTTCGCCTGGGCCTACTGGATCATGGTGAGCTGCAACGTGATCACGCCCCAGCTCATGTGGTTCAAGAAGCTGCGCCGCAACGTCGTGGTGCTCTTCATCCTCAGCATCTTCGTGAACATCGGCATGTGGTTTGAGCGGTTTGTGATCGTGGTGACCTCGCTGCACCGTGACTACCTGCCCTCGAGCTGGGCTTACTACACGCCCACGCTTATCGAGGCTCTGACCTTCCTGGGCACCTTCGGCCTGTTCTTCACCTGCTTCCTGCTCTTCTGCCGCGCGCTGCCCATGCTGGCGCAGGGCGAGATCAAGGGCGTTTTGAAGACGGGCAGGCGCAAGCACCATGATGCCGGGCACGGGCACGCCGAGCCCAGGAAGGCGGCCCGCGTCGAGCTGGAGAAGGAGGTGGCCCATGTCTAGGCTGGCCTGCAGACTTCGCATTTTGACCATGTGCCTGTTCAACCGGCGCGGGCTCAATGAGCTGCGCTGGAGGTTCGGGCTCCAGCCCCTGCACTCCTGGAACGAATCCCCCTTCAAGGGCGGGCTGCTCGACAAGTGGCTCGATTCCATGGGGGGCAAGTCGCGCCTGCTGGTGGGGGTCTTCACCGACGAAGACCACCTGCTGGAAGCCACGCAGGCTGTGCGCAAGGCGGGCTTTGACATCCACGACGTCTACACGCCCTATGCCGTGCACGGCATGGACGATGCCATGGGCCTGCGCCGCTCGCGCCTGACCTGGGTCTGCTTCTTTGCGGGCCTGTTCGCGGGCTGCTTTGGCGCCTTCATGCAGTACTACACCAACGCCATCGACTGGCCCATCAACGTGGGCGGCAAGAACCCCTGGGAACTGCACGCCTACGTGCCGGTCATCTTCGAGATGACCGTGCTGATCGCGGGCCTGACCACGATGGTGGCGTTGTTCGCCCGCAGCAGGCTGTTCCCCGGCAAGAAGGCCCAGTTGATCGTGCCCGGCATCACCGACGACAAGTTCGCCATCGCCCTGAGCCACGGCAGCGCGAACTTCGATGCCGAGCGCGCCCGCGCCCTCTTTGCCCGATTCCACGCCGAGCGGGTGCTGGACCTCGGAGGCCTGTCATGAACTACAAACTTACCATCCTGAGCGCCGTACTCGGCGGACTGGCCCTGGCCTGGGCCGTGGCGGGCCTTGTCGGGCGTGACGGCACGGTGCGCAACCGCGAGGTCTTCACGGAAATGCAGTACTCCGTCGCCGCCGAGAGCCAGGGCGTGAACGAGCATCTGCCCGGCGGGCTTGTGGAGCAGCCTCCGGCGGAGGGCACCAAGTACCGCGGCCAGAAGCACTACGCCCTGCCCGCCGTGAAGTGGGACAAGCTCAGCCCTGAAGACCTCGCGCGCGCGAAGAACAACACCGGGCCCTACGCCATGGCCTCACAGGAAGTGCGCGACGCCGACGCCGTGAAGGGCGAGGCCCTGTTTGCCAAGGCCTGCCAGAGCTGCCACGGCGCGGCCGGCGCTCTGGGCGCGCCCGTGGAGAAGTTCTATCCGGGCATTGCCAACCTGCAGACGGCCGCCGCCAAGGCCTACAGCGACGGCGAGCTGTTCCACATCATCACGCACGGCGTGCGCAACATGCCCGGCCACGCCTCGATCCTGAAGACCGACGAGCGCTGGAAAGTGATCCTCTACCTGAGAAAGGTTCAGGGGGTGAAGCCATGAACTCACCGAACATTCCCTACTTCAAGCTCAAGCCCGGCATGCAGCGGCTGCTGGCCGCCACGGCGGGCGTGGGGCTGGTCTGCTTTGTCGTGGGCCTGTTTCTGGACGCCCACCGCGCCTGGGGCAACTGGCTGCTGGGCGCCTACTATTTCACGACGCTGGCCCTGTTCGGCACCTTCTTCATCGCGATTGGCTACCTGACGAGCGCCGGCTGGTCGGTCTCCATGCGGCGCGTGCCCGAGGCCATGATGTCCTGGCTGCCGGCGGCGCTGGTCACCATGCTGGTGCTGGGCGCGGGCATGGGCTACCTGTACGAGTGGGTCCATCCCCACGAGGACGGCAGTCACCACGCCCACCTGCTGCACCACAAGGCCCCCTGGCTCAACCAGTGGTTCTTTCTGGGACGCATCATTCTCTACTTCGGCATCTGGATCGGTGTCTCTCAGCTCCTCACGCGCCACTCGCGCCGGCAGGACACCGACGGCGACGTGTCCCACACCCGCGCCAACACCCGCACTTCGGCCATTTTCGGCGTGCTCTTTGCCCTGACGCTGTCCGCGGCCAGCTTTGACTGGCTGATGTCGCTCGAAGCCGCCTGGTTCTCCACGATCTTCGGCATCTACCAGTTCGCGGGCCTGTTCCAGTCCGGCATTGCCGCGCTGATCGTGCTGCTGGTGCTGCTGCGGCGCATGGGTTACCTGCGCGACGCTGTGAACGAGAACCACCTGCACAACCTGGGCCAGTGGCTGATCGCTCTCTCGGTGTTCTGGGCCTACATCTGGTTCTCGCAGCTCCTGCTCATCTGGTACTCCAACATTCCCGAGGAAACGAGCTACTACCTCATCCGCAGCCAGGGCGACTGGTGGGTGCTGACCTTTGTCGTCAACCCGCTGCTCAACTTCGCCATTCCCTTCATCGTGCTGCTGCCGCGCCCGGCCAAGCGAAGCGAGTACATCCTGGTGCGCGTGGCGGTCATGGTGCTGGTCGGGCACTGGCTGGACATCTGGCTGGGCATCATGCCTTACGTGTCGCCGGAGGGGCCCTGGTTCGACTTCATGGAAGTGGGGGTCATGCTGGGCTTTGCCGCGGCCTTCGGGCTGGTGTTCTTCAAGGCGCTTGAGCGCGCGCCGCTGGTTCCCCTGCGCGATCCCTACCTGCAGGAAAGCCTGCACCACAAGCTCTAGGCCATGGCCAGGACCATCATTGAACCCTTCCGCATCAAGATGACCGAGCCGCTGCCGCTGACGACGCGGCCGCAGCGCGAGCGTTATCTGGCTGACGCGAAGTTCAATGTGTTCAAGCTGCGGGCCAGCCAGATCACCATCGACCTGCTGACGGATTCCGGCACGGGGGCCATGAGCGCCGCGCAGTGGGCGGCGATGATGACGGGCGACGAAACCTACGCGGGCAGCGAGTCGTTCTATCAGCTTGAGGCCGTGGTGCGGGACCTGACGGGCATGAAGCACGTCATTCCCACGCACCAGGGCCGCGCCTCGGAGCACATATTGTTCACTGTTGCCCTGAAGCCGGGCGACGTGGTGCTGGCCAACGCCCACTTCGACACCACGCGCGCCAACGTCGAGTATCTCGGCGGCGTCGCCCAGGACCTCGTAATCGCCGAGGCCGGCGATCCCCGCAACGAGCACCCCTTCAAGGGCAACATCGACCTGAACAGGCTGGAGGCCGAACTGCGCAGCCGGGGCGACAAGGTGGCCATGGTGCTCATGACCATCACCAACAACCGCGGCGGCGGCCAGCCCGTGAGCCTGGCGAATCTGAAGGCCGCCCATGAGCTGGCGCACCGCTTCGGCAAGCTGTTCTTTCTTGACGCCGCGCGCTTTGCGGAGAACTGCTGGCTGATCAAGCAGCGGGAGCCGGGGCAGAGTTCGCGCAGCGCGCGCGAGATCGCCGAGGAGATTTTCGGCCTGGCCGACGGCTTCACCATGAGCTGCAAGAAGGACGGCCTGGTGAACATCGGCGGGCTGCTCTGCCTCAACGACGACGCCCTGGCCGACAAGGCACGCTCGCTGCTGATTCTGACGGAAGGCTTTCCCACCTATGGCGGCCTGGCCGGTCGCGACCTGGCGGCCCTGGCCCAGGGCCTGACGGAAGTGCTGGACGAGGGCTACCTTGAATATCGCCTCGCCTCCGTGCGCTATTTCTTCAACCTGCTGGACAGGCTGGGAGTGCCGCTGATGCGGCCCGCGGGCGGGCACGCGGTCTACATTGATGCCGCGCAGTTCGCGCCGCAGATTCCGCGCTGGGAGTATCCGGGCGTGTCCCTGGTCAACGAACTGTACCTCGAGGGCGGGGTGCGGGCCGTCGAGGTGGGCACGCTGATGTTCGGGCGCCCCGGGGCGCTGCACGACGAGCCCGCCGCGCTGGACCTCGTGCGCATGACCTTCCCGCGCCGCACCTATACCCAGAGCCACGTGGATTACCTGGGCGAGGTGGTGGGCTCGGTTTTTGAACGGCGGCACCGTCTGGCGGGGCTGAACATCACCCGCCAGTCGCCCATTTTGCGGGCGTTTACCGCCGAACTGGAACCCCTAAAGGCCGAAACCCCGGCCCAAGGAGGACGCTGATGTTCTCTCAAGCCAGTGAATACGCCCTGCGCGCCCTGACCGTGCTGGGCGCCTGCGAGCCGGGCCAGTGGGTGCTGGCCCATGACCTCGCCGATCTGCTCAACATCAAGGTGCATTACCTCGCCAAGGTACTCCAGATCCTCGCGCGGCGCGGCATCCTGGAGTCGCAGCGTGGGCGGCAGGGCGGTTTTCGCCTGGCGCGCAAACCCGAAAGCATCACGCTCTGGGACGTGGTCAGCGAGCTGGATGATGTCAGCAAGCTGGAAGGCTGCGTCATGGGCGAGGACCAGTGCAGCGACGAGACAGCCTGCCCGCTGCATACGTTGTGGAAGGACCTGCGCACCAAGTTCAAGGAAAAGCTCCAGAACACGTCGCTCAAGCAGCTGGCGGAGTTCCCGCGTGACGAGCAGACGAACTGCTCCTGTCCCGACCGCAGCGAGCCGGGCCACGCGGCGACCTGCCGGGAGCACAAGGCGGGCAACGACGTGCGCATTGATTCACCGGTATAATCGGATATTTCTATCTGATTGTCTTGACTCGCCGTTCAAAAGTTGTACGCTTCTTCAAACGCACCCGAAGGCTCGGCCATGAAAGTTCTCGGCTACGCTTGCCGCGAAGCGGGCAAGCCCCTCACCCCCCACGAGTATGACCTCGGCGAACCGGGGCCCGACCAGGCCCTGGTGCGCGTCTTTGGCTGCGGCGTGTGCCACACCGACATCTCTTTTGCCACGGGCCAGGTCCAGCCGCGCCACCCGCTGCCCCTGGTGCTGGGGCACGAGATCGGCGGCATCGTGGAGCAGGCGGGCGGCGCTCACCGGGGTCTGGTGGGCAGGAAGGTCATTGTGCCCGCCGTGATGCCCTGCGGCCAGTGCGCCATGTGCAGGGCGGGCTTTGAGAACACCTGCAAGGCGCAGTTCATGCCCGGCAACGACGGTCACGGCGGCTTTGCCAGCCACCTGCTGGTGCCGGCGCGCACCCTGGCCCCGCTGCCGGACCGGCTCAGCGAGCAGGAAGTGGCCGAGATTTCCGTGATTGCCGACGCTGTGACCACCCCCTACCAGACCATGGTGCGGGCCAACCTCAAGGCCGGCGAGGTGGCCATTGTGCTGGGCACCGGCGGTATCGGCACCTACGGCGTGCAGATTGCGGCGGCCCTGGGCGCCACGGTGTTCGCCATCGACATCGACGACGCCAAGCTCGCACGGGTGGCCCAGTATGGCGCAAAGTACGTCTACAACTCGCGCGGCCAGGACCTGAAGACTGCCCGCGCCGCCATCCGCGACCTCGTCAAGAAAGCCGGCCTGCCTGACTTCGGCTGGAAGGTCTTTGAAATGTCCGGCACGGCTGCGGGCCAGGAACTGGCGTTCAACCTGATTCCGCCCGGGGGCACTCTGGCCATCGTCGGGTTCACCATGGATGCCGTGAAGGTTCGCCTGTCGAACCTGATGGCCCTGGACGCCGCCTGCTTCGGCAACTGGGGCTGCGCGCCCAAACACTACCCCGCGGCCATTGCGCTGGTGCTGGAGGGCCGCGTGCAGGTCAAGCCCTTTGTGAAGACTCACCCGCTGTCGCAGATCAACGAGATCTTTGACCTGGCGCATCACGGCAAGCTGACGGAGCGGGCCGTGCTGCTGCCCGGCAAGTAACGCCTGTCGAGCCCGTCGAGGAAGAAGCCATGGAACCCCGCGCCGAGAACGCCGCCCTCAAGAACCACGAACTGGTGGAGCAGTTCAGCTTCAAGGAAATCCGCTACGAGCTCAAGCCGCTGCGCGACGCGCAGGGCAGGCCCGTGGCGGGCCTGTACAACGCCTGGATCTGGCTGAATAACCCCGCCCAGTACAACAGTTACACCACGGGCGCGATCAAAGAAATCATCCTGGGTTTCCGCAAGGCAAGCGTCGATCGCAGCGTCGTGGCCGTGGTCTTCACGGCCGTGGGCGACAAGGCCTTCTGCACGGGCGGCAACACCAAGGAATACGCCGAGTACTACGCCGGCAACCCGCAGGAGTACCGCCAGTACATGCGGCTGTTCAATGACATGGTCACGGGCATCCTCACCTGCGACAAGCCCGTGATCAACCGCGTCAACGGCATGCGCATCGGCGGCGGCCAGGAAATCGGCATGGCGACGGACTTCAGTGTCGCCGCCGACACCGCGCGCTTTGGCCAGGCCGGCCCCAAGCACGGCAGCGCCCCGGATGGCGGCGCGACGGACTTCCTGCCGCTGTATGTCGGCTTTGGCCACGCTATGGCCAGCTGCGTGCTGTGCGAGGCCTTTTCGGCCCACAAGGCCCTGCGCCTTGGGCTCATCAATCAAGTTGTTCCCGTGCTCAAGCACAACGGAAAGTTCATCGCCAACCCGCTGGTGGTCATTGACCGCTACGCCGACGAGTTCGGCAACGTGGTGTTCGGCGAAAGCAAGACCGGCGCCGAGCTCGAGGCCGCCAAGAAGGTGCTCAAGGAAGCCCAGAGCGACCACAGCCGGCTGGATGAAGCCGTCGAGCTCATGGCCTGGAAACTCTCCCAGACCATGCCCGACTGCACCATCAAGACGATCGAGAGCATCCGCAAGTTCAAGCTCGAACACTGGCAGAAGAACTGCGAGACCAACCGCGCCTGGCTGGCCCTGAACATGATGACCGAGGCCAACGCGGGCTTCCGCGCCTTCAACGATGGGCCCAAGGACAGGCGCGAGGTGGACTTCATCGCCCTGCGCCGCGAACTGGCCCAGGGCCGCCCCTGGACAGAGGAACTTATCCGCGAAGTCAGCCCGCAGTATCAGGCCGCGGCCAAGGGAGCCTGACATGCCCGACATCCAGGCCGAAAAGCTGTTTGACGGCGCCCTGGTGCGCCTGATCGTGAGCAAACCCAAGGGCAACGTGTTCTCGCGCGCCGTCATGCTCGAGCTTGAGGCCGCCCTGGCGCGTGCCCAGGCCGACGCCGCCGTCAAGCTCATCACGCTGGAGGGCGCGGGGCCCCACTTCAGCTTCGGCGCCTCCGTTGAAGAGCACGTCAAAAGCCAGATTCCCCAGGCCCTGGCGGCCTTGCGCAAGCTGACCCTGACGATCTCGCGTTCGCCTGTGCCCGTGGCGGCCTGCGTGCAGGGCGTGTGCCTGGGCGGCGCCTTCGAGGTTGTCCTGGCCTGCCACTTCATCTTTGCCGCGCCGGACGCGCGCATGGGCCTGCCGGAGATCAGGCTGGGCGTGTTTCCGCCCGTGGCCTGCGCCCTGCTGGTCAAGAAGGCCGGGCAGGCCCTGGCCGACCGCATGATCCTCAGCGGCGAAGAACTCACGGGCGAGCAGTTGCGCGCCCTGGGTCTGGTGCATCACGTCTATCCGGCCGGTGACCTGGCCGCCGAGGTGCAGGCCTGGTTCAGGCGCACGCTGCTCGAGTGCTCGGCCTCGAGCCTGCGGCACGCCACACAAGCCGCGCGCCACCCGCTCAACAAGTGCCTCGAGGAGAACCTCGAGAAGTTCGAGAAGGATTACGTCGAGCGCCTGATGGCGACTCACGACGCCAATGAGGGCATTGCCGCGTTCATGGAAAAGCGCAAGCCCGCATGGAGGAACGCATGAGCACCGCGCTGGCTGAAACCTCCGAGAGGCTGCTGGCGCTGTCGCGCCGCGCCGAATCGCTCTACGACGACCTCGACCTCAAGGCCGTGGCCGAGTGGAAGTCGCGGGGCCGCAGCCGCAAGGCCATCGGCTTTCTGCCCATTTACGTGCCGCGCGAGATCATCCACGCCGCGGGTGCGCTGCCCGTGGGGCTGATGGGCGGCGCCGACCGTGTCGAGATCGTGCGCGGCGACAGCTACTTCCAGAGTTACATCTGCCACCTGCCCCGCAGCGTAATTGAGCTGGCCGTGGGCGGCCGCATGGATGCCTGCGACGGCTTCCTTTTCCCCAGCATCTGCGACGTGATCCGCAACCTTTCGGGCATGTTCAAGATGCTGCTGCCCGGCAAGTACGTTCATTACGTCGATCTGCCGCAGAACTTCGACACCGCCCTGGGCGGGCGCTTTTACAAGAGCGAGATGAAGCTGATCGCCCGCGACATCGGCAACCTGACGGGCGTTGAAGTCACCGATGATCGCCTGCGGGCCTCCCTGGCGGCCTACAACGAGAACCGCGTGGCCCTGCGCCGCCTGCTGCACGCCAGGCGGGACCGGCCCTGGGAAGTGCCGACCCTCGACTACTACCTGCTGCTGCGCGCGGGCTACATGCTGCCCGTCGAAGAGCACACCGCCATGGTCAACGAGTACGTGGAGCTCGCGGCCCAGGCCGGTCGCCCGCGCATGGACAACATCCGCGTGGCGGTGCGGGGGGCGTTCTGCGAGCAGCCTCCCCTGGGCCTGCTGCGCACGCTCGAGCGCGCCGGCTGCTACGTGGTGGATGATGACTTCGTGCTGGGCTCGCGCTTCATCGAGCAGGACCTCGACGTTCACGGCGACCCCTGGGACGCTCTGGCGCAGGGCTTCATGCACCACTCCCTGCCAGCGGCCAGCAAGTACGACCAGCGCCGCACCAAGCACGCCGATTTCGTCAAGCGCGTGCGCGACTACCGCGCCGACGGCGTGATCTTCATGGCGCCCAGCTTCTGCGACCCGGCGCTGCTCGAGCAGCCCATGCTTCAGAAGGCGCTCGAAGACGCCGGCATTCCGTTCACGGCCTTCAAGTACTCCGAGGACACCGGCCAATTCCAGGTCATCCGCGAGCAGGCCGGCACCTTTGCCGACGCGCTCAAACTATGGGGGAACGCATGAAAGGCGCGACCGCTGAAAAAGACGCCAGCATGCAGAAGCAGAAGGAGATGATCGCCCATCACTTCTCCGAGCTGGCCCGCGTCAAGGAAACCCGCAAGAAGGTGGTCTACACCTTCGTGCCCGGCAACCTCACGGAGCTGATCAACCACTTCGGCATGCTGCCCGTGCTGCCCGAGATCAACGCGCTCCAGAGCGGCATGCGCGGCAAGTCGGCTGAGTACATCTCGATTGCGGAGAAGGCCGGCCATTCCGAGGACGTCTGCACCTACGTGAAGACCGACATCGGCATGCTGCGCGCCGGCAACATCGGGCCCACGGGCGAGCCCTTGCCCAAGCCGGACCTGCTGCTGCTCAGCTATACGGGCTGTTTCACGTTCCTGAAGTGGTTTGAGCTGCTGCGCGAGGAATATGACTGCCCCGTGGTCATGCTGCACGTGCCCTACCAGGGCGACGGCGAGATCACGCAGGAAATGCGCGAGTACGTATCCAACCAGATCCGCGACGTGGTCATCCCCGAGTTTGAGCGGGTCTCCGGCGTGAAGTACGACCCCGACCGCATGAAGGAGCAGCTCCAGCTCTCCGTGCGCGCCGAAGATGATCTCGTCTGGGTGCTCAACTCGGCCCGCGCCCGGCCCTCGCCCATCGATGCCTGGTTCGGCGGCGTTTATTACATCGGGCCCATGTTCACCTCTTTCCGCGGCACCCAGGACGCCGTGGACTACTACACGATGCTGCGCGAAGAGGTGCAGGACCGCCTCGACCAGAAGCTGGGCCCCGTCACGCCCGACGGCCCCATGCGCGAGGAGAAATACCGCCTGGTCATCGAGGGCCCGCCCAACTGGACCTCGTTCCGCGAGTTCTGGCGCATGTTCGCCGATGAGGGCGCCGTGATCGTGGCCTCCAGCTACACCAAGGTCGGCGGGCTCTATGACCGCGGCTTCCGCCACAACCCCGACGACCCCCTGGGCACCATGGCCGACTACTGCATGGGCTGCTACACGAACCTGAACTTCCCCCAGCGCACGGCGCTGCTGGAAAGCTACATCAATGACTTTTCAGCCGACGGCTTCCTGATCAACAGCGTCAAGAGCTGCAACTCGTTCTCGGCGGGCCAGCTGCTCATCCTGCGCGAGCTGGAAAAGCGCACGGGCCGCCCCGGCGGCTTCATCGAGAGCGACCTCGTGGACCCCCGCTACTTCTCGGCCGCCAACATCAAGAACCGCCTCGAAAGCTATTTCCAGATGATCGAGGCCAGACGGAAAGGCGCCACATCATGAACGTCACCGTCGGAATCGACCTCGGCTCCACCACCACCAAGGCCATCGTGCTTGACGAGCAGGGCCGCATCGTGGGGCGCGGCATCACCAACAGCCGCAGCAACTACGACGTCGCCGCCCAGGTCGCCAGGGAGGAGGCGTTCACCAACGTGCGCTTCTCCATGCTTTCGCGCGCCCTGGAGGAGTCGAAGCTGCTCAAGGGCCGGCAGGCGGAGTTCGAAAACGCCCTGTCGCGCGGCTTTGCCCTCGAGGGCTACCTCGGCCAGCTGGACAGGCTCGAGGTTCACTGCCGCGAGGACCTTTCCAGCGGCCGCTACGGGGACCTGACGCTGGCGCTGTCCAGCGCGCTCTCCGACATCCTGCGCCGCCTGCGCAAAGACGCCACGGCTCTGTTCGCGCCGGGCCGCAACGCGCGCAGCGATTTCTTCCGCGACATCGCGGGTTCGGGCTTCATCAGCGCGGCCAGCGAGATCTCGCGCGCCGGCGGCCCGCCCTTTGACCGCATCGTGGGACTGTTTGACAAGTCCATCATCCCCGTCGAGAACGAGCCCGAGTCGCGCAGTTTCTCCCAGCGCCTGCTGGCCGGCTTTGGGCGCATCGCCGGCTCCTTCGGCGTGGACGCTTCGCGGGTCCGCGAGTTGCTGGCGCGCGTGGCCGATACCCCGCTCACACCGGTTCGCCTCGTTGGCACCGGTTATGGCCGCGCGCGCCTTCCCTTCCCCAAGGACCAGATCCGGTCCGAGATTCTGTGCCACGGCCTGGGCGCCCACCTGATGTTCCCCAACACCCGCACGGTGCTGGACATCGGCGGGCAGGACACCAAGGCCATCCAGGTGGACCCCATCGGCGTGGTCACCAGCTTTCAGATGAATGACCGCTGCGCGGCGGGCTGCGGCCGCTATCTGGGCTACATCGCCGACGAGATGAACCTCGGCCTGCACGAACTGGGGCCTTTGGCCATGGAGTCGAAGCACCGCGTCAAGATCAACTCGACCTGCACGGTGTTTGCTGGCGCCGAGTTCAGGGACCGCTTGTCCGCCGGCGAGGCCCGGGAAGACATCCTGGCGGGGCTGCACCGCGCCATCATCCTGCGCGCCATGGCGCTTCTGGCGCGCTCGGGCGGCGTGAAGAACGAATTCACCTTCACCGGCGGCGTGGCCAAGAACCAGGCCGCCGTCAACGCCCTGCGCGAACTCGTGGCCGAGAACTACGGCCAGGTCACGCTCAACATCGCGCCCGACTCCATCTTTACCGGCGCGCTCGGCGCCGCAACCTTTGCCCACCGCGACATTCAGGCGGGCGCGGCGGCCTCGGGCGAGCAGCAACTGGTCAAGGCCTCCACGGCCCCGAATTCCGGAGAATGCCATGGCGATCACTGCGGGTGTTGATGTCGGAACGGGCGCCGTCAAGGTGGCCGTGATGCGCGCGGGCGACAGCTGCGCGCGCGACGAACTGCTGGGCTCCTACTTCGAGCGCATCCGCCGCCGCGACGTCATGAGCGTGGTGGACGAGTGCTTCGAGGCGGCCCTCAAGCAGGCCGGCCTGCGCAAAGACCAGCTCGACTACATCGCGACCACCGGCGAAGGCGACATGATTCCCTGGCGCACGGGCCACTTCTACGGCATGACGACCCACGCCCGCGGCGCCCTGTTCCTGGACCCCAAGTCGCGCGGCGCCATAGACGTCGGCGCCCTGCACGCCCGCGCCATGCGCTTTGACGAGCACGGCCGCGTGCTGGAGTACCGCATGACCTCCCAGTGCGCCTCGGGCAGCGGCCAGTTCGTGGAGAACATCGCGCGCTATCTGGGCGTATCGCTCGATGACGTCGGCCCGCTTTCGCAAAAGGGCACCAAGCCCGAGCGCGTCAGCGGCATCTGCGCCGTGCTGGCCGAGACCGACGTCATCAACATGGTCAGCCGCGGCATCTCCACCCCCGACATCCTGCGCGGCATCCATGACTCGATCTCGGTTCGCCTCGCGGGCCTGATCCGCGGCATCAAGATCAGCGGCGTGCTGATGATTACCGGGGGCCTCGCGTCGGACTCGGGGCTCGTTGCCGCGCTCAGGGACAAGCTCAAGGACGGCGCGGCGGCCATCGAACTTCGGCAGCACGCCCTTTCGGTGCATGCCGGGGCCATCGGCGCTGCACTCTGGGGCGCCTTCCGCCATGCCAAACTGGCGAAAGAGACGGAGGCGGCCCATGCCGGCGGCACCTGAGGCGTTTGACTTCACGGGCCAGGTGGCCTGGATCAGCGGCGCCTCGCGCGGCATTGGCCTGTGCGTGGCGCGGAAGCTTGCAGCGGCGGGAGCGCGCGTGGTGGGGCTGGATGTCAGGGTCTCGCCCGAACTGAAGGCCGTCGCGGCCCAGACGCTGGAAGTCAGCGTGTCGGACTTTGCCGCGGTGCAGGAGGCGGCGGCCGCTCTGGCGCGTCAGGGGCTGGCGCCCTCGGTGCTGGTGAACAACGCGGGCATCACGCGCGACGCCGTAGTCTGGAAGCTGGGCGAGGCGGACTGGGACGCCGTGCTGGACGTGAACCTCAAAGGCACGTTCAACCTCACACGGGCGGCCGTACCGCTGATGCGTGAGGCCGGGGGCGGCGCGGTGGTCTGCGTCGGCTCCATCAACGGGTTGCGTGGCAAGTTCGGGCAGTCGAACTACGCGGCCTCCAAGGCGGGCATGATCGGCTTTGCCAAGGCCGTCGCGCGCGAGGTGGGGCGCTTTGGCGTGCGCATCAACGTGGTGGCGCCGGGCATGGTGGAGACGGAAATGGCGGCCGCCGTGCCCGCTGAGGTGCGCGCCAGGGCGCTGGAGGAATCCCTGCTGGGAAAGCTGGCGACGGCGGCGGACATCGCCCATGCCGTCATGTTCCTGGCTTCGAAGTATGCGAGTCATATGACCGGGCAGGTGCTGCAGGTGGACGGCGGGCAATATCTGTAACTCAGGAGAGGACAACATGGCACACGCAAACCGACTGGATGCGCGCGAGATTCCGCACGAACAGCGCATCGACAGGATCTTTGAGCGCCTGCGCGCGCTCAAGCCGCGCGAGGAGCTGGAACTGGTGGCGCCCCACCATCCCGAGCCTCTGCTCAAGAAGATCATCGAGACCTTCCCCCGGCAGTTTGACTTCTCGCCCGTGCAGAAGGGCCCGGTGACCTGGCGCTATCTCTTCCGCGCCCGCCCCGGGAAGGACCCCCGCAACGTCAACGACTACCTGGCCTGGGACCACGACCGCCTCGACCAGCTCATGGAAAAGGCCACGAAGCAGGCCCAGGCCGGCATTTGGGCCGAGGCCGCCGCCCTGGCCGCCGAGTTCAAGGAGGGCCTGTTCCGGCACATCGAAATCGAAGAGCAGATCCTGTTCCCCGCCTTCGAGGAAAAGACCGGCATGCGCGACATGGGCCCCACGGCCGTGATGCGCCACGAGCACAAGGACATCAAGGAGGCCGTCAACGACATCGTGGCCGCCGCCAACGACAGGAAGCTCGACGAGTTCGAGCGCTCCAAGGCCACCCTGTTGGGCGTGCTGGTTGAGCACAACATGAAGGAAGAGCAGATCCTCTACCCCGGCATTGACCGCATGCTCGACGAAGCCGCGCGCGAGAAGCTCACGGTCACCCTGCTGCTCAACTGACACCTCCCAGCGGCCCTGCCGGCACCGGATTTCCGGTGCCGGTGAAGTTTCAGGACGCGACGCGCCTTCCCAAGCGGGGCGCGCCAACTCAAGATGGGGGCCATGCAAACCGCCAGCACCGCCGCCGAAGCCGTCGCCCAGATCAAGTCGTCCGAGCGCGTGTTCATCGGCTCCGGCGCCGCCGAGCCCCAGGTGCTCGTCAAGGCCATGACGGCGCGCGCCCAGGAGCTGCGCGACGTCAACGTGCTGCACATCCTCACGCTGGGCGACGCGCCCTATGTCGCCCCGGACATGGCGCAGAGCTTCCGCCACACCGCCTTTTTCATCGGCCACAACACGCGCCAGGCCGTGCAGGAAGGCCGCGCCGATTTCATGCCCATCTTCCTGGGTGAGATTCCCGCCCTCTTCGAGCGCCGCCTGCCCCTGGACTGGGCGCTCGTCCAGGTCTCTCCGCCCGACCGGCACGGCTACTGCACCGTGGGCGTTGCGGCGGACGTCGTGGTCAGCGCCATCCGGCACGCGCGCCACGTCGTGGCCGAGATCAACCCCAGAATGCCCCGCACCTGGGGCAACACCATCATCCACGTTTCGCGCCTCCACGCCGCCGTGCAGGTGGATTACCCCCTGCCCCAGCTCACGCCCGAGCCCATTGACGAAACCAGCCGCGCCATTGGCCGCCACGTGGCGGGCCTGATCGACGACGGCGACTGTCTGCAACTCGGCATCGGCGGCATTCCCAACGCGGTGCTGGCGGAGCTGCGCAATCACCGCCGCCTGGGCCTTCACACCGAGATGCTCTCCGACGGCATCGTGGACGTCATCGAAAGCGGCGCACTGGACTGCTCGCGCAAGAACTACCACCCGGACAAGGCCATCTGCAGCTTCGTCATGGGCACCCAGCGCCTCTACGATTTCGTGGACGACAACCCCTTTGTCGAAAGCTACGGCAACGAGTTCGTCAACGACCCCTTCAACATCGCCAAGAACGACCGCATGGTGGCCGTCAACAGCGCTATTGCCATCGACCTCACCGGCCAGGTCAACAGCGACAGCCTGGGCACCCGCCCCTACTCCGGCATCGGTGGCCAGGTC
This sequence comes from Planctomycetota bacterium, assembly GCA_003576915.1. Classification (GTDB taxonomy): domain Bacteria; phylum Planctomycetota; class UBA8742; order UBA2392; family UBA2392; genus UBA2392. The sequence continues at coordinate 3,201 of QEVF01000023.1, read as the reverse complement.
GATTTCATCCGCGGCGCGGCGCGCTCGCAGGGCGGCAAGCCCGTCATCGCCCTGCCCAGCACGGCCAAGGGCGGAGCCCTCTCGCGCATCGTGCCCACCCTCGAGCGCGGAGCCGGCGTGGTTACCAGCCGCGGCGATGTGCGCTGGGTCGTCACCGAGTACGGCGTGGCCGACCTCTATGCCAAGGGCCTGCGCGAGCGCGTCAAGGCCCTCATTGCCATCGCCCACCCCAAGTTCCGCGCCGAGCTTGAGCGCGAAGCCTTCGGCATGAAGCTGCTCACCCGCGTCATGGTCCGTGGCCGCTGAGCCACCTTGCACGGGCCGCATGCCTGCGTCACAATCGCGCCACCTGGAGGATTGCCATGTCCCGACTGCTGGCGGCGCTCTGCGCCGGACTGTTCGCTGTGCTGCCCCTGGCCGGATGCGCCACCGACGGCCGCCCGCCCCGCGAGGCCGTGGAGCACTTTGAAAACGGCGACCGCGCCTACAAGGCCGGCAACAACAGCGTGGCCGAAAGCGAGTTCGCCGCCGCCGTCTCCGCCGCGCCTGACTATGCCGAGGCCCAGCTTCAGCTCGGTTACACGCGCTACCGCCTCAAGAAGTACGAAGAGGCCCGGCGCAACTTCGCCCACGCCGCCAAACTTTACGGCAACAACAGCACGGGCCAGGAGGCCACCTTCTGGGCCGGCATGTGCGACTACGCCCTGGGCTATGACGCCGAGGCCAGGGCAGGGCTCAAGGCCGCCCAGCCCCACTTCCGCAACGCTGAAGCCTCCTTCAGCAACGCCATCCGCGCGGGCTACACCGGCAACGAAGTGTTCGCCATGCGCGCCTGGATGCGCCTGTCCCTCAACGAACTCGGCAAGGCCCAGAGCGACTTCCGCCGCGCCATCCAATACACGTCTGACCCGGCCAGGAAGAAGGAGTATCAGGAGGCGGTTGACAACATCAACCGCGCGTTCGGCGAACCAGCCCGCATCGCCGAAGAAAAGGAACGCGCCGCGCAGATCGACGATGCCAGGAAGGCCGCCCCCGCCGTCACCGACGCCTCGCAGGCCTTCGCCAAGGCCAAAGAGTACTTCGACCGCGAACAGTTCGGCCCCTGCCGCGTCTTCTGCAACCGCGCGCTCGAGCTGGACCCCAAACACGAAGACGCCGCCAAGCTGCTCAAACTGGCCGAGGAATACGACTGGGCCAAGTAGCGCCATCGCCCATGAACCCCGCGCCCCCATCCTTCGAAAGCCTGCCCCTGCCGGCAGGCTTCAGCCTCGCGCGGGACCACCAGGGTCGCCTTTGCCTCTTCGACAGCCGTGAAGGCGCCGCAGGCCCCCTCTGTGTTGACTTCCTGGCCGGCGCCTCGGGCTGGCGCCTGCGTGACCTTGGCAGAAGCGACCTGCTGCCCCGCGCCGTGGGGCTCAAGTCCGCCCGCCCCCCGCGCACGCTGCTGGACGCCACCGCCGGTCTCGGCCACGACGCGGCAAGCCTGGCCCTGCTGGGCCTTGAGGTTACGGCGCTGGAAGTGTCGCCCGTGGTCTTTGCCCTGCTGCAAGACGGCCTGGCTCGCGCCTCAGCCTCAGGCCAGGAGCTGGGCCGACGCCTTGCCCAGCGCCTGACGCCCCGCTGCGCCGAGGCCCGCGCCTTTCTGCGCCTGAGCGCCGCCGAGCGCGGCATCACTCCCGATGTCGTGTACCTCGACCCCATGTTCCCCGACAAACGCAAGGCCGCCCGCTCGCGCAAGGAAATGCAGCACCTGCAGGGCCTGCTCCCGCCGCCCAGTGCCGCCGAGCTCTCTGAGCTCATGACGCTTGCTCTGGGGGCTGCCGCGCAGCGTGTGGTGGTCAAAAGGCCCCTGCACGCGCCGGAGATCGTGGAAAATCCGCCTCCATCGCACAGCCATAAGGGCAAATCTGTGCGATTTGACGTATATTTAGTCACGTCGGCGCGCCCGCGCTGAGGGTGCCGCCGGTCGCGGCAACCTGGCTGCGTCGGGCGGCGCGGCAGGGATTGAACGTGGCCATCGAGATCCAGACGTTGCTGCACCAGCCGGCGCGCCCCATCACGGCGCTGGACCTCGCGCCCGACGGCGACAAGCTGGTGCTCGCCTTGCCCGGCCTGCGCGGCGCGGCGGGAGCCCTTGCCCTGTTTCACACGCGGCGCAACGAAGTCGTGGCGGAGTCGGCCAGCCTTTCGCACGCGGGCATTTTCGGCGCCCGCTATGCGCGCGGCGGCCGCACGGTGATCTACGGCGCGACGGACTCACGCGGCATCTACGAGTTTGACACGCTCAGCCAGAGCCGCCGGCGCCTGGAGCTGGAGGTGGCCGATCCGCGCTGGATTCATGTGGGCGGCGGCGGGAAGCTGGTGTCGGTTGCGGGCGAGGTGACACGGGTCTGGGACTTGACACGTCAACAGCACACGCTTGAGGATGCCTTTCCCGCGCGGCCCAGCCCCGACGGCGCCCTGGCGGGACTCTGCGCCGTGAGCGACGACGGCATGCGCCTGGCCTTCCAGATGACCAGCCCCGCGCAGATCGTGCTTTTCAATACGGAGACGCTTCGCGTGCTGCGCCGCCTCACGGGCGGGCCGCGCGAAATCCAGAGCCTGGTGTTCGATCCCACGCGACGCTATCTGGCGGCCCTGGAATTCGAGGCCAACGGGACCTTCGTGTGGGACCTGGAAACCGGATTGCCGCACCTGCCGGGACTCTTCAACGCCCATATGACGCATAACTGGTGCATGCGCTTCTCGCCCGACGGCAACACGCTGGCCCTGGGCATGACCACGGGTTTCGTCTACGCCGTGGACATGCGGAGCGGGGCCATGGCCTTTGAGCGCAAATTGCACGAAGGTCGCGTCTGGGACCTCTGCTTTTCACGTGACGGCCAGGAGCTGTTTACTGCGGGAGAGGACGGAGCACTCTGCCGTGTCCTTCTCAACGCCGACCCCCGCACCCACGCCCATGCATGAGCGTGGCGCGAGTGTTCTCGCCTGCGCGCATCGGCAAGACGCCGATGCCGCCACAGGCCCGCGTGTCAAAAACGGGAGCGAACCCGAAAACGCTTGCCGTTTTCGGGTGGCGGGGTACATGGCCGCTTGGGCCCCCTTGCCGGGGCTGAATTGCAGCTTTCTTGTTGCGGCCGCTCGTTACGGCGGCGCGGGCGGGTCGCGCTGATTCGAGTGCCACATTCTCAGTTTCTCCCG
>QEVF01000059.1 GCA_003576915.1 Planctomycetota bacterium | reverse complement strand
CCGGCAGCGGCGCGCCGGCCGCCTGCGCCAGCGCGGCGCCCGGCAGGGCGGCAAGCAAGGGGAGGAAAATTTTGCGCATGGCGGCAGATTACTGCCGCCCGCGGTCCGGCGAGGCGGGGATTAGGCGGCGAAAAATGCCGCTATTCGCGCCGCAGGCGCCGTGAAAAGTCAGCCCGCACGACACGGCGTTATGTAGGCTGGGAGGGGGTCTATGGTGGGCGTGTTACGATGGCGTCATGTTTCTGTGCCTGCTCATACACCCCGACGTACCCCCCTCGTATTCCTTCGAGCCAGGCGACTGTGAGTAACTGGCCTGGGCCTTGCGAGTGTAATTAGGCTTACCAATGAAAGAGTCATTCCCGGTTCAAAAGGGCCGCCAAGAGAAGTCTCGAAGATTTTTTTTAAACGCTATCGGTACCGAAAAGACGTGAATAAGAAGCAGCATGAAAAATCCGAAAACCACGACTAACCCAATGACGCACATCTCAAGCCCGCATTGCACGTCTTCCCGCCCGCGCACCGCTGCGCGCCGTGTGCCCGCGCGCGCTTGCCTCGCATCGACACCATTCACGCTCACCGCAAAAGTCATAGATGGTCGCCCCCGTTTTGCCAAGCGATCAGTTGGTGAGAACAAGTAGGTAGAGATTGCGGCCATAGATCCGGACTTTGATCGAGGCCCCAAGCCTCTGTCCCTGATGGAATACGCTGGCCCCGTCCTTATCAGTCTCACGCGCTCGAAGCGCCCGACTTTTCGCAGGTTGGCGAGGCCCCGGTCTGACCTGTCTTGCCATCACGTCGTGATTGCCTGTGCAATCGGTGGAGGTTCTCCTTTCGAAGCCGGTTCCGGGCTTTGTGCTACGCCGCAGGGTTCTTCATGCCACGATCGCGTAGTGCGGATCGTACTGCCGGTCATGCGCCAAGAGCGCCCAGATCGTGCGCGCGTTCTTGTTCGCCAGCGCCACCGCCGCCACGTTCTTGTTGCGGCGCGCCAGCAGCGCCTTGAGCCAGGGGTCGGCATCCGGTTTGCGTTCCGCTATTCGGATAACCGCTCTGGCCCCGTGGATGAGCAGCGTGCGCAGATACGCATCGCCCCGCTTGCTGATGCCCAGAAGCGTCGGCTTGCCGCCGGTCGAGTGCTGCCGGGGCACGATGCCCAGCCAGGCGGCCAGTTGCCGGCCATTCTTGAAGTTGCGCACATCTCCGACGGAGGCCGCAATCGCGCTGGCAGAAAGCGGGCCGAGGCCTGGAATCGCCGCCAACTTCTGACTGGCCGCGTTCTGTCGATGCCACAACTGGATTTCGACGGCCAGCTCGCCGACCTGGCGGTCGAGTTCCTTCAGGTGATCGAGCAGGCGCGCGATGAGCAACCGGAAGCCGCCGGGCAGGTCGTTCTCGCCGTCTTCGATGATCGCGGGCACCCGTTGGGCAATATGGCCTATCCCCTGTGGCAAGACGATGCCGTACTCGGCCAGCAGCCCGCGTATCTGATTGGCTTGCGCCGTGCGCGCCTTGACGAAGCCTTGTCGGGCACGATGCACGCTCAGGATCGCCTGCTGCTCGGCGTTCTTGATCGGCACCGTCGGCATGTCCGGCCGCGTCGCCGCTTCGCAGATCGCCGCGGCATCCGCCGCGTCGTTCTTGTTCCGCTTGACGAACGGTTTTACGTACTGCGGTGCGATCAGTTGCACCGTGTGGCCCAGCGCTTGGAGCTTCCTCGCCCAGTAGTGGGCGCTGCCGCAGGCCTCCAGCCCAATCCGGCAGGGCGTGAGCCTGGCGAAGAAGGGCAGCATCTGCGCCCGCTTGAGCTGCTTCTTCAGCACCGCCCGTCCCGTGTCGTCCGCCCCATGCACCTGGAACACGTTCTTTGCCAGATCAATCCCAATCGTCGTAAGCTTCATCTCGGTCGCCCCTTTCGTT
>QEVF01000058.1 GCA_003576915.1 Planctomycetota bacterium | reverse complement strand
GACACGGGCGGCGACAAGAAAACTCAAAGGACCAAGCCAGAAAACAATCAGAGAGCAATCATCAACATACTTCCAGAACCTATTTCAACGGCCTGCTAGGGTGCGCGCCACGCAGGTTTCTCGCCTGACTCAAATAGTGCCGCCTCTACTCGCTTTGTATCTCGATTGTAGCCCGCCGCGAAGCTGGGCGGTTTCTTTGAGCCGTCGAGCGCGCCAGGTCCCGCGGCATAGACGTAGCCGCCCTGTGCATCGGCGCCCAGGAGCGCACGAGTGAAGATTGCGCCCTCGCCCTGTCCCGCCTCGACCTTGATCGCATGTTGTACCCCATTGTTGTTGGCATAGATCAGAGACTCGCTACGATGCTCGATGGACCTCAGGTAGAGACTCGCATTGCCGTCGGTGATATTCACGACGAAAGCCGCGCCATCGCCTGGTTTCCTGGAATTTCCGAATTCGAGGTGAGCACTATTGGCGTTGGCCCACAGGGCGGCGATGGGGCGCCCGGTGTTGTCATTCAGACTGATGACCGATGTCTCGGGTTTCGCCTCCAGCACGATGCGCTTGGTGCCTGCGCTATCCACGATCGTCAGGCTGGAAGCGACAAGTGAAGACGGTGCCGGGTTGTCCTCGGCGTGGACGACCCCGATGGGCGACAGTGAGTGGTGCAGCGTGGTGGCAACGTAGCTGCCCGCGAAGGCACTCAGGCACAGCAATCCGATCTTCATCAGGTGCATATAGACCTCTCAGCCACTTGAATAGCGGCCTAACGGAAAGGGATTGTAATGACTCCCTCTCCTCCAATGATGGGAATACGAGAATTGGGGTCAACAACGGCTCCCACGCCGAGACGCACCACACCATTTTCGCCAATTGGCATCTCGACAAACATGCCTCCGACAAAGGCATTGCCGCCGAGACTCCTTCCGCCCCACAAGCCCGTCGGGACATCAATCAACGCAATGGGTCCGAGCACGCCCACGCCCTCACGTATCTTGGGTATGCCTACCTCCTGCTTTCGCTGTTCGGCCTCTCGCTGATTGGTCGGCGGATCGAACCACCAAGGACGCTCATGGGTCGTCGGTCTCCCCCAGTCCAGCTCGCGGCTGATCCAATCCCAAATGCGCCTGTTATACCGCCACTCCTCCTGCTTTCGACGTTCTTCGTCCAGTTCAAGGAAGGGATCGGGCAGCGGGTGCGGCATCATGGTAGGAGGCAGGTCAGAATCCAGCCTATCTCCGAGGGGGCCTGGCTGGCGGGCCTTCTCCGCAGCGCTCCGGACTTCGTCGAAAATCGAACGGGGCCGTTCAACAAGGTCTTCAGGGACGGGAAACAACTTGCTTCCGCCCGGCCTGGGTTCTCGTTCCTTCTCCCCGAGATTCGGCACCGGGAACAAATCCTCACCTTTGGGCTCCGGACGCTCGCCAGCCCTGGGCCCAACCTTGATGCCTTCGGTCCTCTCCCGAATTCGCTCCAGCATCCGACGCAATTCCTTCGGGTCATCCGAGCGCTGCGTGGTCTCCTCGGCCTGACGACTTCCTTCAGGCGACGCCGTGGCCTGTGGCTCCAGCCACGGCAGCCCTTCGTGCAGATAGGCCGACGCAGGCTGCTGCGCCGCCCGCCAGAGCAAATGTTCAACCATGCGCGAAAGCTGACGGAGTTCCCAAAGCACCTTCTCTTCAATCCGGGCCGCGCCGCTTTCCTTCGCGGCGCTTTCCGCTGGGCCGGGTCGCGGCGTGTCAGCCCTTGCCGTCCGTGGCTCGTCCGAACCGGCCTGCCGGTATCCGCCTTCGAAGGGGGAGCGGCTCAGCCGTTCTACAGCTTCGGGTTCGATGCCGGTCATGTCGCGGTAGACCGTGGGGCCGCGTTCGCCCAAGGGCTTGAATGCGACCATCCGGTTGCCACCGCCGCTGATAGGCGCGGCGGGCC
>QEVF01000044.1 GCA_003576915.1 Planctomycetota bacterium | reverse complement strand
CCGATTCTTGTGCCCGCGCATCGCTGCTCCCTCCGTCGGATGCACGTGCTACGTTTTTCCCAGGGAGAACACGACGACTATTTCAACAGCCTGCTAGAGATTTATGGCGCGGCGGACGGCGGCCTGGAGGTCGGAGAGGCTGGCAGGTTTGGGCAGCATGACGACGTGGGGGTAGTCGCGCACACGCTGGGACACTTCCTGGGCGCTGTAGCCGCTGGCAATGATGAGGGGGAGATCGGGGCGCCGGGAGAGCATGCGGCTTGCGGCCTGATCGCCGTCGAGGCGGGGCATGGTGAGATCGAGGACTGCGAGGGCGAGACTGGGGCCGTGCTCGTCAAAGGCTCGCAGAGCCTCCTCGCCGTCGGCCGCTTCAATGACCTGCAGGCCGAAGGACTCGAGCTGGGCGCGGGTCACGGCGCGGACAAACTCCTCGTCATCGGCGACCAGGGCCAGGCCGCTGACTCGCCAGGCACCGCCGTTGGGCGCTGTACGCACCTGGCCCGCGGACAAGCTGGCCGTGGCCGGAAACAGCACGCGCATGGTGGTGCCCGTGCCGGGCGCAGAGCGCACATGCATGGCGCCGCGATGGGCGCGCACAATGCCCTGCACCGCGGCCAGACCCAGTCCGCGGCCCGCGAACTTGGTGGTGAAAAAGGGCTCGAAGATTCGCGCCTTTGTGGCTTCGTCCATGCCACAGCCGGTGTCCTGCACCTCGAAGTAAACAAAGGGGCCGGGCTGGATGTCGGGATCGGCCAGACACTCCCGGAGATAGGCGTGGTCAACGCGGTGAAGGCCTGTGCGCAGTACGATTTCGCCGGGCTTGTCTTCCAGCGACTCGTTGGCGTTGGTGATGAGGTTCATTATCACCTGGTTGATCTGCGCGGCGTCGGCGTCGGTCTCGGGCAGATCCGGGGCGAATTCCATCCGCACCCTGGCCTTCTTGGATACGGAGACATTGAGCAACTCGCTGATCTCGCGCACCAACTGCGAGATGTTGACGTGCTTGACCTCGAAGCGCCCGCGACCGGAATAGGCCAGCATCTGGCGCGAAAGTTCCGCGGCGCGGCGCGCCGTGGAGAAGATGCGGTCGAGGTGTTTGGCCGCCGGCGAGCCCGGCGGCACGTGCATGAGCGCCAGCTCGGCGTTGCCCAGAATCACGCTGAGCAGGTTGTTGAAATCATGGGCGATCCCGCCCGCGAGCACACCCAGGCTTTCGAGCTTCTGGGAGTGGCGCACCCGCTCCTCTAGTTCGCTCTTCTCGCGGGCCGCCTTGACGCGCTCGGAGATGTCTACAATGGACGCGAGCACCAGAACCCCGTCGGGCGATTGGATGGGGTTGAGTCCGATCTCGACCTGCAATTCCGCGCCGTCCTTGCGCCGGCCCAGTAGTTCCCGGCCCGCGCCCATGGCCCGCGTGGAGGGGTTCCGCATGAACTCGCTGCGAAAGCCGACATGCTGCGCGCGGATGGCCTCCGGCAGCAGCAGTTCGATCTCCTCGCCGATGAGCTCCAGACGGGAGTAGCCGAACATACGCTCCGTGGCCGCATTGACCATGGTGATGCGCCCGGCGGCATCGACGACGATCATGGCGTTGGGTGCGGCTTCCACGGCCGTGCGAAAGAACTCCGGTGAGTGGCGGGGCTCCGCGCGACCAACCTTGGACTTTCTGCGGGGTGCCATAGCGCTTTCCGGACCAATGGGACCCAAATTGCCATGAACGCTGCGCGCCGCAAAGTACCTTCCATCACATGAGGCGCACCTTTCCCTCGGAGCGTGACTGCGTATCTTCGGGCCATGAGCGAAACGATCGAACACTGGACCAGCGAGTTTCTTGCGAGCACGCCCGGAGAGCTGGCCGCGCAGCGCGTGGGTGAGCGCACGGGTGCGTTATTGGTGAAATTCCTTGAGGGCGCCTGCGGCAGCGCGCTGGACCCCGCTGACATGGAGCGGCGAAACATCACCGACGGCATTGCGATCGGGCTGGCGCCGCTGCAACTGAGCGATGTCGAGCGCAACGCCCTGCCCGAACTTCTGGAAGAGTTCCTCACGGAGCTGGAGCACAGCGGCAGGCTTTCCGGGGGCGCACAACTTGGAGCCTATGCGCGACAGACTGCAACGGCGCACCTCCTGAAGAAGCAGGTGCGCCGTGCCACGGCCAAGGTGGGGCCCAACGAGCCTTGCCCCTGCGGCAGCGGCAAGAAGTACAAGAAGTGTTGCATGTAACCGCGACTACTTTCCCTCCGTCAGGGGAAGAAACAGGTCCTCCAGGAAGAAAGCGGCCAGTTCGGCACGACCCTCCACCCCCGCCTTCTTGTAGATCGCCAGGGACTGCTGCCGGGCCGTGCGCTCGCTGACCTTGCGCACGCGGGCGACCTCTTTGTGGCTGAGGCCCTTGAGCAGCAGCAGGGCCACGTCGCGCTCGGCGGGCGTGAAGTGCCAGCGGGCAAACTGCTTGTCGATGGCCTCGCCGAGTCCCTGCAGCAATGTGTGAGCTTCCTTGCGCCAGCGCTCGGCTTCGGCGCGAGTGGCAGTGAGGTTCACCGCCAAGGCCCTGGCCTCACCAGAAGCCTGCCTCAGCCGCCACGCGAGCAGGCCCGCCGCGCCCAGTGAAATCAGGGCCACGGCGATCTCCACGGCCATATGGCCGAGGGAAGTCCCCGAGGTCGTGTCCCACACGATGTCGGCGACCATCATCACGCCGACGGCCGCAAAGCCAGCTATGGCGACTCCCGCAGATCCGCTTTCGACTCTGTCATCTGACATATGCCGGCTCCCAACCCTTGCACCGTGCGGCCTTTGCGGCCTGTGTCGAACGCTTCACGGCGCCGGGGCAGTTCACGCGTTATGGTTTGCAGGAAGGCATTGAACGTTTCCGGCGCGTGGCCGAAAGCGCTTGGCGCCAAGATTGGAGAGAAGCCATGAATTCCCCCCTGCATCCTGTACTGGTTCACCTGCCCCTGGGCCTGGCCGTGATCATGCCTTTGATCTCGGCCGGCGTGCTGCTCGCCTGGTTCAAGGGCTGGCTCAATGCCCGGGCCTGGGCCGTGGTCGTTTTGCTGCAACTGGCGCTGGCCGTGGGCGGCTTTGCCGCCATGCAGAGCGGCGAGCGCGACGAAGATAACGTCGAGCGTGTTGTGCCTGAAAGCGCCATGGAGGCGCACGAGAAAGCGGCGCAGGTGTTCATCTGGATCGCGACCGCCACGCTGGCGCTCTCGGCGGCGGCCCTGGTTGTGCCGGGCGAGAAGTTCAAGCAGGGCGTGGCACTGGCGACAGTGGCAGGCACGCTCGGCGTGTTGGGCGCTGGCTATGTCACGGGCAAGAAGGGTGGCGAACTGGTTTACAGCCACAATGCCGCATCGGTCTATGCAGCGCCGGCCGGCGCCCCGGCAGGGGGCAAGGTTTTGGAACATCGTGACGCGGATTAGAAAACGTGGCGGCTCCCTGATAGAACGTTCGCGTTCTGAAAGGGAGCCGCCATGGTGTTTTCCCGTACGCTGCGCCACAGCCTGTTTGCGTTGCTTTGCGCCGCCAGTGTGTTCCTCACGGCCTGCCAGACCGACGCGATCACCGGCAAGTCCACGCTCAATCTGTACAGCTACGACGACGAAAAGCGCCTAGGCGACGAAGCCGTACAGCCCATTTTGGCCGAGTTGGGCGGGCTCTACCCAGATCCCGTGATCCAGGATTATGTCACGATGGTGGGCAAGAAAGTCGAGGCCGCCGGTCGTTCGCGGCTGCGCAAAGATGCCGGGTTCCCCGACTGGGACTTCAAGTTCTATGTCGTCAACACCAGCATGCTCAACGCCTTCGCGCTGCCCGGCGGGCACGTGTTCGTCACGCGCGGCATCCTGCTGCGCATGAAAGACGAAAGCGAGCTGGCGGGCCTGCTGGGCCATGAAGTGACGCACGTGTTTGCGCGCCACAGCGTCGAGCGCATGAGCGAAGTGACGCTCATGATCATCCCTGTGGCCCTGCTGGCCAGCATCGAGGAAACCCAGGGGGTGGCCGTGGTGGGCATGGTGGCGGTGCAGCTTCTGACCCTGAAGTACGGGCGCGACGACGAAACCGAGGCCGACCACAACGGCATGCGCTTTGCCGTGAGAGCCGGCTACCACCCTGACGGCATTATCAACGTGATGCGCATGCTTAACGAGTACACGGACGAGCACGGCGGCGGTGGCCCGGAGTTCCTCAGCACCCACCCCGACCCCGGCAACCGCGTCGATTACCTCACCCGGCAGATGCGCAAGGAGTATCCGGACGCGGACACCGGGGGCTACCTGCGCAACGGGCCGGAGTATGACGCGGCACTGGTCGATATCCGCGCCTGCCAGCCGGCCTACGTACTGGCCGACCAGGGCGATGCCGCCATGGGCGAGGGCTTCAAGGCCTTCGAGCAAGGAGGTGAGGCGGCAGCCTTGCCCCATTACCGCAAGGCCCTGGGCCTCTATCAGCAGGCCGTGAACAAGGTCAACCGCCACGCCATCCTGCACGTCAATGTGGCCCAGGCCCAATACTACCTGAAAGATTATGAGGCCTCGGAGCGCGCCATCCTCGAAGCCCTGAACCTCGAACCGGGGGGCTTCTGGCCCAACTTCATGGGCGGCCTCACGGCCATCAAGCGCAACGACCACGGTGTGGCTGCCGCGCGTTTTGAGAACGCTCTGCGGCTGATTCCGGAGTCGCCCGTGGGCATGTTCTACCTGGCCGTGTCCTATGATCGCCTTGGGCGCGCCGGCGACGCCGTGACCTACTACCGTAAGGCCTGGGATACCTTCGGCGGCGAAGGAGATCTGGCCGAGGCGGCGCGGCAGCGGCTCATCGAACTGGGCCAGCCGGACCCCAAGACCCAGGGACGGTAACGGTGAAGGCGGCGTGTCAGGGCCGGGTGCGGGTCACGGTGATGGTGATCTGTTGAACGTGGCCGCCCTCGGCCTGTCGGCCGCCCCGCAGAACGAACCGCGAAACCAGGTGCGCCTCGCGGTCAAAGTCCAGGCTGCCTTTGAATGTCATGACCGCCGGTGCCTGCCCGAAGCTGCCGGTAATGCGCCAATCGACATCCAGCGTGGCGCGACGCTCCGTCAGTTCGCTCACGCGCACCTCAAGTTCGTTCTTTTCAATCTTGAAGCCCTGGGCCGAAATCAGGCTGTTGAGGCCGCCCGGCCGCGCCAGCTCTTCGGCCGGAACGGTCCAACGGTCGCCTTCGTGCACCTCGCCTGCGGGCAGCAGCGCGGCATCAAAGCCGTCAATGAGGAACCTCTGGCGCCCGACGTCGGCCTTGCCCTCGACCAGCGTGGCGCCTGCGGTGCCCTGGGCGTCGCGCCGCAACTCGAGGGTGCAGCCGTGGAGGGGATTGCGAGTTTCATCGAGGCGGCCGCCTTCGCTGCCCAGGCGGGTAAGGCTTTGCTCGTAGTGGCGGCGTACGATCAGGGCCTGGCCCTGCTCGTCGGCGGAGATCACTTCGCTTCGGGTCGTTTCGATGCCCTCGAGCACGACGATGTCGCCGGCCGTCTGCTCGCGCACTTTCAGCAGGCGCTCGGTGTCGTAGCGCTGCCCCACGGCGTGCCTGGGGGCAAGCCGCGCGCTCAGGGCCGCCGGACGGGGGCGCGGCTCCTTCGGGTCGGGATCTGGGGCCGGCCGGTTCTCGGCCCGGGGGTTGGCGCAGGCGCCAAGCTGGAACACTGCCAATAAAACACAAAGGGCCCTGTGCATGGGCCCATTGTGCAAAGAAATGCGTGCGGCGTCAGCGGGCGCTGATTGCGACGTCCTCGACCAGCACCCAGGGCAGGTACTGGCCGCCCACCCATTCGCGTTCGCCGCTGATGGCGACGATGTGGCTCTTGAGCAGGTCGAAGGTGTTCACGTTGAGCGCGCAGTTCTTGACGCGGCCGATACGCTGCCCCCCCTGAACTGCATAGCCCAGCGAAATGTTTCCGCTGACCTGGCCCGCGAGGAAGTTGCTGGTGAAGGTGCCGAGCATCTGATCGATGTAAAGGCCGCCCTCGGCCTGAGCCAGAAGCTGCTCGCGCGTGGCGCTGCCGCCGGCCATCACGAGGTTATGCAGGCCCGGCTGGGGCACGCTTGAAACGGCGCGGCGCGCGTTGCCCGTGGGCTCGTGGCCGCAGGCCTTGGCGGTTGAGAGCGTATGGCAGAAGCCCTTGAGCACGCCCTTTTCAATGATGGCGCGGCGCTGGGTGCAGACACCTTCGCCGTCATAGAGGCCGCCGCCGGGGCCGTCTTCATGGAAGGGGTCGTCCAGCAGCGTGACGCGCTCGTCAAACAGGCGCTCGCCCAGGGAGTTCACCCAGCGACTGGTCTTTTTCTCGATGTTGAGGCCGTTGATGCTGACGGCGATAGGCATCAGGATGTCCGAAAGCGCTCCGGGGCTGAACAGCACGCGATAACGACCGGCCTTGACGGGCGCGTGCTTGCGCGCCACCACGAAGTCGCGAGCGGCCTCGCGCGCTTCCTCAAGAATTTCGTCCTCGCCCACCTGGCCATTGGAGCTGCGGTAGCGGTAGGTGGAAAGGAAGTTGCCCTCTTCGGTGATCTTGGCGGCGACGAAATAGCCGAAGCTGGATTCCTGCTCACTGCAATCCTGTCCGGCGCTGGTCTCAATGCGGGACTGACTGACGCCGCCGGAGAAACTGCACTCGGCCATGGCCTCGGGCGCAATGGACTTGATGGCGTCTTTGACGGCCAGTCCCAGGCCCACGAGTTTCTCGACCGAAAGCTCGCCACAGCGCGCGTCGTAGGGCCGGGTGTGTTCGCTTTTCTGTCTGGGCGCGAAGCTGAAGTTGTAGGGCTTGCCGTAGGGCGCCATGCGGATGGCGGCGCCGGCCACGGCATCGACTTCGTCAGGCTTTGAGCTGTAGGAAAAGCCGATCTTGCCGCCCTTCACCGCACGGATGGACATGCCGGAGCTTTCCCCCTGGCGGATTTCCGTGAGACGGTCGTTTTCGTAGGCGACGCTGAGCGAACGACCCGAGGCCTTGAACATCTCGAAGGCGTCGCAGAGCGAGTTGAGGTTTTCTGTGAATTTCTTGACCACGTGTCGTGCTCCGTGTTTGAAGCGTTTATTCAGCGAGCGACCAGGGGCGCCCGCCTTCCCAGCAATCCGCAAGTCTGTTTCTCAGGCAGGTTCGCGTCACGCAGCCATCCTGCAACACTGCCTCCACCGCGAGTGCCGGGCCTGAAGACCTTCAACGGCCAAGCCTGGCCGTGGCACCCGCCCATACGCGCCACGATTACTTCCCGCCAATCACCACGTCCTTGATGCGGATGTGGGGGCTGCCGTGGCTGACCGGCAGGGGCATCTGGCCTGCCTTGCCGCACCCGCCCGAGCCGTCGCGCACATGATAGTCGCCGGCAATGCCGGTGATGTTGCGCAGCGTGTCAAACACGTTGCCGCCGATGGTCACGTCGCGCACGCGCTCGGCGAGCTTGCCGTTGCGGATCATGAAGGCCTTGCCCGCCGTGAATGTGAACAGTTCGCCGTTGGTCTGCCCGCCCGCTGAATCGAGCGCATAGACGCCCTCTTTCACGTCCTTTATCAGGTCCTCCAGTTTTCCGTGGGGGCCATTGCCGATGCAGGTGTTGCGCATGCGTGGAATGGGCGGAAAGCGGTAGGAAATCGCCCGCGCGTTGCCCGTGGGTTTTTCGCCCATCCGGCCCGCCGTCTCGCGGCTGTGCAGCCGGCCCACCAGCACGCCATCCTTGATCAGGTCCGTGCGCTGCGTGGGAACGCCTTCGTCGTCGTACTTCAGGTGGCCGCGCAGGCCCACATCGAGGCCCGTGTCATAGATGTTGAGATAGCCTTCGCCGAACTTGCGGCCCAGCCTCAGCACTTCCTGCATACGCGGATCATCGGCGATGTTGTCGCCCTCGCTCAGGTGGCCGAAGGCTTCGTGTACGAACACTCCTGCCAGATGCGGATCGCAGATCACAGTGTAGGTGCCGCCCTTGACCACCGGCGCGCCCACGTTCTCCACGGCATCGCTGGCCGCCTCGTCGATGTCGTGCTCCAGGTTACGGAACACATCGAAATTGTTTCGGCCGCCCTGGCTGGTCGTGCCGCGCGCCGTGATGCCGTTGCGGGTGGCAATGGCGCTGGCCCCAAAACCCATGTCCATCAGTTCGCGATCCAGCCAGGTGCCGTCGGAGTTGGTGTAGTAGAGGCGGGTGTAGCGGTCGAAGTAGCGCAGGGCGCTGCTGGTAACGCCAGGCCGGCGCAGGATGCGGTCGTTGTAGCCGCCGAACAGCGCAATCTTGTCTTCAATGGAAACCTGCCTCGGGTCCGCCAGCAAATCCAGCCGCACGGTGTCCACCACGGGCTCGATGGGGGCCAGGACGCTCTTGTCCTTGCTCAGTCGCGCCGCGGCCCGCGCATTCTGGGCGGCCTCGCGCACGCGGGCCTCCAGTTCGTTGAGGCTGTTGAAGGTCACGAAGCCCCAGCAACCGTTGACCAGCACACGCACGTTGCCGCCGTAAAGGTGGCTTTCGCTGACGTTTTCCAGGTTCTGCCCCATGAAGGAAAGCGCGGTCTCCGTGCTGTCCTCCAGGCGGATTTCGGCGTAGTCGGCTCCCGCCTTCTGCACCAGGCCGGTCAGAAGCGACTTGAGATTGCGGGAGTCCAGGGCCGCTCTTGTAGTCAGGGTGGTTTCGCGATCGATGGTTTTCACGGGTTCTCCGTACCAGGTGCCCAATGAAACAGCCGGAGGCGCGAGCCCGCGCCCAGCCGGCTGCCCAGTGCTGAAGTTGTCCGGGCGGCGTGTGCGGCGCCCCCCTCCGGTCCAGCCAGACTAAAACGGACCTGCCCCGTCCGCCATCTAAACAATCCCCATTTCCGACCCCTTTGGAAAGAGGCAGCCCAAGTTCCTGTCACGAATCCAAGACGCTGAGTTGCGGGGCTTCTCGCCTCCGCAACACTTCAGGCGCACGCCCCGCCATAGGGCCGGCCCTCGGGCGTTACATAACCGTCCACGCGACCGCGGCAGTTGTCGCTCTTGCAGGCGCAGTCGAAACTCCAGCGGGGATCCCACGGGCCAGGATTCTCGCCCTCATAGACAACGTTGTAGGCAATCGTCAGTTCCTGCCCGGCCGCAACCCGGCAGCTCGTCACGATTTCGTTGGCGCCATTGACGCGGCAATTGGGACGGCAGGCGTGATTCACCAGCCGCGCCAGCCCGCGGTCCACCAGCCAGAGGCCGTTTTCAAGGAGCAGTGCGTGACGGGCTTCTTCGGGCGGAACCTGCTCCCAGGGCATCACCGGACCCTCAAAGCGGGCCACGACGGTGCCCGGCGGCAAACTGAGCGCGGCACGGAGGCCGGCGCCGGCCTGACCGTGAAAGACTTCAACAACGGAGGTCATGGTTTTCAGGAGTTTGGGGGTCAATGGCCAAAGACCCTGGAGTCATCACAACGACCGCAGGGAATCTGCGGCACATAGTCCAGGCCGACGTCATCAAGCGGGACAATGACCTGGTGCAGCTTGCCGCACCACAGGCAGCGCTTGGCCACATGCGCCATGCCGTCGATGACGCGGCGCACGTAGAAAGACTTCTTCTGGTCAGTGTCCTTCATGGCAGTAATAACAATTCTACCCTGCCATGGCGTCCCCGGGTGAAAACTCCGGCGCCCCGGTTTCCCCGGGGCGCTCGGCGCGTTCCGCTGTTGTCCGTCTGGATGCGTCGCCCCCGGTTTGTGCCGGGTGTCAAGCCGGGCGTCCCCGCTTGATTCGGCGGTGCCGGGTGAGGCGGGCAAGCCATCCCGACGCCGCATTCCATAAACATGAACGACCGGTCAGGTAGTTGTATGCCGGGAAATCGCGAAAAACCGTAAGTTTCGCCCCGTTTGGAGCTACTTCACTGCGCTGCGGGTGTATCCTACTCTCGCCGCAACCCCTAGCTTCTTGCTGTGCCCTTATTCACTCCTGCCTTTCTGGGGCGTCCTATGATCCACCGACTTCCGTTCCTGATCGTTCTCGCCGTTCTGGCCCTCGTGGCCCAAGCCAGCCTTGTCCACGCTGAGCAAATCAAGCTGGCGGACGCGCCTGACGGTACCAAGGGACGCTTCCTCCAGGGTGAAGTGGTCGAGGTCAAGCCCGACGGCTTCACCTTCAAGCTCACCGAGACCGGGGGCGTGATCTTCCTGCGCTGGAATCAGGTCGATTCCGCGCTGAAGAAGCGCCTTCTCAACGAGAAGGACCCGGACGAGGGACTGAACCTCGAAGTTCTGATTGACGGCGCCCGCCTTGAACTCGCCACGGGCGACGTGCTCATGGGCACGGTCGTGCTTCAGGGCGCCAATTACGTCGTGACCAACCTTGACTCGCCGCGCGGCAAGACCATCGCCAGCGAAGACGTGCTCGAGGGCGGCTACATGCCCAACGTGAAGATTCCGGCCACGGTGCTCAAGACGCCGGAGGAAACGCTGAAGATTGCGGAAGAGCAGCGCGCTCCCCTCGAGTCGGCCCGCCAGTTCTATGAGCTGGCACGCATCGCCGACCGCATGGGGCTCTATGAGGCCGCCAAGGATTACGTTTCCATCGGCCTTGGCATGACGCCCGACAAGAAGCTGCAGACGCGCCTGGAGGAATACAACGTCAGGCTGGACGAGCTGATCCGGCAGCGCGACCTGCTCAATGCCCTGACGGAGGCGCGCAAAGCCGCGGCGAAACACGTGTACCAATTGGCGCTGAACAGCCTCAACGACGCCAAGAAGAAGTACAACCCCACGGGCGAAGTATTGGTGAAGTTCGAGGAGACGTATAACGAAATCAATGACGACTTCAGCAAGTACGTCATCACGGAGTGGTACAACCAGCTCAAGATCGTGGCACGCAACAAGACGAAGGACAAGAAGCTGACGTGGCAGGAAGGCCGAAACTGGGCGCTGCGCGAGCTGGAAAACGAGGTGCGCCAGGCCATCGCGCTCAGAACGGGCGGCGAGATCAACGACATCAAGGCCCGTTTTGTGGCACGGGTAAAGGAAGAGATCTCGATGAAGAAGATCTCCTTCGAGGAAACGGGCTTCTACGACGTTGTGGGCGGCCATCTTCCCAGCGCCGGCAACAAGCCCAACCCCAACGGCACCCAGCCCGCGCGCGGCCCCAACCCCGGCCAGCCGGGTGGCGACCGCCCCCGCAATCCCGGACCCGGCGGCAGCAACCGCTCCGTTGGACCCGTTGATGGCGACCGCGATGAACTCCCCCAGAGCAGCGACCGCTTCCAGGAGAAGCCCAAGGAAGGCGGCAGCAGCAGCCCCAGCCCGCAGGAGATTGAAGACTTCATCCGCAAGGCCAAGGAAGCCTACGACAAGGCCCAGGCTGACCGCCAGAAACAGGGTCAGGGCCAGGACCTGAGCAAGCTCAAGGTTCCGGTCAGCTGCCCCAGCATCGACGACTGGTGGAAAACCCTGTCGCGGACGGCAAAGGCCAATTGGCTCGTCGCCATCTATGTGCGCTTTGGCGGAACGATGACTGTCTATGAACAGGAGTACTGGGACATCAAATACAAGTAGTCCCGGATTTCCCGAACCCCAAGAGCCGGCCCCGCGCCGGCTCTTTCCATTGGCCGGTGACGTAGCGCTCCGGCCCGCTCAGGACCCTTGTGCTGATGATCAGCGGCGCCATGGAAGGCCGTCCAGCGCCACGCCGGCCGTACGTTCGGGCCAGTCGGCAGGAAAGTTCCCCTGAGCCAGGTAACGCGCATAGTAGGCGCCCACCAGGCAATTCAGCGCGGCTTCGATGTCGGCGCGTTTGTCCAGTTCGCCGCGCTTCACTGCGTCGGCCAGAATGCGCCGCAGCGCCGCCCGCCGCGTCTTGATGATTCGCTCGCGGAACAGGCGCAGCAGCTCGGGCAGCCGCTGCTCTTCCACCAGCAGGGTGCCGATCATGCGCATGCCATTGGGACGCAGCAGGCAGGCCTGGAACTCGCGCAAGTTGGCGATGACATCCTGGCGCGCATTTCCCGTCGGGGGCGGAAACGTGCTCTGCTGGAGCATGCGCAGGGCGGCGGTGGCCAGGTCGGCCTTGCTCTTCCAGCGCCGGTACAGCGTGGGTTTGGAGACACCGGCCTTGGCGGCCACGGCTTCGAGGCTCATACGCTCAAATCCAAGCGTGCCCAGTTGATCCAGCGCGGCCTGCAGGATGCGGCGGTCAAGTCCCGCTTCCCGCGGTCGCCCGCGCCGCCGGCCGGGAGGTTTTCTGCCCATGGCGCAAGCGTGGCATTGAATTACTTGACTGTCTAGTAACGGAAATGACTGGATCTGTGGAATAGTGCCGTCAGGGTTTACGTTACTTGAACGTTCACTAATTCAAAACGGAGGAAACATGAGCAGCGCCCCGACATCGTCACGCAGACGCAGAATCCTGATCGTTCTCGCCAATCCCGCCGTCAGCAGCACCCTGGGCTGGCCGGTGGGGTTCTGGGCCGCCGAACTGACGCACGCCTGGCACGAGTTTCTCGACGCGGGCTACGAGGTCGAACTGGCAAGCCCCCACGGCGGCAGGTGCGAGCTGGACGCCTACTCTGACCCGCGCGATGCCAGCGGGTACTCGGCCCACGACGTGCTGTCTCTGGGCTTTCTCCACCACAAGCAACTATGGGCGCAGGTCGAGAACACGCGCAAACTCTCAGACTGCCGCCACACTGACTTCGACGCCATCTACATTGCCGGGGGTCAGTCGCCCATGTTCACCTTCCGCGACAATCCGGCGCTGGCACGCGCCATCTTGGCCTTCTACGAGGCCGGCAAGCCCACCGCGGCCGTCTGTCACGGAACAGCAGCTCTGATAGACCTCAAGCTCCCCGGCGGGGAGTACCTGATCAAGGGAAAGCTGATGACGGGCTTTGCCAACAGTGAAGAAGATTTCGCTGACCAGGTCGTCGGCAAGCGAGTCATGCCCTGGCGCATCGAGGACGAGGCGCGCAGGCGCGGCGCCCACTTTGCGGCGGCGCCGGCCTTTGCCCCCTTTGCTCTCCGCGACGGCCATCTCATTACCGGCCAGCAGCAGAACTCGGGACGCAGGGCCGCCCAGTTGGTGATCGAGGCTCTGGGACGATAGCCAGGTGCGACGCGGCTCAACAGGTCACAGTCATCGTGAGCCGCAAAGTAATCGCGGGGCAGACGTATACTCTGACACCCGGCTACGGTGCTTTCACAAGCACGCACTTCAGTTTGATCACTTGCCTGGGTTTGGGATCCACTGCGAGGAAGCTTTGCTCCAAGCTATCTGGACAGGGCGAAGCTTATCGAGATCGTCAACAAGTGATTGACGCTATATGCACAACGACATCCAATCACGTTTTGAGGTGGTTCGTGTCGGCTATCTTGCCAACAGATTGCTTTCCAATTGCGATGGTCCGCGCAAACCCGTATCCACATACTTTGTCTGCGCCCTGGTTCTTGAGGACTGCACCGCTCGCTGGCTGTTGCTCGATCTCGGCCTGACCTCCGTCAACTGCGGGCGTCTGCTTGACGGCCGCATTCAAAGGGCCTATTCCAGTGAAGATAGCCTTCTCACTATCACGAGTGACATCCAGCAGCGCTTGACTGGCGCAAGAGAACTGGCGCAAAGTCTGGGGCACTCCCTGGTGGGGACGGAGCACCTCCTCTCCGTGCTCATTCATGAGAGGCTGCCATTGGCGGATTGGGCCCTGTGCCTGGAGACCGACTTGGTGCGGCTCTCATTCATGGTCCACAGACTTCGTCAGGCAATCGATTGCATGCTTACGTACCCGGAGTATCCGACCTTTGAAACGGCGACCAAGCCGGGTCTGGAAGAGCGGCTGCAAGCGCTGGAGAAGGCTGAGCGCTTTGAGGAAGCAAGCCGGTTGGTTTGGATTACACGGTTTCACAGCGCTCTTAAGAGCGCGTCCTAGCCTCGACTTTTGCACTTTTCCGCATCACGCGGCAAGCGCGAGATGGCTCAGTAACGGGTTCAGCAGATGGCGGGGCGTCTTTCTCAACAGCGCGCTGTAGAGCGGTGTGTTGAGAATCGTGTGCTCCCACAGTTCGCGCCGCGTGTATTCAAGCGCGTTTGAAAACGTCGGGTGCAATTTCAGATAGCCCGTGCGCGGCATCCAGGGCGCCTTGGCTTGCCGCCAGAACATCGCGATCACGCTGTACAGCCCGAAGATGCACGGCGTCATCCGGAGCACCGACGCCTTTTTCCATTGGCGCGGGTCGTTCAGGCCAAGCTGCTGCCTCGTTTCCTGGAACATCACTTCAATGGGCCAGCGCCGCGTGTACAGGCT
>QEVF01000057.1 GCA_003576915.1 Planctomycetota bacterium | reverse complement strand
GGAGCAATGTGAGAAGGCCGACGAACTGCGGGAGAAACTGAGAATGTGGCACTCGAATCAGCGCGACCCGCCCGCGCCGCCGTAACGAGCGGCCGCAACGAGAAAGCTGCAATTCAGCCCCGGCAAGAGGGCCCAAGCGGCCATGTACCCCGCCACCCGAAAACGGCAAGCGTTTTCGGGTCCGCTCCCGTTTTTGACACGCGGGCCTGTGGCGGCATCGGCGTCTTGCCGATGCGCCATCAGCGCGCCAGCGCGGGCTCTTCACAGGGGGCCCAGACGCCCGGCTGCCCCCCCGTCATGCACTTCTTCTCTTTGACGTGGTACTCGAATTCCTTGAAGAAGGCCTTCATGTAGCTTTCAACGGGCATGACCAGCGAATCACTGAGCAGGCAGATGGTGCGCTTGGAAATCATGCCGCACACTTCCTTGATCAGGTCGAGGTCGTTGTCGTGGGCGTGGCCGAACTCGAGGCGATGGAGCAGTTTCTCGAGCCAGCCCAGGCCCTCGCGGCAGGGCGTGCACTGGCCGCAGCTTTCGTGGTGGTAGAACCTGGCCAGGTTCAGGAGTGCATTGACCATACACACGCTGTCATTCATGACGATCACGCCCGCGCTGCCCAGGAAGCTGCCGGCGCTGCGAACGGTGTCGAAATCCATGGCCAGGTCCAGCTTGTCGGGCGTGAAGATGGGCATGCTCGAGCCGCCGGGAATGACGGCCTTGAGCGTGCCGATGACGCCGCCCGCGTAGTCATCGATCAATGTCCGAAGCTTGGTGCCCAGGGGCGCCTCGTAGACGCCGGGCTTGCGCACGTGGCCCGAGATGCAGTAAAGCTTGGGACCGGGGCCCGCCGCCGGGCCCTGCTGGAGATACCACTCCTTGCCCTTGCCGACGATGTGCGGCAGGTTTGAAAGGGTCTCCACGTTATTGACGATAGTGGGAAAGCGGAAAAACCCTTCCACCGCGGGAAAGGGCGGCTTGATCTTGGGGTAGGCACGCTTGCCCTCGGCCGCGCTCAGCAGCCCCGTTTCCTCGCCGCAGATGTAGGCGCCCGCGCCGCGCAAAACGGTGATATCCAGCTTGAAGCCCTTGCCGAGCTTGAGCACATCCTCGCCCAGGATGCCCGCGGCGTAGCATTCGTCGATGGCGCCCTGGAGGCGGTTGATCTCGCGCACGAACTCGCCCCGCACGAACACGTAGGCGTGCTTTGCGCCAATGGCCCAGCAGCAGATGATGATGCCCTCGATCAACTGGTGCGGGTCATAGGCCAGGATCTGCCGGTCCTTGAACGTGCCCGGCTCGCTTTCGTCGGCGTTGACGGCCAGAAAGCGCGGCTTGCCGTTCTCGGGCAGGAAGGTCCATTTGAGGCCCGTTGAGAAACCCGCGCCGCCGCGCCCGCGCAGGTTGGAGTCCTTGACGTAATTGATGAGCGCCTTGGGCTCGAACTCGGTGATGGCCTTCTTCGCCGCGGCGTAGCCCCAGTAATCGCCCCGCGACTGATACTGCTTGAGGGTCCAGCTTTCAGGCGTCTTCCAGTACTTGCTGATGACAGGTTCGTAGGGCATGGCGCGGCAGGTTAGCGGCCATGAAAGGCCGCTTCAAGGGTGACCGCCGCATGGAAACGGCGCAGCAGCGGCGCGCCGGGGCGCGGCAGATCGGGTACTTGACACGACTAGGCCCGGGAAGACAGGGAATCTCGTTGAGTATGAAGGCTTTACCAGTAAAGTTTTTGGCCCTGTGCCTTTTTGCTGCCTGCGGACCTGCCAGCGCCCCCAATTGGGGCGGATCTGGCTCACGATGGGAGACTGTATATGACGAACCGATGGATGGGGATACTGATGTAGTGCTCCCCCGAAATCAAGCCACCTGTTCCTGTTGTTGGGCCCGGAACTGTTCCGGGCTCATGTAGTTCAGTGACTGGTGCGGCCTTTCTGAGTT
>QEVF01000022.1 GCA_003576915.1 Planctomycetota bacterium | reverse complement strand
TCTATGTTATGGGGTACGATCTGGGTTTCAGCCACGGGCCGCTCCGCATTGCTCCGCTCTCTCACGGCTCCACTGGAGCCGTTCGACCTGCTCGGCCTCACTGCTGGGGCGCATGATCCGGATTTCAGCCATTCCTGTACCTGTCGGGAAACACTAGCAAGCCCGGCGACATCCCCATTGGGCCGGCGCAGGGTAACGCCGATTTCCGCGAGTCGTCGAAATTGTGGAGTGGTGATTGCTGTCAGTAACTGTTCGTGCGGCAAAGCAAAGTCCGTTGCCGACGCAACGGACTCTCTGGAAGAGGCGGCACTCTTTCAACACAGTCGGGCCGAAGTGCATCTGGCCCGACCTCCATTTCAAGCTGGCTTTCAGCCGCCTCAGGTGCTCCGGCTATCCGAGGCTTCAGTCAACAGGCCGTGACTCAATGACCTGCTAGGCCAGCTTCGACACCACCACACTGGGGCCTTCCACCTTCACAACATAGACCTGGGTGCCGGCGTCGATGAACTCGCCGCGGGTGACTACGTCAATCAGCTGACCGTTTTCCAGGGCAATCTTGCCCGCAGGGCGCAGCGGGGTCTTGGCGATGCCGGGCTGACCCGTCAGGTAATGGAGGGATTCCAGGGCTTCGCCGCGCAACTCGCCGGGGCGGGCGTCCCTGGGCAGCATGGACCGGAAGCCCGGCAGCCGGGGCAGGGCCCAGAACATGAAACAACCCAGCAGGGTAGCCAGCACGGCCGTGATACCGCTGCTGAGAACGTAGCCCATGGCATCGGAAAAGTGGCCGCCCTGGGAAATCAGCGTGTGGGTGCCCAGAAACAGGCCGACCACGCTGGCCAAGATGCCGCTGATGCCGGAGATGCCAAAGCCCGGCAGCACGAAAACCTCGAGCAGTATCAGCGCGATGCCGATGCCCAGAATCAGGGCCGGCAGCCATAGGCTGCTCATGCTGAAGGAGGGGGTGACGTCCGCCACTTCGGCGGCGCCCAGGGGTGTGTGCCCCAGACTCCAGACGAGCAGGATCAACAGCAGCGTGAGGGGGTTTTCAAGCACTTTCTTCATGGCACCCATGATCCACCTCCGACTTCAAGCATACTAAAATTGCACCCGTCTCGGGGCCCTTACAAACACCGGCCCCCATTTGGAACCGCGATTTGGCAAGCCTTGGCGTTCATGGCCTAAGTATCCTGTAGAAGTGAACCCTGCCTCGAGGCTGCCATGTGGGACCGTTCCTACCGAATCTTGCGCGTGACGCGGCTGGCCGCCGGCGGGCTCACTCTGGGCGCCGGGCTTCTGGCCCTTGCTGGGTTTGCGCGCAGCGAGGCCGCGGCCCGCGCCTCGACGGCGCTGGAAGACATTGCCCGAGAGGCCGACACGTCGCATGAAGGCCGCCTGGTGGTGCGCCTGCCGCGCTCGTTGGGTGTCAAGGCCGGGAACCTGGTCCATCGCGAGCGCGAAGACGGCGCAGCGGAGATCATCGGCAGGGTCATTGCCGCGCGGGAAGAGGGAAACATCTGCGAGGCCACGCTGATGTTGACGCCGCGGGCCGCCGCCGACATGAAGCAGGGTGCGAAGCTCAAGGGTGCGCCGGCGACCGTCAGTCTGGAATCTGCCGTCCGCCTGTTGCTGGCGCCGGACATTCCGCGCGATGAGGCGGCCCGCGCCAAGGACGCTCTTTGGCCCTCGCTGGAGAAACACGTGCTGCCGGGCATTACGGCGCGTATGGAAAAGGAGCTGGTCGCGGCCGTCGAAGACCTTTCGCCTGAGGACGAGCAACTGCTGCGCGATGCGCTGGATGAGCTGCACAAGGACCTCGCCCCCATGGAGGAAAAGCTGCTCAACCGCATGGCCGAACGGGCCTGGGAGGTCGTGGGCGTGGGCGGCGTGGCGGAGGGCATCGTGCGCAAGGCGGCCGACGGCGCGGGCAACACCTACAAGGATGTCAAAGACTGGGTGCGCGGCATCTTCGGAAGCGAGGAGAAGAGCGAGAAGTCCAACCGCGATTTCCTGAGCGAGGAGAAGAAGATAGCACTGCGCCTGGCATTGGAAGAGGAGGCCACGAAGTTCTGGGACGACAACCGCAAGGAGATCGTCGAGAAGCTGGGCAAAGTTCTGAGTGCCCGCAAGCAGGACTTCGCAGATGCCTTCAACAAGCGCTGGGCGCCGCGCCTCTACGAAAAGGCCGTTGTCCCCGCCTGGTTTGAAGGCGAGCGCAACGTGATTGAGGCCGCCGAAAATTACGCCGTGGACTTTTCCAACCGGCGGCTGCTGACCAGCCAGGGAGGGCCGCGACTGTTGCTGGCCCACGCACTGCGCGGCGCCCTGAGCATCTCCGATGCGCCGCTGCTGGTGCTGGCGCGAGACAGCTCGCCCGGCGTGAAATTTGACTACCTGATTCCCGCCCTTGACGGCGAAGGCCGGCGCGACTGAGCCGCTCCGGCCGGGGAACCGAGCCCGCCATGACCCAGGCCGCGACAGAGGCCGCAGTTCCTCCCGCCACGGCGCCTCAAGCAGCCGCCCTGCCCCGCATCGTTCTGGAGTCCCTCGAGGTGAAGCTCGGGCAGGATCTGTTGCGCCTTCAGGCCCCCGTCACGCTGCTGGCCGGGCGGCTGTATCTGCTCTGGGGGCCTTCGGGCAGCGGCAAGTCAAGCTTCGCCCGCGCGCTGTTGGGTCTGGGTGAGCTTTCACAGCCGCGCTGCGAGGTCACGGGACAGGTCGTCCTGCACGACGCCCTGGGGCTGGAGCACCCCCTGTGGGACGGCGCCGCCTACTCCCCTTCGGCGCGCGGGCATATCGCGTTCCTGCCCCAGGCCGAGAAGCTGGGCTTCATCGACGGTCTTCCCACAGCCGAGAACCTGCGCCTGTTCTCGCGCCTGGGCGCCCGCGAGGCGCGCATGCAGGCCGATCTGCTGGCCGCGCGCTTCCACCTGATGGGCCTGCCGGCCCGGCTCTCCCACGCCTCAGGCGGCGAACGCATACGCTGCTCGGCGGTGCGCGCATTGATGCCGCGGCAGGGCGGCGAGCGGCCGGCCCTGCTTCTGGCCGACGAGCCCACGGCCGCGCTGGACCTCAAGGCTGCCGAGGCCCTGGCCGCTGAACTGATGGAACTGGCGCGCCGGCGCGAGACCGTGGTCGTCGTGATCACCCACGACCCGCGGGCCTTTGTGACTGAGATGCCTCCTGAATTCGATGCCGCACGGGCCAGGACCGTACGGATTCTGGAGTGTGCCCTGCCCCAAAGCGGGCCGGCGAAACTGGAGCGGGAACTGGGCCAGCTCAAGCTCGAGCCGGGTCGTCCCGTGAACCCCTGGCTGGCCCGGGGGCAGCAGGCCCTGGCCGGCTTTCTCGGCCTGCTGGGGGGTTTTGTGCTGGCGCCGGCAGCCTTTGTCTGGGGCCTGGCGCGCCTGCGCCGCCCGCACTTTGTGGCCCGCCAGGTGTTCGTCGAGGCCCTGAGCCCCGGCACGCAGCTCTTTGCGTTTCTTGGCTCGCTGCTGATTGCGGGCACCGTCGCGTTCTTCATTTTCGAGCAACTGCCCCGGCCCGAACTCGTGGAGCCCCTGCTGCTGGCGGAGATTCTCGAAGTGACGGGCCACACCCTGGCACGGGTCGTACTGCCCCTGGGCGCGGCTGCCTTCGTGGCCGGAAAGCTGGGCGCTGCGCAGGCAGCGCGACTGTCGGCGGGTGTGCGCTCCGGCCTGCTGGAGACCCTGGCCCTGGCCCGCTGGCCCGTGGAGAGCTTCGGCCTCGTGGGCGCGGTGCTGGCTCAAACGCTGGCCACGGCCGTGGCCACGGCGCTGGCGCTGGCGGGGGGCATTGCTCTGGCCGCATTGATCTACGTGGCGGGCCACGAAGGAGCTTCTTTGGGCCTGGCCCTGCAGTTGATGCAAGACGGCCTCAATCGCACCCCGCACTGGATGCAGTTTCTGGCGGCCAAGGTCATCGCTTCCGGATTCGTAGGCGGGTCCCTGGCGGCGCTCTTTGGTCTGGCGCCGGCCACCAGCGAAAACGACGTCGCCAAGGCCGTTCACCGCACGCTGCTTTGGGGCATTCTGGGCGTCATCGCCGTCCAGTGCGTATTTGTCATCTGGGAATTTGCGCGCTGATCAAGTCTTCAAGGCCGCGCACACAGCGGCAAAACGCCTTCCATTCAAAACCGAAAGTGCCCCAGCGCGCCGAGCGTGGCCGCGCCAGGCGCTGGGCGTCTTGCAGTTCCATCAGGCAGAAGTGGTAGCGCGCCCCTGCGCAGTCCCATGCCAGGGCGGGGAGATCGTCCAGGCGACGGCCATGGCCCATGAAGGCGAACACAAACGCCAGCGACGCCTTTTCCGCCAGCAGTTTCTGCCAGCCCATCATCGAAAACAGGTCGGTGCGGGTGATCCAGGGCGTCTGGCGGCGCCCCTTGAGGTCCAGGGCCCAGACTTTTTCGCTGCCGTTGACGAGAAAGTCGAAGTGCTTGAGCACGCGACCCTCCAAGGCGGGGCGCCGCCGCTCTTCGACGGCCAGAGCCTTCACCCCCTGCTCCTTCAAGAGGGTCGAAAAGGCTCGCTCATAGTGATTGCGTTCCCCGGCCATGCTCGCTCCAGCATTACCAGATCAGGCTGGCGCCTTCCATCACCGTGCCTTCCACGCAGGTTTTGGCGTAGCGGTAACCGGGAGCGTCCTCGGTCCTGACCTTGGCGACGCAGCCGTTGCACACCCCAAAGCCGCACCCCATCACGCGCTCGAGACTGGCGTAGCAGGGTATGGCCTGTGAGGTGCACATGGCGCTGACGGCCTCCATCATGCGCCAGGGTCCGCAGGTCAGCACCGTGGCGGGCCGCCCCTTGAGCGCCTGCAACTCGGCCTCCAGCAGCAGGGTGACTTTGCCCTTCACCCCCACGCTGCCATCCTCAGTTGCCAGCAGGGTTTCCACGCCCGTTTCGGCAAAGCGCTTCATGAATACGAAGTCGCGCTGGGATCGGGCGCCGGCCAGGAGCACCAGTTCGTGCTTGTGGCCCAAGCGGCCCCATTGCCGCACCAGATGCATGAAGGGAGCCAGACCAATGCCGCCGCCCACCATGATGACGCGAGCCGCAGGATCCTGAGGCGGCTCAAAGGCCTTGCCCAAAGGGCCGTTGATGGAGACCTTCTGCCCGGCTTCGAGGCGCGACATCAGCCGCGTGCCCTGGCCCACGACGTGAGCCAGCAGGGAGATGCCCCTGGCCTTGCCGCGGCTGTCGGCCAGCCAGTCAAAGCTGGAAAAGGGCCTGCGCAGCAGGGGGTAGAGCTCGTTGCGCACTCTGAGGTTGATGAACTGGCCTGCCTGCATGGCCTGGGCGAGTTCCGGACAGTCCAGGACCAGTTCGAAGTAGCCCTGGCCAAAGTCCAGGCGGCGCGCGACGGTGGCTTCATGCATCAGCTTGGGGCGGTCGGGCATGGCGCCACGTTAGATCGCGGCGGGCTGCGTAACAGGGGCCGGCTACTTCTCCTCATCGAGCAGCGGCCTGAAACGGTCGATCAGCCCGGGGTAAGGGTTGCCGCGATAACCGATTTTGCGCATTTCCCGCAGCACCGTCACGATCTCCTCGAGATCGTTGTCCGCCTGGGCAAAGTTGATTCGGGCGCAGAGACTGAGCTCATAATCGGCATCCCCCGGCTTGGCCTCCTTCACGCGCATGCGCTGCAGCTTCTGCTGCGCGGGCAGCAGCTCCGAAGCCAGCTTTCCGAAGTTGTTGCCGCCCGCGCCGGACTGCAGCCCGTTGCGGCAGGCCTGTATGAGAAACAGCCGGTTCAGATCCGCCTCCTCCGTGGGGAGGTACTTGTAGTCGCGCGTCACCGCACGCACGTAAAACTCCAGCACCATGTTCTGCTCGGTCACGTCGATGCTGAGACAGCGGTTCCAGGCCTCGATGGCGCGGGCAAAGCGTGCCAGGGCGTCCGCCCGGTCCTTGTCGCCCTCTGGACCGATGAGGGCAGCGCGCTGCAGATTCTCGCCGTGGTGCGTGCTGATGATGGCCAGGCTGAACCAGGCCTCATGGTCGTCGGGGGCTATGGTTACGGCCTTCTCGTACCACTGGATGGCCTCGGCCAGCTTTGAGGAAAGAGCTTCGTTGTTGCCCAGAGCCACCTCCACGCGACCGTCTTTGAAGTGCGGCAGGACATTTTCCAGCAGCCAGGCCTTCTGCTTCTGCTGGTCTCCCTCGGACAGGATCATGGACTTCCAGAGGAGCAGCGAATAATTGCGCGGCTGGGCCACCAGGGCCTGCTCCAGCGCGTGCATGCCCCAGCGCCGCCGGCGGATCCAGACCGCCGTGTTGTAGGCCAGGCGCCCGCGCAGCAGCACATCGTTGGGGGTGGACTTGACGGCCTTGATGCCCGACTCCAGCGCCTTGATGGGCGATGATTGCTCGTGGTTCTTGAAGATCTCCATCGAAAACAGGGCAGCACGGCCACAGCGGGGATCTACGGCCATGAGGTCCGCATAGGCGATCCAGGCGCCGTTGAGGTCCTGGCCCGTAAAGGCGCTGCGCATCTCGACGAAGAACTTCAGCGCCTTGTCGTTGGCACACGTGGGAGGAGGCGGCACCAGCGCGGCTTCTTCCTGGGCGCCGACAATGCCTGCCGTGGCACGGGCGGCGCTTTGCTCGAGCACTTTGACAGCGGCGTCGGGCCCGGGCTTGCCGAGATCAGGCAGATCGAACTTGAAGGCTACGTCGATGCCCTGCTTGCGCCGATACCTCCACACGCTGCAGGCGGCCCTCGCCTCGCCGGCGGCGGGAGTAAAGGAAAGAGCCACGATCACGTCGGCGTTCTGACAGCGCGCCGCCGCCTCCAGGTCGGGCACGGGTTTGTCCACGGGCCTGGGATCGGCGCGGGAGGGAATGTCGGCAAAGCGCAGTCGCGCAAAGTAACGCCGTTGGCGCGGACCATCCTCTCGCCAGAGATGGGGTTTGTAGTCGATGTGGGTCTCGAGTACGGACTCAAAGGCAATAGCGGTGATGCGGGCATCTCCAGCCAGATCGTTGGGTGCGTAATCCTGCCAGCTCGTCAGGTTGGGCACGATGAGTATGACAGTCTTGAGGTAGACACTGGGCGCCTTGCCGGGGACGAGGCCTTCGGCGCTCAGGTTTTCCTTGAACACCTCGGCTTCCTCGGGGGTCAGGGGAGCCGGGTCTTCGGGCAGGCCGTTGGCATCGACCTTGGCCTGGGGCTCGGAAGACGGCTGGGGCTTGTCCTGCGCCTGAGCTGCCATCCGAGAGATTGCGAGCAACGCCAGCAACAGGCCAAAGCCGACGCTGCGAATGGAAGTGGTGAGGGCGCGCTTGACCGTCACGTTCAAACTCCTGAATAGGACCAAGGCCTGGCCCGGTTCCGACTCCCGGCCGCAACAGGACGAACCGCGGCTTGCAGGGGCCAGGTCCATCATATGAAGCAAACGCGATTCCATGCCCGGCCGGCCAAACAAAAGGGGCGGGCGGCCCAAAACCCTGCAGCCCGCCCCCTCTGGGGTTACCGCCGCGTTACTGCACGGCGTGGCGCCTGCGGCGCCACAGCCACAGTAGGGGCAGAAGCAACGCCACAAGCGCCCTTTGGGACCCCTCGCCCGTAGTGCAGGAGCCGCCACTGTCACGGACGCCGCTGGAGGCGGAAGGAGCAGTCACAATCAGGCTCAGCGTGACCGAAGCCAGACCCGGCGCCGAGAACTCCAGAACGTAGCTGCCAGGAGCGTCCAGCAGCAGTTGCCCAAAGCCGGCCTGTCCGGCGGTAGCCGCCCTGGAGGTTTGCCCAAACAGGCTGCCCGGCCCGGAGACTTTGGCGGCGGTCACGGTCATGGCCGCGTCGGGGCCCAGTTGCACTCTCTGGCCGGCGGCGTCGCGCAACTCCACTGTCACGCTGAAAAACTCAACGGCTTGCGCCGAGGCGGGAGGGGCCAAGACGCCAAGCTGCGTGGCAGGGGCCGCCACCGTAATGGTCGTGCTGGCCGCGGAGATAGATGAGCCGTTGAGGGCCACAGTCAATGTGAAGCTCGCGGGCAGGGTGCCGGCTGTATAGCGCAGCCCCTCAATCAGAAGCCCCGTGCCCGAGCCCGCCGTCAGTGTGAAGCCACTGAGGATGCCGGCCCCGGACGCGCTCAAGTTGACACCGATGCCCGCCGTGACCGCCGTGCCGCCCGCATTTCTGGCCTCCACGGTCAGTGAAAACGGCACGCCGCTGTTGACCGCCGCCGGCTGCTGCACGATGGCCAGCGAGGCGACGGTGGCGTTCACGGCAAGGGGCCGGAAGATAAAGAGGCTGAAATAGCTGCCGTAACCGGGAGTGTAGACGCTGAAGGGCAGGGCCAGGGTGGTGGTTTGTCCGCTGTAGGGTCTGAAAGTATCCGCCGCGCTGGAGAAGGCCAGCCCGCCGCCCTGCGCGAAGTGCGAATATCCGTCGCTCACGCCGCCGAATCCCTGAACGAACTCGCGGATTTCGCGGGTGGCCAGGCACAGCTTGAACAGCGAAGCATGCTCATAGGTGCCGAAATACAGATAGCTCTGGCCCTGTTCGAGGCGGGCCTGGAGCGAAGTCAGGTTCCAGAGGCTGGCCGAGGCAGCGACAATGGTTTGTGCCGCTGAGGCCTGCACGGGAGTCGAGCCGATGGCCGCAGCCAGGTCGGCGGCGGCAAATCGCCGGATCTCCGCGCCGGTCAGCCCGAAAAACGAGGGCGGCACGGCGCAGAACAGGTTGCCTTCATGGTCCAGCGTGAAGGGGCCTGACCCGTTGGTAGTGCCGACATCGGCCAGCTCCGTGAGGGCAAGCGTGCTGCGGTTTACCAGGTAAATCTTGGCCACGCCGGTGAACCCTATGGCGCAGGCCGCCAGAAGCTGGCCGCGCAGGGCCAGGGGTACCGTAGGCAGGTCCGGCACAAAACGCAGCGAATACACATACTCGCCGTTGGCGCTGTAATCGAGGAAGCTGACTACCGTAGCCGCGTCCGGGCCCGTGCGGTTGAGTTTGTAGAGGCGGGAGAAATTACCGCTGTAGCTGACGTAGAAATCGTTGGGCGCGGCGGGATCAATGGCCAAAGCGTCAAAACTGGCAAAGGCCGATGGCGGAATGGAAGGCGGTGCCAGGAAAAGCAGGCTGGAGGCAAAGGCGCCGGCAGCGGTGTCAAAGCGACGGATGCCGCCGTTATGGTGGGCATAGAAATCAGAGGCGCCTGTGGCAGGGTCCCAGGTGATGCCGGAAGCGCCGGAGGCCAGCGGATACTCCGTGCGGGAGTAGCCCTCGGGCTGGGCATAGAAGGCGGCCAGAGGGGCCGCAAGGGCGCACAGCGCCCCCCAGAAGATCATGCGAAACATGGAAGTCTCCAACTGCCCTGAAGCGGGCGCGACGCGCGCGTTTGCCCAAGGCCCTGGCCTTGGCAAACCACGATCACCGGGCATGGAGAAAAAGGGGCGCAAAGCGCCACCCCTCCTCCGAGGGCGGTCGTGCAGCGTCACGGCAGGTCTTCTGACTTCCGGGCTTTCTCCTACTTCCGCGCCTTCTCGCCCTTGGGGCAATGGCCTTGCGGTTTCGTTCCCGGTTACAGCGGCGGGGCCGTCCTCGAATCTCACGAGGTTCCCGAGCGTTGCTCTGCTCAATGCCGGTGACGGGGCAAGTATGATTTGGGCCGGCTCAAATCGCAACGGTGCGGCCGCTCAGACGCCGCGGCGCGTGGGCGGCCAGATGTACTTGTGAAGTTGCAGGTTCAGGCGTACCGGCAGGCGGTCGTCGTTGATCCAGCGGGCCAGATCGGCAGGCTCCACGGCTTTGAACGCGCAGGAGAAGAGCACGGTGGTGCGCTCACAGAGTCCTTCACGCCGCACGAAGTCCCGCGCCCACTCGTAGTCCTGGCGCGAGCAGAGCACGAACTTGACTTGGTCGTGCGACCGCAGGTGCTTCAGGTTGTCATAGAAGTTGGCCCGCTCCTCGCCGCTGCCGGGCGTCTTGACGTCCACGATGCTCTTCACGCCCTCGGGCAGGAGCCGGATGTCCAGGGCGCCGCTGGTTTCGCACAGCACTTCCACGCCGCGCGAAAGCAGCTCCCGGGCCAGCTTCGGCACCAGGGGCTGCAGCAGGGGTTCGCCCCCCGTGATCTCCACGAGCGGAATACCAAAGGAGAGGGCACGGTCCAGCACTTCGTCCAAGGACATCGCCTGGCCCTGGGTAAACGCATAGGCTGTGTCGCAGTAGGTGCAGCGCAGATTGCAGGTTGTAGTGCGGATGAAGACGCAGGGGCGCCCCGCGTGGGTGCTTTCACCCTGAATGGACGCGTAGATCTCGTTGATCAGCAGGTGGCTGTGTTCGCGGCCCTGCAAAGCTGCGAGGGGAGCTAGC
This sequence comes from Planctomycetota bacterium, assembly GCA_003576915.1. Lineage (GTDB taxonomy): Bacteria > Planctomycetota > UBA8742 > UBA2392 > UBA2392 > UBA2392. The sequence goes on along the minus strand of QEVF01000022.1, from coordinate 53,494 downwards.
CGGTCTTCGCTCATGCGGGCATTCTAGCGCAACGCGCCATTGAAAAGCACCCGGGGATAATCAGGATGGTCGATTCACCGCGGGGACGCCCGGCCCGATGCCGTCACTTCGATCCGCCATTCTGCTTGCCCTGCTCCTGCTGCCGGCAGCCACGCTCAAGGCACAGGGCTGGCCCCAGTTCAAGATGTCCCGTGAGTTCAACGCGCAGTCCAAGCCCGCACCGGCCAACGCCCCTGACAGCGTCCCGCCACGCCAACCCGCCGAGCCCTGGGGACTGTGGGCCAGCCGCGCGCCTTACCCCTATTACGAAGGCTTCTTCGGCATGGACACCGACGACGATGTCGTGGCCCGTGACCTCCAGATCGACTTTCAGACAGGCCTGTGGCTTGCGCCGGGCGAGCACCGCGGGGCCTACGTCTCAGCGCGGGCGCACATCGGGCTGTTCGTGCTGGACTTCAAGTTCACCCAGGCCGCGCGCTTTGGCCACAGCGCGGGGCTCATTGGCACCAACAGGATCAAGGACTTCGCGGACATCGTCATGCCCGTGGGCCATCTGGGCGTGGCCTGGCCCATCGCCCACCTGGGTTATATCGAGGGTGCCATCGGCGTCGGCGCCTTTGACCAGACCCGCGGACCCTCGAGCATCGGCGTGAGCTTCAGGGCGTCGGCCCTTATCTATCCTCTGTGGCCCCTGGGCCTGGAGGCCTGGGCGTCGCGGCTGCAGTTTGTGGACTCCCGCGGCGTCAACGAGTTCGGCCTGCGCCTGCACATTCAGACATTCCGCCACCTGTTCATCACGGCCGGCTGGCAGTGGATGAACGTCGATGGCAGCGGCTTTGGCGCCCACGGCTTTACCCTGGGCCTGAGCTTTACTTTCGGAAATCTGCGGACGTTCTTCTGGGCGCCCATGCGCGGCCCGGCCTACTGATGCGCGAAAACGTGAAGCCCCAGGGGCGCCATTTCGCATTCGAAAACCCCTTTCGCCGGTGCTATGAAAATTCATCATCGAACTTTCGATGCAGCTACGTTGAGTAGTGAAGACCTCGAGGAAAGCCATGCCCACCGACACCCTGGAAACCCTGCCCCGCGAATTTGCGCGCCGATTTGTGCCATCCCAACTGGTGATCCGCAGCTTCGCGGACGTCGAACCCCTGCTTCAGAGGCTGCTTGCGGCTGATGTCTCCACGAAGGCGAAGCTGGAGCAATGGCTGCTGGACAGCTCGGAGCTGTTTGCGGCTATCGACGAATTCGGCTCGCGGGTGTTCATCCGCAACACGGTGGACACCACCAACCCCGAGTACAAGAAGGCGTTTCTCGATTTCGTCGAGAACTTCGATCCCAAGCTCAAGCCCGTGGCCTTTGAGCTGTCCAAGAAGTTCAAGCAAAGCCCCGCCCGCGGCGAACTGGACGCGGCGCGCTTTCGCGTGTTCGAGCGCAGCGTCCTCAATCGCATCGAGCTGTTCCGCGATGAGAACGTGAAGCTTGAGGTTGACGAGAGCAAGCTTGAGCACGAGTACGACGAAATCATGGGCGCGACCACTGTGCAGTTTGCGGGCGAGGAGCGCACGCCCCAGGCCATGGCCAAGTTCCTGCTCGAAACAGATCGCGCCCTGCGCCACCGCGCGTGGCTCGCCATTTCCGAGCGCCGGCTGCAGGACGCTGACAGGGTCAACGAGCTGTATGACAAGCTCGTGCGGCTGCGCGAGAAGAAAGCCCGCAACGCCGGTTTTGCCAACTTCCGCGACTTCCAGTTCCGGCGCCGTGAACGCTTCGAATACACGCCGCTTGACTGCGAGGCCTACCACAAGGCCGTTGACACCGTGGTGCTGCCGGCCCTCGGCCGCATCCATCAGCGCCGCGCCCGACTGCTGGGCCTTGAACGTCTCCGCCCCTGGGACCTGAGCGTGGACCCCGAGGGAGCGCCCCCCCTCAAACCCTTTGATGACGTCGAGAAACTCAAGGAGGGCTGCTCGCGGGTGTTCCACAAGGTGGACGAAGAACTGGGCTCGCACTTCGACCACATGCGGCGCCTGGGCCTGCTGGACCTCGCCAACCGCAAGGGCAAAGCGCCCGGCGGCTACCAGAGCACGCTGTCGGAGGTCCGCCTGCCCTTCATCTTCATGAATGCCGTCGGCGTCGATGGCGACGTTCAGACCCTGCTTCACGAAGGCGGTCACGCCTTCCACGCAATTTTGTCTCGGCAGGAGCCCCTGCTCGAGTACCGCGGGGCGCCCATCGAGTTTTGCGAGGTGGCCAGCATGAGCATGGAATTGCTGGGCAACCCCTACTTGGACGAGTTCTACCCGGAGAAGGACCTCAAGCGCGCCAGACGCGACTTCTTTGAAGGCATCATCGAGTACCTGCCCTGGTTTGCCACCATCGACGCCTTCCAGCACTGGGTCTACACCCACAACGGGCACAACATGGCCGAGCGCGGCAAGGCTTGGGTCGAGGTGTTCCGTCGCTTCAACCCCACGGCAGACTGGACTGGGCTTGAGAAGTTCGAGGCCGTGCGTTGGCATCAGCAGGGCCACCTCTTCGGCGCGCCCTTCTACTACATCGAATATGCCATCGCCCAGCTCGGCGCCCTGCAGGTCTGGCTCAACGCCAAGAAGGACCGCAAGAAGGCGATTTCGCAGTACAAGTTCGCCCTGTCTTTGGGGGGCAGCAAGCCGCTGCCCGAGCTGTTCAAGGCCGCCGGAGCCCGCTTTGACTTCAGCGCGGCCACGGTCAAGCCGCTGGTCGAGGCCGTGGAAGAGGAGCTGTCGAAGCTCTAGCAGGCTGTTGAAAGAGTGGGATGCGGCCACCCTTTCAGCAACTTTCCGGGCCTTGCCCCGTGAATCGTTTGTCGCGAGCATGTGCGCGCGCAACAGAAGGCGGCCTTTGGAGGAGACTTTGCGCCATAGGCGTGGCCGAGGCCCATGAAGATACAGAGTGCCAGAAAGGGCCGCACAGCGGCGCGTAGCAAAAGGATTCACGGGACAGAGCGCTAGCGCGGGCGGGGACGGGGCAGCGGGGCCTTGATGGGCGCGCTGCCCTTGTGCCGCTGCTCCAGCGCGTCCTTGGCATGCTGGCGCGAAGGACCCTTTTCCACGCTGCGCATGACTTCCGAAGGCTGGGCCTCAGCCTGCCGCGCTTCAAGGGCTTCGCGCTCTCGCTTGGCCGTGTCGTCTACCTCGCCGTCGGCTGCGGCGCCGATGCGCCGGGCGTCGTCACGCGAAACAAACAGCACGCGCCCGTCCGCCAGCCGGATCTCGACGCCTGCAGGCCGGGTGCGCAGTTCGCGAATCTCCAGTGGCTCCACCTTCTCCGGGCGCTGGTAAATGCCGGTGACGTTCTTGTTGAGCTGCTTGCTCTTCTCGACGGAGGCGGCATGCCCGCCTTCGATGTAGGGCGCAAAGCGCTCCATGAATCCGTCAAACTCGGCCAGCACGCTCTGGTTGACTTCTTCGCTCAGATCCTTGCTGTGATTGGCAATGTAGTCCCCAAACACATTGCTCATCGTGTTGATCGTGGCGCCGATGCGCTTGTCCAGCGGGTTGTCCTTCAGGCCGGCCCAGGGCGCCTGACCTGTGGCCTCGGCCTGGGTCTTCAGGCCATAGGCAATAATGACCGCGCGCTCGTAGTTGTCCGTGAAACCCTTGAGGCTCTCGTGCTCAAGGTTGGTCGTTTCCAGCAGCCGCACAGCCTGTAAGGTCAGGCCCGCCAGCAGGTTCTTGCAGCGTATGATGGTGAGACGCTGCTCCTCCTGCTCGCCCAGTCTGGACAGCATGCGCTCCACCAGGTCGGCAGCCAGTTCCGCGGCGCGCACGCCGCAGAGCACTGGCCGCCCCTTGAACTGCCCGCACACGATGGCAATGAACAGGGCCTGGGCCAGCTCCAGCAGGTGGCCCGCCAGCACTTCGTCAGCAGCCCCTGCCAGTGCCGGAGGCAGCAGCTCCTTCATGCGCGGCACGAGCTTCTCGTCAAACTCGGCAATGCCCAGGCCCTGCGGCTGTTTGATGGCGTAACGCACCAGGGCCGGAATCAGCTCCTCGACGCTGCGTGGCTTCTGGGCCTTCGGGGCCTCGGCGGCGGGGTCAATGGGGCCGCTTTTCTTCCTGCCAGGCGGGGCCGCCGGCCCCTGCGCGCCCGTCGCCGGCCGCGCCTGAAGGGGCTTGCGCTGCGGCAAAGGCTGCCCCTGACGCAGGGCCTGCTGGGAAGTGGAGATCGGGCGGCTGGGCGGCTTTCCCATACCGGCTCGGCCCTGTGGCGCGGCTGTGGCCCCGCTGTCCACGGGGCGCCGCGGCGGCGGGTTGATGTTGCGTTTGGGCCCCAGGGGCTGGTTCATGGGTAGGTGCGCCTGTCTGTGCGCACGATAACATTCGCGCGCAAGTGATTGTCCTGCAAGGGGCAATAATCTTACTTGGGAACCCGGCGAATCAAAGCCGACGGACCCCGGATCAGAGCGCCAGGGTGGCCACCGTGACGGGCTCGGCCACACCCTTGACCTCGATCTGTGCCTTGGTGCGGAACTTGATCGGTATCGTGATCTCGTTGGGATACTGCTTGGCAAAGCGCGAGATTTCCTGCACGGTACCCAGCGTCGCCAGCACTTCGTTGCCGGCGGCGAAATTGCACAGCCGCGCCGCCAGGTTGACGTGGTGTCCGAGCACGGTGTACTGGTTGGCGCGCTCGCTGCCGAACAGCCCCAGCAGCATGTCCCCGGTGTTGATTCCAATGCCGAGGGCCAGCACTTCGGGGTGCTTGGCGAGCAGGGCCTCGGGCACAAGCCCGCGCTCGATCCAGCGGGCCCGCGTGGCCTGCATGGCCTGCTGCAGATCCGTGGCCAGCTTGACGGCATGGTAAGCGTGGCCGTTTTCGGGAATGGGGGCGCCGAAGAGGCACATGACCTGGTCGCCCACGAACTTGTCCAGGGTGGCGTCGTTGGCGTCAATGGCCCGCATGCAGACTTCAAAGAACTCGTTGAAAACGGTCTGCACGACCTTGCCTTCCACGGCCTCACAGAAGTTGGTGAAGTTGCGCAGGTCGCCAAACAGCACGGTCATCTTGCGCTTGTCCGTGCTGAAGGGGTCCTCCGAGGTGTCGAGCAACTGCTCGACGATGCGCGGGCTCACCAGACGCTCGAAGAACTGGCGCGTCACCTTGAGGCGGGTGACGTCTTCGACGGTGACCGTGCCCTGCCCGCCAACCCAGACAGCCTTGAACTGGAAGTACTCCATCTTGCCCGAGACGCCCGAGGGCCGCTCGGCCTCGAAGGTCTCTTCGGAGGCGCTTTCCAGTGCGTCCTGCAGGAGTGTCTGGAACACGCCGGGGGCCCACTCCAGGGTGTCGATCTCCACGATGTTGGGCTTGCCGTCAATCACCTGCTTGCCGACGCCGATGAAGTCAGACATGCGCGTGTTCATCTTGATCACGCGAAAGGACTTGTCGACGATGAGATAGGCGACCGAAAGCCCCGCAATGGTGGCCTGGGGCGCACGCGTCTGCCCCACCATGGTCAGGGAGCCCAGAGTCATGGAGCCTGTGGCGGGCCCGCCCGTGACGAGCTGCAGCTTGCGACGCAACTGCTCGTTCTCCTTCTGGAGAACCTCAAGCTGTTCCTGAAGCTGCTTGACGTCAGGCTTTGACATGTCCGGGCTCGGCGCGGTCCAACATGCTGCCTTGGGTGCTGCGCGGGCGCAACATGGCCACCCGGCAGCCCGCAGCGAGGCTCAATTGCGCGGCTGGACTTCGCCCCAACGCCTGCCCAGGCTGTGTTCAATCTCCAGCAGGTCCAGGACACGGGCCACGACGAAGTCAATCATGTCCTGCACGGTCTGCGGCCGGCCATAGAAGCCGGGGTTGGCGTCCACAATGACCCCGCCGGCCTCCGTCAGTGCCGTCATGTTGCGCAGGGCCACCAGGGAAAGGGGCGTCTCGCGGGGGACCACAATGAGCTTGCGCCGCTCCTTGAGCGTAACCTCGGCCGCGCGCTCGATGAGACCCTCGCCGCTGCCGTTTGCCACGCGGCCCAGGGTGGCCATGGTGCAGGGCACAATGGCCATGCCCCGATGCCGGAAACTGCCCGACGCAATCTTCGCGCCGATCATGTCGTTGCGGTACAGCTTCAGCGAACGGGCCGGGGCACCGCAGAAGGCCGCGAGGTCAGGCTTCTCGGGCCGGCAGGGAATGTCCAGCTCCGCACGCCAGACCTCAAAGGCTGCCTGGCTGAACACCACATGAGCCTCAAGCCCCCCCAGAGCCAGCACCGAAAGCAGGCGCTGAGCATACTGGATGCCCGACGCCCCGGTCACCGCGACAACTACCGGTCGTTCGCCCACGGTCAGCCCCCCTTCTTCACCACGCGATAGACTGCGATGTGGCTGTAGTAAGCGTCTTTGTAGATGCGCTCCAGGGCGCCCTTCTGCACCTGCTCCTCACAGTACTTTCCGAAGGCCGGCGTGATGTTGGAGTCCACGTACAGCCAGTCGGGCTTGAACATCCGTTGAATTCGTCCCAGCGTGGCATCGTCCACCTTGCCGTAGTACACGTCCCAGATCAGCCGCGACTTCTCGGCGTCGTGGGCCAGCATGTAGTTGGGGTCCATACCGACCAGGTAATCGCAGTTCGGGGCATAGAAGAACAGGCCGGGGAACACGTCCCATTGCGTATGGTACACCTTGGGCCGGGAGTCGCCCGCCGCGTCACGCATGAACAACGCCGCGTCACGCCAGGGCACCGGCAGGTTGGGATCACGGTCCGCGATCAGGCTGCCCATGACCGCCGTGGCCGCCAGCAGGGCCAGAGTCGCTCCGGCCTTTTTCAGGCGCAACAGCAGAAGGGGACGGCGCCCCTGCAGGGCCTGCCAGCGCCGACTTCTGAACAGGCTGTCCAGCCACAGGCCCACGGCCAGGGCCATGAACGGTCCCATGATTTCCGCAAACCGCAGGCTGTTCAGAAACATGAAAAGCACCAGCACGGCGGCACCGCCTGCCAGCACGGCTTCCCGCCCCGGCCTGTGCCGCAATCTCAGCGAAAGCAGCGTCAGCAGCATGGGCGTGAGTATGGCCGCCGATCCCGCCACCAGCAGGTCCGTGCCGGCCAGGGGCAGGAACTCCATGCCCAGCAGCATGCGCGAGGCCTCCTGCGTGGAATACCCCGGGCTGATGCCAAGCGCGGCAAACAGGTCAAAGGCCGTTTCTCGGGCAGCCCCTTTGAGAATGCCCGCGGGAACCAGCAGGTAGGTGACGGCCCACATGCGCATGAAGCCGGCGCGATTGGGGTGCAGCAACGCACCCAGCAGAATTCCGCCCAGGATGGCGGCCAGCAGCCAGAGATTGGCCTTGAACTCCGACTTGCGGGTGGCCCCCCGCTCCGGCCCCCAGACCAGCATGAGAACGGTGCGCACCGCCCAGAGAATGGCCAGAAAGTGGACCGCGGAGTAGGCCAGCGTGAAGATGGCCGCCACCAGCGCCAGCTCGACGCGCCGGTTCTTCGCCATCATGACCCACCCGGTCAGGGAGCAGATCACCCCCATGGGCCAGGCGCGCAACTCCTCGGCCCGCGAGCAGAAAACCCAGCCGCCCAACGCGATCACCAGGGGCACATAGGCCCAGGCGTGCCTCACGCCAAAGCAGCGCAGTACGGCAAACACCGTAACCATGAGCAGCGACAGGAGCACGGCCGAGGCAACCTTGCCGCCCCAGATCAGCGCCGTGGTGTCGCCCATGTCGTCAGCGCCAAGCGTGAAGGGAACCAGATAGAGATGAAACAGGAACTCCTTGTTGGCAAAAGCGTCCGACCAGATGGAATCGCTCATCCAGTGAAAGTTCTGGCCGGCCTCGGCTATGGCCCCGGTGCGATAAAGGTAGGCCATGCGCACGTGGTAGGGGCTGTCGCCCAGCGGAAACGAGCGCGAACGCAGGCCAAAGCGCGTGCTGCCGTCTTCATTCGTGACGGTGCCCGGCAGAATCTGCAGGGTCATGAACGCCAGCATCGAGATCAGGAACAGCAGCACGCCCTGGCGGATGGCACTTCCCTCTTCGGCGTGCTCCGGCGCCGTCAACGCTTGGGGCTGAGATTCCGTCATCGCACAACCTCAAACAGAGCCCAATCGTCTTCCGGGTCCCGGATGCACAGGCGCAACCGACCGGCCCGTACTTCTTCCTGCGCGCGATTGTAAAGGAAGTCGCTGCTGCTGCGATGAATCAGCATGTAGCTCGCGCCAAAGGTGTCCCGCACGGCTGGGACAAAATCGCTGACCTTGCCCCGGTTGATGTTGCGCCACAGTTCGTAACGCTCTCGGTTCTTCACCGCGAAAAAGGTGGGGTCCAGACCTGCAAGATAGTCGCACTCGCTGGCGTAGAACAACAGGTGGCAGAAGTCGTCCCAGCGGTCGTGGTAGACCACCTTGCCGTGGGCTTGGGTATTCTGCTGAAGCCAAAGACCGGCCGGGGCAATCTCTCCACGGTCGGCCGGGCGCAAGCCCAGGCCCGAACCCAGCCAGAACCCCACCACCGAGATGCCCGCGATCAGCGCCAGTGCCAGGGGCGCGGCACGGGACAAAGCCGGCGCCTGCCGCTGCCACGCCTGGTAGCCGCGCGAAGCCAGCACCCCCTCCATCCATAGGCCGACGGCCAGGGCGGAGAAGGGGCCCACATACTCGACAAAGCGCATGTTCAGCAGGAACATGCAGAGCACCGCGATGGAGACGCCACCCGTCAGCACGGCTTCGCGCGAGGGTCGCCAGCGCGCCCACGCCGCAAACAGCGGTAGAAGCATGGGAGCGAACAGCGCAGCGAAGTTGTCAAACACCAGGCCGCGCCCGCCCATTTCCTGCAGTTCCATGCCCAGGGCGATGTCAATGTGGCGCGCGTAGTTGGTCTGCTCGTTGAACAGCACGCGCATGACCTCATCCAGAGCGCGCCCCACGCTGTCCTGATGGGAAAGGGCCATGACGACGATGCTCTGCACCCACCAATGATGCAGCGCCGCTGACGGGTCCGGATGCAGGAGCACGCCCGTGAGAATGCCTGCGGCGATGACGGCTGCCGTCAACAGGTTGCAGCGCAGCTCAGACAGCCGCGTCTCTCCCGCCGGTGCTCCGACCAGAAGTTGCAGCACGCCGCGAACGGCCAGCAGCACGAGCAGGAAGTGACTGGCGGTGTAGCTCAAGGCGTAGATGGCCGAGAGAAGGAAGAGCCCCAGCCACGCCCCCTTTCGTGCATGGGGCAGGGTCGTGCGCGCGATCAGCACGTAACCCAACAGGGCCAGCGCTATGGAGAACATGTAGCTGCGGTTGAGATTGACGCGGAACACGAAGTAGCCGCCGCCGAAGAAGATCATCAGCAGGGTGTACAGCCAAGCGCGCCGCACTCCCATGATGCGGAGGGCGGCAAAAACGGCCATGGTCAGCAGCACCATGTTGACGCAGCAGGCTGCTTTGCCTGCGGCGATCAGGCCTTCGGCGTCGTGGGGACCGTTCGCCAGCAGGGCGGCAAAGGGCACAAGGTAGAGATGGTAGAGGTAGTCCTTGTCGGAGAACTGGCCGTTCCAGATGCTTTCGCGCGCCCAATGAAAGTCAACGCCGGCGCGCTGGACGTCCCCCGTGCGATAAAGTTCCCCCATCTTGATGTGGTAGTAGCCATCGACGTCCAGCAGGCCTACAGCCTGCATGCCCAGCCGCGAACCGCCCTGGCCGTCATCCACAAACCCCGGCCCGATCTGGAACCAGGCCGTGGCCAGGAAAGCCAGCAAGGCCAACAGCATGGCCTGAACCGAAGGCAGCCTGAACGTGGCCGCCCAGGATGAGTTCTTGGAATCGGGCAAGTCCATGGGGGCCCAAAGATAGCAGCGCCGGGCCCCCTTGCTCACACAATCGGCGGGGAATGACCAAGCGGTCGGCGCATGTTGAAGAACCGGCCCAATAAAGCTAGAATCGCGTGTTGAAAACCGGAGCCAGGGCCTTGAATCAGGCAGAACCCACGAAATCTGACACTCCCCCCGCAGCCACCGCTGCTGAGGCCGAGCCCCCTGAAATCGGGATTGAAGATTTCGCCAAGGTTGTTCTGAAGACTGGGAGGGTGAAGGCTGCCGCGCCTCACCCCAATGCGGACAAGCTGCTGGTACTGACGGTGGATGTAGGCGGCGCCGAACGGACGATTTGCGCGGGCATCAAGGCATGGGTGAAACCCGAGGACATACTGGACAAGGACATTGTCATTGTAGCCAATCTCAAGCCCCGGAAGATGCGGGGTATTGAAAGCCAGGGGATGTTGCTGGCAGTCACGGACGGCAGTGACGTCATTCCGTTGACGGCGATGAAGAGGGTCAATTCGGGCCTGCGCGTGAGTTAGCGCGGGCCCTTCCACAGGGACGGCGGTGCGTTGGCCCGCTGAGCAGCGATGGCAGGTTACATCGAAGTAGCCCGTGTGGCCGGGGCGATTTACGCCAAGGTCGTGGGGCTAGGCAACTTCAACAACGCCGGGCCCCTGCGCGATTACGTGGAGGCCGCGCTGGCCAGTGGCATCCGCGGCGTCGTCGTTGACCTTGACGCATGCACCGGCCTCGACTCCACGTTCATGGGCACCCTGTGGGGCTTCACCACCTACCCCGTGGAAACCGGCAGTGACTGCCTGTGCGTGGCCGTTACCGTGGTCAACGCCACTCCCACGACTCTGCGCGCCATGAGTTCTCTGGGCCTGCCCAAGGTCCTTCATGTCAAGGACGTACACGTCGATCCGCCGGCCGTAACCCTCGAGCGCCTGCGGGAAGGGTGGCAGGACCGGCGCGCCCGCACCAAGCTCATCCATGACGCCCACAAGCACCTGGTCAAGGGCGACAGGGAAAACGAGGCGCGCTTTGGGCCCTTCCTGGCAGCGCTCGTCAAGGAAGCCCGAGAACACATGCAGGATGCCGGTTGAGCCGGGTTGTGAGCGCTTCCATTGCCAAGAGCCCGCTGCACGTTCATTGCCCCTGCGGCTGGAGTGAGCTCGTGCCCGCGGGCGCCGGCGGGCTGACCCTGGAATGCCCCCGATGCGGCCGCAACATCAAGCTGCCGCAGACGGCTACCCCCACTGAAAGCCCCCTGGACGTCGCCGTCGTGGAGCGTCTGACCGGACGGCGCTTCCAGCCTCCCAGCCTCAGGCCCGTGATTCAACTCGCGGCCTGGTCGTGCGGGCTGACACTTCCCCTTGGGACCCTCTTGCTTTGGGTGTCTAGGCCCGGCACTGCCGTCGCCCTGGGACTGCTTGGTCCCTTGTGGCTCATGTCGCTTTGGATTGCGCAGCGCGGCATTGCCGCATTCTTGAAGGGTTCTGAAAGCGCTTGACATGTCAACTTCATGGAAGCTTGACGGGTCAACCCTGTGCGTTTTGTAGCGCTTGACGGGTCAAGCCGGGGCGCAACCCTTGACGAGTCAACGCTTTGCGCGGGTGAACGGGGCAGTTTCGGACACACCCGTCAGCGCCGCAACCACTTATTGTGTTTCAGCTTACAACAAAACTTATGGAGGCCCTTGACAGGGCCTTGGGCCGGCCTCCTGTTTCATGAAGTCTTCATGATGCTGAAAACTTCAACAGACGTGTGCGCTGGACACTGCATTTGCGGCAGTTCGGGGCCGATGTTTATGGTTTTCCCCACGGCAAGTCGCTGTCAGAAACGGAAGTGTTCAAAATTTCTTATTGTTGCCCTATCAATGAGTTGCGCCCTTTCTGACATCTTTTCCGGCCTGTCGGCAACCGCCAGCGCATTGACCGCGGTGGGCCGCTTGGTATCTGTGTGCCCACGCAGCAAATGAAGTGAACTGACGGTGAGCCGACGGCTGACCCGCGCCGGCTGACTAGTGCGAAATTGGAATGCCATTTCGGCAGTCGTTCATCGACTCGCCGCAGGTTGAGTTTTGCCGCAGCACCCAATGTGTCGCTGACTTGGGCACCGGTCTGCTTTGTCCCTTGGCGCGCGTTTTGGGCCTGTTGGCCGTATCGGAGATTGGAATGCAAGAACCCGCTCGCGACGTACTGAGCTTCTGGCCGGCCATTGAAGAGTTGGCCCTCAACCGTGCCAAGGGACTCCCTGTCCATGATCTTCTGCGTGGCGCCAAACCCGTGGCCTATGACGCCGGCAGTGAGACGCTCAAGCTCTCTGTAGAGAGCCCCTCACTGGACAGCACGGCCACGGAGACCCTGCGCTCCTGCCTCGGCAAGGCCTGCTATCAGGTGCTGGGGTTTGCGCCCCATCTTGATGTCCAGACTTCGCCTTCCTCGCGGCCGTTGCCGCGCGCGGAGGCACCGGCCAAGAGTCAGGCCCCGGCGTCCATGTTCATGACGCGGTCGCGCCTGCCGGCCAATGCCGATTTCGACCACTTCGTGGTAGGTCCGAGCAATCAGGTGGCCTTTGCGGCCAGCAAGCAGGTCGCGGAGAACCCGGGCAAGAACTACAACCCGCTGTTCATTTACGGCAGCGTGGGCTTGGGAAAGACTCACCTGCTGCAGGCGATCTGCCGCAAGCTGCTGGCCACGCTGCCGCGCGTGCGCTTCATTTCGTGTGAGGAGTTCGTCAACCAATTTGTGCAGGCGCTCAAGAACGGCACGGTAGACGCCCTGCGCGCCGAACTGCGAGAAGCCGACGCCCTGATCATTGACGACATCCACTTCCTGGCAGGCAAAGAGCAGACGCAGGAGGAGTTCTTCCATACGTTCAATCACCTGTACCAGCAGGGCAAGCAGGTGGTCCTCTCCAGCGACAGCCTGCCCAGGGACATTCCGCGCCTGGAAGACCGCCTGATTTCCCGGTTTCATTGGGGCCTGGCCGTCAAGATTGAACCTCCCTGCACCGAGACGCGCATGGCCATTGTGCGCAAGAAGGCGGAACTGAGGCAGGTCGAACTGTCCCTGGACGTTGTGTCCTTCCTCGCTGAGAACATCACGACCAACGTGCGGGAGCTGGAGGGCGCCGTAGTTCAGATTTCCGGCCTGGCCCAGATGAGCGGCAAGCCTGTAACTCTGGCCCTGGCGCAGGAGGCCCTCAAACATCTCATCAAGGCCCGCCCCGCGCCCAGTCGCGTGGCCACGGAAGACATCATCGAGCTTGTCTGCCGGCACTACGCCGTCCGCCTCAACGATTTGCTTTCGCAGAGGCGCACCAAGAACCTGGCCTTTCCGCGGCACGTGGCCATGTATCTGTCCAAGGAGCTGACCCAATTGACCCTGTCTGAAATCGGGCACTTCTTTGGCGGGCGCGATCACAGCACCGTGCTTCACGCCATCAACAAGATCAAATCCAAGCGTCTGAAAGAGCCCGAGCTCCGAACCGAATTGGAGCGATTTGAGCTCCAACTTCGCCGTCCGCTTTGAACAGCATCTCGTACATTTGAAAGCCGGGGGCCGGGGAGCCCCCGGTTTTCGTTGGGTTTCGCCTTTGTTTTCGACGGCCTGCCTGTCCTTTCCCGTTCTCTACGGGTTGTACCCCGGCAATCACCACGTTTGTGCCGCTGTCATGTTCTGTTGATTTGTCTGGGGCCATGGCCTTGGCAACTGGTCCGGATTCTGCCACCAGCACCGCACAGATTCCTGACTTGCGGCCATTTGCGATTTGGGCTTCCCTGTTTCCCGCGTGCTTTCCCCGAGTGCCGGTCTGTCACCCCCATGCTGTCCTGGCGCTTTGCCGGTTGATCTCGACCGGTTCCTGACCTCCCGCCATGGCCTGCTACTGGCTACTGGAGTTTAATCTAATAGGTCTTTACGGGTTCCAATGCGTGCTGCGCTGCACTTCGAAACAGAATCAGACTGCGGCTTGCCAAGGCTCGCCAAAGGCTTATTGTCGGGCCGAACAAGGAAACAGGAGCTGCCATGCACATCGTCAGTGCAAGAGACCAGTTGGCCGACGCCATGAACCTCGTGGCCGGCGTGGTGAACTCACGCTCGACCAACCCCATTACGCAGAACGTGCAGTTGGTCGCCGACAAGGCCGGTCTTGAGTTGCGCGCCACGGATCTTGAGGTCAGCGTGCGCAGCCGGCTGAGCGAGGTCCAGGTCAAGAAGCCGGGGGCCTGCCTGCTCAACGCGGGCCTGGTCGCGAACCTGCTCAAGGACATCCGCAACGACACGCTGGATATCGTAGTCAACGGGACGAAGTCAGAACTCAAGGCCGGCCGCGATCGCTTCGAGTTGCAGGGAGCCGACCCCGAAGAGTTTCCCAAGTTGCCGGAGAAAGGCCACGACGCCAGCGTCACCATGAAGGGCAAGGATTTTGTCGCGGCCATTCGCAAAGTAGGCCGCAGTGTTGCCCTTGAAAAGGGCCGCTATGCCCTCAACGGTGTGCTGCTGGAACCCGCAAAATCTGCCATCGAGTTCTGCGGAACGGACGGACGCCGGCTCGGATACGTGAAGGCACCGGCCAAGGGAAAAGAAGTGAAGTACCAGGTGATCGTGCCGACCAAAGGCTACAACCTGATTTCAAAGGTCATCGGCAACCAGGACACGGACGTTGTCCTGCACCTGAGCGAGAACCGCCTCGTCGCCGAGATCGGCGGCACGGAAGTGGCCACGCTGCTGGTGGAGGGTCAATTCCCCGACTATCGCAGCGTGGTGCCCAAGGACCTCGACAAGAAGCTGGTAGCCTCCACCGATGATTTGCGTGCGGCCCTCAATAAGGCCAAGCACCTGACCAGCATCGAAAGCCAGGCCGTGCGCCTCGAGATTGCCCCCGGCGAGTTGACCTTACGCAGCAAGTCTCCAACCCACGGTCTGGCCGAGGTTCGAGTGGACATCGAATACAGTGGGGGGGAAGAAGCCATAGGATTTGACCCCCAGTACATCCTCCAGGGCCTTGACGGCGTGGAATCGGACAAGGTGACCTTCGAGTTCAAGGACAAGGAAACGGGCGCCATTGTACACGCCGGGGATCGGGCAAATTTCTATTACCTCGTCATGCCCATCGACATCTAGCAGGCTGCCAAGAAAGTGGCGTCCGGCCGCTTTTTCAGCCCGGTCGGGCCAAAGTGAATCTGGCCCGATCTTCATTTCAAGCGGCTGAAAAGCCGCTTGAAATGCGCAAGCCATCCATGGCTTGCGTCCGCAGGCCGTATTTCAGCGGCCTGCTATCAGACGGCCAGATTCCACCGTTTCACATCACCTTTGACCCGTACGAGCGCGGCTACAGCCGCGCTCAAGTCGTTGACGGAACAAACAAAATCATGGGAGCGTCATTAGAGATTCATGCCCTACTCGTCCCAACCCCTTTAGTTTTCACCATTTGATGCAAAAGGCCTTCCCAAAGTCCGGTAAAATAGGCACTTATGGAAATTTTGCAAGGCGTTAGATTGCTTGACGTTGCCCCCGCCCTGCGATAGCCTTATCCCGCTTGGACTCTTGGCGATGACTGGCCCCGCGGGGCTGGTGCTGTCTGTTGCAGTTGGCTCGGAAAGGGCGCGACGTGCAAAGAGTGCGGCTTGCAATGCTGTTTACGCTGGCGCTTTGCTCGACTGGCGTCCTCGCCCAAGGGCATGCCTTCAGTGCCACTCCGAACGTCGCCATCCCCGACAATTCCGCAGTTGGCGCTGACAGTACGATAACGGTGCCCAATGCCGCGCCCTACAACACGCACGCCATAGGTGCCTTGCAGATTGGGCTGCGCATCAACCATACGCGCAATGACAACCTGGACATATATCTTGTCCCCCCCGGCGTGACGTGGAATCGCACGGGGGCGACATATAACACAGGCACCATGCCTGCCGGCGTCATTGATCTGTCGACCGACAACGGCGGAACCAACGACAACTACGGCAGCGGCACGGGACCTTACAACTATGCCCGGTTGAGCAACACGATTGATCCTGTGTTCACATCAACGCAATCCATCACCGCGGGCACCGTTCCGTACACGGCGAACATCTACACGGTGGAGGACACGGCGGACTTCAACCTGCTCTATCGCTCCAGCCCCGTCGGCACTTGGAAGCTGGTGGTCCTGGATGACGCCAACGCCGGCCAGAACGGCACGCTGATTTCATGGGAGGTCCGCTACCTGCCGCAGTACTACGCCGATCCCAACGTTGCCATTCCTGACAACAACCCCAACGGCGTGGCTTCCTCGATCAACGTGCCCGCCACCGGCGAACTGGTGGGCTCGTTCCAGCTTGGCTTGCGCGTAACACACGGCAACTGCCAGCACCTGGACGTCTACCTCTTGCCACCCTGGGTCAGCGCCTCGGCGCCCTACACTTATGCCGAGGGGCAGTTCAGCGGCGGCGCCATCATTCGACCGGCGGACGACGGCGTGGTGGAGGTTTCTACAGACCTGGGCGGTGCCGACCTCGGCTCCGGCGCCCTGGCCCCGTTTGCCGTTGCCTATTGCCGCGTCACGGCCCAGGGCGACGGCCTCTTCACCGGCGCCGTGGCGACCATCAATGGAGGCGCGGCGACGGGGCGGTATCTGGCCGAGGGCACACGGGCCCTGCACGATATCTATGGGCGCAGCCCTGCGGGCACCTGGACGCTCGTCGTGTGCGACGATCAGTCGGCGACCACGGGTACGCTGGTAAGCTGGCAGATCATCTACGAGCCCGTCGGCGCTGGCAGCCTCAGTGTTCGGCGTGGCGCCAATGACCAGACGTATTCGTCGATCAAGTCAGGCCAGCCCGATCAGGTGCTGGCCCAGTTCCGCTTTGACGCTGTGGGTGCGGCAGACAATCTCACCAGCCTGAGCGTGCAACATACTGACGGCGTCAACTTCAGCGCCCAGTTCAGCCAGCTGAGCCTTGTGCGCGACAACAACGCTGACGGTCTCTATGACGGGGGCGACACCCTGCTGGCAACCCTCGCCGCGCCGGCGAGCGCCACGGCCACCTTCGGCATCACTCAGGCGCTGGCGGCCAATGGAGGCGTGGACCTGCTGGTGCTGGGCGACATACTAGCCAGTCCCGTGCCGGCGACGCGCGTCGCCGTGCAGATCAGCGCGGCAGCCAGCGTCACCGGCAGCCTGCCTCGCAAGGGCATTTTCCCCGTGTTGGCGGGCCCTAACATCATTGAGAACATCCGCACGTTCACCTATCGCCCGGGGGCAGTGCAGAGTGTGACGGACAACGACCCTGACGGCGTGGCGCGCAGCGTCGTCATTGGCCCCACCAGTGAGCGCATTCGCGGCCTGCGCGTCGGCGTTCGCCTGGATCACGCCTACACCGGGGACCTCGACCTCTGGCTTCTGCCGCCGGGCGTGACCTGGCAGCCGCCCTATGCCTCGCTTGATAACGGGCCGGTGCTGGTGCCTCCCTACGGCGCCATTGAACTCTCGACCAAGAACGGGGGCGGTGGCGACAACTACGGCAGCAGCAACGCCAACGGCACGCTCAACTACGTTTACTTCTCGAGCAACTTCGACCCCGACTTTCCCACCACGGGCAACATCACGACTGCGACCCCGCCCTTTGCGGCGGCAGCGGGTTACAACCCGGAAGGCCTGGACGCCTTCAACCGGCTCTACGGCACCAGCCCCGCCGGAACCTGGACATTGATCATGGTGGACGGCTGGGGCCTGGACGTGGGCCACCTGGTGTCCTGGCGTGTGGAGTACACGCCGATCACCACGCCGCAATTGTTCCTGAATGTGGGCGAGGGCAACGTGCCGGGCACGCCCGCCACTTACGGCGCCACAGGACAGGTGTTTGGGCAGTATCGCCTTGACGGTTTCCTCACGGCGGGAACAGTCAGCCAGATGGTGCTGCGTGAAACCAACGGCGCCACCCTGACGGCCAGCCTGGGCGCCCTGCGGCTTTACGCCGACAACAACAGTGACGGCGCCCTCGACCTCGGAGACACCCTGCTGAGCACGGCAGCCCTGGCAGGAAGCGCAGCGACCTTCAACCTCGTGCCGGCGCTGAATGTCCCAATCGGG
This sequence comes from Planctomycetota bacterium, assembly GCA_003576915.1. Classification (GTDB taxonomy): domain Bacteria; phylum Planctomycetota; class UBA8742; order UBA2392; family UBA2392; genus UBA2392. Next base: position 35,620 of record QEVF01000022.1, on the reverse strand, counting down.
GGCGCGGTGCGGGTGCTGGTCGCCGGAGATGTTCTGGCGGCGCCAGCAGCGGCGACGCTGGGCTTCCGCGTCAATGCCCTTGCGGACATTTCGTCAGCGCCGGCGGCCACGGCGCCATTTCCGGTCAGGCTGGGCGACCATCCCCTCTGGCCGCCGAACACCTACATTTCCACGACGCCGGGCGGCCGTGTGATTCCGGACAACAGCGCGGCGGGCCTGCAGGACACGATTACGATTCCAGCCACGGCCGATCGGATCGGCGCGCTGCGCGTGGGCATACGGGTGGACCACGCCGGCGTGGGAGACCTTGACATTTACCTTGTGCCGCCGGGTGTGACCTGGGCAGGCCCCTTTACGACAGTGAATAACGGGGTCAACGTCACGCCCCCGGCCGGGGTGATTGAACTCAGCACGGATAACGGCGGAACAGGCGACAATTTCGGCAGCGGGAGCCCCACGTTCACCTACACAGTGTTCTCAAGCAACAACGACAGGCGTTTCTCGCCCGGCGCGACCCTGATTACCGGCGGAACAGCGCCCTTCACCGCTGGCAGCGGCTACCGGCCCGAAGGCCTTGCCGCCTTTGAGCAGCGCTACGGCACCAGCCCTGCGGGCAACTGGACGCTCGTCATCGCCGACGACAACGGCGCCCAGACGGGCCGCCTGCTGTCATGGTTCATTCAGTATGTTCCGGCCGAGCGTGTGGTGGTCAGCAGCACGCCTACTGCCGGTTTTTCCAGTTTCGGCAATGTGCTGACGGGCAGCAGCAGCGCCGCGCAGAACTTCGTCAACAACAACGCGGGCGAGTTTGATCTTACGGTGACCAGCGTGGCGCTTTCAGGCGCCAACCCCGGAGACTTCAGTTTTGTCGCCGCGCCTCCCACGGGCCTGATTGCGGGCCTTGGCGCTTCGGCCGCTTACGGCGTGGTGTTTACGCCCACGACCACAGGTCTGCGTACTGCCAACATTACGGTCACCTACAATACCAGCACGGCCCTGATTGCTTCGCCGGTGGTGGTCAACTACGCGATTTCGGGTGTGGGCGTCACTCCCATTATTGAAGTGCGTGAGACGAACGCGGTTTCGGGGGCTCTGGTGGCTAACGGAGCGGCCGCCGCCAACGGACGTCTTTTTGGCTCGCGGGACGTCGCTGCCGGCGCGACCGCAGCTTTGACCATCTTCGTAAACAACACCGGAAGCGCGGCCCTGACTCTGGGCGTACCCACTTTGGCAGGCGCCAACCCCGGAGACTTCCTGTTGAACCTGACGGGGCTGGCAGGGTCCGTGGCCCCCGGCGGAAGCACGAGTTTCACCGTGGCCTTTGACCCCCTGGCCGCCGGACCGCGCAGCGCCACCGTGAGCTTCACCCATAACGGCAGCAATACCGCATCACCCTTCAGCTTCAGTGTCAGCGGTACGGGCTTCCTGCCGACCCTCACGATAGCCTCCTCCGGCAGCCCCAGCGAAGGGGGCGTGACAGGCACCTACACTATCACGGCCACCCCGGCGCCCCAGGTCGCCCGCACCGTGAACTTCACCATGAGCGGCTCGGCACAGACTGCCGCCGGGGCCGACTACAACCTGGCCCCCCTGGCAAGCTTTGGCGGTGTTTCCGGCACGGTGACACTGGGAATCAGCGGCAGCGTGGTGATCACTTTGACTCCAGTAAATGACACCCGCGTGGAGGCCACGGAGTCGGCCATCTTCACGCTCAACGCCGGCACGGATTACAGCCTGGGAGTGCCCGCTTCCGCCTCTCTGAACATTCTCGACAACGACGATGCCACGGTCACGGTGACCGCTTCAGGCAGCCCCGCCGAGGGCGGTGGCAGCGCCACCTATACGATTGCCACCGGCGCCACCCTGGAGATCCCGCTCAGCGTCAACTTCAGCATGAGCGGCCTCGCAGCGTTTGCCGCCGGCGGCGATTACACGCTGTCAGGCGCGGCTACTTTCAGCCAGGTGACGGGACTGGGAACGGTGACGCTGGCCCTCGGCACGGGGTCCAGCGCCAACGTCACCCTCACTGTGATCGACGACGCGCTCGTGGAAGGGCCCGAAGACGCCGTCATGACCCTGGCGGCAGGCACGAAGTATGTGCTGGGGGCGCCCGCCAGCGCCAGCCGCGTTCTCGCGGACAACGACTTCGCGGTGATCACGATGTCGCGCGCAGGCACGCCCAGTGAAACGGGGCCCGCGGGCGGAACTTACACAATTACGGCAACGCCGCAGCCGGTGTATGCCATGAGCGTGAATCTGTTGCTTAGCGGCACGGCAACTCTGGGTGGCGCCCAGGACTACACCATCACGGGGGCGACGTTTGCCGGCAGCGGCCCCTGGACGGCCGTCGTCACGATTCCCGGCGGCGGCGCGGCGAGCATAAATGTCGGCCTGACCCTGAACGTGAATGACGACGCCCGCGTGGAGGCCACGGAAACCGTGAACCTGTCAGTGACCGCGGACAGCGTCTCCAGCGATCCGGCCTACAGCGGCACGCCCAGCCAGTCGCACAGCATCCTCGACAACGATACGGCTGTCGTTGTGGTGACCTCCAGCGGCAGCCCCAGTGAGGCCGGGCCGACGGCGGCCAGCTACACGATTTCAACTACCAGCGAACTTGAAACGGCCCTGACCATCGGTTTCACCATGGGCGGCGCAGCGGCCACGGCCCCCGGCACGGACTACAACCTCAGCGGGGCGACCTATGCCGGCCCCGGCGGCACGGCCACCTTGCCGGTGGGACTCGCGCCCTTTGTGGTCGTGACCCTGACTCCGGTGGTGGACCTCCTCGTCGAGGGCAATGAGTCCGCTGTCCTGACCCTGGCCGCCGGCAGCCAATACAGCGTAGGCGCGCCGGCCAGCGCCAACCTCACCATCGTGGACAACGACTTCGTGACAGTGACGGTTTCGGCCTCGGGGACGCCGGGTGAAAGCGGCGCCACGGGCACCTTCACGGTGTCCACGACGGCCAACCTTGCGTTGCCGGTGGTCGTCAATTTCAGCATGTCAGGTCTGGCCGACGTCAGCGCAGACTACGCCCTCAGCGGGGTTACCAGTTATGGCGGCGGCATCGGCACGGTCACCCTGGCCGCCGGGTCCTCGCCTTCAGTGATTGTGACCCTCACTCCCGTCAATGACGCCGACGTCGAAGGACCGGAGGATGCCCAGTTCACCCTCACCGCGGGCACGGGCTACAGTCTGGGCGCTCCCTCCGCTGCCCAGGTGTCCATTGCCGACAACGACGTCAGCATCATCTCCGTTGTGGCATCGGGCTCCCCCTCCGAGGCGGGGCCCGTCCACGGCCAGTTCACCCTGTCCGCAACGCCGGCTCCCGTGCGCAACATGCTGGTGAATTTCCAGATGAGCGGCACTGCCAGCTTTGCCGCGGGCGGCGACTACACCCTGCTCGGAGTGAACAGCTTCAGCCAGCTCACAGGCGCCGGAACGGTCATCATCGGTGCGGGCGGCAGCGTCGTGGTCACGTTGAATGTCATCGATGATGCCGCGCAGGAACCTACAGAGGGCGCAACCCTGACGGTGACGGCCGATGTGCTGGCAACGGACCCGGCCTACAGCGGTGCGCCCAACGCCAGCCTTTCCATCCTGGATAACGACACGCCGGTGATCACCGTGGTGGGCGGCCCCCTGGCCTTTGGCGGCATCGAGCCCGGCGCGGCTTCGGCGCCCCAGAGTTACAGCCTGTCGGGCGTGTTCCTTGCCGCGGACATCGTCGTCACGGCTCCGGCGGACTTTCAGGTGGCGCTGGCGCCGGGCGGCCCCTGGCAGAGCAGCCTGAACCTGACGCCGGTTTCGGGCAGCGTCTCCAGCACAACGATTCATGTGCGCTTCGTGCCCACGGGCCTGGGTGCGGCAGGCGGCAACGTTTCAAACGCCAGCACGGGCGCGGCCACGCAAAACGTGGCCGTGAGCGGAACCGGAGTAGGCATCGTTGCCGGCGGCGGCCCCCTGGCCTTTGGCAGCCAGTTGGCCGGCACCCAGTCCGCCGCCCAGAGTTACACCGTGCAGGCCCAGGCCCTGGCGGCCAACCTTCTGATCACGCCGCCCGCGGGCTTCCAGGTGGCCCTGGCACCGGGGGGGCCCTGGCAGAACAGCCTCAATCTGGGCTCGGGGAACGTGGCGGCGACGACGGTGTATGTGCGGTTTGCGCCGTCGGGCGCCGGGGCCTTTGGCGGCGACGTTTCAAACGCCAGCACAGGCTACACGACACGCAACATTGCCGTCAGCGGCACGGGAACGGCGGCCAGCATCGTGATTTCGGGGCCGGCGGGCTTTGGCAATCAGCGCGTGACGACTTCGTCGACGGCACAGGCCTATTCAATTTCAAACCCCAGCGGCAGTGCACCACTGAACATCTCGTCGGTGACTCTGGCCGGGGCCAATCCCGGTGATTTCTCGCTGGTGGGCCTTCCCGCCATGCCCGCGAGCGTGGGCGTCGGCGGCAGCCTCAACTTCAGCGTGGTATTCACCCCCGCGGCGGCGGGTTCTCGCGCGGCACTGATTCGCGTGAACAACGACAACGGCGGCATGCCGTTCAAGGACACGGACCACGCGATTTCGGGCTTCGGCACCGCGCCCATGATCAGCGTTTCGCCGGTGCTGGAGTACAACTTCGGCAACCAGCGGGTGGGAAGCGCCAGCGCGCCGGTGGCCTACACGGTGACCAATAGCGGTGATGCCCCCCTGAACCTGCGGGGCGTCACCCTCAGCGGGGCGAACCCCGGCAGTTTCATTCCGGGAGGGACGACATCGGCTGTGATTGCTCCGGCCGCCAACGTGCAGTTCACCGTCAGCTTCAGCCCCGCAGCCCTGGGCCTGCATACGGCGACCTTGAACATCGACAGCGACAGCGCCGGGGGCCCCTCGGCTGTGACGCTGACCTATCGCGACGTCCGTGGCACGGGGACGGCGCCTTCGATCAACGTGACGCCCAACATCGCCCAGAACTTCGGCAACCAGAGAATCGGCACGGCCAGCGCCCCCATCGTGTACACCATCCAGAACCTGAGCACCACCGACGCGCTGAATGTGCGCAGCGTGACCTTCAACGGTGTGGGCACGCCGGCAGCTTTCGCCTTGAGCGGAGCCCTGAGCGGGCTGGTGCCCCCCGGCAACCAGATCCAGTTCAGCGTGGTTTTCCAGCCTTCAGCCACGGGAGCCTTCAACGCCCAGGTCGAAATCGACTCTGACTCGGGCGGTACGACCGGCACCGTGACCCTGACCCAGCGAGACGTGCAAGGCAACGGAGCTGCGCCCGTTGTTTCCGTGAGCGGCACCCAGAGCTTCGGCAGCGGCATTGTGGGGGTGGCCTCGCCCAGCTCACCCATAACCTACAGCGTGAACAACACGGGCAACGCGCCCCTTGAGATCAACGCGATCAGCATCGTCGGCAGCCACCCCGGCGACTTCTCCCTGAGTGCGGCGGGCCTGCCCGCGCTCGTCCCGGCCGGCGGCCCCGCCTACCAGTTCACGGTTTCCTTCGTGGCGACCGCGACGGGCCCGCGCCTGGCCGACATCCGACTCATGACCGATGGAGGCCAGATTCCGCTGACCTTCGTGCCCACGCTCTACGCGGTGGACGGCAACGGCACGGCTGGTCTTTTGAGCATCTCGGGCACGCAGAACTTCGGCTCCACGCCGGTGACCGTGACGTCGCCGACTTCTCCCATCACCTACACGTTCACGAATGCCGCGGCAGGACCGACGGCCGGGGCCTTGACTGTAAACAGCGTGACGCTGGGCGGCAGTCACCCCGGCGATTTCAGCGTGCTGAGCACTTCGGTGGCGCTGCCCGTGGTCCTGGCGCCGGGGCAGTCCTTCACGGCCGACGTCAGCTTCACGCCCACCGTGACGGGCCTGCGCCAGGCAAACCTCGTGGTCAACAGCAACAGCGGCGGCGCGCCCTTCGGCAACACGAACTATGCGCTGTCAGGTACCGGCACGGCAGGGCTTTTCGCGGCCACGCCCACGTTCCCGACGCAGATCGACCACGGCGGGCCCGTGATCGTCCAGGTCGTGATTTCGTCCATCGCCAATACGGTGGCTGATGTAGTCGTCGAGTACACCGGCGGCACCCAGGGCGCCTATGCCCCGGCATTCATCACCCGCACCAATCTCGGCACGGTCAGCGGCAACCTGATACAGGGCCTGAACGTTACTGCCGCCGGTATCACCCTTGAAATCCAGTGGGATGCCTATGCCAGTGAGGGCCACACCACGGCGTCGAACTACCGCCTGCGTTTCACGCCCCAGAACGGCCTCTACGGGCAGGGCACCCAGGGCGTCAGTGGCCTTTTCACGCTGGCGCGTCAGGGCGGTTTTGCCCAGCACGTGATCCCCGGCGACCATCTCACCGGGCGCTACGGCCACACCATGATTTACGACGAAGCCAACGACCGCCTGATTCTCTTTGGCGGCCGTACGGAGTTCTCCAACGCCAACGATGTCTGGGCCTATGATTTCAGCGGATACTTCACGGGATGGCACAAATTGCTGCCCGCAGGGACTCCGCCCTCGGGGCGGCAGTTGCACGCCGCAATCTATGACGCTCCGCGCAACCGCATGATCGTCCATGGCGGCTACCCCGGCTCGCTCGCCGACGTCTGGCAGTTGACGCTGACCCGCGGCAGTGAGGCCTGGACGCAGCTCAACCCCACGGGCACGGCCCCGTCGGCGCGTTACTGTCAAAGCATGGTGTTTGACGCGGCCCGCAATCGCGCGCTCATTTTCGGCGGCTACAACGGAGCCAATCTGAACGATGTCTGGCAGCTCTCGCTGGCGCTGGGCGGCGAGTCCTGGAGCCAGATCATCCCCGCCGGCACGGCGCCCTCGCCGCGCTACGGCTGCCATGCCGTGGTGGATGCGGCACGGGACCGCATGGTGGTCTACGGGGGCGACCCGAGTGCTGGATCTTCGAGCACGCAGGTGTTTGCCCTGAGTCTGGCGCCCGGAAGCGAAACCTGGACATCCATCGTTCCTGCCGCGCCCCAGGGCGCTCCGGTGGGGCGCTTTGTCGGGGCCTTCGGATACGCAGGTAACCGCGAGTCATTGCTGGTCGTAGGCGGCTACACCAGCGGTTACCGTCATACGACCGATGCCTGGCTCCTGGATCTGGCCGGAGGCGAAACCTGGGTGCCATTGAGCGATGACGTGGGTGCCAATCAGGGTCGTGCCCACGGATGCGCCGTGTACGACGGCGGGCGGGGGCGCATGGTGGTGTTCGGCGGCCTTGGGTATCAGGGCACGGCTCGCCACTCGATGTCCTTCCTGAACACGTCCGGCACGCCGACGTGGTCCCTGCCCCCGGCGCCCCAGGGCGCCCCGGATTCCCCCACCGAGCGGTGGGGAGTGTCCATGGTCTTTGACACCCGCTACATGCCCAACGGTCGCGTCGTGACCTTTGGGGGCAGCAACTCCACGGCTAACACCAACGACAGCTGGTGGATGGATCCCGCGGCGGTCTCTCCGGCCTGGCAGCGTTTGAACCCATCCGGCGCGCTGCCGCCCGTCCGCGGCTTTGCCTCAAGTGTGTTTGACGGAACTCCGGGCAGGGAACGGATGATCGTTTATGGTGGTCAGGCGCCGTCCGGAGCGGAGTACGACGACGTCTGGGTGCTTGATCTTTCGAGCCCCGGCAGCGAGTCCTGGGCGCAGGTTCCCGTGAGCGGCGGACCCGGCAAGAGATATGGAGCCGCAGCCATATGGGAGAACACGCTCGGCAGCGAGAGGCTGATCATTCATGGCGGCTATCGCAGCGGCCAGCGCTTCAATGACACCTGGGTCCTCAGCTTCAACCCGACGCCGACGTGGTCACAGCTTGCCACTACGGGCACGCCGCCTTCGCACCGCGTGGGGCACGGGGCCCTGTTTGACGGCGCCAATCGCCGCCTCGTTGTCGCCTGCGGCACCGGAGGCGGCGCCCAGTTCAACGACGTCTGGGCCCTCGACCTCAACACGCTGGCCTGGGCGAACATCAGCGCGGTGAGCGGAGCCGTTCCGCCCGGCCGCGAGTACGCCGCCTATGCGTCAGACGCGGGGGGCAGCCGCCTGTGGATGTTCGGGGGCCGCAACGGCAGCTCCTACATCAATGATTTCTGGCAGCTCAATGTTCCAGGCCCCGGTTCACCCGCCACCTGGACTCAAGTGACACCATCGGGTCCGCTGCCGGTCGCGCGGCGCATGGCCTCGGCGGTGATGCTGCCCTCAGGCCGCTTCTTCATGGGGTTTGGATTTGTCGGCATCACGCCCGACGCCGGCGCGTCAGACGTCTGGCAGATTGAGCCCACCCTGCCGACGCCGAGATGGCAGCGCGTCGATGGTCAGGTCGCGCCGCGGGGGTTGGTCCATGCGGCGGAGGCCTTTGATGCGGGCCAGAACCGCATGATTGTGTTTGGCGGCCTGCAGGGCGGCGTCTTGTCGGATCGCCTCTGGCAGCTCGATCTTTCCAGTCCCGCCGCCACATGGACAGAGCTGGTGACGGTGACAACCACAAAACCCGACGCGCGGCGAGGCGCGAAGTTCATCTTCGACCCCAATGGCGGCAACCCGCGACTGCTGATGTATGGCGGGCGCAAGGGTGTCTCCACGGCCAGCATCTGTGATGAACTGTGGCAGCTCACACTCTCCGCCGGCTCTGAGACCTGGACGCTGCTTTCTCCCGGGGCCGGCCCGCCCCCCCTGGCGGACTACAGCGTGGTGTACGACGCCGCTTCCAATTCAGCGCTCTTCTTTGGCGGCCAGTTGACGGGCGGTGGAGCCGTCAACACCTTGTGGCGGCTGTCTCTGGGTGCTTCACCCGCCTGGACGCAGCTGACCCCCGCCCTGACCCCGCCCGCACGGTACGCCCACAGCGCCGTCCTTGACACGCTGGGGAACCGCATGATCGTGTTTGGCGGTTATCGCGGCGCCACAGCCGGCAGCGCAGAACTCTGGTCCTACAACCTGGGGCTCAATGCCTGGACGCAGCATTTCCTGTCCGCGCCCGTGCCGTCGGCCCGCTATTACCACAGCGCGGTCTATGACGGTACACCCGGACAGGAGCGCATGATTCTGCTGGCCGGCTACAGCAGCATGGCTTTGTCCGATGGCTGGCAGCTTGACCTGCGGGCGGGATTCCCCCTGGTATGGTCTGCCCTGCCGAGGACTGTAGCCCTTCCCCAGCCGCGCTGGGGCCACAGTGCCGTGTTCGACACGACGGGCCAGCGCATGGTCATTGCGGGCGGCTACATCGATGGCGAGTACGTCGCCACGCAGGAGCGGGGCCGCGGAATCGAAACCTGGTTCTATGGCCGATAGCCGCCATGGGGCGCCGGACAGGGCGGCCGTCGCCTCAAGGTCAACCTAACAGGCAGCTGAAAGAGCGGCATCCGGCCACTTTTTCAGCCCGGTCGGGCCAAAGTGAATCTGGCCCGACCTTTATTTCAAGCGGCTTTTCAGCCGCTTGAAATGCGCAAGCCATCCATGGCTTGCGTCCGCAGGCCGTAAGTCAGCGGCCTGCTAAAGCAGGTGTTTGAGGGCGGAGAAGTCGGCGTTGCCGCCGGAGAGAAGCACGCCCACACGCTGGCCGGGAAACTTCAATACACCGCTGTGCAGAGCCGCAAAGGCCAACGCCCCCGTGGGCTCGACCACCAGTTTCATGCGCTGCCACAGAAACAGCATCCCGTCCACGATCTGCTTTTCCGTCACGGTGACCATGTCATCCACATGCCGGCGCACCAGTTCAAATGTCAGCGCGCCCAGGCTTGGGGTGCGCGCTCCGTCGGCGATGGTGTCGGGGTTGTGAACAGAGCACAGCCGGCCGGTCCGGAAGCTGCGGGTGGCGTCATCGGCCAGGGCGGGCTCTACGCCTACGACCCGCACGCGGCCCAGAACGCCTTTGGCCGCCAGTGCCGTGCCGCTGAGCAAGCCGCCCCCGCCGCAGGGCGCGAGCACGACATCCACATCCTGCGCGCGGCACAACTCCAGCGCTGCCGTGCCCTGTCCAGCGACGATGTGCGGGTGATCGTAGGGCGGGATGACGGTCATGCCGCGCTCTTGGGCGAGGCTTTCAGCGAGAGTTTCGCGTGTCTGCTTGTGCTTGTCGTAGAGGATGACTTCGGCGCCGTAACCCCGGGTGGCAGCGAGCTTCACGGGCGGAGCGTCCTGCGGCATGACAATGAGGCGCGGAATGTCCAGCAGCTGGCCGGCCAGTGCAATGGCCTGAGCGTGGTTGCCGCTGGAATAGGTGAGCACGCCGCGTTTTCGCTGCTCGGGCGTGAACTGTGAAAGCGCGTTGTAGGCCCCGCGGAACTTGAAGGCGCCCACGCGCTGAAAGTTCTCGCACTTGAAGAAAACGCTGGCGCCGGTGAGTGCATTGACCGTGCGTGAGGTGTGAAGGGGTGTTGCGTTCGCCACGCCCCTGAGGCGCAAGGCGGCCTGCTCGATGTCAGCGAATTGGACGCTCATGGCTATTCGCCGGCCTGGGCCACTTCCTCGCTGGGCGAACTCGGCTTGACAGAGCCAGTGCCGCCCTGCTCCTGGCGCGCCAGCACGTTGTAGATGGGGCTCTTCTTGCGCTCGCGCACCAGTTCCATGCCTTCGGGCGTGTAGGCAGCCGAAGCGATGCGCCGCTGCAGGGCGATGCGACCCTGGGAATTGCGCAGGAAGGTCAGCTCTTTGAGGTCATCCTGTTCGGCGTTGGCAAACCCGGCCTCGAAAATCCGCAGGTAGGACGCCATGGCGTTGTTCGTGGGGCCAAAGCCCATGGCGTAGAGGTACTGTTTCTCGAGGTCCAGGGCGACCTCCAGCATGCGCTGGTAGCGCTTGTCGGCGTCCATGGCCAGCATGCCCATGACGATATTCGACACGCTTTCGGGGATATCCTTCATGACCAGGTGCGGCGGCACGATGGGGCGGGCCTGGGCGGTCTTGACCCAGCGCACGTTCTCGTTCCACGATCCGCGATTCAGTGGCTTGAACAGGTTGATGCCGGTGAGCAACTCGTAGGCGACGCAGCCCAGGGAAAATATGTCGGCGCGGCCGTCCACGCGGCCGCGCGCCAGTTGCTCAGGCGCCATGTAATGAACTTTTCCGGCGAACTCCTCGCCGGCCGCTGACAGTGGCGCCGCAATGCCGAAGTCCGTCAGCTTGGAGACGCCCTCGTTGGAGATCAGAATGTTGCCGGGCGTCACGTCCTTGTGGACGATCCACTCATGGGCGTAGTGAAGGGCCCGGGCCATGCAGCTCACGACATACATCGAAAGCGGCGGCGGCAGCAGGATGTGCAGCTTGAGATGGTGGCGGATCAACGTGGCCAGGTCCGCGCCGTCCACATAGTCCATCACCATGAAAAGGACCTTGGGATCCAGGCTGGGCTGGACTTTGCCGGTCTTGGGGTTGGGCATGCGCGCCGGGGTGAACCCCGGCGTGCGCCGGCTGCCCTTGCGCGGGCCCACGAGGCGCCGCATGTGAAAGCTTGGCAGCGCGGCATCACTGGTGGGACGGTGCGTGGGGGTTCCGCCGCCCAACTGGCGCTGGAACTCGGCCGGCATGCCTGAGAGGCGGCAGGCCTCCAGGCCGTACGTCTTGACGATGTGCTCGTGACGCAGGAAGGTGGCAATGTTCGCCTCGTTTCTAAGGCGGGCCTCCTGCTCGTCGTCCAGGGTCTTGAAGCTCTTGAACACCACGTAGTCGAGCACGCCCTCGCAGTTCTTCTCCACGAGATAGACCACGCCCATGCCGCCGCGCCCCAGTTCCTCTACAATTGTGTAGGAGGAGCTGCTGGCGAATGAGAAGCCGCGCAGGGGAAAGTCTTCCATGACAGTGCCAGGTGCAGTAAGGGGGATTCTACCACACGGAAATTGAAGCGCGCCAATAACTTGCGATGGGGGCTGTGCTTTCGGTGCAGGGGCCCGCTCCTACAATGGGAGCATGGAAGATTCCGGCCAGATTCAGGGTCTCCTTGGGCCCCGCTTTGCCAGCCTGGGCATGGCCTCCCATCCCTGCAGCTATCTCGAGGGCCGGGAAGCTACCGATGAAGGGTACCTGACGCTGGAACTCTCTCCGGCCCGGTATCAAACTCTCATGGACCTCGGCTTTCGGCGCTCGGGCCACATCGTGTACCGCCCCCGGTGCCGCGGTTGCAGCGCCTGCCAGCCCCTGCGGGTGCTGGTGGACGAGTTCAAACCCGGCAAGAGCCAGCGTCGCGTGCTCAGGCGAAACGCCGATGTCGTCCTTGAACTGTCCGAGCCGGCCCTGACCCCGGAGAAGCTCACGCTGTACCAGCGCTATCTTGCGTTCCAGCATCCCGGCACGCGGCAGGACGCGGGTCTCGAAACCCTTCGCGACTGGCTTTACTCGAGTTGCACCGCCACACTGGAGGCCTGCTACCGTGACCGATCGGGCCGGCTGCTGGGTGTCACTATTCTGGACCTCTGCCCGCAGGCGCTCTCAAGTGTCTATCACTTCTTCGAGCCCGAGGAGGCCAGGCGCAGCCTGGGTGTCTACTCCGTGCTGGCGGAGATTGAACTCTGCCGGGCCAAGGGCCTGCCGTGGTACTACCTTGGATTCTGGGTCAAGGGCTGTCCCAAGATGGAATACAAGAGCGACTATGCCCCCTTTGAGCTGCTGGTGGGAGGCCGCTGGGTCCGGGGCGTAGATTCATGAGCCAAAAGGGCGAACCTTCTTGGGAGCGACGGGCTCCGTTACCTGACCATGGATGCTGACCTCGCCGAACATCTAGGCAGGGCTCGCGAGGGTGACGTCCAGGCCTTCAGCTACGTCGTGACGGCTTTTCGCCACACGGCGTTGGGCTGGGCGAGGCGGCAAACCTCAGGAGAGCATGCCGCCGAGGATGCGGTGCAGGATGCATTTGTGGCGGCCTTTACCCACTTGTCGCAATTGCGGGAGGTGGAGGCATTCGCGGGCTGGCTGCAGGCCCTGGTGCGGTCGGCCTGCCTGAGGCAGTTGAGGCGGCGGATGCCGGTGCTGGAGGACGGGTTTGAGCCCGAGCACAACGAGCCGCCAGCGGAGGAAGTGCTGGCCGCCGCTGAGGTGAAGCTGGCGGTGCGCGCCGCCGTAGCCGAAATGAAGGCCGGTCACGCCCAGGTAATTGAGCGCCATTACCTGGCGGGTCAGAAGCTGGAGGAAATCGCCCGTGAGCTAGGTCTGCCGCTGGGCACCGTGAAGCGGCGCCTGTTTGAGGCGAGAGAGAAACTGCGTTTCAGGCTCGCGGGGCTGGCCCCGGGAGCCGACGATGACTGGAAAGGATGACCCATGAGCAGCCGACCCGACCACACACTGGCCTGGATGAAGTTCGATGAGTGGATCAGCCGCGCGCTCGAGAAGGGCGCCACGGACCTCTACCTGCTTCCCGGCCACCGGGTGATGTGCCGCGTCAATCGCGAGTTGCAGGAACTGGACCCCACGGAGCTGGACGCATCGCAGACCCGCTGGGTGGGCGTGTGTATGGCCGAGCGCGAGATTGATTACATGCAGCAGGGATACATCTCCGTGGTCCGGCCCATCAACGACACACACTATGCTGAAGTCGTGTTTGCCCGCAGCGGCGGCCATGTGAGCGTCACCGTGAAATTCCGCGGCGGCAAGCTGCCAACGCTCGAGGAATGCAACGTCCCCCAGGCTGTGACGCGGCTGCTCAATGCCCCCAACGGCCTGATCATCGTGGCGGGACCCCATGCCTCGGGCAAGACCACGACGCTGTATGTGCTCGCCCAGTGGCTCAATGAGAATCGCGCCCTGCACCTCTGCACGGTCGAGAAGCCGCGCCACTACCTGCTCAAGCCCGCCAAGTCGCTGGTTCAACAGCGGGAGGTCGGCCGTGACTGTGTCAGCGGCGCGGCAGGCATTGACGCCGCCATGCAGCAGGATGCCGACGCCCTGGTCATCAGCGAGGTGGAGGACTTTGAGACTCTGGCGGCCGTGCTTCAGTCCGCCGAGACGGGCCACCTGGTGCTGGTCCAGCTTCACGCCGATGACCCCGCCGACGCCGTGGCCCGACTGCTGGCGGCCGCCCCTGAGTCCATGCAGGGCCAGGTCAAGCGGCAGTTGGCCGGCTGCCTGCGAGGCATCGTGGTTCAGCGTCTGGCCAGGTTTGCGGACGGTCGCACGCGCAAGGCGGTGTGCGACGTGCTGGGCGAGGGGGCCCGCAAGCTGGTGGAGGGCGGCCGCCTCGATGCCGGGGCCTATCTGGCCCGGGTCCAGGACGAGATTGGCAAGCTCGAGAGTGCGCGGAAAATCACCGGAGAGGAGGCCGCGAGGCTGCTGCGCGAAGTTGGAGCTTGAAGCGCCATGGCCCTGTGGCGCGCTGCTCCCGCAGGCCGTGATTCAACGGCCTGTTCGTGCCAGCGGGTTTTGTGGGGAGGGAGCTTCCAATTGGGGCGGGCCAATTCAGAATCCACCCCATGAAACAGACCACGCTTGGCAAGGCCGTATCCCTGACCGGGACTTCGCTGCACGAAGGCGCGGCCGTTACCCTGACGCTCAAGCCCGCCAAGGCAGGCGAGGGTTACACGTTCATTCGAACCGACAAGGGCGGGGCCTTGGTCAAGGCTCACCCGGACAAGATCATCGACGTCAAGCGCCGCACGGTCATCAAGGAGGGCGAGGCCGAGGTCCACACGATTGAGCATGTGCTCAGTGCCTTGTACGGCCTGGGCGTGGACAATGCGGCCATCGAGCTGAACGCGCCCGAACCCCCGGCCGGAGACGGCAGCGCCAAAGCCTTCATGGATCTGGTCGACCAGGCGGGAATAGCGGCGCTGGAGGCAGAAGCGGCCGTGTTCACGCCGACATCGCCGCTGGTCTTCACGGAGGGCAACGCCTCCATTTCGTGCATGCCCAGAACAGCCGATCCGGGCAAATCTGCCGAGCTTTCGGTCCAGTACACACTCGACTACGGTGTGCCCCACTTGCCTCTGCAGCGCTTCACCGGGGAGGTCACTCCGGAGAACTACCGCAAGAACATCGGCGTGGCGCGCACGTTTTGCCTCGAGGAAGAAGCGCGCCAGCTCCAGGCCATGGGTTTTGGCAAGGGTGCCAACACGCAGAACACGTTGGTCTGGGGCAAGAACGGCGTTATCGACAACAAGCTGGCCTTC
This sequence comes from Planctomycetota bacterium, assembly GCA_003576915.1. Lineage (GTDB taxonomy): Bacteria > Planctomycetota > UBA8742 > UBA2392 > UBA2392 > UBA2392. The sequence continues at coordinate 20,507 of QEVF01000022.1, read as the reverse complement.
GCAGACGAATTCGCGCGGCACAAGGCGCTCGACATCATCGGAGACCTGGCGGTGGCTGGAGTCCGGCTTAACGCCCGCGTGGTGGGCGTGGCCAGCGGGCACTCCCTCAATCAGGCGTTGGCCAAGGCCCTGCGAGCACAGTTCGACGCAGCCAGGAAGAAACCCAACGGGCGCGGCGCCATGGATATCCAGGGAGTGCTGCGAGTGGCCCCGCACCGCTACCCCTTCCTGATGGTGGACCGGGTGCTGGAGGCGGAAGGCAGCCGCGCCGTGGGCGTGAAGAATGTTACGTTTAACGAGCCCTGTTTCATGGGGCACTTTCCGGGACGGCCGGTGTTTCCGGGCGTTTTGCAGATCGAGGCTCTGGCGCAGATCGGCGGCCTGCTTGTTCTGCAGAAGCCGGAGCACTCCGGCAAGCTGGCGTTCTTCACAAGCGTCGAAAACGTAAAGTTCAGGCGTGTGGTGGTGCCGGGTGACCAGATTCTGCTGGAGGCGGAGGTGCTGCGCGAGCGCCGGGGGTTGGCCGAGGTTTTCGCCCGTGCGACGGTGGAGGGTGAGTTGTGCTGCGAGGGAAACCTTAAGTTCATGGTTGTTGACGAAAAGGCGCCAAGGGCGTAGCGCCACAGCGCAGGAATTGAGAATCAGCCGCGCCCGGGGTTGAAAACCTGTGTAGCAGTGCCAGGCCGCAGCGTCGGCGCAAATGGGCAGTGGATGGGGTATGTCAGAAACGGTAGTATTTGCACCAATCTCACACTAAGAAGCGGCCCGCTACACCGGGGCTGTCGTGATCATGGCATCGAACCCACCCGTGAAGGTCGCCGTCATCGGCGTCGGTCACCTCGGAAAAAACCACGCCCGCGTCCTGCGTGAGCTTCCCAGCGCTGAACTCGTGGCGGTCGTGGACTCCCGCGAGAAGGTCGCCCGGGAGATTGCCGAGCGCTTCCATTGCGAGGCCCTGACCGATTACCGGCAGCTCAAGGGCAAGGTGGACGCAGCCACGGTGGTGGTTCCGACGCGGCATCACTACGAAGTCGCCAAGTGGCTGTTTGAGAACAACATTCACGCGCTGGTGGAAAAGCCGATGGCCTACACCATCGATGAGTGCCAGAAGCTGATCGAGTTGGCCAAGAAGCAGAAGCGCATACTGCAGGTGGGCCACATTGAGCGCTTCAACCCGGCCCTGAAGTCCATTCGCAACGCCATGAAAACGGTGGCCTTCATCGAGGCCGACCGCCTGAGCCCCTATCCCTTCCGCAGCACGGATGTCGGCGTGGTGATGGACGTGATGATCCACGACCTCGACATCGTGCTCAGCATCGCCGACAGCGAGGTGGAAGACATTCAGGCGGTGTGCACGCCGGTGCTTTCCAAGCGGTTTGAGGACATCGCCAGCGTGAGGCTGACGTTCAAAAACGGAGCCGTCGCCAACATCACGGCCTCCCGCATCAGCGACAAGAGCGTGCGGAAGATGCGCATCTTCTGCGCGGACAGCTACCTCAACCTGGATTTCGCGGCCAAACAGGCCTGGATCTACAAGAAGACGCCCAAACTCGACCAGGCCGACTTTCATGTCGAGAACCTCGACGTCAGCAACATCGACAACCTGATGCAGTTCGTGTTCAACGATTTGATCCGCGTCGAGCAGGTGGTCATCGGCGAGGAAGAGCCGCTCAAAGAGGAGCTGCGCCACTTCATCAGCTGTATCCAGAAGGGCGAGCGTCCCGAAGTCAGCGGCGAAGAGGGCCTGGCGGCCATCAGGCTGGCGCACGACATCCTGCGTATCGCCCGGGAGCACTACGAGAAGCACGTGCCGCCCGAACATCGCAAGTGGTAGCCAGGACCCGCTCAACCGAAGTACTTCAGCCACTGTTCGTAAATGAGCCGAAGGGCCCGTTCCTCGACGCGGTATTCGATTTTGCGGCCGCGCCTTGAGCGCTTGACCAGCCCCGCGGCCAGGAGCACTTGGAGGTGCCGCGTGGTCGTGGGCCATGCGCATTCGAAGCGCGCGGCAATCTCGCCGGCGGTCATGGTGCCGCCGCGGAACTTGAGGGTGAGCAGGATTTGCCTGCGCGCGGGGTGCGCAATGGCGGCCAGCACCAGATCGAGGGAGTGCGCGGCGGAATCAAGACTCTGTCGGCGCTTTGCCACGGATCACGCCTTTGGCGTGAAGCGCTCCACGTGGGGAAAGCGCATGTCGCGGCAGAGCTTGATCATGGGCTCCCAGATGGCCATGACTTCGGGCGAGTGGTGGGCGAGGTCAGGGGCCTTTTCGTTCAGCCACGCGAAGATCTCGACAAACACGGGACCCTTGGGGTCCTGCCCGCGGAAGTACTGAGGGCGGCTCTTGGCGTGCACAAGTTTGAGGCGCCTGAGCGTGTTCCAGTGACGGGCCAGCAGGGCCTCAAAGGCGCGCTGACGTCCCTTCTTGACCTGATAGGTGCAGATGACCCATTGCGGATTGGCGGCCATAGTTCCTCCTTGGCTGAATATTTAGCGACAGTGCTAATCAATGTCCAGCGGCTGACAGGGTTTCTGACATAACCCCCGCAAGGGGCAGTGCTTCCGCAGGGGACGCCATAATTCGGATACAAAACTCTGCTTATCCGATTTACACTGGCGCCAGCGCGGCACACCGTCCGGGGAGTTCGCACCGCCCAGGGAATGCCGCGCCGGATTTCCGGCCCAGCGCCGGCACACGGAGTCAGGCCATGAAGACCCAACCTCGCTTCCCCGGCATCCGCCTCACGACCAACGGTAACCAGCTGGTGTCCTACCACACCGAGGCGCGCATCACCGATGCCGGCGTGTTCTATCCCATTACGCCCAGCACCGAGATGGGCGAGAACTACCAGCTTGCCTGGGCCGAAGGAAAGCTGAACGTCTTCGGCGGCCAGAAGATCGCCATCGAGGCCGAGGGCGAGCACGCCGCCCAGGGTGGAGCCATCGCCGCCTCCGTGACCGGCAAGCGCGTGGTGAACTTCACCTCGGGTCAGGGCCTGATTTACGGCCTGGAGCAGTACTATCACGCGCCGGGCAAGCTCTCGACCATGGTCGTTGAGGTCGCCGCCCGCGCTCTCACCCGCCACGCACTCAACGTCCACTGCGGCCACGACGACATTTATGCCGCGCTGGATACGGGCTGGATCATGCTCTTTGCGAGGGACGCCCAGCAGGCGGCCGACCAGGCCATCATCCTGCGGCGCGTCACTGAGCTTTCCCTGACGCCGGGAATCAACATCCAGGACGGATTCCTCACCTCCCACCTCGAGCGGACCTTCTACGCGGCCGAAGCTGAACTCCTGCGCGAGTTCCTGGGCGCTCCCGACGACATCATCGCCTGCCCCACGGAGCCCCAGCGCCAGCTCTTCGGCCCCACGCGCCGTCGCGTGCCGCGCCTGATTGATCTGGAAAACCCCATGGCGCTGGGCCCGGTGCAGAATCAGGAACACTACATGAACGGTGTGGTGGCGCGGCGCAACAACTTCATCGAGCCCATCCTCGGCATGCTGGAGGACAGCTATCGGCGCTTTGCCGAGCTGACCGGGCGCCGCTATGGCCTGGTTTCAACCTACCGCGGCGACGATGCCGACACCCTTTTCGTCTCTTTGGGCAGCGCGGCCGAGAACATTGAGGCCGCCGTTGACTATCTGCGCGCAAAGCGCGGAGCAAAGGTGGGTTCCCTGCACGTCAACGTGCTGCGGCCCTTCCCGGAGGCGGCCGTGGTTCAGGCGCTCAAGGGCAGGCAGCGCGTCATCGTGCTCGAGCGCACCGACGAAGCCATGGCGGGCGACAATCCCCTGTGTCGCGACATCCGCACGGCCTTGATGAAAGCGGTGGAGGCCGGGCAACTCGAGGCCGGCAGGCTGCCTCGGATGTTCAACGGTGCCTATGGCCTGGGATCGCGCGACTTCAGGCCCGAGGGCATTTTGGGCGCCTACGAGTTTGCCATCGGGCAGACGGCGCGGCAGGACGGACGGAGCTCCCGCTCCGGCGAGCACTATTTCGTGGTGGGCGTGGATCATCCCTACGCTGTCGTCAGCCAGGACCGGCCCTCGCTGCTGCCGGCCGAAGCAACGGCTATCCGCATGCACAGCATCGGCGGCTGGGGCATGATCACCACGGGCAAGAATCTGAGCGAGATTCTGGGAGAGTTCGGCAACACCATCGCCGAGCGCGACAAGCTCGTGGACGAGTGGGGCCGCCCCCGCGAGGTCCTTCACATTTCCGCCAACCCGAAGTATGGCAGCGAGAAGAAGGGCGCGCCCACGGCCTATTTTCTGGTGGTGGCGCCAGAACGTGTGCGCGTGAACTGCGACCTGCGCCACGTCAACGTCGTGCTGTGTTGCGATCCCAAGGCCTTTACCCACTCCAATCCACTTGAAGGACTGGTGGAGGGCGGCGCGTTTGTGTGGGAGTCGCACGAAACGCCGGACGTCGCCTGGACGCGCATTCCCCGGAAGTACCGCGACGAAATCATCCGCAAGAAAATCCGGCTCTATACCCTGCCGGGCTTCGAGATTGCCCGCGCCGAGGCCTCGCGCGAGGACCTCGAACTGCGCATGCAGGGCAATGCCTTCCTGGGCGCGTTCTTCGGTGTTTCCGGCTTCACGGAACATTACGGCATCGACCACGACCACTTTCTGGAGTTCGTGGAAAAGCAGTACCGCAAGAAGTTCGGGCGCTTTGGCGATGCCGTGGTGGCATCCAACATGCGCGTCATGCGAGCAGGCATGGAGCGCGTGTCGCCCGTGCCCCACGGACCCGTGGACGCCCCCGATCGCAGCGACATGCGCGGCGTGGTGTTCAAGCCCCTGACGGAGGAGTGCGGCATGAGCTGCGTGATGCCGGCGGCCCAGCACGCCCGCATTCCGCTTGCCCAGACGGCCACCTACGACGCCGAGTTTCGCGCGGGCAAGGGCTATTTCCAGCCGGCCAGCGCTCTGGCCTCCGTCGGCATGCTGGCGGCGGCGACCGGTGCCGGCGCCAGCAAGTACGTGGCGCGCCGCCGCACCCCGGTCTGGAATGCCGAGAAGTGCACGCAGTGTCTGGAGTGCATTGTGGTCTGCCCGGATACGGCACTGCCCAACACGGCGCAGGACCTGGGCGATGTGCTGCGCACGGCAGTCCGCCAGTACGTGGCCGAAGAGGCGGGGCGGGAAGCGCTGCTGGCAAGGCTGAAGACGCTCGAGGACAGGGTCCGCGCGCAGATGACCGCCGCCGTGGCCGCGAAGCAGGCCACCCCCTTTGCGCAGATCGTGCAGCGCGAACTCGAGGCGCTTGAGGGCGTGCCGGCACAGGCCAAGGCGCAGCTGGGCGCGATCTTTGGCAAGGTCCACTTTGCGTATGCGAAGACGCCCCTCATCTTCAGCGCGCTGGAGAAGAAGAAGGCGGGAGACGGCGGCGTGTTCAGCATCATGGTCTCCGATCTCTGCAAGGGCTGCGGAGAATGCGTGGACGCCTGCGGCGAACACATGGCTCTTGAAATGCGCGACGAAACGGAGGAACTCAACGCCGATCATGCCACCCAGGTCAACTTTCTGCGCACCCTGCCTGAGACACGGCAGAAGTTTCTCGGCATGTTTGACACGGAGCACCCCGAGGAGAGCAAACCTGTCGCTCTAAAAAACCACCTGATGGTCCGGCGGAACTATGAGGCCATGGTCAGCGGTGACGGCGCCTGCGCCGGTTGCGGCGAGAAGAGCGTGCTGCGCGGTCTGGCTTCGGTGACCGAGGCCTACATGCGTCCGCTGTTCCATGCCAAGGCCCGCCGCCTGGAGCAGAAGGCGACGCGCCTGGAGCAGGAGGGATTGCGCCGCCTGACGCTGCTGCGTGAAAGACATCCGGCGGACTACGAACGGTTCAGCCGCGCCTTTGCCCATCTGGTCATGGGCATTGGCGGCGAGAATGACAAGGACACCCGCCAGCGCCAGGATCAAGTGGGCCTGCCCCGGGACGCCGACATGATCGGCGGACTCTGCGCCGTGATGCGGCAGGACGCCTTCACGCACCGCGACCTGCAGGCCGTGGACGGGCGCATCTCCAACGGCATGGCTGCCATGGCCATGGGCGCGCACACGGGCTGCAACACCGTGTTTGGCTCAACGCCGCCCAACAACCCTCACCCCTACCCCTGGATGAACTCCCTGTTCCAGGATGGTGTGACCGTGGCCTGGCTCTTTGGCGAGAGCTTCATAGCCGATCATGCCCGCCGCTCCATCATTCCCGAGCGCCTGGCCGACGCCCTGTTGGATCGCGAAATCCCCTTGAGCGAGAGTGACTACTTCACGCTTTCCCACCTCACGGATTCCGCGATGACCGATCAGGAGGTCGCCGAACTGCCCAAGGCCTGGGGCGTGGGCGGCGACGGAGGCATGGGCGACATCGGCTTTCAGAACGTTTCCAAGGTCGTCCTGCAGAACCGGCCCAACGTCAAGCTCATCATGCTCGACACGCAGGTCTACTCCAACACGGGCGGGCAGAACTCGGATTCGTCGCCGATTCCCGGCGGCTTTGACATGAACAGCATGGGCGCGGCCACGCAGGGCAAACTCACCGAGATGAAGTCCGTGGCGGAGGCTTTCCTGGGCGGGCACGGCTCGCCCTATGTGGCACAAGTCAGCCTCGCCAACGCCTCGAAGTTCTACAAGAGCCTGTTGGACGCGCTGGTTTACCGCGGCACGGCCTATCTGCAGTGCTATACGCCCTGCCAGCCCGAGCACGGCATTGCCGACGACCTCTCGGCGACGCAGGCCAAGCTGTCACGCGACGGGCGCGGCCTGCCCGAGTTTGTCTACGATCCCACCCGGGGCGAAAGCTACCCCGATTCGCTCGACATCGCCGGCAACCCGGGGAAAGAACGCGACTGGTGGGAGACCAAGAACCGCTTCACGGGCAAGCTTTACCGGTTGACCACGGCCCACTGGGCCGCCACGGAAGCGCGCTTCCGCCGCCACTTCAAGCAGGTCAAAGACGCCACGGGTCTGGTCCACCTCGAGGAGTTCCTGTGGCGCATCACGCAGGATGACGTGGTGCACCGCCGCTTCCTGGTGCCCAGTCACCGGTCCTTTGTGCCGGACTTCGGAATCTACATTGAGGTGGAAGACGCCGGGGAGAAGGTCAAGACTCTGGCGCTTTCGCGGCAGATGGTCCTGTTCTGCGTGGAACGCCGCAAAGCCTGGCGGCTGCTGCAAAGCCGCGCGGGGGTGGTGAACACGGACTACGTGGCCCAGAAGGCCGTGCTGTCCAGGGTGGACAAGGGGGAGATTGCCCTGGATGAATTCCTCAAGCGTGCGGGAGAACTGGTGGCTGCGGCCAGGCCCGCACCCGTAAAAGCCTGACAGGGGAGAACCATGGATCTCGACCAAGCCATAGCGTTTGCCGAGCAATGCCAGGTGGGTTACGTCGCTACCTGCCTGAACAACCGGCCCTTTGTGCGGCCGCTGCAACTGGTCACGACAGGAGGCGAGGGGTTTTACTTCGTCACCCACCCGCACAAGGATTTCTACAAGCAACTGCTGGCCAATCCCCAGGTGGAGGTCTGTTTCAATCGTGAACTGAACATGCTGCGCGTCAGCGGCAAGGTTCACTGGATTGACGATCCCGCCTGGATCGTGCTTTCCATGAACGAACAGCCCTGGGCCCCGCGCAGCGAGGTTATCAAGGCGATTCGTCCGAACTTCGCGTTCTTCCAGATCCGCAGCGGAAGCGCGCGCTGGTGGCTTGACGCTTCCCAGCCCCTGAGCGCCGAAATCCTGTTCGACAACGGCGTCCAGATCGCATGAGGACTACTTCGCCACAAAGGCGCTGACCTTGAAGGCATTGCCCTCTTCATCGGCCAGGGCAGCGATGGCCTGCTCCACGGCTGCGCGCTCAAGCGTGGCGCCCGGCTTCATGGTCACGGTTGCCTTCTTGTCGGCGAAACTCACTTTCACATTGGCCACGCCATCCAGGCGTGCAAGGCCCTCGCGGACCGAGTTGGCTCAGCCACTGCCTCACGTCATGCCTTCGACGCCGATTTCATAGACCAGAGCCTGGGCCGGCGCCTCGACTTTGGGGGCGGTGGCCGGCGAGGCGTTGTTCTGCGGTGTCGCCTTTCCGGGGCCGGTACTGTTTTGCGGGGCCTGGCCGCAACCCAAAATCAGCAAGAACAGGCCCAGCAGCGGGAAATACCTCATGGAGTTCCTTTCGTGGCCGAAGGATGGCCCGATTGTAACGAACATTCGGCCTTGAACGGTCGTTTAATGCTCAAAACCGGACAGGCATGTCTGTTATAATCCCGGCGGGATGAGTCGGCCCGCCGCCCGTGTCCGAGGCCCTTTGGGGCAGGTGATGCCTTTGCCTTCCCGACACAACGGGCAGGCGCCTTCGGGAGTGCGTTCATGGCAATCGACCTGGAAGCCCTGAGACTGGACATTCCAGACGAGGACCTGACCCGCGTAGAGGGCGGCTCGCGCTTCTGGAAGATTGTCAGTGCCACGTTGCTGATCTCCCTGGCTGCACTGGCCTGGCTTCACTTTGCCGTTGCCCCCAAAGGTTCAGGCCCGCACGGCGTCTCCGTCAGGGCCCATGCCGTGGCTCACGCCGGCCCCCAGACAGCCGGGTCGTTCACGGCCGGCGGCTGGGTGGAGCCCTCCTGGCCCTATCCCGCGCGAATCTCCGCCTTGACGACCGGACGCCTCGACAAGCTGCTCATTACTGAAGGCATGGACATCAAGTCAGGCGACACTGTGGCGGTGCTCAACAAACGCCAGGCGGGCGAGGAACTCGAAGCCGCCCAGTCCCGCCTGGAGGTGGCCCGGTCCCGCGCGGCCGTGGTCAGGGCGCGCGCCGACCTGGCCGAGGCGGGAACGCGGCCCGAGGTTCTCGACGTGGCCCGCGCAGCCAAGGGGCGGGCCCAGGCCCGGCTCACGCTCATGCTGGCGGGTTTTCGAGAAGAGGAAATCGCCCGTGCCCGTGCCCTGGAAGAAGAGGCCCGCGCCCAGGAAGACACCCTGCGCCAGACCGCCGAGCGGCTGGAGGGCCAGCGCGGACAGGGCTCCGTCACGCAACAGGAGCTGGACCTGGCGCGGGGAGCCTGGCGCGCGGCGCGGCATCGCACGCAGGCCGCAAGCGAAGAGTTGAAGCGCCTGCAGGCGGGCAACCGCGACGTGGAAATTGCCGAGGCGCGCGCGGAGCTGCTGGAGGTCGAGCAGCAGCTGAAACTGCTGGAGGCAGGCACGCGCAAGGAATCGCTGGCCGAAGTCCGGGCCGAGCTGGCGGCGGCCGATGCCGAGGTGAAGGCCCTCCAGGCGGAGGTCGAGATCGCCCAGACGCGCCTGGACAACTGCGTCGTGAAGTCGCCCATGGGCGGCCGCGTGCTGGAAATCGTGGCGCCACAGGGCTCGATGCTGGAGGAGGGCCACATGGTGATTGCCCTGCTCTATGACCCCGGGCAGATGCAGGTGCGGGTGGACGTGAGGCAGGAGCAGTCTTCGGGCCTGCGCAAGGGCCAGCGCTGCAGCGTGAAGATCGAGGCCCGCAAGGGCCGGCCCTACAAGGGCGAGGTCCTGCGGCTGGACCCCCAGGCCAACCTGGCCCGGGACACCGTGCGCGCCAAGATCGTGATTCGCGACCCCGACGACCTGCTGCGCAAGGACATGACGGCCACCGTCGATTTCACGGACGCCACGGAGGACTATGATCCTCAGGCCATGCCCCTGGTGGTTCCGCGCGCGGCCGTGGTCAGGCGCGATGGTCGCGATTGTGTGTTCGTGATTCGCAGCGGACAGGTCAGGCAGGTGAACGTCGAGTTGGGCGAGGCCGTGGAGGCCATGGTGGTGGTCAAGTCAGGGCTGGTGGCCGGCGATCTGGTCGCTGTGAGCAACGTGGCCCAGCTTGAAGAGGGCACGGCGGTTGTGGTTGAAACGGGGAGTGAATGATGGCCGCCATCGTGAAGATCCGCGAGCTGCGCAAGACCTATGACACCGGCGAAACCAAGGTGACGCCCCTGGAGCACGTGACGCTTGACATCGAGGAAGGCGACTTCGTGGCGTTCATGGGGCCTTCGGGCTCGGGCAAGACAACGCTGATGAACATTATCGCCGGCGTAGATCATGCCACTTCGGGCACGGTGGAGGTCAATGGCCTGAACATCGCCCAGCTATCAGACTCAAAGCTGGCCCGCTGGCGAAACCGGCATATCGGCTACATTTTCCAGCAGTTCAACCTGATGCCGGTGCTGACGGCGCTGGAAAACGTCGAGTTACCGCTGATGCTGCTGCCGCTTTCGGCGCGGCGGCGCCGCCACCAGGCGACGGTGGCCCTCAATGCCGTGGGCCTGGGCGATCGCCTGAAGCACTATCCAAGGCAGTTGTCCGGCGGCCAGCAGCAGCGTGTGGCTATCGCCCGCGCCATCGTGACCGACCCCAAGATTGTTGTGGCGGACGAGCCCACGGGCAACCTGGACTCCAGGTCGGAGGAGGAAGTGCTGGAGATTCTCAAGCAGCTGAACCAGCGCTTTGGCAAGACAGTGATTCTCGTGACGCACGACGCCCACGCGGCATCCTTTGCCCGCCGGCTGATCCACCTGGACAAGGGCGTGCTGCGCGAAGGCGCCAATCCGCCCGTTCATGTGCTGGAGCCGCAGCGCCAGGCGGGCTCGGTGCAGCAGGCCACGTGAGAGAGGTCCGCATGAAATTGCTCGGCTTTGCCTGGAAAAACGTCAGAAACAACCCCATCCGCGCGGGGTTGACCCTGCTGGGTGTGAGCGTGGCCGTGTTCGTGTTCTGCTTCTTCCAGAGCATGCAGCACACCATGAGCGCGGTGGTGGCCAAGGCCGGCGCCGACAACAACCTTGTGGTGATGAAGGAGCACACGTGGTGACCGACGTCCAGCGAACTTCCGGATCGCTACGCCCGGGAGTTCAGCTCGCTTCCTCAGGTTGAGGACGCCATGCCCATCGCCCTGGCCACGACCAAGTGCTGAGGCTTCGAACCGGACACGGTCATCGTCCACGGAGTGGACAAACAGAAGTTCCAGAAGTTCCGCCACTACGAAGTCATCGAGGGCAGCGCCGAGGACTTCAAGGCCACTCGTGACGGCGCTCTCGCGGGCGCCAGTGTGGCCCGCCGCAAGGGCTGGAAGGTGGGCTCCACGGTCGACTTGCGCGCCCAGTTCGGCCTGCTGTTCGTCGTCAAGGGCATTTTCTTCTCCGGCAACGAAGAGCAGGACAACACCATTCTCGCTGACATCGAGTATGTCCAGGACCAGATGGGCACGCGCGGCGTGGCCAATATGGTGCTGGTCAAGCTCAACCCCGAAACCAGGGCGGATGACGTAGCCGCGCAGATCGATGCCATGCCACTGCCTACACGCACCACGACGCAGGCCGAGAAGGCCTTTGTCAGCGGAATGATCGAGGACCTGGGGGACATGATCGACATTTCGCGCCTGGTCATCCTGCTGACCCTGGCCGTGGTGTTCGTAAGCGTGGCCAATACGGTTTCCATGAGCGTGCGTGACCGAGTCAAGCAGATTGGCGTTTTACGCACGCTTGGGTTCACACGCCTGACAGTCATGGCGCTGATCGTGTCGGAGGCTGCGCTGCTCTGTCTGGCGGGAGGCGCCCTCGGCGTCGGGGCCTCCTTTCTGGTGTTGACGCTGCAGGATGTCACGGTGCAGGCGCGTTCCCTGAACCTGGAGGTCTCCATGCCGCTGGAGGTGGTGGCGGCGGCCCTGGCCGTGGCGGGCGCTGTCGGCGTGTTGGGAAGCGCCTTGCCTGCCTTGCGTGCCTCGCGCCTGAGAATCGTGGACGCCCTGGGAAGCGTAGGTTGATCATGGGGCTCCCGCTGAGCTACAGCTTCCGGAACCTCCTGCGCCGCAAGGTGCGCACCGGGCTGACCATGCTGGCGGTGGCGCTGGTGGCGGCCATCAGCGTCGTCATGTTTGCCTTCTCCGCAGGCCTGATCCGCGCGGCGCGCAACTCCGGCTCTCCTGACAACATTATTGTCATTGACCGCAAGGCGGCCAATCAGGGGTTCTCCAAGGTGTCCGAGCGCGACTACGCCCTGCTGCAAAGCCTGCCCCAGATCAAGAGGGACGCTCAGGGCAACCCGCTGATTTCGCCGGAGGCCGTGCAGCAGACCCGTGTCACGCTTGGAGAGCACAAGAACCGTCCCGGCACGATTCGGGGTGCAACGCCCCGGGTGTTTGAAGTCGCCACGACGCTGCGCCTGACGCAGGGCGAGCGATTTGCCCCCGGGCGCAAGGTCATGGTCGGCGAGCTGGCCCACACGGCCATGGGGGTGCCCACGGAGGCCCTGGCTCCGGGGGCCACGCTGGAGTTCCAGAATGAGACCTGGACCGTGGCGGGAAAGTTCAGCGCGGGCGGAACGGCCCTCGACAGCGAGATTCTGGCCGACCTCGGCGATGTCATGGCTGTTTACGTGCGCGACTCCTACTCCACGGCCCTGATCAAGCTTGAACGTGAAAGCGATGTTCCCCTGCTCATCCACGCCCTGAACAACCGCAACGACATCCAGGTCAAGGCCATCGGCGAGGTTGAGTATTATCGCGGTCTCTCCGAAGGCTACGAGCGCATTATCTTTCTTGCTGTGGGCATGGCGCTGATTGCCGCCGTGGGCGGCCTCGTCAGCGGTATGAACACGATGTATGCCTCGGTGCTGGGGCGCATACGCGAAATCGCCACCTTGAAGGTGATGGGCTTTCGCCGCCCCCAGATCATCCGGTCCTTTGTGGCGGAGTCCGTGTTTATTGTGCTGCCCGGTGCACTGGCCGGCTGCGCGGTGGCCACGCTGGCAGACGGGCTGGCCACGAAGTTCTCTTCGGGCGCCTTCGAAATCCGCGTGGACCTGTGGGCCCTCGGAACCGGCGTGGCCGTGGCGCTGCTCATCGGCGTGGCGGGGGCGCTGCCCCCCGCCATCAAGGGCACGCGGATGAAGACGACCGACGCCCTGCAATACGCGTAATCGGCGCCTACTTCTTCCCCGCCGCGACCGACTTGAGCAAAGCTACGAAGCGCTGCAAAGCCTCCAGGCCGATGCCGTGCTGTCCGGCGAAGGGGACGAATTCCACGTCGGCGCCGGCTCCTTTGAACATGTCACGCAGCACCTCGGCATGGGAAAAGGGCAGCAGGGGGTCCTGCCGGCCGTGGCTCTGCAGCACACGCAGGCCTTTGCGTGCCGGCGCCAGTTGCTGCCACTCGGCCTCGTTGATCATTGTGGCCGAGAACAGGCAGAGGGCTGCGGGGTTTGCGGGCAGGCGCAAGGCAAGGTCGGTGCAAAGCATGGCACCCTGGGAGAACCCGCCCAGCACGATTTCGGAAACTGCCAGCCCCGTCTCGGCGCAGACGGCTTCCAGCATCGCCCACAGGGCCTGACGGGCCTCCACCAGGCCCTTGGGCCTTGAGCGCCTCATGGGTGCGTAGTCGCCGCTCAACATCATCTGCTGAAGCATAGCCCAGTCAATTTCCCACCAGGCGCGGCCGCCGGGCATGCCGAAGTCTGCCGAATCGAGCAGGCCGGCGGGGAAGTAAAACCGCGTCATGCGCGCCAGTTGCGGCTCTATCTCAAGGGCTTCCGCCCCCAGGCCTGCGAGGTCATCGCTTGGGGCATTGACGCCGTGGCAGAGGATAACGGCCAACGAGGGTTGGGCGCCGGGGCCGAGAGCGTCAATGGCCAGCGTATTCAGGGGTCCGAGTTTCCGGCGCGTCGTGGTCATGGTGCGAGCCCAGAGGCTTCAGTGCCCTGTCCGACTTACAGTTGACGGCGCCAACAGAAAGGCCGGGGCGCCAAGCGTCCCCGGCCCCGCCTCCAGACCTCTACTTCGCGGCGTCGCCGCGTTTGAGGGGACGGCCCTCGGAGTCCACGGGTTGTCCGTCCTTGAACTCCATGCCGCCGTAAGCGCCGTCGCCGGCTTCGGTGCCGCGACGCTGCTCGCGCAGGCGCCGCAACTCTTCTTCCTTGGAAGCGTCAAAGCGGTCACGCTGCAGGGTGTCAGACAGGCCCCGAAGTTCCAAGGGGCGGTAGCGCCGCAACTCAATGACGGGGGCGTTGTCACGGGCGGTGCGCAGCACTACGCCGCGGTCGCGCGGCGAGCGGAGGCGCACTTCTGCCGCTTCCTCGTCACCGTTCTTGTCGCCGATGTTCCCCGAGACAAAGGCCATCTTGGCGCGATTGGTATCCGCACCGGAGAAGTCGTAGCTCGCCCCGTTGCGCGCCCCGTACACCACGATCAGCGCCTCGTCCAACTGGCTCTTGCCGTGAATGCTTGCGCGGCCGGAGCTGTCCACCAGCTTGAGCACGCCGCCGGATTCCAGCATTCCGATCAGCACCCAGCGGGTGTCGAAGAACTCATAGAAAACGCCCGAGCTCTGCAAATCCTTGCGGCGGCGGCAGTAGCCGGCCTCCGTGAGAACGTCGCGCCGCGTGAGGTCCTGGGCCACGCGAACCGTGTAGAACTCCTCAACCACCACCAGCTCAGACCCGCGCTCGGCGCGTATCGCGTCCTGGTAGGTGCGACTGTTGAAAATCGTGGCGATCTCGTAGCCCGGGGAGCCGTGCCGCTGGGTGTAGAACTCCACAGTGCCACGCTCAGGGCCGTCTTGTGTGCTGCCGCGCGCCTGGCTGGCGGAGCAGCCTCCCAGAAAGACGCCCGCGGCGAGCACCGCCGAAACGGTGAGTTGGCTCGGTTTCACGATGTACCCTCTCGGGCAGATGGGGGGAATCAAGCCTAGTTCCCCGGGCCTGCAAAACAAGGCCCGGTATCAGCGCTTCCACCACCCCAGGCCCGAGAACACCTGGAGGCGGCGCCACATCAAAGACATGTCCCGGCGCGCGGCATCCACTTCGGCGGGGGTGGCGCGTGCGGTCTCGTTTTCGCGGCGCGCCTTGAGTTCAAAGCCGAGCTGAAAGTCGTAGGTGAACTCGATCATCCAGCGGGCCTCCAGTTCGTCGCGCATCAGCCGCAAGGCCTGGGCCAGATTCTCCAGTTGCACGGTGCGGTGGTCGGACAGTTCGAAGCTGACGTAGGGCATGGTGCCGGCGATTTCGTCGCCGCCGGAGTCGCTCAGAACACGCACGCCGGGCAAATCGTCGATGAAGCGGGCCAGGGGAAAGGACTCGGGGGAACAGCCGAGCTCCTCGGCTTCGCGCTGTAGTTCAAGCAGTTCGATGACATCGGGCGAGCCCGCTAGATGGCCGCAGAGTTCGCACTCATCCACGGCTGCGCCCGCCACCAGGCGACGTGTTACGCCGTGGTTGCCGCACTCCTCGCAGGTGGGGTTTTCAGCCTTGCCCATGGCGCGGAGTATAGGGGCGAGCGCGGCAAATGAAACAGCGCCGAAAACACCACCGGCCCGGTGAACCGGGCCGGTGGTGTTGGATGCTGCCTACCATTTCCAGTCGAGCCGGCCTTTGGTCTCGCCGTTGATTCCGGTGAGCTCAGCGGTGACGGCGCCGTTTTCCGTGCGCTTGATGACCTTCTCGAACCATCCGTTGCCGGCCACCCACTCGCGGATCTCGATGGCGCCCTCGGTCCAGGTGTAGCAGGTGCCGTAGAACTCGCGCTTGTGCATGGTTAGCCCTTCGAAGTCCTCAGCCCTGGCGCCAGCGTAGTTTTTGCCGTTGCTGGAAGGCTTGCCGACGGAGATTTCGCGCGGTTCCCAGCCCTCGCGCCCAATGAAGGCGCGCCTGACATTGCCCTTGAGCGCCTGTTCGGCGCGTGGAACCTTGAGGTCTACCTCATAACCCAGGTGGTAGTAGCCCATGTCGCGCTCCACAAAGGCCGTGAATTGCCTGGTCAGGACCTTGGCTACCGTCCACTTCTCGACCACCTTCTTGCCCTGGATGGTCTTCGTGACTTCCCAGCGCTGCCAGCCCGCAACGACATCGTGCATCGGGACGTAGGCCTCGCCCTGGCGTTTGCCGCTTTTGTACTCGTCCACCAGTTTCAGGTAGCTGTCCTCGTCGTTGATATCGGCGTCGGGTGCCCCGGATTCGCCGCCGCCGCTCTTGCCAGCGCAGGCAGGGTCTTTGCCGCTCGACGTCGTGCTGCTGCCTTCCGTGGCGCAGGCAGCGGCTGTCAGCGCAACCGCAGCGCAGATCAGTGCAAGCTTCATCTTCATCGTGGTCTCCCGTAGGTGTTTGGCCATGGGCGGAATCTTGGCATGGCGCCCCTTGAAGACAATCGTGGGGGCGCCGCGACAGAACGCGACACAGCCTCCCAACCGGCCTGGGAGGCGGCTTGAGAGCCAGACGTGAAACATCGGTCAATATTCGGTCAGGAAAACCCGGGCCTCGGTCAAGAATCTGTCAAGGGTTGCGCCGGGAGATGAGCCAGACCAATGCCGGTGCGCCCAGCGCGGCCGTGACCACGCCCACCGGCAACTCCCGCCCGGGCCAGGCCGCGCGCGCCAGAGCATCGCAGGCCACGAGGAAGGTTCCGCCCAGCACCAGAGACCAGGGCAGCAACCTGCGTCGCGAGGCGCCCACCAGCAGGCGTGTCAGGTGCGGCACAATCAGGCCCACAAAGGCAATGGGTCCGCACACGGCCACGCAGGCGGCCACGGCCAGCGCGCCGGCCCCCAGGCAGGTCGCGCGCAGTGTGGCCACGTCCACGCCCTGGCTGTGTGCGCGCTCTTCGCCGCCGGCCAGGGTTTCGAGGGCGCGCGTGTTCCAGAGCAACAGGGTGCAGGCGGGAAACACGAAGGCCAGCACCATTCCGATGCCGCCATAGCCCATCTGCTGCAGATGGCCCAAGGACCAGCGGGCCGCCGTAAACATGGAATTCAGATCGGCGGTGTATTGCAGGCCCGTTGATAGCGCACTGGCCATGAGTGAAATGGCAACACCCGCGAGCAGCACCGAGTGCAGGCTGGCCCTGCCGCTAGAGGCAATTGCCGTCAGCAGCAGCGTGACGGCCAGTGCGCCGCAGAACGCAAACACCGCCACAGTAGGTACCCCCGCAACGCCGCTGCCCAGCCCGAAAACCAGTGCAATGACCGCGCCCAGCGTGGCTCCGGCCAGGGTGCCCACCGTGCTTTCACTGGCCAGAGGGTTGGCAAATATCGTCTGGTAGGTGCCGCCCACGAGTGACAGCGCACCCCCTGCAATCAACCCCATCAGCACGCGCGGCAGGCGCAACTGCCAGAGAATGAACGCCGCATTCTCGCCTGACAGCGGCTCCCCCACAAACGGCGCGGCCAGGCAGAGCGCCAGGCAGGCCACGGCCAAAGCCGCGTCCTTTCTCATGGTGCCACCTCGGCGGGGAGAAAGACGCGGCGACCCTCAAGCCGGGCTTCGCCCAGGCGAAGGCCAAAGAGTTCGGAGAGTCTGGGCCCCAGGTCCGGCGCGTCCAGACGCGACTCAAAGGCCAGGGAGCCGCACTGCACGCCCAGGATGCGCACGCTGCTCTCGCGACCCCTGGCGGCGTGGGCAAGGAGGTTCACATCGTGGGTGATGCAAAGCACCCCCAGCCCCTGCTGCCAGCAGTCCCCGATCAGCCGGTAGAGCGACACCTGCTGGGCCGGATCGAGATGGTTGGCGGGCTCGTCCAGCAGCAGCAGAGGTGCCTGCTGCGCCAGCAGGCAGCCAAAGGCCACCCTTTGCTGCTCGCCGCCGGAAAGCCGCGAAACGAGCCGCGCTGCAAACTCGGCGGCGCCCGCGCGTGTCAGGGCGGCCCTGGCCGCGTCGAGGCTGGCCTGGCGCGTTTCGATGAATCGGAAGCGCGCGGCGGCCGCCAGGTCCAGGGCCGAAACCTCTTCGTGGAAGCGATGATGCTGCGGCAGCCATGCCGCCTGCGCCGCGCGCTGGCGCCCGCTCAAACGTCGGACGTCCTGGCCGCCCAGCCTCACACGGCCTTCGGCGGCGGGCAACAGCCCAAGTGCAGTACGAATGAGCGTGGTTTTGCCGGCCCCGTTGGGACCCAGCAGGGCCACGAAATCCCCGGGTGCCAGCTTCAGGCTGACGTCGCGCAACAGGGGAACGCCGCGCACGCGTACCGAGACCCGATCGAATTCAAGCATGTCACTCCCGGCGCAGGGCGAGCTGGAGTTTGTCGACAAGTTCTAGGATGCGCGGCCCGTTGATGTAGTACTCGCGCCCGTCCAGCACGTGGACCCTCGAGTTCCTGACCGCCGACAGCATGGGCAGGCCCCTCCAGTCCTCAACGATCTGGCGCCGCTCATCTTCGCTCAGGGTCCGTGCGGCCAGAATCAGGACGATTTCCGGGTCCAGGGCGATCACGCGCTCTAGGCTCAGAACCGGCGCCACGCCCACCACTTCGTCGTCCACGGCGTTGCGGCCGCCGGCTGCATTGAGGCAGGCGCCGTGAATGCAGTTCTGGCGCAGGAACCAGACCTCCTTGAGCTGGCCCGGCGTTCCATCCATGGCCAGCAGCACGCGCGGGCCATGAGCAGGCGGCGGCACCTTCAGGCGGCGGCCCATCTCGCCGGCGATGGCCTCCGCCTTCGGCAGATGGCCGCTCAGCCGTCCTGTTTCACGGATGCCCGCGAGCACGTCGTCGAGCGTAAGCCAGGGAAGGAGCCGCGTCGGGGCGATGCGGTTGAGTTCTTCCAGCGGGGCATCCTTTGTGGCCTCACCAATAATCAGTGTGGGCTTGAGCCGCACGATGGCCTCGTAGTTGGGAGTCAGCGTAGTGCCGACGGTGGGCAGGTTTCTGGCAGCCGAGGGAAAGTCGCAATATTCCGTGCGGCCCACAACCAGTTCGCCCGCGCCAATGGCAAAGAGCGTCTCGGTCACGGCCGGCGCCAGAGAAACAATGCGCAGAGGCCCATCGGAAACGGGCATGCGGGCCGTGTCAGGGGTGCTGCGGGCCTGCCAGCCGGCCAGGGCCACGGCGGCCACGGCGCCAAGAATGGCCAGCAGGACGATCAGAAGAAGTGCCTGTCGGTTCATGCGCGCCGGGGACGCGAAAGCGCGCCCCCATCTCCACCCTCGTGGTCCGGGAACTGCAAGTCGCTCGAGAGGTCGGACTTTACCGTGGCGGGGCCGTGTGGGAGTTGCACCCACTTCCCGGCGAGCCCGCACAAGATAGACCCCCGACCGTCAATGCGCCAGTGCCCGAACCAAGACTTCGCTCCTTCGTTAATATCCTCGGCTGTTACCCATGAGTCCCTGAGTGAAGCGAAGCCATTTCGTGAGCTGGTTGCCCGTCGCCCTGCACCTGGCTCACGCCCTGGTCGTGTTCGGCCTTGCTTACGCACTGACAACTCTCACCGTCCTCTGGCACCACGCCGCGCCGGGCTCCACGGAGTCGCTGCTGTTCGGCGCGGCTTGGATTGGCGGCGCGATCCTGGAGCTGGCTTTCGTGGCTTATCTGTTCCTGCGCAGGGTGCGCATTCGGCGCATCTGGGCCGAGGCCACGGAGGCGACACGCCGAGGCGACTTTGCCACAGCCAGAGCATTGGCGGCACAGTTGCTTGCCTATTGGGAGTACACGCTCAATCCCGCGCCTGCTTACCACGCGATGGCCGTGGCCAGCGAGGGGCTGGGCGAGGGGCGGGAGGCCGCGCTGCTCTATCGCCGCGCCGGAGATTACCCGCCGGCATTGCTCAACCTTGGGGTGCTTCTGCTGGAGCGCGGCGCCAATGACCGGGCGGCCGAAGCCCTGCGGCGCTACATGGCCCGAACGCGGCAGGATTTGGTGTCGGTGGTGCTGCTTTCCATGGCGCTGTATAGGTCGGGAAAGGTTGAAGCGGCCAAGGGCGTGCTGAGGAAAAAGCTGGCAGAGCGCCCGGCAAGCCCCCTGCTCAAGCGGAATCTGGAACGCCTCGATCGCGGGGAGGAGCCGGCGCTGTTTGAGGCAGCCAGGGGCAAGCCGGATTTGGACTCGCCCCCGATTGCCAAGTGAACGGCGCCCTTGTATTTGTATCGGCCCTTGCAGAGCATCGCTTGGGCGCCGGCAATGTGGCGGCGGAAGGCCCCATCATCTAGCGGTTAGGATAATGCCCTTTCAAGGCATGTACGCGGGTTCGAATCCCGCTGGGGTCACCAGATTCGGGGCGCGGCGCATCGCGCTGCGCCCCTCGGCTTTGGTGGCGTAGCCAAGCGGTTAGGCAACGGTTTGCAAAACCGTCACACGCGGGTTCGAATCCCGCCGCCACCTCCACGACTCACCGGCTTGCGGCTTTTGCTGCAAGCCGGTTTTCGTTGCTTAGCAGGCTGCTGAAGTACGGCCTGCGGACGCAAGCCATGGATGGCTCGCGCATTTCAAGCGGCTGAAAAGCCGCTTGAAATGAAGGTCGGGCCAGATGCACTTTTGGACCGCCGTTCACAGGCATTGCGTTGAGACTGCTCCTGGCCTCCTGAAGTTGTTCTCGGCAAGGCCAAGACGCAGTCACTTGCCTGGCGCTGCGCTCGAGAAAATGTGATGAGGCTGACCCGACGGCTTCTTGGTCTGCTCCCCGAAAACTGGTCCAGGTGATATGAGAGTCCGGATCGGCCTTTGGGCCGGAAAGGACTGTCATGAAGCGCAAGAAGCACAACCCCGAA